>NZ_AYZK01000001.1:0-192234 GCF_001436135.1 Lacticaseibacillus thailandensis DSM 22698 = JCM 13996
CTGTTCGCGGCAGATGGTAACAATTAAAAGCCTCACTACCAACTTTGGTAGTGGGGCTTTTGCGTTACTGGCGACCTTGTTGGAGGCTGCGGAGTTGAGCCAGGCGTTGGGTCAAAGCTTGCTCATACTTCCCCGTTTGTTTGGGCTCATAGTAGTGCTTACCGCGTAAGTTATCGGGCAGGTACTGTTGACGGACCCAACCACCTGGGAAATCATGCGGCAGCTGGTAATGCACACCGTGGCCGAGGGCCTTTGCGCCTTTGTAATGCGCATCACGGAGGTCGTCAGGAATCGCGCCGGTTTTGCCCGCCCGCACATCCGCAATGGCAGCGTCGATGGCGGTGATGGCGGTGATGGCGGTGTTACTTTTCGGTGCCAAACAGAGGTCAATGACGGCGTTAGCGAGGGGGGATGCGGCCTTCCGGTAACCCCAGACGCTCGGCGGCCTCGATGGCGGTCAGCGTGCGGCTAGCAGTTTGCGGGTTGGCCAGCCCAACATCTTCATACGCAATGACCAGTAGTCGCCGCAAAATGCTGGGTAGGTCGCCAATGACGATGAGACGGGCGAGGTAGTGCAAGGCTGCGTCCACATCGCTACCCCGGATTGATTTCTGGAAGGCTGAAATGAGATCGTAATGGGCATCCCCGTTGGCGTCGCCGTCGAGGGCGTGCTGTTGCAACGATTGGTGCATGACCTGCTCATCGAGCGTGATGTGGCCGTCTTTTTCTGGGGTCGACAAGGTAGCGAGTTCGAGGGCGTTGAGCGCGCTACGCAAATCGCCGTTGGTGGCCGCAATAAGGTAGTCCCGCCCGCTTGCCGTTAAGTTGACGGGGTATTTGCCCAGGCCCCGCTCCTCATCGTGTAGGGCCCGATCGACGGCGGTACTAATGTCGTCGGGGCTGAGCGGGAAGACCTGGAAAATCTGGGCCCGGCTGCGGATGGCGGGCAAAATGCTCATGTAGGGATTCTCCGTAGTGGCGCCCACCAGGATGATGCGGCCGGATTCGAGGTGCGGGAGGAGAAAGTCTTGCTTAGACTTGTCGAGCCGGTGAATCTCGTCCAGGAGGAGAATGACGGTGCCGCTGATTTTGGCTTCTTCGGCGACAATCTGCAGGTCCTTTTTGGTGTCCGTAGCGGCGTTGAGCATGCGGAGGAAATACTTTGTGGCCCCAGCAATGGCGCTGGCAATACTGGTCTTACCGGTGCCGGGTGGTCCGTACAAAATCATTGAGGTTAATCGGTGCGCCTGGACCATACGCCGGATGATCTGGTGCGGGCCGACGAGGTGTTGTTGCCCCACGACCTCGTCCAGGTTGCGGGGACGCATGCGGTATGCTAATGGGTGTTGCATAGTTGGTTTCCTTTCTGAAAATTATTTTTGCCTTACGCGTGGGGTGTCAGGCCCCACTGCATGGTACAATTTAGGTTACTTAAAACGGTGTGCGGTGTTGCCCAACAACCTGTGGGCAGCTTTTGTACAAGTAATACAATCGTCCCCACCACCTTAAACTAGGTGGCTGGTCAGGGTCAATGCGGGGATGGGAAAGGAGGTCCATCATGAAAAGCAAGTCATGGTTAGCCCTGGTATTGGTGCCGGTCGCGGTTTTGGCCACGGGGGTATGGATCAAGCTCGATCCGCGGGTGAACATTTCCCGGACGGAGATGGTCGCCAAGGTCAAAGGCTATTTGGGTGGTCTGCGGAGCGTGTTGGTGCAGTTCCCGCCGTTGGAACACTTGGCCAACCGTATCGGGCGGGATGCCACTAGTGACGTGAGCATAAATAGTAGTAGTTCCAGCTCCCAGTCGCAGACTACTAGCAGCAGCGCTAGCGCCACGACCAGAAATGCGACGACCACAGCCAGCAGTAATAGCGATAACGCCGAACAGACCCCCATTGAAAGTATTGTGCAGGGTGTTCAGCTAGCCAATACGTACTATTACCACTTTGAAGCGGATACCCCAGCGGCCGTTCAACGGGTCTTCACGCAGGCGGTGGCGGTTTATAACGCGACTGGAATCGTGTCGCTACGGGCCGGTCAGGGGACGAACCTGCAAAACCGCATCACCTTGGGCGTCTACAATAAGCGCATGGGGGCAGACGCGGGCGGAACGTTAGAGCTGGGCAAAGGTGGTCCAGAAATAGTGCAGCGCATCAGTAGTAGAGGTCAAGTCACGGCAGTGGTTAACCGGAGTACGGCCCGGCTGAACGTTGATTATGCCGATGCGATTAAGTTGTCGGTCGCGATTCACGAGCTAGGGCACGCCCTCGGCCTCGACCATAGTACCAGTCGCAATTCCGTGATGTACCCAATCGATCAGGGGCTCACCCATTTATCGCCAGCAGATTTGGCCGGATTGAAGGTCATTTACGACCAACAATAATATTAATTAGTGCTGTTATTGAAACCGTTTAGGGTGCTATTATGTTCTCAATGATTAGTGTAAACAGGTTTTTTATGCGAGAAAATTGCAAAAAGAGGTACACACGGCGTGAATCGTATGGTAATATATTTCTTGTGCTTAAGGGCACCAAACAGTTTTTGCCGTTTTAGCTCAGTTGGTAGAGCAACGCTCTAGTAAAGCGTAGGTCGCTGGTCCGAGTCCAGTAAACGGCAGCAAGGTACCACACGTCGACCGGATGTCACCTGACATTCGGTCTTTTTGTATGCTAATTTCGGTGCGGGACCAGCATCCGCAGTCACCCCTAAGGCCATGAGTTGGGCCAGTCCCACTGTATGATCAACATGTTGTGGTAGGATGAAAGGTATGTTGAAATAGCTGCCTGGCAAAACAGGGATAGGTGCTTTAAGCTATCAGTACGTGGCATAAATTGAAAATTTGTGCTGAAAGTACACCAATGTTGTCGGTCAGTCAGGAAGGATTGGTAAAGACATTGACAGAAAAAAGGGGACTAACGCGGGGGCAAGTGTTGTTGCTTGCGATTGCTACCGGGATCGTGGTGGCCAACCTCAACTACATTCAGCCGCTAGAGGCGTTGATTGCGCAAAGCTACAATGTGACCCGTGGTACCGTCGGCGTGGTGGCCATGCTGACGCAACTGGGCTACGCTTTTGGCCTGCTGCTACTAGTGCCACTGGGAGATATTTTTGACCGCAATCATCTCATTCAGTTCATGCTTGTACTGGCCGTGGTGTCGTTACTAGCGGCATACGCTGCACCAAACATTATTTGGTTTGGTGCAGCCTCGCTCCTTGTCGGGGTGACCTCTGTTGCCCCCCAAATGATTATCCCGTTCTCCGCCTACCTCGCGGACGGGTTACACGGCGGTCGGGTGCTGGGCAGCGTCATGAGTGGTCTGCTCACCGGGATTTTACTTTCTCGGTCAGTGAGTGGCTTGTTGGCCGGCTTCTGGCCGTGGCAAAGTGTGTACCTGGTCGCGGCCATCGCCGTGGTGATCCTCTTAGTGGTACTCCATTGGTACTTACCACAAGATCCGCGCGGCCACCAGCAGTTGAACTATGCTCAGGTTTTACGGTCGTTGCCCCGGTTACTGCGGCAACAGAAGCACCTGCAGGGCTCGGCCATCAATGGTTTTACCCTGTTTGGAGTCTCAAACGTTTTGTGGTCAACGTTAGCCTTCTACCTGGCTGATCAGTTTAAGCTTGGCAGCACCGTGGCTGGCTTAATGGGTCTGTTGGGAATCACCGGGGTCCTGTTCGCGCCTTATATTGGGCGGCTGGTTGACCGGGTCTCGCCGCGACGCACCATCGGCATGGGCATTATGTTTTCCACCTTGGCGTTCGTCGCCTTTTGGCTACTCGGCCATTGGCTACTGGGACTGGTCATCGGTATTGTGCTACTCGATTTGGGTACCCAGTTTGGCCAAATCTCCAACCAAGCCATCGTCCAGTCGCTGAGTCGCACATCTGGGAGCCGCAACAATTCCGTCTTCATGTTCAGCTACTTTATGGGCGGTGCCCTGGGGACGTTCTTTGCCACGTGGGCCTGGGGACGATTCGGCTGGAATGGCGTTTGCGTGGTTGCGGCCGTCTTTCTGCTGGTGAGCTTGGTTGGGCACCTGGTGTGGCGTGAACCCGTCAAGATCGTACGCGCTGGGGAAAGGGACGATTAGCTTATTAGTCAGCATGTAAAAAGGCGGTCTGCCCGAAATTGCTCGGGCAGACCGCATTTTTTTGTGTATTACCATTCATCAGCAGTAATGGCGCTGTCGGCGACGGTACCTAGTTGATCACGCGTGTTGATTGCAGCGACGTTCTCGGTGGTGTAAGTGAACTCACCAGTGGTCACTAAACGCTGGTATAGCTGGGCGTACGGCACGTCCTTGGTTCCCGCTAATGCGGCTTCGGCCGCCGCGTCGTAAGGTACGTAGCGTTGCGTCCAACCGAGAACCCCACCATCGGCTACATCCAGGAGGCCGTAGCAAGCGCGGCCAACTTCGCCGCGAATCCATTTGGTGGTGGACTGCCCAACGCTCCCCGGATTGATTACGTACCGCCCGTCGCTCGTTCGCCGGGTTACGGGCTGGTGCGTGTGCCCGTAGAAGGCTAGGTCAGCGTGACTATCGGCGAGCACCTGGTCAAAGTGGTCTTGGGGGGCCATGGGTTCAGTATAATGGCCACGACACTTTTCCGGCGTCGCGTGGAAAATGCTCAGGTGCACTCCACCAACCGTCACGTCCTGGTGGAGTGGTCGGCTCGCTAGCCACCGGAACTCGTCACCAGTCAGATGGCGGCGGTCATAGGCAGACGTCACGATGGCCATCACGGCTTTGGCATTATCCGCAAAGTCGACGAACCGGTGCGCTAACAGACTCGTGTATACTTCTTCGTGGTTACCCAGGACCCACGCGAGCGGGTGGAGTGGACGCAAGGCGCGCAGGCACCGTTCTGGCTCCGGCCCCCGATTAGTAATGTCGCCCAGGACGATGTAGTCGGTGGCGCCTTGCTCGTCGGCGTCTGCCAGTGCGGCGCGCAACGCACTATAATTTCCGTGGACGTCGCCGAGGATGGCGACGCGGTGTTGTTTAGTTGTCATCATTAAATTACCTCCATCCGTTATCACTATCATTATGACACCCAGGCACGGTAAAACAAGCACGTGCGTGCCGGCAAGCGTGAGGCCTTGTGCTATAATCGAAAGCGGGCATTACTTATTTTAAGTAACTGTCTTTCGACCGGCTGCAAGGCTGATGGTGCCGTTCGTGCCGGGACCGTCGATTGTAAGCGCAAGTGCGGGGCGGTACGGATAGCAGTCAACGATAATGTGGTAAGGAGCGAGTGACAGTATGAATCTACAGACGCGACAACGACAGATTTTGGACCGGCTAATGGCCCACTATGGCCCACAGCACTGGTGGTCAAACTATAATCGCCTAGCCGACTGGATCGCGATGATTTTAGTGCAACAGACCACGGGGCGGAACACCGAAAAGGTGATTGCACGGATGATGCCGTTCATGACGGTGGCGCAGTTAACGGCGATGCCGACCGATCAGCTGGAACAGTTGATCCGGCCGTCGGGCTTTTACCACCAGAAAACCAAGGCGATTCGGGCGTTGCTCCAGTGGTACCAGGATCATGGTGGCAAATTGTCGGCGTTGGCGGCCGTCCCCACGCCCGCTTTACGTAAGTCATTGTTGGGTATCCGCGGTGTCGGCGAAGAGACGGCGGACGACATGCTGCTGTACATGTTTAACCGGCCAGTCTTTGTCGCCGATAATTACGCGCGCAAGTTGTTTGCCCGGCTTGGTGCCGGAAACTACACCACGTATACCGCGATGAAGCGCGCGACCGCACCGTTGATGACGGGGGTGTCGGCGGCACTGGCGCAGGACTGGCACGCGGTGATCGATGAGCACGGCAAGTTGATGCGGCGCCAGGCCGACGCGGACGAGTCGTGGCTGTCCTAACGGCGCGCGGTAGGCCTGTTTTTTTGTTCATTGGTAGGGTTTCTGCTACCATAAAGCTATTGATATTGTGGAAAGTGGGGTACGGTGATGGCAGTGCAGTTACCAGTAGCAGTAAAAGCGTTTGTTGATGCCAACTTGGTGGATCGACGCGGTACGAATTCAGAAAAGTGGGACGGTTTGCAGGGTGAATTTGGCGCCACGGACCTGTTGCCATTATGGATTGCGGACATGGAGTTCAAAGCCCCCCAAGCCGTGCGCGACGCGTTGACGGCGCGGGTTGCTAACGGGGTGTACGGTTATTCCTTCACGCCAGACAGTTATTACGCTGCGTTGGCTGACTGGATGCAGCGACGCCACGGTGTGACCATTCAGCGCGACTGGGTGCGCCTCACGACGGGCATCGTTAAGGCACTCTACATGATGGTGGACTGGTTAACCGCACCGGGGGCACCGGTCGTGGTGATGGAGCCGGTCTACTACCCGTTCATGCACGCAATTGAGGACCAGGGACGCAAAGTAGTGTCAGCCGACCTGCAGCGGACCGCTACGGGATGGCAAATTGACTTTGACCGCCTAGAACAGGTCTTTGCGCAACAGCATCCCCGGTTACTGATTCTCTGCTCCCCGCACAACCCGGTGGGCCGGATCTGGACGGCTGACGAGTTACGCCGCGTTTTAACGCTGGCGGAGCAGTACCACGTCATCGTGGTTGCCGATGAGATCCACCAGGACTTTGAAGTTACTGGACCGCAATTTACCTCCGCGCTGGCGGTAGCCACACCGAGCCAGTTGCAACACTTGATTGTCCTTAACGCGGCTTCCAAGACGTTCAATTTGGCTGCACTCAATAATGGTCACGTGTTGATTCCTGACGCTACACTGCGGGCGGACTATGACCAGTACGCGCAGCGGGTCGATAACGTCGCTGGCACCATGTTGGGCCAGGTCGCGGCCGAGGCTGGGTACCGTCAGGGTGAGGCTTGGTTTGATGACCTGCTAGCGGTCATTCGCTTTAACTACGCGCACTTGCAGGCTGTTCTCGCTGCGGGGGCGCCGGACGTGCGGGTTGATGATTTGCAGGGCACTTACCTGAGCTTTGTCGACCTGGGCGCGTACGTTGATGCGGCCCACCTGCACGACTTTGTGCAGCAGCAGGCCCACCTGGCGGTTGATTACGGTGAATGGTTTGCACCCATCACGGCGACGTATATCCGCTTGAACCTAGCAACGGATCCGCAGATCGTGGATGAAGCCGCCCAGCGGATCGTGCGGGCGGTACGGGCACAGTAGGGGGTCTCAGGATGCAATTAGGGTTAAAGGCTAGTACTGACGAAGACCAAATTGCGGACCGCCTCCAGTACCATCCGGATGTCTTTGAGTTTCACCTGACGGCGGACGACTTCACCGACACTGGGTGGGTGCACCTCACCCAGGTGGTCGCGCACGTACAAGCCACGGTGCCCCGGGTTGTGCTGCATCACCCCATGAAATGGCACGGTTGGCGGTGTGAATTATGTGTCAATGCGGACGTCCACCCCGATTTGTACCAGTTCGTGATGGACAGCTCGCGGCGCTTGGTCGACTTTGCCCGGGCAACCGGCACGATTGCCTTGATTCATGGGGGCTACAACCAGAAGCCGGGGGAACCTGACCTCGTTGGTGACTGGCCGAACCTGCGTACTGCCCAGGCCGTGGTGTTGGGACGACTCAGTGAGTTGCGGAGCCGGGCTCAGGGGCACGTGGTGTTTGAAAACAGTATGTTGCCCACGTTCCAGTACGGGGTACCCGCCTTTGAGGATCAGCTGCTGGCTTTGGGGTTACCATTGGCCTATGATGTTAGTCACGCCTTTATCGTCCTACATGGTGATAATGACGCGTTGATTGCCAGTTTACACCACCTGGCCCCACTAGTGCGGCACTACCACCTGGTGGACTCCATGGGGCAGACGCACGACAGTCTGACGTTAGGGACTGGTAAAATTGATTGGGTGCGGGTGTTGTCGGAACTTAATCCGACCGCCTCGCGGATTTACGAAATTAACTTAGCGGACCAGTGGCGCTGCCAGGAAATGTTGGCGAGTCACCAATACCTCGAAGGGGTGGCCCGCAAGATTCAACAATAGGTGTGCTGAACCGATAAATCGGCGTGTAGCACGTACTGACAACTGCAAAGTTGTGGGCACGGGCTACACGCCGATTGTGCTTTATGGCAGCAAAGGTTATTGCACCACCAGCCAAATAACGGTGGTTTACGCCGATAAAAAGGGGGTAGTGACCAGGCTATAGTTCTGGCCGCACGGATTTGTTCAACATCGTTTTTAAACATACACATGGGAAAGCACTGGTTTGCTTGATTTTAGCCCCCCTCACGATGCTCGGGGAAGTCTTTTCGGACTTGCAGCAACCAACATTGATGTCCCGCATTCTCGATAACGGGTTAGGCAAAGGTGACATGCACTACGTATTGCGGACCGCCGCGTTAATGGCGTTCTTTGCGGTCGTGGGCCTTGTGGCGGGGGTGTCGTGTAACGCTTTAGGGAGTTACGCCTCATTGCAAATGGGGGCAGCCTTGCGGCAACACATGCTACAGGTGGCACTGACTAGTCGTAACCCCCGGGGACTGCAGCCGGCTACCATCATTACGCGGATCACTAACGATGTGATCCAAATGCAAAACCTCGTGCTGATCATGGTACGGGGGATGGTGCGTGCGCCGCTGTTGATGATGGGCGGGGCCGTTATGTCCGTCATCGTTTGTCCCCAATTGGCCTGGTTGTTGCTCATCGTCATGCCGTTACTGCTGATTTTTATGGTGCTAGTAGTGCGGCGGAGCGTCCCGCTGTTTACGCGTGTGCAGCAAAGCATTGACCACGTAAACCAAATCATGCGGGAAAACTTGAACGGGATGAAGACCATTAAGTCTTACGCACTGGAAGACAGTCAATACCACCGCTTCAATGGGGCCAACGAGCAGCTCCAAAGTGATAGTGAGGTGGCACAACACTCGACAATCATCTTGTCGCCGGTCATCCTCCTGGTCCTGAACCTGGCGGTGGTGATTGCCTTGGCTTACGGTGGCCGGCTGGACATGCAGCACGTCATTTTGGACGGGCAAATTATTGCCTTTGTCAATTACATGATTCAAATTACCAACGCCATGATCGGGACGGTCAACATCATCACCGCCTTTTCACGGGCCAGTACCAGTGCTATTCGGGTGCGGACCGCGCTTGATGAGGAAAATCAGGCGGACGCGCTGGACCAGCAACCGGGGCACGCCCAACTGCCAGCTGGTAGTGGGTTCGACTTTGACCACGTCAGCTTTGGCTACGGCAAGCGGCCCATTTTGGCCGATATTGACTTCCACGTGGCCGATGGTACCTGGCTGGGGGTAATTGGCACAACGGGGAGTGGTAAAACCACGTTGGTTAACCTGCTGACCCGTGCCTTTGATGATTATCAGGGGCACATCATGGTCGGTGGCACGGACGTACAGGCGCTGACGCTCACCGAATTGCACCACAAAGTGGCGGTGGCCCTGCAGGACAGCGTGCTGTTTTCCGGGAGTGTGCGCGATGATCTGCGTTACGGGCAACCCGACGGCACGGACTCCAATTTAGCCCGGGCGATACACGATGCCGCAGCGGATGACTTTATCGATGCGGCTGGTGGTGGGTTGGACCTACCGGTTGAGCAACACGGAAAGAATTTTTCTGGTGGTCAACGGCAGCGCTTGAACTTATCCCGGGCACTGGCGGCTGATTCCGACATTTTGGTGTTGGATGATATTACCAGCGCGGTGGATCAAGAAACCAACGCGCGGATTCAGCAGCGGTTGCGTACTAGTCGACGCGGTCGGACTACCATGATTATTTCCCAGCGGATTAGTAACCTGGTGGATTGTGACCAGATTATTGTGCTAGAGGGTGGTCGGATCACCGGTCGCGGCACGCACGCGGAACTGATACGGACGTCGTCATTTTACCGACGGCTGGTGGCAGCCCAATTTGGCGAGGAGACGGTAGCCAATGCAAATGCGTAATGTTGGTAACATGGGCGGTGGGCGCCGTCCCGGCACACCACGTGGAGTGCACGTTGAAGTAACCATCAATGATTGGCGCGGGACGGTACGCCGGATCTGGTCGTACCTTGTCAGCAAAAAGTGGCGCCTAGTCGGCGTGTTTTTGATGACGGTAGTCACTACGGCCGTGACGATTGTAGGCAACCGGATCAACGGCATCGTTGTGGACACGTACATTGCCAAAGACAACTTGCGGGGACTGTACATCATTTGCCTGATGTTGGCGGGGATGTATGTAGTCTCCAGTGCGTTCACCTATTGGCAGAATGCCACCATGATCGACGTGGCTCAGGATACGAGTGCGCGGATTCGCCACGACATCTTTGCTCGCCTACAACGGTTACCCATGCGCTACTTTGATACCCACGATAATGGTGACGTGATGAGTACACTCACTAACGATGTGGATAACATCAACACGGCGTTGATGCAGACGTTTGTGCAACTGTTTACCGGGATCATTAGCGTGGTGGGCATGCTGGGGGCCATGATCGTGCTCAGCCCGCTACTGACCGTGATCGTGCTATTGAGCACGGTCATGACGTACTCATTTTCCCGCATGGCGGCACGGGTGACCCAAAAAGCCTTTACGGTGCAACAAGCAGCGCTGGGGGACCTGAACAGTCAGATTGAGGAATCGGTTTCGGGTAAACGGGCCGTGCAGTTGTTTAACCACGAAGCGGCCACGTTACGCCACTTTGCTAGCACCAACGCGGAGTACACCGCGGCTGCTTACCGGGCACAACTGTTTAGTGGGGCCATGGGGCCGTTTAACAACATGACCAACAACCTCGCTTACCTGCTGATTACGGCGGCTGGGGCCATTTCCATTGTGAGCGATCGCGGTGGCATCACGGTGGGGGTTATCTTTACCTTCCTGATCTACCTGCGCAACTTTACTGGGCCCATTAACAACACCTTGAACCTGATCAACACGCTGCAGCTATCATTGGCCAGCGCGGAGCGGGTGTTTGCGGTCATCGATGAACAGCCAGAGCAGGATCAACCTGACGCGGTGGCAGTCACGACCACCACGGGGGCGGTGCGCTTTGACCACGTCAGCTTTGCCTACGTGCCCGGACACGAAATTTTGCACGACATTAATATTACGGCGCACCCCGGGGATACGGTGGCCATCGTGGGGCCAACTGGGGCCGGAAAGACGACGATGATGAACCTACTGACAAACTTGTACCCCCTGCAAGCGGGGGCGGTCTTCTTGGACGGTCGGGATGTTACCACCATCAAACGGCAAAACCTACGGCGGTTGGTGACGGTGGTACAACAAGAATCGCACATGTTTACGGCTAGCGTAGCGGATAATATTCGCAACGGACGTCTTGACGCTACGGATGAAGAGGTTCAAGCCGCTGCGGTACGTGCGCACGCGGATACGTTTATTCGGCAGCTGCCGCAGGGGTATGCGACGGTGTTGACGGAGGACGCGGCGGGATTATCGCAAGGGCAGCGGCAGTTATTGAGTATTGCGCGCGCCTTTGTGACGAATGCGCCGGTGCTGGTGCTGGATGAAGCCACGAGTTCAATCGACAGTAATACCGAGTTGGATGTGCAACATGCGATGGCGGACCTGATGCAGGGTAAGACCAGCTTTGTGATTGCGCACCGTCTGTCCACGATTCAGCGGGCCACGACCATTGTGGTGATCAATGGTGGGCGCGTGGTGGAACAAGGGACGCACGCAGAATTATTAGCGGCACATGGATTCTATTACCAGCTATACCAAAGTCAGTTCCAGCATGACATTGACAAAAAGTAAGAAAGAGTGTAATATACTAGTATTCGCTACCTCGAGACCATTCGCACCACGAAACATGAATGGAGGTAATATTATGCAGTATCGTTTACAACTTGATATGAAGACGCAAGAATTTATTGCGATTGATCAGCACGACAGTCACAAGGTCGGGCGCGGTCTAACGGTTGAACAAGCTATAGCAGCCATGAAGCGGTAACCCGCGATGGCAAATAGTTGTGGGGTTCAACGTCAATCACATGATAATTTACAGTCTATCAACCATCCTTCGTGAATGTGCGCTATGTGCATTCGCGGAGGATTTTTTTTGCGCGGCGAGTTAGCGCTTTAGCGCATACTCGCCGCCACTCGGAGGCTGCGCGCAGCCCAGCCGAGAGACAGAGGTCCGATAGCAATTGGCAGACAGATCGCGCACGGCCCCCCCCGTTCTATCTTCGTTGCACTAACTCCCGCCTTGCCCCAACCCCGCCAAATGACTATACTTGAGACAACATAAAAATTCACTTTCTTGCATATTAAGTCATTCAGGAGGCTCTCATGTCAAATTATCCAGCTGAAGCACTCACGTTATTGCAAAAAATTATGGCCGTACCCACGGTGGGTCAGGACGAAAGTTTGGTGGCCGATATTATTGAGGATTACCTGCAACCATTGATTGCGTCTGGGGTGCTGGCGAGTACCCGCGTCAACTTTGCGCCAGGTCGCGACAACCTGGTAATCCGTTATGGTGAGGGCACCGACCACCTGCTCGGGTTGAACGGCCACATGGACGTGGTCACGGCTGGCGACGAGCAGCAATGGCAACACGCGCCCTTCACAGCTACGGTCGTTGGTGGCCGCATCTACGGTCGGGGTGCTACCGACATGAAGGCCGGACTGGCCGCGTTGGTAGTTGCCCTGAAGCGGCAGGCGACCGCGGTCCCGCATCCGGTGCACCCAGTGGTGTTGTTCGCCACCGTGGGTGAGGAAGTGGACAACTACGGGGCCCGCCAGTTGGCCGCGGCGGGGTACGCCGACCACCTGGAGGCACTCTTGGTGGGTGAGCCCAGTGAGGGCGTCATCAAGCCCGCCCAGCGTGGCATTATCGATTACACGGTGACGGCACGGGGCAAAGCGGCGCACTCCTCGCAGCCGGAGTTGGGGGCTAACGCCATTGACGGTTTGGTTGCCTTCCATCAGGCCGCGCAGACGGCAGTGGCACCACTACTCGCCCAAACCGCACCGCTATTGGGGCACCCAACGCACGCCATTACCCTGATCAATGGCGGGGCTCAGGTCAACATCATCCCCGAAGCGGGCCATCTGCGTGGTAACATTCGCACCATTCCTACAGCAAACAACGCGCAGTTTGTCGCGGCCTTGCACCAAGCGGTTGCGGCGGTCAATGTCCCGGGTGTGACGTTGGACTTGAGCGTTGATTCCACGTTGGACCCGGTTGGCACTCCGGCCGATAACCCGTTGGTCCAGGCTGTGCAAGCGGCGCGGGCCGCTGAGCAGTTGGCGCCGGCGCCCGTTGCGGGGGACACCGGCATTACTGATGCCGCGCTGATGTGTTTACCGGGGACGGCTTTAGCCATCTACGGTCCCGGCAACGGCACTTCACATCAGACTGATGAGTTTGTCGAATTAGCCGACTTTAATCAGGCTTTAGCCGTGTATGGCCACTTGCTGGCCCAGTGGTAAATTGTTCCACGACAATGTACGCCGCTGATTGACCTGATGGGAGCGGTTTAGTTGGGAAACATTACGGTTGGTGGGTGTCCCCGTAACCAGTGAAATGATGATATGCTGTTAACATCAACTTATTTGAAGGATGGTTACTAATGACAAAAACTGCATATATTGCATCAAGCTGGTTCAATCCAGAACAAACTGCGCTGATGAACGCGGGTGTTGCGGCACTGAAGCAAAACACCACTGTTGATATGGACAACAGCTACCTGCCGTTGGCACACCAGTACAAGGGTTTGGACACGACGGAACATCCAGAATTGCTCTCTGACACCGAGTGGCAGATGGCGACCTTTAATGGTGATGTTCAGGGCATCAACAACACGGATTTGGTGATTGCGTTGTATGACCCCAAATTGGAGAACAGTGATCCGGGCGTTCTATGGGAAATTGGGTATGCCTACGGAATCCGGAAGCCCGTCATTCTCGTGCTACCAGATGGCAACGAAATGCCAATCAACCTAATGCCAGCAATTGGTGTCACGGCGGTGATTAACGTCGCCGATTTGACGGATTACAACTTTAACTTTCCTAATTACGTTGTGTACCAGGGCAAAGCTTACTAAAGTTTGCTTGATTGATCCCGTAGATCCCGTAGCTAAGTGGCTACGGGATTTTTTACGGGTGTGATTGGGGACCGGTCAATTCCAGTATTGCTGCGCGTTGGCGGCAGGGTGCCATATGGTACAATGGCGATAATTGATGCAGCAGACACATACAGGAGGAACGCGTAATGGACGTAGTAGTGACAGTGATGGGGCAAGACCGGGTCGGTATTGTGGCCGCGGTGGCGCAGACGTTGGCTGACCACAACGTGAACATCGTGGACATGACCCAGACCATTCTGCATGGTAGCTTTACCATGATGATGGGGGCAACTTTACCGGCAGACGCTGATTTTGCCACGGTCAAGCAGGCCGTACAGGCGACCGGGGAACAGTTAGGGATGACCATCCAGATGCAGCGCCACGAAATTTTTGACGCAATGCACGAACTTTAGGGGGACACCATGGACAGTAAGCAAATATCCGAAACTATTGCGATGATTCGCGAGGAAAACCTCGACATCCGGACTATCACCATGGGCATTTCATTATTAGACTGCATTCGTGGCGACTTTGACACTACCGCGCAGGCTGTGTACGACAAAATTGTGGCTAAAGCGCAGCACCTCGTGCCAGTGGCGGACCAGATTGAGGAGGAATACGGCCTCCCCATCGTGAACAAGCGCGTGGCGGTCACCCCCGTGGCGTTATTAGCCGGCGGCGATACCAGCTACGACTTTGTTAAGATTGCCCAGGCCATGGACCGGGCGGCTAAGGACCTCGATATTGATTTGATCGGGGGCTATTCGGCGCTGGTCCAAAACGGCATGACCCCTGCCGATGAGGCGTTGATCGACAGTATTCCGGCCGCGTTACAGCAGACTGAACGCGTGTGCTCGTCGGTCAACATTGGGAGCACCAAGTCGGGGATGAACATGGATGCGGTCAAGCTAATGGGCGAAATCGTTCAGCAAGTAGCTACACCCAAGCCGCAGGACGCCATGAAGCTGGTCGTGTTCTGTAACGCTGTTGAAGATAACCCGTTCATGGCGGGGGCCTTCTGGGGTGTTAGTGAGGGTGACGTGGCCATTAACACCGGGGTATCAGGCCCCGGCGTCGTCCAACGCGCCATTGCGGCGATTCCCGATGCGCCGTTTGAACAACTGTGTGAGACCGTCAAACAGACGGCCTTCAAGGTATCACGGATGGGCCAGTTTGTGGGCAAAGTTGCGGCTGAGCGACTACACGTGCCGTTTAACATTGTCGACCTGTCGTTGGCCCCAACCCCGGCCCAGGGTGATTCCGTGGCCGAAATTTTGGAGACGATGGGGCTGAGCCACGTGGGTAGTTACGGCACCACGGCGGCCCTCGCCCTGTTGAATGACGCGGTCAAGAAGGGCGGCATCATGGCCGCAGAACGTGTCGGGGGACTTTCCGGGGCGTTCATTCCGGTCAGCGAGGACGCTAACATGATCGCCGCTGCGGCTGCGGGCCACATTGGTCTGGAAAAACTGGAAGCTATGACCGCGGTTTGTTCCGTTGGTCTCGACATGGTGGCCGTTCCTGGTAAGACGCCGGCCACGACCATTGCCGGCATGATTGCGGATGAAGCTGCTATTGGGATGATCAACAACAAGACCACGGCGGTGCGGGTGATTCCTGTTGCCGGCAAGGATGTTGGTGACGTGGTGGAGTTTGGCGGCATCTTTGGCCGCGCCCCAATTATGGCCGTGAACGACGGTGATAGTAGTCAGTTCGTGAACCGGGGCGGCCACATTCCGGCGCCGATCCACTCCTTCAAAAATTAGCTGGTCGTTATACCAAAAAAGTCTGTCACCGCATCTCGTCGGTGACGGACTTTTTTGGTGGGTGGACTGTGCCAGCTGGCGGAGCGCCGCGAAATCACCCTGTACGGGGGTGATGGGATGTTTGTAGCGATTGATGATGCGGGGCAGCGCATCCAACTGGATGCCCACGACCAGGCCACGGCGTTGCAAGTGACGGGGACGGTCTGTCGGTGTCCGGTTTGTCATGCTGAGCTGATAATTCGCAACGGACAGGTGTTACCGGCCCACTTTGCCCACCGGGCCGGATCTGATTGCGTCGTGGGCGAACCAGAGAGTCGGGACCACATGGTGGGTAAACACCTACTGGCGACGTGGGCACGGGCAGCTGGTTGGCAGGCCGACTTTGAGGTATACTTACCAGCCGTCAAGCAGCGTGCCGATGTGTTGCTGCACCGGGGCGATGCGGTGCAGGCACTGGAATTTCAGTGTGCGCCGTTGAGCGTACAAAGATTAGCCGAGCGGACGGCGGGGTATGCACAGTTGGGCTTGCCGGTACAGTGGCTGTTGGGGCCACGCTACGTGGGTCAGCAGCCCGGACCCGCAACGGCCAAGTTTGAAACGTGGAGTGCTACGCGGGGGCGGGAACTGCGGTTTGTGGACCCGCATACGCGGCACATGTGGGCGTGGTGGGGGCTCACCAACGCAGGTTGGAACGTGGAGCAACTGGCCCCCAACGCCCGTCCTGCGCGCTGGCACGCGCAAAGTACGTCCGGTGTCTCTACGGCCCGACAGATACTGCAGGCGTTGGCCTACCGGGACCGGGACACCATGGCCGTGCAGGCTTTGTGCTACCAACGTGGTGTGCATTTGGCGGGTTGTCCAGTGGTGGTGCACCAGCAGTTGAGTGGGGTGCCGGGATTACAAACCAAGGAGTGGCTGTTAAGAGTACGTTGGTTGCTCGATTTTTGGGCCGTACCCACGTGGACTGTCGCCGGGATGACGCATTGGTGGATGGATTACGTTGTGGGTGCCCGGGTGCCGCTCATGGGTGGGCGCCAGGTCGCCGCCCTGGCTGCGGACGCGTGGTTAGCCGCCTTGGTGGCGGGCGACTACGTCACGGTTGACGGTCAGCAGTTGCGTTGGTGCCAGTGGCCGACGTGGTTTGCTGATGGTGACCGCAAACTAGCGGCTATTCACGAGCGTTGAAGTATAACCCGTGACACCAGCCCGACCGACTGCCGCACTTTGATGGGGCTATGTTACAATGTGGTGTATTCATTGCGTAAGGAGGCAACCGGTATGGCACGTGATTGGGATAAGTTTTTGATGCCCTATGAACAGGCAGTGGCGGAGCTCAAAATCAAGCTGCGCGGCATGCGTAAACAATTTCAACAAAATAACGCCCACTCACCGATCGAATTCGTCACGGCGCGGGTTAAAACGGTTGATTCCATCATCGAAAAGCAAGCACGACGGCATATTAAGGACGACGTGCTCGAAACGGACATGCAGGACATCGCGGGTTTCCGCATTATGTGCCAGTTCGTGGAGGATATTTACACGGTTGTGGACCTGTTGCATCAGCGTACGGACATGACGATCGTGGAGGAACGGGATTACGTCACGAACGTCAAACCGTCTGGCTACCGATCGTACCACATCATCATCGAGTACCCAGTACAGATGGTGAACGGGGAGAAGAAGATCTTGGCCGAAGTGCAGATTCGGACCATGTCGATGAACTTCTGGGCGACAATCGAGCACTCCCTCAACTACAAGTACGGCGGGGAATTTCCCGACGATATCAAGGACCGGTTGAAGCGGGCCGCCGAAGCTAGTTTCTTACTGGACAAAGAAATGTCGGAAATTCGTGAAGAAATTCAGGAAGCACAGCAATTATTTTCGTACGGCAAGGGCCAAGAATTACCGCCAAGCGCTGACGGCAATACTGATGGCACTACGCCGTCAAAGGGGGCATAGCAGTGCGCGTTTGGGTTTTTCATAATTCGGGTACCAAGAGTATGGATGCGGCGCACGCCTTGTCCAAAAAACTCCAGGCCGCCGGGTTTCAGGTTAGCCCGGCCCGCCCGGAAGTGGTTATTACCGTGGGCGGTGACGGGACGCTGTTGTCGGCCTTCCACCGTTATAATGCATCGCTGGATTCCATTCGGTTTGTGGGGGTGCACACGGGGCACCTCGGGTTTTATACGGACTGGCGGGATTACGAACTGGATGAATTAGTGACGGCCCTTAAAGCCGATAATGGCCAGCGCATCGGGTACCCGTTACTCGATGTGAAGGTGACGTACGCTGATGATTCAACGGGACACTACGTTGCGTTGAATGAGGCTACCTTGAAGCGGGTCACGGGCACCATGAAGACGGACGTCATGATCAGTGGCAACTTCTTTGAAAGCTTCCGTGGCGATGGTTTATGTATTTCGACGCCAACCGGTTCTACTGGTTACGCCAAATCGGCGGGGGGCGCTGTATTACACCCACGGCTGGAGGCACTGCAAATGACGGAGATTGCGTCCATCAATAATCGGGTCTACCGGACGTTGTCGTCGCCAATTATCATTGCTCCGGATGAGTGGGTCACGCTCAAACCCGTTCCAGGCATTAACTACACGATGACGGTAGACCAGTTCAGTATGTCCGACCGGCCAGTAAAGGCTATTTCGTACCGCATCGCGTCTGAGCGTATTTACTTTGCGAAGTACCGGCACATGCACTTCTGGGATCGCGTCGAGGATGCATTTATTGGGGCGAAAAAATAATGGATTTTACGTGGAATTATCAGGGCCCCCGCCAATCCCTACAAAAGTTTTTGCGTCACCAAGGGTTTAGTTTGACCCTGCTGACAAAAATGAAGTACCACGGGGGTATGGTCTTTGTGAACCATCGCCAGCGTAATACTACGTACAAAATTCGCCGCGGAGACGCGGTATTTTTGCGTCTGCCACCCGAGCAGCCAGCGGACAGCGTGGTCGCCACCCCGGGGCCCATCGACATCGTCTTTGAAGACCGGGACCTGCTGATCGTCAACAAGCCGGCGGGGACTGCGTCCATTCCTGCAGCCAACCACCAGCCAGACTCGATGGCGAACTTCGTGAAGCATTACTTGCAGGTGACCCACGCGGAAAGTACGGCGGTGCACGTGGTCACCCGATTGGACCGGGATACCAGCGGGTTGATGATCTTTGCCAAGCACAGTATGGCGCATTCCTTGTTGGACCGGCAGTTGCACAGCCCGCAGATGCGTAAGGAGTATTACGCAATTAGTGGCGGTAATGAACCACTGGCGGCCCACGGCTGGATGGTGATGCGATTGGGATTGTCCAGCGAGTTTTACATGCGCCGGGCGGTGACCCTGGACGGCAAAAAGTCGGCTACGGAGTACTGGACGTTAGCTCAACATGGCCGCTGGGCCTTGAGCCGCGTGCTACTGCACACGGGCCGGACGCATCAGATTCGGGTACACTTTGCCGCAATTAATCGTCCCCTGGTGGGGGATGATTTGTACGGAGGCGCTCCCGGCGTGGGCCGACAAGCGCTTCATTGCGCCGCGCTCACGTTGCGGCATCCTTACACCGGAGCAACGTTACGCCTAACGGCCCCCATGCCGGACGACATGCGGCAATTTGCGCAGGCCCATCACCTGTTGACAGGGGCCTAATTATCAAGAACCACTACACAAACAATCCTTCCTGCCATTGACAGGAAGGATTGTTTGTTTGTATTAGGATCAGTCGTGAATTAGTCGTTCATCACGTAGCGAATGGTTGTGCCCACCGTAAAGGTTGGGCGTGCGGTCGGTACCAAGTAGACGGCGTTACCCAGCCGGTCCTCGTTGGGCACCGGTTGAAACATGAGCGTGGCGTGGCCGATTTGCTGCAGGTTGGCGTTGGTTAAGCTACCCACCGCCGAGATGCGAAACTTGATGTCGTTAATGTAGATGTGGTCTCCGTGGTGCAGTACTAGCTGTTTCTGTTGTGCTGGTTGGTCAAAAGTTTGGATCACCGAGACGTCGGCCAGTTCTGGCGTGGCTTCCTGACCGAACAAAATGACCAGTGGGTCCGTCTGGCTGATTGCGTGTGGCCCAATTGCCGTAACCGTTGCCGTGATTTCCATAGTTGTACCATCCTCACTTACTGAAATTAATTCCATCATACCATTATCGCGATGATAATTTCACAATTTGGGGAATACGCTTTCTTTTTCGGGTATACTGGTGACAAAGGGGGAAATTACCATGCAAGAAACAGTGTATCTCGGTGGCTATACCCGGAGCAATGGCAAGGGTATCTACCGGGCCGTACTTGATACGACCAAGCAACAGCTGAGCACACCGACACCGTTGATCACGACGGTGTCCGGGCCAACGTATCTGGCGGTGAATGGCGACAAGATGTACGCCGTGGCCGCGGGGGACGGTACCGGGGGTGTGGTAGCAATTGACCTTGCGGGTACGCCCCACGTCATTAACTCGGTGTTATTACCGGGTACGTCTCCAGCCTACGTGGCGGTTGACGCCCAACGCCGGCTGGTTTATGCGGCTAACTACCACATGGGGCGGATTGACGTTTTTGTGATCCGCGATGATGGTGGTATTGCGTTAGCCAGCAGCAATCAGTGCACGGGCTCCGGGCCGCGGCCAGAACAAGAAGCATCCCACGTGCACTACACGAATTTAACGCCGGATGGACGCCTAGTGGTCTGTGATTTAGGGGCGGATGCCGTGACGACCTATGACGTTGATGCGGCGGGTCAAATTCGGCCGGTGGCCACCTTTGCTACGGCGCCTGGTTTTGGCCCCCGCCACATTACCTTTCACCCAACGCTACCGGTGGCTTACCTACTAGGGGAGCTGGCCAGTGAGTTACAGGTATTGGACTATGACGCAGCGGCTGGGACCTTTGCTGCCCGTGAGCGGCTGTCCACGTTGCCACCGGATTGGCACGGGCAAAATGGGGCGGCGGCCGTACGAATCAGTGCTGATGGACGTTTTCTGTACACCAGCAACCGCGGGCATAACAGCATCACCGTTTGGGCCATTGATGCTGGTGGTGATGTGACTCCCGTCCAGCACATTACCACCGCCGGCGAATTTCCGCGCGACATCAATCTGGATCCGAGTGGCCAGTTTGTGTTGGCCGTCAACCAGAATTCGGATAACGCAACGCTGTACCGGCGTGATGCCGAGACGGGCTTGCTGACCATTGTGCAGCAAGACATCGTGGCGCCAGAAGCCGTAAACGTCACCTTTGCTTAATATTCTATTTTGCTGACCTCTGGTATACTTGAAGCATTGTGTATACATAGGAGGACGCAAAAATACCATGATTGATATCATTAAAGCCATTATTATTGGGATTGTTGAAGGGTTGACTGAATTCCTGCCGATTAGTTCCACGGGCCACATCGACCTGGTGCAATCACTGATCCATATGGGCCAGTCGCAGCAATTCAAGGACATGTTTAACTACGTGATCCAGTTGGGGGCCATCATGGCCGTGGTGATCTTGTACTTCAACAAGTTGAACCCGCTGGCACCCAGCAAGTCCCACTCCGAGAAGCGGTCCACGTGGTTATTATGGGCAAAGGTCATTGTGGCCGTCCTTCCCAGTGTTATCATTGGTTTCCCACTGAATGACTGGATGGATGAACACCTGCAGACGCCGCCGGTCATCGCGACGACGTTGATTCTCTACGGGATTTTGTTCATCGTGATCGAACGTTGGAACGCCAAGCGGACCCCGGTAATCAACACCTTGGCTGATGTTTCGTTCCAGTTGGCGCTGTGCATCGGGTTGTTCCAGGCACTGTCCATTGTGCCGGGGACTAGTCGTAGCGGTGCCACCATTTTGGGGGCTATTATTCTCGGAACATCCCGTTACGTCGCCACTGAATTTTCGTTCTTCTTGGCGATTCCCACCATGTTTGGGGTATCCATCTTGAAGTTAGGAAAGTTCTTTGCTCAGGGTAACGCTTTTACCGGCGAACAATTTGCCGTCTTAGCGGTAGGGTTCATCGTTTCGTGGATCGTTGCCTGGCTCACCATTAAGTGGTTGTTGCGGTTTGTTCAGGGGCACGACTTCCAGGGCTTTGGGTGGTACCGCATTGCTTTAGGAATTGTGGTCGTGTTAGTCATGGTATTGTAGCGCGCGGGTCTGCAGTGTCGAGCCCGTACGGCAAATGTTGTCAAAAATTCCTGGCGGGTGGTCGTTAACCACTCACCAGTTACCAGTTATATGAGGAGAACAAAACATGCTGAATGAAATTGCCGTTGAGAACTTTACCTTAGTGCCGGCCGCCATGCGTGCGGGCGCCCAGCGCATCGAATTGACCGGTAACCTCGCGTCTGGTGGTTTGACCCCCAGTAAAGGGGTGATGGCGGAAACGCTGAAGTATTGCCACGAACACGACATGACGGTCGTGGCTATGGACCGCCCCCGTGGTGGGGATTACTACTTCAATGACATTGAGTTGAAGATGATGGAAGCCGATATGTTTGAAATGCAGGCACTCGGGGTCGACGCCGTCATCTTTGGGGTGCTGACCCGGGACAACCACCTGGACGCAGACGCCATGGAAAACCTGATTGCCGCTGCGGGTGGCATGGACCTGGTTTGCAACCTGGCGTTTGATTGGATTCCGCGGGCTGATCAGCATGCCGCTTTGGATTGGCTGGCGGACCATGGTTTCCGGCGGATTTTGACCCATGGGGGCTTGCTGGACACGAACGTCGTAGACAACATCCCGGTTCTCAAGGAAACTGCTGCTTGGGCACAGGGCAAAATTGAGGTTATGCCCGGTGGTGGCGTTAACGACGGTAATAAGGAGCAGGTAACCAGCGCGATGGGGGTTAACCAAGCACACGGGACCCACTTGCTCGGCGAGCTGGTACCCGCCGTTCCGGTCCACACCCGGCCACTTTAATGACAGATAAACTGACATTTTTGCTTGTAAGTGCAAAACTGTCAAGTACCCTTGTGAGGAAAGCTTACGCGAATTGAACAAAACTGCGCCGTGGCGGATGACCGTCACGGCGCTTTTTATGTTGGGCGTGCTGCCCAAGGCCTATACCAATTGGTGAAAATATTGTCGGGGGGAAGCGTTAACCGGTGCTACCATGCCGGTATAGTGCAATCGAGGGAGGAACAACCAATGAATACAGTTGATACGGCATTTGTGATACTCGCGAGTGTCTTGGTGTGGTTTATGACGCCGGGACTAGCCTTCTTTTACGGTGGCATGGTTTCCAAGGGTAACGTCGTGAATACGATGCTGTCGGTGTTCTACATTACGGGGATCGCAATCTTGCTCTGGGTTGGTGGTGGCTACGAATTGGCCTTTAACGGGAACGTCCTCGGTATTATCGGTCGGATTCACGGGTTGTTCTTGTCTGGCGTGCACTTGACCCACGTGATGGGGACGGGGCTACCGGTCGGGGCGTACGTACTGTTCCAGATGATGTTTGCCATTATTACGCCGGCCCTGTTCGTTGGGGCGGTGGTTGGCCGCATGCACTTTAAGTACCTGACGTGGTTTATCGTGTGCTGGTCCGTCCTGGTGTACTACCCGTTGGTACACATGGTGTGGGGCCCAGGCGGTCTCCTAGGAGGCTTGGGGATGCTCGACTTTGCTGGTGGCACTGTCATTCACATCAATGCCGGTGTGACGGCACTCGTCCTCTCGGTGTTCCTGGGTCGGCGGCGGGTGTCCCGGTTTCAACCGTATAACCGTCCGTGGGTATTACTCGGTACGGCGATTTTGTGGATCGGTTGGTATGGGTTTAATGCTGGGTCGGCATTGGGTGTCAACCGGGCGGCGGTCACGGCAGCCCTCACTACCAGTGTTGCCGCCGCCAGCGCCCTGGTAGCCTGGATGGTCCTGGACGTCTATCGCACGGGAAAACCGACGCTGGTTGGTGTCTGCACGGGAGCACTTTGTGGGCTGGTGGGTATCACCCCGGCGGCTGGTTACGTCACCTGTGCGGGGGCCGCGGTGATTGGGCTAGTGGCGACGATTGCCAGTTACAGTTTTATCCAGTTGGTGAAGCCTCACCTCGGTGTGGATGATACCCTGGATGCCTTTGGCTGCCATGGCGTTAGCGGGATTGTGGGTAGCCTGTTAACGGGTGTGTTCGCCAGCAAAGACGTGGCTCCACAAATTAAACACGCGGGGGTGCTCTATGGTGGTGGTATGCGGTTGTTGTTGGTGCAACTGCTGGGTACGTTGGTCACGGTCATCATCGTTGCGGGCATGGTGGCGCTGATTACGGTGACGTTGCGGCGCTGCTTGCCCATGCGTGTCGGGGCCCAGGAGGAGCGGCTCGGGTTAGATTTGGGCGAACACGGTGAGACGGCCGATTACACGGTGGCCGCGCTGCGGGCTTCGACGCCGGATGTCCTTAACTATCCGGATGAATTTACTGGACAACTGGGTGGTTTAGGTCACTTACCCAACAAGAGACGTTAAGTTGCTGCCATAAAAAAACACCAATTAGCAACTAATTGGTGTTGAATGATTCATGCAATTAAAGTGTCATGCTTACCAGCTAGCCTTGCGCACACCAGGAATTTGTCCTTGGTGCGCTAGCCGCCGAAAGTTGAGGCGAGACATGCCAAACTTACGCATGTAGGCATGTGGACGTCCGTCGATACGGTCGCGATGGTGCAGCCGCACTGGCGAGGCGTCGCGGGGCAACGTCGCTAGGGCAGCATAATTGTGTTGCTGCTTGTACTCCGCTCGCTTGGCGGCGTACTTAGCCACGGTCGCTGCTTGACGCCGGGCCTTCATGATCTTTGATTTCTTGGCCATAGTGAACTCCTTTCTCGCACACGGGGTGCGCAAATGATTTTATACTGGTAGGTGCTACCGATTGTTGACTCGGTGTAGCATCCCTTGACTGGTCGGTCAATACGCTTAACAACAATATTCATTATACACTGGTTACTAACAAAAAGAAAGTGAATTGGCGGACACGTTGGCGATTGTGATCGGACAGCTGGCTTTGTAACCGCCTTGTCACAAATCATTATGACCATGAATGGCGCTGAACCCTAGGGTGACGGCGATACGAGGCTATTTTCCGCGGGCGGTTAAGGGTTGCATTTACAACGTGTCGGTGATATAGTTTCTGCAAGGCCGATTAATCTCCGACTTTTATCAGGTGCGTGGTTGCCGGTTTGATAAAAGTTTGCGACTAAGGTCCACTAGCGTATCATCTCGCCGTGCTTAGCACCGAGGTGGTCCGCTTTTTTTGTGGCCGGGACAATGCTACCGCGGTTCTACCGCCCGCCACTCAGGCATTACACGGGGCAAGTGTGACCTGACTTTTACCAGCCAGTGCCGTACAATGGGGTTATTCAATCAGGACGAGGAGGGCGGCACCATGCTGGATGTTTATCGACGCAATGCGGCCGGATCACTTTACCCAGTTAAAACAATTGCTCCGGGCACCTGGATCAACGTGGTGGCACCGGATAGGGACGAGCGGGCGCGACTGCTGCAGGAAGCCCACGTGCCCGAGGACTTCCTCCTCTACGGGTTGGACCCTGACGAAGGGGCCCGCTTTGAGTTTGACGAGGATAACCATAGTGGGCTGATTATTTACGACATGCCCACGGTGGTGGCCCATGAGCACCAGCGGTATAGCTACAAAACCATTCCGCTGGCGATGATCATCACCCCAGATTGTATCGTGACCCTTCACGAGGAGCCGGTACCGTTGCTGGGCATGTTTGTAGAGGGCAAAGTCGCGGGGTTTGACCCCGAACGGCGCATGCTGGCCGCGCTACAGATGATGTACCAGGTGAGCGTGAGTTACCTCGCATACCTGCGGGACATGAACAAGGAGCGCGAGCGGACCGAGGCCAAGTTACAAAAGTCCTTGCGGAACGATGACCTGTACGGCCTGATGAGCATTCAGCGTAGTTTGGTGTACTTCATGATGAGTTTACGGACGGACCGGAACGTGCTGGATAACTTGCGGCGCAGCCACCAGTTAACCTTGGCCGAGGACGAGCAGGACCTGCTGGAAGATATCGGCATTGAAGTGCAGCAAGCGACCGAAATGTCGCAAATTAGTAATTCGATCATCAAGGAAACTGCGGATACATATTCGTCGATCATTAGTAACAACATGAACGGTGTGATGAAGTTTTTGACCAGTTATTCCATCATTTTGACGATTCCCACCCTGGTGTTCTCATTTTACGGGATGAACGTCGCGTTGCCGTTCTCGCATTCGGCACTCAGTTGGGCCATCACCATTTTGATTTCGGTACTCATTGCTGCTGTCATCAGCGTCGACTTTTGGCGGCACAGGTACTTTTAGTACGTAGCAGTAGTCCGCAGTAGCAAATTAATTAAGCAAAGGAAGTAAGTGCGTTGACCAACCACATTGTTTTATACCAGCCAGAAATTCCGCAAAACACGGGGAACATCGCCCGGACGTGCGTCGGCACGGGTGCCATTTTGGATATTATCAAACCGATGAAATTCAAAATTAACGACCACACGGTCAAACGTGCGGGACTCGATTATTGGGACAAGTTGCAACTGGTGTTCCATGACAGTCTGGACGATTTTATGGCGACGGTGCATGATCGCGGGCGGCTCCACTTGATCACTAAGTTTGCCAGCGAAACGTATTCGGATCGCGACCTATCGGCGACCACGGGCGACCAGTACTTCATGTTTGGCAAGGAAACGACCGGTTTGCCGGAGCCATTCCTGCGCGAATACGCGGACCGTTGCCTGCGTATTCCGATGACGGACGGTATTCGGGCCCTGAACCTGTCAAACTGCGCGGCACTGGTCATTTATGAAGCGCTGCGGCAGCAAAACTTCGCCGGCCTGGAACGGGTGCACGAATATCCACACGATAAGTTGAAGTAACCCACCGCGAGCGTTTCCGCCCAGTCCAGTCACTGGCGGGCACGCTTTTTTGGTCCAAAGATGTGGGGTAGCGTGCTGACCAGCTCGGGGTGGGTGAACCGCTTCCCAGTGCACGTCAAGGCGCGGTTCGCTACGCACCAGCTACGGCGTTATGGCGGTCCCACGCACCGTGGTGGGTCATACTCATGCGACACCACGGCAGAAGTCTTGTATAATCGGTAAGAGAAATGGGGGCACTACGTAATGGCAAAGAGACGCCGCAAAACGACAACTGCACGTAAAACAACCGCCCGGCGCAGAAGTAGCGGGGATTATACACTTAACTGGGTGGGCGCGATCCTACTCCTCGTGAGCGTCTTGACCGCCACGCAATTGGGACTCATTGGTGTGACCTTTGCCAACATGTTGCGCATCGTGGTCGGGGATAGCTTTGTCGTCGCCGCGTGGGTACTGGCCGTACTTGGTGCATGGTTGCTGTTTACCGGCAAGATGCCGCGCATTAAGCACCGTGTATGGTGGGGCTTCGCCCTCTTTTACGTGGGCGTATTACTCTGGATGACAGCCACGACCATGAACAAGTTGGCCGTTCACAGTCACTTCCTGTCCGCCTCGTGGGCGATCCTCAAAGCTGACTTTCAACAACTAACTACCGCCAACCCAATTGGTGGCGGGCAAATCAGTAGTGCCATTTACACGTTGACCTATGCGCTGGTTTCGTCACTCGGTTCATACATTGTTGCCGGTTTGGCGATCCTGGCTGGGATCATGATCTTCTTGGGCGTTACACCCGCCCAGTTGTTTGATGCACTCCAGAGTTTCGGTGCTTGGTTGGCTGAGGGTGGTCGGCGCCTCCGCGACACTTACACTAATTGGCGTACTGCGCACGACGAGCGTGCGGCCGATGACGCGCAAAAAGACGCGCAGGTTGCCAGCCGGAAACAACGTCGGGCTGAGGCTAAGGCAGCGCAGACGGCGCACAAAGCGGACGATAAGGATCTACCGACGCCGCATGATCACGACGAACCACTAGTCGGTCAAGTGGACACACCTACGACAGCAGATGATTTTCACATTAACGTGCCGTCTTCCGCGGCGCCGACTAGCAGTGCGGCGGCCAGTGGGGCACAGAATATTGCGGCATCCAGCAGTTCGGCGAGTCCGGAGCACGCCGAGCAACTGTCTTATGACGACGCGTTGGCCCAGACGGGGGAGCCTACGGACGATTACCAGTTGCCGTCATTGGACTTGTTATCCCAGCCAAAGCCGGTTGACCAGTCCGAAGAGCTCAGTGCGATTCAGAAGAACCGGACCAAATTGGAACAGACCTTCAAGAGTTTTGGGGTCGACGTGACCGTGAAGTCGGCGAGCCTCGGGCCGTCCATTACTAAGTATGAAATTGAACCGGCCGTCGGGGTCAAGGTGTCGAAAATTGTGAACCTGACTGACGACCTGGCGTTGGCGCTGGCAGCGAAGGATATTCGTATTGAGGCGCCGATCCCCGGTAAGAGTTTGATTGGGATCGAAGTGCCGAACGCACACGTAGCCACCGTGGGTTTTCAGGAAGTCTTTGGCGCGGTTAAGCAGCACCCAAACAAGCCCCTGGTAGTGCCACTGGGTAAAACCGTGACGGGGGACATCGTGACGAGTGACCTGGCCAAGATGCCGCACCTGCTGATCGCGGGGGCGACGGGATCCGGGAAGTCCGTGATGATCAACGTTATCATTACCAGTCTGTTGATGACCACCAAGCCGTCAGCAGTGCGGCTGATGCTGATCGATCCAAAGAAGGTTGAGCTATCGATCTATAATGGTATCCCGCACCTGCTCGCACCAGTTGTTACTGAAGCTAAGCGCGCCCCAGCCGCTCTAAATAAGATTCTCAAGGAAATGGAACGGCGTTACGAAGCCTTTTCGGCGGCGGGTGTTCGTAACATGGAAGAGTACAACCGGAAAGTACAACAAGACCCCACGGGTAACGCGAAGAAAATGCCGTTTATCGTGGTGATTATCGATGAATTGGCTGACCTGATGATGGTTGCGGGGTCCGAGGTGGAAACCGCCATTATCCGCATCGGGCAGATGGCCCGAGCAGCTGGCATCCACATGATTATTGCTACGCAGCGGCCATCGGTTGACGTCATTACGGGGTTGATCAAAGCCAACATCCCGTCCCGCATTGCCTTTGCCGTTTCCAGCGGGGTGGATTCCCGGACCATTCTGGACATGAACGGAGCCGAGAAACTGCTGGGCCGTGGTGATATGCTCTATGATCCAATTGATATGAACAAACCACAGCGGGTACAGGGTGCCTTCATTCCGTCGGCGGACGTCGAGGCGGTGGTGCAGTACATCACTAACCAGGTAGCGCCAGCCTACGACGAGAGCATGATTCCGACCGCTGAGGATGAACAAACTGACGAGCCCGGCGCTGAGGAGGACGAATTGTTTAACGATGCGCTGGCCTTTGTGGCGCAGAAACAGTCCGCCAGCACGTCCATGTTACAGCGCCGGTTCCGCATCGGTTACAACCGGGCAGCCCGCTTGATCGATGACCTGGAAAACCGGGGTTATATCGGTCCAAGCCAGGGTAGTAAGCCACGGCAGGTCTTTGCGAAGCCTGCCGACGATCAGTCCGGGCCCAAGCAGTCGGGCGCATAATTGTCGTTGAGAAGGAGAACAACTTGCGAACTAAGATTACCGATGGTGTATACCTGAATGTCATTACGTCGAACCAGTTTAAAACAACGCGGATCAACGTCCAGTTCTTGGCCCCATTACGGGCACAACAAAGTGGCCGGCGGGGGTTGTTGACCAGCGTTTTGGAAACGAACAGTGCGGAGTACCCCACGCAGGACCAGTTAGCGGCCCGCCTGGAGGAAATGTACGGCGCCAGCTTTGGCTTTGGCGTCGCACGCGAGGGGGCGGTGCACCGGATGGGCGCCGCCATTAGCGTGCTGAACGATCAATACACCGACACGCCGTTATTGCCCGCAGCTTTTGCGTTTTTACGCTCGGTATTGATGCGCCCGTTAATGCAGGGCAGCGTGCTCGATCCGGCCACGGTGCAACGGGAACGCGACAACCTGTTGCTGTATTTAGCTTCCCTTAAAGAGGACCGGGGGACCCAGGCCGCGTTGGCCTTGCAACACGGCTACTTCGATGACCCCGTGCAAGCGGCGCCGAGTTTTGGTGAATCCGCGGACATTGAGGGCATCGACGCCCAGACGCTGACTGATGTGTACCACGACGCGCTGACGCACGACGCCATCGAGATCATCGTCCTCGGGCCAGTCACGACGGAAACCGTGTTACCGTTGGCCCAGCAGTTGGGCTTTGCCCCACGGCAGGTGGCGTTGAGTCCGGGCTACGACCAGCCGGTCCACACGGACGTGCGCCAGTTCCACGAGCACGCCCCAGTGCAGCAAGCCAAGTTGAACTTGGGTTACCACGTCGAAAGTGACGATTGTGGCCCGCGGTACTTTGCGGCCATGGTTGCCAACCAGCTTTTTGGGGGATCGCCATTGTCGTTATTGTTCCGGAACGTACGCGAGCAGGCAAGCTTGGCTTACTTTGCCAGTTCTAGTCTTAACCAGCGGCGGCACTTTATGATGGTGCAAACGGGGATTGAGGCAGCTAACCGTGCACAAACTGAGGCGTTGATTGCCGAGCAACTGGACAAAGTAGTGCGGGGTGACTTCCCGGACGATCTGCTCCAAACCGTGAAGGACGAAATTTTGAACGGTCGCGAATCGGCGCTGGATAGTCAGCGGTTCTTGATGAACCAGGCGCTGACTAGCGCGTTACAACCAGCGGCGGCGTTGGACTTACCTACGTTTACCGCGCGCGTACAGGCGGTGACCAAAGCGGATGTGGCCGCTGCGGCGGCGACGTTTAAGCTGCAGGCCGTGTACTTGCTTGATGGGGAGGAACAGTAATGGACGATACGACCAAACGATACGCTGATGCGGGGGAAACTTTGCGGCGCGTCACTTTACCGAACGGACTGCGGTTACAAATTGTGGTCAAACCGGAGTACCACAAGACCTACGCGGTGTTTACCACGAACTTTGGGGCGGTCGACGACCAGGTGCGGTTGCAAGCGGATGCCCAACCGGTCGTAGTACCCGCGGGGACCGCCCACTTTTTGGAACACAAACTGTTCGACAAAGCGGATTACGATGCGTTTGACTTGTTTGGGGCCAGCGGTGCATCCGCGAATGCTTTTACAAGTGCTACGAACACCAATTACCTCTTTTCGACGACCCGCAACGTGATGAAGAACGTCGAGATCCTACTCGACTTTGTGCAGGACCCGTACTTCACGGATGCCACCGTGGCCAAAGAGCAGGGGATTATTGGCCAAGAAATTCAGATGTATGATGATGACCCGAACTGGCAGGCGTATACGAGCCTGTTGGCCGACATGTACCCCGGCCACCCGTTGAGCCAGGACATTGCTGGTACCGTGGATTCCATTAGCCACATCACCCCAGCCATCTTACGGACGATGCACCAGGCATTTTACCACCCGCAAAACATGGTGCTGACCGTAGTCGGTAATTTTGACGCTGACGAACTGATTCGGGTCGTGAGTGCCAACCAGGCTGGCAAAGTGACTGCGCCGGCCCCGCAAGCACGGATCACGCACGATGATTACGATGTGAGTGTGGTGCAACCTTACAGCGTCAAGCGCTTAGACATCGTGCGGCCTAAGGGTTACGTCGGGATTAAGGGCAGTGCGCCCATTACGGCCGACCGTGCGGGGTTACGTCAAGAATTAGCTACGCGGCTATTCTTGGAGCTGATTTTTGGCGACTCTGGTCACACCTATACCGACTGGTACGACCAGGGTGTGATTGATGACACCTTTGGCTACGAATTCAACGTGGGTCGTGGTTACAACTTTACGGTCTTTAGTGGGGATGCTACCGACCCGAACCGGATGACCAACGCCATTATGGCGGCGTTGCGCAACTATCGCGCTAACCCTGACGTGAACGTTGACCGCCTAGCGCGGATCATCAAGGCGTCACTGGGCAAGTACTTTGCCTCGTTGAACTCACTGGAAAATATTGCTAACCAGCTGGCTAGCCGCGCCTTTGGTGACACGAACATGTTTGATTATCCTGACGTGCTGGCCGAACTGACGTTGGCCGACGTACTGGCAGCGGGCCAGGCCCTGGTACGTGACGATGGGGTGGCTATTTTGCACCTGTTACCGGAAACGGAGGCCAGCAAATGAATACGGCGTTAATTTTGGGTGCCTCGGGGGATATTGGCACCGCCACCGCCCGGACCTTAGCAGCACAGGGTTGGAGCCTGTACCTCCATTTTCACCATAATCAGGCTCAAATCGATGCGTTAGTGCGGGAACTGGTGACGGCGTACCCCCGCCAAGACTTTTTCACCCTGCAAGCGGATCTGACCGACGTACAAGCCGCCGACCAGATTGTGCAGCAGTTGTTTGCCGTGGATGCGGTCGTGGTCGCTGCGGGCATGACGTACTACGAGCTTTTCGCGGACACCACCGTGGCGCACTTGACCAACCTGCTACGGGTGCACCTGTTGACCCCAATGGCATTGATTCGGCAGCTTCAGGATAAACTAGCGCGTAGCGGACACGGGCGCATCGTGTTTATCGGGTCCGTTTACGGCGAAGCTGGTTCGCCCATGGAAGTGGGTTACAGTACGGTCAAGGGTGCACAGTCAGCCTTTGCCCACGCGTACGCCCAGGAAGTGGCTAGCCTCGGGATCACCGTGAACGTGGTGGCCCCGGGGGCGGTGGACACGAAGATGAACGCGGGGTTCGGTCAGTCAGCTTTAGCAGCGGTCACGGCTGATATTCCGGCGCAGCGGCTGGCCCAGCCAGCCGACATTGCCTACTTTGTAGCCACCTTACTTTCTGAAAAGGCAGGTTATTTAACCGGCCAGACTTTAAACGTGACGGGCGGTTGGTTGCGTTAAAACCGTATGATATAACCATTTCTTAATTCAAGATGATGTTGCGGTATGGTAGACTTACAAGTGATGAAACTTTGTAAACGGGTGAGGATATAAATTATGGACGAGATCGGCCAAAAGCTGCGTGAAGCGCGTCTGGAAAAGGGCTACACACTTGACGATCTGCAGCAGATTACCAAGATTCAGAAACGCTACCTAATCGCGATTGAAGAGGGTCACTTTGATGCCCTGCCAGGGGACTTTTATGTGCGTGCTTTCATCAAGCAGTACGCGCAGGTAGTTGGCCTCGACGCGGAAGCGCTGATGGAGCAGTACCAGCAGGACATTCCGGAGGTTAAGCCCGAAAACGTGGTGCCGAACCCCGAAGATAGTCCGACGCGGACGGCCAATAAGCCGCAAAGTCGCGGGGCCCGGTTACGCCGGTTCCTGCCGCAGATTATTATCGCCCTGGTGGCGGTGGTCATCATTGCGGTTGTTTACGGCTCAACCATTATTTCACAACGGTCGAACGATTCTACGAGTGATATTCCGGTTTCAAAGTCTAGTACTAAGGACGACTCGGACAGCATTGCTTCGAGCAAGAAGAGTAGCCGGAAACAGGCTAGTCGCAAGCGTAGTGCGCAGAGCAGCAGCAAGCAGACCACCAGTAGTAGCTCCAGCAAAACCGTTGCTAAGGGTTCCAGTAAGCAACGGGCAACCAGTAGTGGCAGCAAGTTCAAAATCTCTAAGCCTAGCATCTCTGGTAGCACGCAGAACTTCACGTTGAGCCACTTTCCTAAGAGTGGTAACAAGGTTGTCCTGAAGGCTTCGTCTGGGTCTGCGTGGGTCAGCGTTAGCGTTGCTGGTACCACGACTTGGCAGGGGACGTTGGACTCTGGCAAATCGCACACGGTTCGCTTAGCTAGCGGGACGACGAGCTTCACGGTCAGCACCGGGAACGCGCCGGCCACGACGGTGAAGATCAACGGTAAGAAGGCTGCTATTAAGTCCAGCACGAGCGTTGTGCAGACATTGACCTTTGCACCGAAAAACAGTAGCGCAGAATAGTGAGTGATGGCGTGTGACGCCACGCCACGAATGGTCACGTACCGGCAGTGAGTCGGTACGTGACGTTCTGTTTTACGGCAAAAGCTAAATTTTGTTCTGGGAGGAATACTTGTGAACTTACCAAATAAATTAACCTTGATGCGGATCATCCTGATTCCCATCTTCACTTTGATCTTGGCATTAGGCTGGCCAGTGGGTACGGTGACTTGGCTGGGCACGAAGATTACCGTGAGTGCCATTGTAGCCATGATCATCTTCGTGGTGGCGTCGTTGACCGACTTTGCGGACGGGCAGATTGCGCGGCGCAATCACCTCGTGACTAACTTTGGTAAGTTCGCTGATCCGCTGGCTGACAAGCTGCTGGTCATCACGGCCTTCATCTTCCTGGCCGTCCAGGGTAGTGTACCGGCGTGGGCTGTAGCCATCATCTTGTGGCGGGAATTGGCCGTCACCGGCCTGCGTCTGTTGCTGTCCAACGAGGGTGAAGTTTTAGCCGCTGCTTGGCCGGGCAAAATTAAGACGACCACGCAGATGATCGCCATCATCCTGTTGTTGCTGAACAACGTCGGCTTTGCGACGCTAGGAATTCCGTTGGCCCAAATCTTCTTCTACGTGGCGGTCTTCTTCACCCTGTATTCTGGTATCGAGTACTTCTACAAGAACCGGAGCGTCTTTGCGGATAGCTTTTAATAACTGAATATGCATAATCCACGCCATCGTGGCGGCTACTTGGTGCCGTCACGATGGCGTCTTTGTCCCCATGAGTAGGTGCACCAAAAATTGCGGTCCGGTGTGCTAAACTAAAGAAAATTGCGGAATTACTATCCGAGGAGGTAACCATGAACGCAGAATTAATTGCTGTTGGTACGGAAATGTTATTAGGCCAAATTGTGAATACTAACGCAGCATACTTGGCCCGCACGTTGGCACACCTGGGCATTGGCAGTCGCTACCAGCAGGTGGTGGGTGATAACCAGGAACGGTTAGACGGGGCCATCAGCGTGGCTGAGCAGCGCAGTGACACCATTATCTTGATGGGTGGCCTGGGCCCGACGCCTGACGACTTAACCAAACAAACGTTGGCAGCCCATTTAGGGCGGGAGTTAGTGACCGACGCGGCGCACCACGAGAAGTTGGTGGAAATGGCCCGGCGTAAGCAGCAGCCGCTAACCCCGAACAACTTGGTGCAGGCCATGCTACCGGCGGGGGCCACGCCGTTAACGAACCATAACGGTTTGGCGGTCGGGGCCTTCATGGCAGCCAACAACCACCACTACATCTTATTGCCTGGGCCACCCCGTGAGTTCAAGATGATGGTCGATAAGGAATTGGTACCATTACTGGCTGGCCAGCAACACGAGACCCTCGCCAGCGAGACCATGCACTTCTTTGGCCTGGGCGAATCCGCGCTGGTGACGGAAATTGGCGACATTATTGCGGAACAGGGCAACCCCACTGTGGCCCCATACATTGGCAATTATGAAGTTGAGCTCCGATTGACCGCACGCGCGGTGGACGCTGACCAGGCCCAAGCGTTAATTAAACCGATGCGTAGCAACATTTTGCGCCGTATTGGGCAATACTATTACGGCAGCGGTGATGAGTCGCTGGCGGCGCACGTGGTGGCAGCGCTAGCCGCAGCCCACGCGACCATTACGGCGGCCGAGAGTTTGACCGCTGGTGCCTTTCAGGCGGCTCTGGGTGACGTGCCTGGGGCTTCAAAGGTGTTGAACGGCGGCTTTGTCACCTACGCCCCAGGAGCGAAGGAACAGCTCGTGAACGTACCTGGTAGCGTGATCGATCAACATGGCGTCGTTAGTGCAGCCACCGCTAAGGCGATGGCGACGGGCGCCCAACACGCACTCGGGGCTGATGTGGGTGTCGGGCTTACGGGCGTCGCGGGTCCCGAACAACTCGAAGGTCATCCGGCTGGGACTGTGTGGATCGGATTAGCCGTGGGCACACAGGTCAGTGCAACGGAATTTCACTTTCAGGGTAGCCGGAACGATGTGCGTGGACGTGCCGTGAAAACGGCCCTGCTAATGGTCCTGCAGGCGCTCCAAAAATAATTTGTTGGTAGGGGAACATTCGTTCGATTTTTGCTTGTAATTGGTGCAACTGACCGGTATGATGGTGGTAGTGATAAAAGCGAAACGAAGGAGGCCGTATTGTGGCTGATAAAGGCGAAACAAAGGAACAGGCGGCCCGTCAGGCAGCATTACAGACGGCGCTGAAAAAGATTGAAAAGAATTTTGGTAAGGGTTCGATTATGCGGATGGGTGATAAGTCTGATACCCGGATTTCCACCGTATCCACGGGCTCACTAGCCCTCGACAACGCCCTGGGTGTGGGCGGCTTTCCTCGTGGACGGATTATTGAAGTGTATGGCCCAGAAAGTTCTGGTAAGACGACCCTGGCACTGCACGCCGTTGCGGAAGTGCAAAAGCAGGGGGGCACGGCAGCTTACATTGACGCTGAAAACGCAATGGATCCGAAGTACGCGACGGCTTTGGGGGTCAACATCGATGACCTGCTATTGTCGCAGCCAGATACCGGTGAACAGGGACTAGAAATTGCGGACGCCCTAGTGTCCAGTGGTGCCATTGACATCCTGGTCATTGACTCCGTGGCGGCCCTGGTTCCACAAGCCGAAATTGACGGCGAAATGGGCGATGCCCATGTTGGGTTGCAAGCGCGGATGATGTCGCAAGCGTTGCGGAAGCTGTCCGGACAGATCAATAAGACCAAGACCATTGCCATCTTCATCAACCAGATTCGTGAGAAGGTCGGCGTGATGTTTGGTAACCCGGAAACCACGCCAGGTGGCCGGGCCCTGAAGTTTTACGCGACGGTGCGCTTGGAAGTCCGGCGCGCTGAACAGATCAAGGAAGACGGTGTCGTGATTGGTAACCGGACCAAGATCAAGGTCGTGAAGAACAAGGTGGCGCCGCCATTCCGGGTGGCTGAAGTGGACATCATGTATGGTCACGGCTTCTCGCAGACGGGTGAAATTGTCGACATGGCGGTCGATAAGGACATCATGCAAAAGAGTGGTTCGTGGTATAGTTACGGCGAGGACCGCATCGGTCAGGGCCGGGAGAAGACCAAAAACTACCTAGATGAGCACCCTGACGTCAAGGATGAGATTCGCCAAAAGGTACGTGCCGCCTACGATATGGACGGCACCGGTGAGAGTGTTGAGGAAGAGACCGAAGAGTTGGCCGGTACCAGTAAGGCCAAGAAAAAGGCGGCTGATCCTGAAACACTGGTCTAGTTTGAAAAATATTTGTTTAGACATGAAAAGCGTTGCTCGTGGAGCAACGCTTTTTTAGTGGCATAACACGCCATTGTGCTAGCAGAATATTTTTTTCTTGCTAGTCGGTGGGTGAAGTGTGGGCCTGATGTTATGCGCAAATAGTCGGATAATCAGCTTGGCGAAAGCGCTTTAATTACCGTGGTGGCGCGGTTGGAAAGTTGACACGATTATTAGACAAGGTTAAACTTAATAGCTGTAATAATCTTTAAAAATTTTAAACTAGCATCTGAAATTTGCACAATTATGATGATGCGGAGGTGAAAACGTGAGTTCAGTAACACTGATCGCGATAGCCCTCGCCGCAATCATCGCTTTAGCTATCGGTTTAGCTGCCGGTTATGCATTACGCAAGAACTGGTATGAAACCAAATTAGACCAAGCCACCGGTACGGCGACGGGGATTATCGCAGCTGCTAAGAAAGAAGCAGCTACCCTCAAGAAGGAAAAAGTGCTTGAGGCTAAGGAAGAAACTACCCGTTACCGGACCCAGGTTGAGGACGAATTAAAGGAACGGCGGAGTGAGGTCCAAAAATCCGAGAACCGCCTATTAACTCGTGAAGAAAGCCTGGATAAACGGGACGATACTTTGGACCGGAAGGAACAGAGTTTAACTGACCGTGACAACCATTTGAAGGAACGCGAACAACAGCTGAACGCTCGTGCTGCTAAACTCGATCATAGTGACGAGGAGCAGCGGGCGGAGTTGGAACGCATTGCTGGTTTGTCAGCCGACGAAGCGCGTGATGAAATTATTGCGCACACGAAGGAAGAATTGGCGCACGACCGTGCAGTCATGATTAAGGACAGTGAAGACGAGGCCAAGGCGACCGCTGACCGGACCGCCCATGCCATTATCGCTGATGCTATCCAGATGAGCGCTGCCGACGTGGTTTCTGATGCCACCGTGACGGTGGTCAACCTGCCTAATGATGACATGAAGGGCCGGATCATTGGCCGTGAAGGTCGTAACATCCGGACTCTGGAAACGTTGACGGGAATTGACATCATTATTGATGACACGCCAGAAACGGTGGTGCTGTCCGGCTTTGACCCGGTTCGCCGGGAAGTTGCCCGGTTGGCACTGGAGAAATTAATCAAGGATGGTCGGATTCATCCAGCTCGTATTGAAGAGATGGTGGATAAGGCCCGTAAGGAAATTGATGACCAGATTCGTGAATTTGGTGAACAAACTATCTTTGATCTGGGCATTCACAAGATGCATCCAGATTTGATTAAGATTCTCGGTCGGATGCATTATCGGACTAGTTATGGTCAAAACGTGCTGGATCACTCAATTCAAGTAGCCAAGTTGGCGGGAGCCATGGCGGCTGAATTGGGTCAGGACGAAGCTTTAGCGAAACGCGCGGGGTTATTACATGATATTGGGAAGGCGTTAGACCACGAGGTTGACGGTTCCCACGTTGAGATCGGCGTCGAAGTGGCTAAGAAGTACCATGAGCCGAAAGTCGTGATCAACACCATTGCTTCACATCACGGGGACACGGAGCCGACTAGCATCATTGCGGTGCTGGTGGCCGCGGCGGATGCCATTTCGGCAGCCCGTCCGGGTGCCCGGAGCGAATCACTTGAACACTACCTTCACCGGTTGGAGAAACTGGAGGAGATTGCCAACGGCTTTAAGGGCGTTGACCACAGTTACGCGATTCAAGCGGGCCGTGAGATTCGGGTCATCGTGTCACCAGACCAACTCAATGACGAACAGTCAGTGGTGTTGGCGCGTGATGTACGGAAGAAAATTGAAGATGAGCTTGAATATCCGGGTCACATTAAGGTTACGGTTATTCGGGAAAAGCGAACTGTTGAGTATGCTAAGTAAGGTCAATGGTTTGGGGAAGGACGTAGTTGCGGCTGCGCCCTTTTTTACGTTATGTGGGCTTTGTGGCAACTGAGCAAGGAGGTTATGGTGCGATGTGCGTCAGGTGTCGAACCTAGAACGGTCACGCATCAAACTGATTTTGTTCCATTTTGTGGTGACCCAATGAGATAATTCGTCCCACTCCCTCACCCGGTAATCTCGGCCTTAGGACCCATGCGCCCAACATGATGCCATGGCATAATGAACCCAACATCAAGTACAGTTTGGGGGTAGGCGTATGAACGAGCGTGAACGGATTATTGACCTGATTAAGCGCGGCGTCATTTCGAGTGCCGAAGGGTTAACGCTCCTTGAGGACATTGCTAACCAGGGTGGGCCCAAGGAACGCAATGGGCGTGCCATCATGGTTGATTGGCAACGGCGTGGCCTGACTACGGAAACTAAGGTGGCGCGAGTGCACCAGCATGATGCGCAAACGGTCCTGCGTGCGGAACAAACTTACCATATCGCCACTACTTCCACGGATGCCGATACCGATACGGTAGGCAAACGCCCCCTACGGTACTTATTTCGGCGTTCGGTCCGTAACGTGATTGATAATGTGGATTGGCATGACGTGACGCGGCGGTTGCCAGGCGGGCAAAGCCGGCGGGGCACCAAAACGTTCGACTTTGCTGACTGCGCGGCTAGTGTGGTGGCAGTAACCGTTGCCAGTGGCTCGGTGCGTTACCGGACCTGGAATAAAGCGGGTTTTCGTATCACGGCCAACGTACGGGTGTACGGGCGCAGTGATAGCGAGCCGGTGCGGGCCTTACTTGACCACAGTGTAATCCGGGCGGATGCCGATCAGCTGACGTTCAGTGTGGAGGATAAGCGGCTGACGGTCGATCTTGATGTACAGCTCCCTAGGCGCAGTTTTGACCACTTTGACACCCAGGTACTCAACGGTGACGTTGGTTTTGACGATGTGCACGGGCAGGACTTTTACGTGAAGTTAGCAAACGGTAATCTGCGGGCCCATACGCTCAGTGCCAGCATGTTTGAAGTGGAGAACGTGAACGGGGACGTCAGCCTGCGTGGATTACGGGCGCAGGATGCGGTGTTAAGCACTGTCAATGGTGATCTGACCGTCATGGGTACGGTGAACGCGTTGCATTTCCAGACGGTCAACGGGGTGGCCCGGGCCGACTTGCACGCGGCTGCCGAAACTATCGTGGGTGCTTCGGTCAACGGTAACGTATCCGTAAGCTTGCCCCGAACTGCGGCCTTGAGTGGTAACCTACAGACTAAGTTTGGACACGTGGTCGTGCAGGCCCACGGGGTGCCGGACGCCCAGCAGGCCCATCAGGTAGAGTTAAATCGGTCGGGGGAAAAGTCGGGTCGGTTGACTTTAACAACCGGTGCGGGCGATATATTATTGTTTGATAATTAAAGTGGAGGAAAAAGGTTCATGCCAATTATCGGCTGTCTTGCAGCAATTATTATCTTTGTCGTGGTGGCGGCTATTCTCAGCCTGTTTGCCAGTGTTGCCTGGTTCCTGGTCGAGTTTATTGGGCTACCGTTACTAGTGATCGTGCTGATCGTATGGCTGATCACGAGCATCAGTGGTGGGCACCGCCATGGAGGTGGTCCGCGCGGTGGTGGTAATTGGCGTGATGATTACTACGACAAGGCTCCACGCCGTGAAGTGCACAACCTCAACGATGATGATCACTAATTAAAATGACCCTGAGCAATCTGCAACTATGCGGATTACTCAGGGTCATTATTATTGCGGCATAAATTAGTTGGTGGCTTTACGCCGAGCGCCCTTGATGGCCGAGATGACCATGGGTATGAGTGACACCACGATGATGCCGATAACCACCAAGCTGAAATGTTCCTTAACAATAGGGTAGTTGCCAAACCAAAAGCCGGCGGCACAACACAAGGCCACCCAAGCAGCGCCGCCGAGGAAGTTGTACGGCAGGAAACGCCGGTAGGCCATGGTGGAGCTCCCCGCAACAAAGGGGATGAAGGTCCGAATAATCGGCATGAACCGCGCAATGGTAATGGTGAAACCACCCATGCGGTCGAAGAGCCCCTCGGCTTCGTGCAATTTCTCCTCATTGATGAACCGCCCGAAGAACTTGCTGTGTACGGCTGCCCGGCCCAGACGCTTGGCAACGTGGAAGTTGACGGAATCACCCAGCAGGCAAGCGGCGAGGAACAGGAACACGAACAACCAAATATTCAGGTGGTAGACCGAATTGGCGGCGAGTGCGCTTGCGGCGAAGAGCAACGAGTCCCCCGGTAGAAATGGTAGGATGATGGCGCCCGTTTCGATAAAGATGATGACGAACAGGATACCGTACGTCCAACCACCGAATTGGTTGACGATGTTCACCAAGTGGGCATCAATGTGGAGCACGAAATCGATTAAGGTTGACATTTTTTCCTCCCAGAATTGGTACTACCGTCTGATTGTACACGAAATATGGGGACTAAGTGGTTAAGTTTTGGTAAGAGCGCGGCAGGTGGCCGTAAACGGCGCCTAAGTGGTACTTACTTGCCAATGACAGCAGCAGAGTGCGGCGGTTGGCGCAAATCTGGGTGGATGGTCCGTAGTGCGGCATCCACAGCAATAGGAGCTTCCCCAAAGGCGTTGGCAATCAGCTTCACTTTGCCTGGGTACGTGACCACGTCACCGATGGCAAAGATACCGGGCCGAGAAGTTTGGTAAAGGCGGTCCACCGTTACCAGGTTGTGGTCTAAGGCCAGCTCCCACCGCCGCAGCTGCTTGTTGTCACTGGCAAAGCCGTAGTTAACCAGTAGGCGGTCGACGACAAGGTGTTCATGCTCGTCTCCGTGTACTGGACGCAGATCAACGGCCAGTTGGTCATTAGCGGTCAGGCTCAGGCCATCAATGACAAACGGTGTGTGGATGTGGACGCGACTTTGTTTAAGTTGTGCCACGCTGCTTTCCAGACCGCGAAATTGTTGCCGCCGGTGGATGAGGTGGACATCCTGTGCCCGGTCCACGAGGGTCAAGGCCCAGTCAATGGCCGAGTCACCGCCGCCAGCAATGGCAAGGGTTTGGCCGGTGAGTGCCGCCACATCACGGACGGTGTAGATAACGCGCTGGCCGTCCCACTCGGTGGGGTAGTCAACGGCCAGCCGTCGAGGAGCAAACGCCCCCCCACCAGTCGCGATGAGGACGGTCTGGGTAGCAATTGATCCCTGGTTAGTCTGGAGAATGTATCCATGCGGATTGGCTTTGGCCGCGGGAGTATTGGCATCCACTTGGAGCCAGTCGACGACAAGGTCGGTCCCGGTGGCTGGGTTGATGCTGTCGACGCGGGTATCCAGGCGAATCTCGGGCTGGAAGTGGTCCATTTGTTGGGCCAGCCGCTGAGTGAGGGCGACGCCGTTGACCCCGTCGATACCAGCGATATCATAAATCATTTTTTGCGGGTATTGGGTTGCGGGTTGGCCACCCAAGGCGGCGGTACTTTCCACCAGCAGGACGTCCGCGCCGCGCATGCCGGCGTAGAAGGCTGCAAACATACCGGCGGGGCCGCCACCCACAATGGTGATCTCGTATTGATGTAACATGAGCATTTTCCTTTCTATATACCTGACCAGTTTACACACTCTCATTGCCTCATGCCAACTTTCGGTTTATCCCAATGCAGTGATTGTGGCGCTGTACGCGTGACGCTTGTCCACCAGCCACCCCAACTTACGACCCATGGTACTGTGGACTAGTGTGAAACACAGTTTTCGGGTATGATTAACGGGCAACGGTGCGGCACACAGCCAACCGGGAAAGCAGGGGGATATTTTTAAATGACTCTACCACAATTAAACTTAGACAATTATCAGGGACCCATTGCAGAAATGACCACTAACTTCGGGGTGGTGCGCATTGCACTTTTTCCTGAGCAAGCACCTAAAACGGTGGCGAACTTCACGCAGTTGGCCGACCAGGGCTACTACAACGGATTGATTTTTCACTGGGTGATTCCTGATTTTATGGTGCAGGGTGGTGACCCAACCGGTACCGGTATGGGCGGTGAAAGTGTGTACGGTGCACCGTTTGCAGATGAGTTTAGTAATGAACTCTTCAACATTCGTGGGGCGTTGTCAATGGCTAATGCCGGGCCCAACACCAACGGCAGCCAATTCTTTATCGTCCAGAACCAGCACCTGGACCAGCAGTTTGCCAGCCAGATGCGGGCGGCTGGCTATCCGGAAGATATTGCACAGCGCTACCTTCAGGAAGGTGGGACGCCGTGGTTGGATCACCACCACACCGTCTTTGGTCAGGTGATGACCGGCATGGGTGTGATTGACAGCATTGCTGCCGTCAAGACTAACAACGCGGATAAACCACTGGAAGATGTCACTTTGGACCGCGTGGACATCATTAGGGCCGATTAATGGTTGCCATACACGAGAAAAGCCACCGCAATTACGCGGTGGCTTTTTGTACGGGTTGGTGCCCGGAAATTATTGCTGGTCGAGGTGGCGGAGCGCTTCACGCACCCAACCATCCAGCCGGTCGTCAATGGGCTTAAACCCGTTGTGCACCTTCCGACTAGTCCAGTAATGTTTACGGCGCCGGTGCTCGCTGAGCGGGCCCGGATTTTGTAATGCGCGCAGCGACAGGCTGATCTTACCGCTGTACTCATCGATGTCTAGAATAATGACTTCTAGTTGTTCACCAATGTGAAACATGTCATCCAGGCCCTTCACGAAGCCGTGGCGACATTCGGAAATGTGGATCAGTCCCTGTGTGTGTGGGTCGAGCGCAATAAATACGCCGTACGCTTGAATACCGGTAACCTTACCCGTGACGATATCGCCAATTCGATAGTCCATAGGTTACACTTCATTTCCTGATTATTCCGTATCAGTATAACCTACAACGGTAGTAAAAGCATAGTCATCACCTGATAAAATCTTTGGGTTAAGCATCATCACGGGCGGTAAACCGGGCCTGCTGGTGTTGCGGGTGTTCAATTTCATCCATGAGGGCTAGGGCTAAGTTACCAGTAGTCAGGTGGGACCGGCCCTGAGTGTCGACGAGCAAAGTATCCTTGCCCGCTACGTACTTAGTGGCCGGCCCTGGCTCAAAGGTCATGGCGGGGGAAATTCCGACCCAATCAACATTGTCGACGTGACGCAAGAAGTCCAACTCGGCAGCTTGCTGGCGTGGCGTGTTGATGATCCCCGCGAGCTCCGGATTTTGTTCCATGCGGTTGAGCACGGTCCCGCCGTCAGGATGCTGCAGACTACCAGCACCCAAAATAAAGGCGACCCGCGTGGTGGTGATGTTCCGTAGCTGCGCCACTAAGTGTGTAGCCAGGTCGACGTGCAGATAGGCGTGGTCAGGGCTGGTGCTAAAGGCGTCGATAATCACGTCAAAACGGGTAAGTACCGGTGCCATGAGGGTAAAGGCGTCAGCTTTGACAATCCGGGCGTTAGTGTTGTCACCCAGGACGGTGGCCCGTTCCGGGTGACGGACGAACCCAGTGACCTCGTGGCCGCGACGTTCGGCCTCGTGGACTAGTGCGGTACCAGCGTGACCGGTGGCACCAATAATAGCAATACGCATAGTAATGAATCTCCCTTCGAGAAACTTTTTGACCAAAATGTGGGTTAGGGGGCTGGACAACTGCGCAACGACCCCGTATAATCTATTTTGTTGCTTAGATGGCCCGTTGGTCAAGTGGTTAAGACACCGCCCTTTCACGGCGGTAACATGGGTTCAAATCCCGTACGGGTCATGATGCCATCTTAGCTCAGTCGGTAGAGCATCTCCCTCGTAAAGAGAAGGTCGCTGGTTCGATTCCAGTAGATGGCATTTTGGGAGTTTTCCTCAGTTACATTGAAGGGCAAAAGGCTGATTTAACAGCGTTTTGCCCTTTTTGTTTTACCCTCAATTACCCCCAATTCAAAGCAACTGATACCAAATTGATACCAAAAAAGCATGAAGACTAAGTGGAGCGAAACTTTACTGGATGCGTGCGGTTTGAGTCGGCGTTCATGATTCATTGTGCCTTTCCGAGTGGTACTGATCGGTCGTGACGTAGTGCCGGGTAGTGGATAGTTAATAGCAAACTCCGGAGCAAGTTTCAGGGCAAATGGTGACGACGGGTCCGCACAGCTCGTCAGGTGAGCAGCCAATGAGCGTTTATGAGCAGGGAGCGGAGGGTACTTAATATAGTGAGACCACTGTCATTGGGATTACGTGTTTACCACTCGTTAGCAATTGTTCGCCCATGCTAGACGCACGACCAGGTATCGCCCGTGTGCCGGCATGTGCCAGTTATTCTATACATTGAATATACATAACTACGCAATGTAAATGTCGCTAGCCATTAACACTTAGCTAACGTTAATTTAACCCAATTTCATCACTAACTCACGGTGCTCTCCTAAAACACTGTAAGATGTAATATTTATTTGTGTGCATTTTTATAAGAGTATAAAATGTTTTCATTCGCTATCTGAATTTAAAGCCGGCTGCAGCCGGAGCACTAAGTATTGGAGGAATCACACCTTGAGCAAAAGCAAGCGAGATGTTGACCATGCTTTCTTTGGTCAACCGCGTGGCTTGGCCACGCTAACATTTACCGAATTCTGGGAACGATTCAGTTATTACGGGATGCGTGCCATCCTGCTGTACTACATGATTGCTTCTTTGGAACACGGCGGTTTAGCCATGAACGCCGTTCTGGCCGCTTCCATTGTGTCGATCTATGGCTCCCTGGTGTACATGAGTAGTGTACTGGGTGGCTTTGTGGCTGACCGCATTTGGGGTGGCCATCGGACCGTGTTCATTGGTGGTATTTTCATCATGTTTGGGCACATTGCCCTGGCGGTGCCCGCGGGGGTACCGGCGCTGATCATCGCCATTATCCTGATCGTGATCGGGACGGGGATGTTGAAACCCAACATTTCCGAAATGGTCGGTGGCCTCTATAGCAAGGACGATATGCGCCGTGATAGTGGTTTTAGCCTGCTGGTCATGGGGATCAACCTGGGGAGCTTCCTCTCACCGATCATAGTCGGTTGGCTCGGACAGGAAGTTAATTACCACTTGGGCTTTTCCATTGCGGCCTTTGGGATGTTCTTGGGCCTGATCATCTACATTATTGATGGTAACAAGTATCTTAACAAAGAAGACTTTCAAGCACCCGACCCGATCACGCGTGCAGAAATGCGGCCACTAGTGTGGAAAATTGTGGGTATCGTGGTAGCGCTGGTTGTCATTCTTGTCGTCATGGGACTGACGGGGACGCTGACTGGTAACGGGGTGGTCAACCTGATCACGCTGATTGCCATCCTGATTCCTATTTGGTACTTTATCACCATCATCCGTAGCCCTAAGGTGACGAAGGTTGAACGTTCCCGGGTGGTTTCGTACATTCCGTTGTTCATCGCGGCTGTCTTCTTCTGGGCCATTGAGGAACAGGGTTCCACGGTCTTGGCACTATTTGCCCAGAACCAGACCCAACTGACGCTGGGTGGCTTTCATATTCCGGCTAGCTGGTTCCAGAGCCTGAACCCGCTGTTCATCGTGCTGTACACGCCGTTCTTTGCTTGGTTGTGGGTGCACATGGGTAAAAAGCAGCCCAGCAGCCCGAAAAAGTACGTGTATGGGCTGGTCTTTGCTGGCCTGAGCTACTTTGCGATGATGCTGCCTGTCGGTTTGTTCGGGACCCACGTGCGGGTATCACCGTTGTGGTTGGTGCTGTCTTGGGCCATCGTCGAAATCGCCGAAATGCTGATTTCACCGGTTGGCTTGTCCGTGACGACTAAGTTAGCGCCGAAAGCCTTCAAGTCACAGATGATGAGTATGTGGTTCTTGGCCGATTCAGCCGCCCAGGCAATTAACGCGCAAGTCGTAAAGCTGTACACGGGGCACACCGAATTCTGGTACTTTGCCGGTATCGGGATTGCCTCAATCGTGTTGGCGGTTCTCTTGTTGTTCATCACGCCGCGGGTTGAGCGGTTAATGGCCGGGGTCAACTAGGCACAACTGGTTAGTAATCAATTGGTCAACTTAACGCAAAGTTAGTCTGGTCGGGCATCCACACGTGGATGCCCGATTTTTTTGGCCGACGGATATCAGGAGATGATTGGACACAGCTACTGGCTGGCGGTGTTCGATAACGTTGAGGGCATTCGCTATTGGTCTGCTGTGCTCACGTGATTGTGGCGTTGGATAAGGGTGGCACGGCTTTGACCAAACGTTTAATATTGGGTTTGTGAAAGCGTATAATTACTTCCGTGAGCAATTATTGATTAGGGTAGGGTGAGGCGCGTGCGTATCGCGATTAGTTCTGACAACCATCTTGATATTAATCACGTCAACGCTGAAGACATCTTGGGTCCCCAGGCGCGGTATTTACGTGAGCTTGGCGTAGCTTTATACGTGAATACGGGTGATACATACAACGATTTTCGGAAAACGCGAAAATATTTTCATGCTTTACAGGAGGTCTTGGGCCCCAGCACTGACGTGCGTTTTTTGGCGGGGAACCATGACATGCTGCGCGGGGCAAATTATGCCACTATTCAGGGACTGCAGGATCCACTCTACCTGCACGAGCGGTCCTTTGTCCCGCCCGCGTCTCCAGAAACGGTCATCGTGGGGAACAATGGTTGGTATGACTACAGCTTCGTGGGGACTACCGCTACGGACAACCCGGATTACTACTGGCACTGGAAAAAGGCATTTTGGGTCGACAGCACCATTGACCAACCCGGCAGTGACCAGGAGCGCATGCAGCGGGAGTTGGAATACATGCGTATTTTCCTACGGGCTCATGCCCACACCGGCCAAAAGATTCTGTTTGTGAGTCACTTTGTGCCCGAAGTGCAGCTGTTACCACCGGCCATGTTACAGGATCCCCGCGGGGCCAAGTTGGCCGCGATGTTAGGGAGCCAGCGTATGGGCGACTTGTTGCAAGAGTTTCATGTGGACGCGGCCGCTTATGGGCACTGGCACCGCCGGGATCAACCCCGCACGGTGGGGACAACTACCTTTTATCACTGCCCAGTAGGCTACGGAACGCAGCGTCGTGCTGAATGGACATCGCCATATTTTATGACCGAGTGGCGTAATACGCTCACAGTGATTGATTTGTAGGGGCTAAAGGTTAAGATTGCCTGGTGCGGCCACAAAAATGCGTATTGGCGTTGACACTGCCTTAAGGAATTCGTTAGAATGTTTTTGTTCCTTGTTAAGTTGTTAATTTGTTAGTTGCATAGATGTTTGGGGGATTAGCGAAGTGGCTAAACGCGACGGTCTGTAAAACCGTTCCTTCGGGTTCCTAGGTTCGAATCCTAGATCCCCCATGACGACGTTGAGCGCCGGTACGCGACCATGTATCGGCGCTTTCGGCCCCTGTGCCGCGGCTTGACCGCGTCGTTAAGAAGGTGACGGCGTCATGAAACTATCACAGTTGCAACAATGTTTAGAAACATGTGACGTTAGTGTAATTTTTCGCCCGGGGGTCTGTAACATTGCTGTAACCTGGCCGCGTTATGATGGCCATAATCGTTAAAGAGTAAATATTGTTTTTTAAAAGTTGTACAAGTATCTAGGAGGACATAATTTATGACAAAAAGTCACAGCGTCAAGAAGAACTTGCTCTCAGTTGCCACCCTTAGCGCACTGGGTCTCACTGCCTTTGGTGCCGCCAACGTTGGTAAGACCGAGCACGTTTCCGCTGCCACTGACAAAACGTACACGGTCAAGAGTGGTGACACCCTGGGCCAAATTGCGGCTAGTCAGCACACCACGGTGAAGAAGTTGGCCGATGCGAACAAGATTGCTAACCCTAACTTCATCCTTACGGGACAGTCATTACAGTTGGCGTCAGCCGCAACAACCGTGACGGACACGGCAGCTAAAGGTACATATACGGTTAAAGCCGGGGATACTTTGTCCGCCATTGCACGGGCTAATGGTGTGAGTGTTGCGCAGTTGGTCGCAGCTAACCACATTAGCAATCCGAACTTCATTTTGGTGGGTCAGCAATTGCAACTGGCTGCTACGAGTACGGCGGCTAGTTCCGCTAGCTCCGCGACCAGCAGTGCTGCTTCTAGTGCGACTAGTGTTGCGCCAAGCAGTGCGGCTTCTGCGGTTACCAGTAGTGCTGCACCAAGCAGCGCCACGCCAAGTAGCGCTACAACTAACGATGTGGTAGCTTCATCCGCCACTGCTTCTAGTGCAGCGGCTTCTAGCGCCGCGGCAGGTTCTGCTGCCGCATCCGTCGCTGCTGCCAGCTCCGCTGCCGCTTCATCAGCTGCAGCTAGTCAGGCTGCTGCGACGACGCCATCTTCTGCTGCCACTAGCAGCGCCGCTACTACCCAGGTAGCTACTAGTTCCGCTGCTTCTTCTGCCGCACCGACCAGCACGGCTGCAAAGCAGACTGCGGCAACGACCACGGCTACCACAACAGCAACTACGACCAGTTCTTCTAGTCGTGCTGCTAAGGTTCAGGCTGTGATCAACGTGGCCGAGCAGGAATTGGGTGTACCATACGTTTGGGGTGGCAAGTCACCAGCAGGCTTTGACTGCTCTGGCCTGGTTTACTACGCCTTTGAACATGGTGCTGGTATCAACGTCGGCAGTTACACTGTTGCCCAGGAAGGTGCCGGTACGCGGGTATCACTTAGTCAGTTACAGCCAGGGGACATCGTCTTCTGGGGTGCCGCTGGTGCTACTTACCATGATGCCATTTACATTGGCAACAACCAGTACATTGCTGCGCCGCAAACTGGTGATGTCGTTAAGATTCAGACGATCAGCAGTTACTTCCAGCCAAGCTTTGGTGTTCACGTTAACATGTAATTTCTGTACGTTACGTACGCAAAGGGTACGCTTTCTTCGCGAAAGTGTACCCTTTTTGGTATGGTCGGCATATGCGTATCAGTGTGGTGGTGTGAATCATTGCAATCGGTGCACCGAGCGTTGACAGCGGGGTGGGTTTTCGCTAATCTAAGAATAATTGGTCTAGGCATGGTTGCCTGGGTGGGAGGAATTGCAATATGCAGATTGGGTTTATAGGCGTGGGTAACATGGCCCGCGCAATTATTGATGGTTTGTTAGCTACCAAGGCGGTGGCAGGCACCGACCTACACGTACATAGCGGACACCTTGAACATTATCAGGCGTACGCAGACAAGATTGGCGCGCATATCGCGCCTGATAACGCGACCGTAGTGGCCGACAGCGACGTGGTTTTTCTCGCAGTTAAACCGCAGATCACGCCTGACGTTTTGACGGAAATCAGTGGCACGTTTGCCAGCAGGCCGGCATACTTAGTTTCTATGGTTTCAGGGTTTGACCTAGCCGCGCTAGGGGCGCACCTCACGGCTAGTCAACCAATTTTGCGGATCATGCCGAACCTGAACGTAGCGATCGCTGCGGGCATGACGGCGTACGCACCTAATGCGGCTGCCAGCGTGGATGACCAGACTAAGGCGGTGATTGGGCTACTCGCACAGATTGGCGGCACCGTCGCTTTGCCAGAGGCCGATTTTGCGACCTTCGTGGGCCTGGCGGGATCATCACCAGCCTTTGTGTACCAGTTTATTGACGCGATGGCCAGTGTGGGCGTAAAGTACGGCCTGAGTAAAAAAGTGGCGGTCCAAATCGCCGCACAGGCGGTTGCTGGTAGTGCCCAGCTGGTCTTGAATCGTGATGCATCACCAGCAGATTTGGCGGACGCGGTAGCCAGCCCTGGCGGCACCACTATTCGCGGCATGCTGGCCATGCAGGCAGCGGGCTTCCAGAACGCCGTTGTGGCGGGTTTGGATGCAACGATTGCGATGGACAAAGGCGAATAGGAGTTTAGGTAATGCAGTCACCAGTTTATATTCAGATTCATAACCGGATCAAAAAAGACATTGAAAATGGTCGTTGGCAGGTTGGCGACCGGATTCCCGCCGAGCGGGAATTAGCCGTCACGTTTTCGGTTTCCCGGATGACTTTGCGACAGGCCGTGCAGACCCTAGTCGACGAGGGTATCCTCGAGCGGCGTGTGGGGGCGGGCACGTTTGTTGCCAGTCAGAAGGTGCAGGAGCGGATGAGCGGTGTCACCGGATTTACTGACATTATGTTGGCCCAGGGCAAGCGTCCCTCCAGCCGGACGGTCAGTTATCACATCACTAACCCGTCACTGTCGGAAGTTGAACAGTTACACCTACAGGATGGGCAGCAAGTTCTCCGTATGGAACGGGTACGGTACGGCGACGAGGTCCCCATTTGTTTTGAGGTCGCGGCCGTGCCGGTCGACCTGGTGCAGAACTTCAACAAATCGGAAATTACGCGGTCTTTATACCACGTCTTAGAAGCCAAAGGCGGCTACAAGTTGGGCGGGGCCCAACAGAAAGTGTCCGCGGTTGTCGCTAGCGAGCGCATTGCTAAGTATCTAGACGTTAAGCGTGGGGATGCTATCCTGCGTTTACGCCAGGTATCATTTCTGGCGGATGGGCGCCCGTTTGAATACGTGCGGACCCAGTATGTTGGCAGTCGGTTTGAGTTCGTTTTGGACCGTAAGTAATACAGCAAACGCCAAAAACGCCCTGACCAGTTGGTCAGGGCGTTCCTGTTCTATTTGGTGCGTGACCGGTTAGGCAGTAGCGTCAGCAGTCCAGATATCCTGACTGGTGGTGTCAATCATGCGGGCGGAGACGGGGGTGGCATACTGCTTGACCCCGTCCCGGTAAAACTGATCGGCGTCAATCAGGGCGGTCATGAACTTCTGGGCAACGTCCGGGGTGAGGTCACCGGAGTAAGCGGACAACCGCAACGTCTTGGTCTTGTTGGCCGCGGTTTTAAAGGTTAACGATAGACTACGCATGCATTATTCCTCCTGTTATTGGGTGGGCTGGTCGGTGGTTTGGTCATCGCCTTGGGTGGCAGGGGCGTCCGCGGTAATGGCGGATTCGACGGTGGTGCTGATATCGGTTAAATCCAGGTCGGGGTACAGCGTGGCAAAGGCGGTGCCTAGCGTGCTGAGTGCAGCCGTGTCGGCGTTCTCGGCCAGGTAGTCGATACGATGGCTAATGGGTTTGGCTTCAGCGTCCTGGGGGTTGGTGAACGTGAAAGTCACGCTCGCATTACTAAAAGTTTGTGGCATGTTTGGTACTCCTTTGTTGTTAGTAACGGGGGCTAACCACTGCCATTTCGGGGTGGTTGCTAATCCCGTGATTTTTTTGTAAGCGCTGGCCAGCTCCTTACGCCACTATAAATGTCGAGGCCGCCGGAAGTGTGCGCGTTGCAAAAAAAGTACTCCATGTTAGAATAGTGCAGTATGTCTGTCTTTAAGGAATTGATAAATCAAGGCAGTGTGAATTCCAAAGTGCCACGAGTGGTCTATACTGGCGACCGTGAGTACATATCTGATATTTGTGGGGGTAACTGGTAGTGATTGAAGCAAAGGCGCCGGGTAAGCTGTACATTGCGGGGGAATACGCAGTGGTGGAAACGGGTCATCCGGCCATCGTCGTAGCCATTAACCAGTTTGTAACCGTGTCAGTTAGCGCGACTACGGGTTACGGGAGTATCGTATCGAAACAGTACCAAGAAAATTCAATTTATTGGCAGCGGGTTGGCGACGAAATCGTCTTCGATGACCGTGATAACCCGTTCCATTACATCCTGTCGGCCATTCGGTTGACGGAAAAATACGCCCGCGAGATGGGGCACCCGTTGGCGCTGTACGACCTGAAAGTTGATTCGGACCTTGATTCTGAGGACGGCAAAAAGTATGGTTTGGGTAGCTCTGCGGCCGTGACCGTGGCAACCGTGAAGGCGTTGAACGAGTTTTACGGCTTGCATATGACGGCAGATCAGTTATACAAGCTCTCAGCCATTGCGCACCTGGATGTGCAGGGTAACGGGTCACTAGGCGACATCGCTGCCTCCGTGTATGGTGGCTGGGTTGCGTACCGTTCTTTCGATAAGCAGTGGCTGGCTGCCGCGCGTAGGCAGCACACAATCACGGAGTTGTTGAATCGGGATTGGCCGCAGCTGGATATTGAGTTGTTGACGGCGCCAGCGAACATGGAGCTGTTGATTGGCTGGACGGGTTCGCCCGCCTCGACGGCCCACCTGGTTGACCGCATCGCGGACTCGCAGACCACGACCAATAAGGAAACGGATTACCAAAATTTCTTGCATCAAAGTGATGCCATTCTGGAACGGATTATTGCGGGTTTTCGTGCTGGTGATTTGGAAGCAATTCAGCAGGGTATCCGTGATAATCAGGATGCGTTGAACTACCTGACCCAGTTCTCTGGGGTCGAAATTGAGACGCCGGCGTTACTACAGCTGCGCAAAATTGCTGAGCAGTACGGGGGGGCAGCAAAGTCCTCCGGTGCTGGTGGTGGTGATTGCGGAATTGCGTTAATTGACCGCGCTGCGGACGTAAAGCCGCTGTTAGCGGCCTGGACGGCTGTGGGCATTGAACCCTTGCCGTTGTCGGTCCACGAATCAGATCCGCACCAAGTTGCGCAACACAGTGTGCGTTAAGGTGATATTTGGTTAGTCGTGCTCATCAGGAGCGCGACTTTTTTTCTGAATCCACCATAAATTCCTACGTCAATCAAGGCGAGGGGCGATGGACGTGATGGCGCACCATCTATGCGTTGCTGGCTGTATGGCGGGGCCTACATGTGGGATGAAAGCCATGAAACCTAGGTCGTGGTGGTGATGATTTGTTGAAGGACCTTGTTTTCATCTGGGTCAATCGAGTATGATTAAATTATCAAATCGTTTTCATCATGGCGTACATAAGGAGAGTAGACATGCAAAAAGTTCGTAAAGCAATTATTCCGGCAGCGGGTCTGGGCACACGGTTTCTGCCGGCAACCAAGGCATTAGCCAAGGAAATGCTGCCCATTGTGGACAAGCCAACCATTCAGTTTATCGTCGAAGAGGCTAAGGCTTCTGGTATTGAGGATATTCTGATTGTTGAAGGCAAGCAGAAGCGGTCCATTGAAGACCACTTCGACTCCGCTCCAGAACTGGAACAGAACTTGGCTGCTAAGCACAAGGATCGTCTGCTGGAGATGGTGAAGTCCACCACGGACATTGGGGTTAACTTGTTCTTTGTCCGTCAGCCTTACCCGAACGGCTTGGGTGACGCTGTGCGTTTGGCCAAGTCCTTTGTTGCGGATGAACCCTTTGTCGTTATGCTCGGTGATGACCTGATGGACGACAAGGTGCCGTTGACCAAGCAGTTGATCAACGAGTACGAAACCACCCACAGTTCCATTCTGGCCGTTAAGCGGGTGCCGCACGAAGAGGTTTCTGCCTATGGTGTGATCGACCCGAGTGATGAAGTCAAGCCGGGGCTGTTCAATGTCAGCCGGTTCGTGGAGAAGCCGGCCGTTGAGGATGCACCGAGTGACTTGGCCATTATTGGTCGTTACCTACTGACACCAGAAATTTTTGGCATCCTGGACAACCTCAAGCCTGGTAAGGGTGGCGAAATTCAGCTGACTGATGCCATCGACAAGCTGAACGAGACACAGCGGGTCTTTGCCCACGAATTTACCGGTGACCGGTACGATGTGGGTAACAAGTTTGGTTTCGTCCAGACGACCATTGAGTACGGTTTGACCCACCCCGAAGTGAAGGACAAACTGCGTCCTTACCTGGAAGCGCTGGGCAAGCGGCTGGTAGCTGAAGACCAGGGCAACAAGGGTACTAAGAAGTAAGTTTGATGATAAGTTAAAAGCCGCAACGTCCTGCACTCTTTTGGGTGAAAGGCGGTGCGGCTTTTTGTATGCCCAGGCGTTCAGAAATTGGTGGGTAACGGATATCAGCAGTGCAGGCTGTGCTTGGCTGCGTAAGAGCAATTGGTGACAGCGATACTTTTGTTGCGTACAGCGCGACGAAGAAAGGTGGCATCCTGCGGTTAGGGCTCAGCAACTGTGCTCAGCGGCCCCGATTTGGTTAGTGAAACCGTTAAATTCACGTGTGTCCATGGTCGTGCGGCCCGCATTCTGCTAACCTTATACAGGAAACGAGGTAAGGACGATGGTAGGATTTTTCAAACGGCTCTACCGCCGTTTAGTCCAATTGTTATGGGTGCTCATGGTTGTGGCGCTGGTGTATAGCCTGTGGGCTCGGGACGTGGTGCCGAAAGCCTGGCACGGATTTTGCGACCCGGTCGCGTTTGTGGTGATCTGTTTATTTACGGTCAGCGTTGGGGTCTGGATCTTCTGGCACCATTTTCGCTTCCGGGACATCACCATGGCGCGGGTTGACGCCATGGACGGCCTGGAATTCGAAAATTTTTGTGCGTACCTATTGAAGCGTAACGGCTACAGTCGCATTCAGCAAACCAAGAGCAGTGGTGACCAGGGGGTGGACGTCATTGCTACCAAGAAGGGCATCAAGTTTGGGGTGCAGTGCAAACGGTACAACGGCTTTGTTGGTAATCACGCCGTACAGGAGGTTTGGAGCGGCAAGGAGTACTACCAGTTGGACCAGGCAGTGGTCCTAACGAACAGCACGTTCTCTGACGCGGCCAACGACTTGGCGACCCAGCTCGGTGTGACCCTAATTGATCGTGAAGGTTTACGTAAAATGATGAAACGCCTGCCCAGCTAGTGTAAGACGATGGCGTGGTCGGCAAAGGCAAAGCCGAATACTGGTACGGTCTGGTCCCCTTGTTGTGCGTACACCATCCGGCGCCGCATTGCGGGGTCGTGGGTTAACATAATGAGTTCCCAGCGTTTGAGTGCGTGAGCAGGTGCAGGCGCGGTCGTTAAGACGATGCGGTCCGGTTGGTCGGGGTCAATTGGGGCGACGCCGGTCACGCGCAGGGGCTGATCGTCAGTGCGTAACCAAACGGGGCTATTTTTGTCGACGTCGGCCATGAGGGCTAATAAGTCGATGACTCGCATGGTGGTTTCCTCCTGAGTAGAACCTTAAGGCTTTGCTAAGGTGCAGCCTGTAGGGTTCATTGTTTGCTAAAATGGTATGCACGTCAATATTATAAGTAAAAACGAATAAGAGTGAATGGTGGGAGACAATGACAGAAGTTGTAATTGCGGGCGCGGTGCGTACGCCCATTGGTAAAATTGGTGGGGCCCTGGCCAGCAAGAGCGCCGTTGAGTTAGGCGTGATTGCGGCCCAGGCAGCGATGCAACGGGCCGGCGTGCAACCGGAACAGGTCCAGCGGGCCATTTTCGGTAACGTGTACCAGGCCAATGGTGGTCAAAACGTGGCTCGCCAGATTGCATTAAACAGCGGGCTGCCCGAGCGGAGTACTGCCATGACCGTTAACGAAGTGTGTGGGTCGGGTCTGCAGGCAATTCATCTCGGCTTTGCGGCGATCCAGATGGGCGAGGCGGACGTTGTATTAGTTGGTGGCACCGAAAGCATGAGTAACGTCCCGTTTTACCTGCCGCAAATGCGCTGGGGTCATGTGTTGGGTGATGGCCAACTGACGGACGGGTTACTCAAAGACGGCCTGTTGGACGCCTTTTCCGGTCAGCATATGGGCATCACCGCGGAGAACGTCGCCGCTCAGTACCACGTCAGTCGTGAGCAACAGGACGAGTTCGCCCTCAAATCACATCAAAAGGCGGTGGCCGCACAAGCCGCGGGTCGCTTTGATGCTGAGATTATTCCCGTGACCGTGCACCAGAAGCAGGGTGACGTGGTGGTGGCCCAGGACCAGGCACCACGGCCTGACACCAGTCTAGCGAAGTTAGCCCACCTGCGTCCAGCATTCAAGCAGGGCGGTACCGTAACAGCGGGTAATGCTAGTGGCTTGAATGACGGGGCCTCGGCCATGTTGTTGATGAGCAAAGCGACGGCGCAACGCCTAGGTGTTGCTTATCAGGCGATTATTGATGACTTTGCCGAAGTCGGTGTGGACCCACAACTAATGGGTTACGCGCCAAAGTACGTGGTGGAACAGCTGGTGCAGCGTGCAGGTGTGGCGGTGAACGACATTGACCGCTACGAAATTAACGAAGCCTTTGCGGCCCAGAGCGTGGCTGTGGTGCGCGATTTGGGCGTGGATGCTGATCGGGTCAACGTGAATGGTGGCGCGGTGGCGCTCGGCCACCCGCTGGGCGACTCAGGAGCCCGCATCGTCACAACCCTTATTTACGCGTTGCAGCAGGCTACTAAGACTACGGGTATTGCGGCGCTCTGTATTGGCGGCGGCCTCGGCCTGGGCTTGCGCCTGCACCGTGAGGTTGACTAATGCGGAAGTTCTATCAGTTGACCCGTGCAGAACGGGTCCAGGCATTGGTTGACGCGGGACTATTGAGTACCGCAGACGCACACTTATTATTGGCGGATGCGCCGTTACCCCAGGCAACGGCTGAACACCTGACTGAAAACCAGATTGGGCAGTTTCCTCTGCCCATGGGGTTAGTGCGCGGGCTACGCGTCAACGGGTTGACGCACGACGTTGCCCTCGTCGGCGAGGAGCCGAGCGTTGTGGCGGCCGCGAACAACGGGGCCCGCATGGCCCGGGCTGGTGGTGGTGTGACGGTGCAGGTACCACCGCACCGCGTGGCGGCTGAGGTGGTCTTTGCGGATCTGGCCGAGCCTGAAGCGGCGGTGCGGCTCATTGAGGCGCAGGTCGCAGATATCAAGGCTGCAGCGGCTGCGGCCCATCCGTCCATTGTCCGGCGGGGTGGTGGCTTGCAGGCTGTGCACGTACAGCAGCGCCAACAGTTCGTCAAGGTAACGTTGGTAGTCGATCCTCAGCAAGCCATGGGCGCTAACATTGTTAATACGATTGCAGAGCGGGTCGGTAGGTTACTCGGCAGTTGGTTACACCAGCCCCCGCTGATCAGTATTTTGAGCAACTACAGCGATGATGCTGTGATTGCCACGGTGGCCATTCCGGTCAACGCGGTGGCGACGCGGCACGCTGACGGCGCTACGGTCGCGCGGCTGATTGCCCGCACCAGCGACTTTGCCATGATCGATATCGACCGGGCGACCACCAATAATAAGGGTGTTATGAACGGTATTGCGGCGGCGACCATTGCGCTGGGTAACGATTATCGCGCGGTTGAAGCCGGTGCGCACGCCTACGCCGCACGTTCAGGCCGCTACCTGCCGTTGACGCAGTGGCGGGTTGCAGATGATACGCTGCACGGCAAAATCGCGGTGCCGTTACAGTTAGGCGTGGTTGGCGGTGCCGTCGGCGCGTTACACCGGGCCGGTTTGGCTCAGCGCTTGGCGGGAATCAAGACGGTCGCCGACGCCCAGGCATTGCTTGCTGCTTTAGGGTTGGTACAAAATCTCGCTGCCGTTCGTGCACTGGTGGGTCCGGGTATTCAGGCTGGCCACATGCACTTGCAGGCTGGTGCCCTGGCCGTAGCGGCGGGCGCCACCGGGGACGAGGTAGCGCGCTTGACGCAGCAATTACAGGCGGGTGACAAGACGCTGGCGCGGGCCCAACACTTGTTGGCGCTGATGCGACAGGAGCGGCACTAAAGTAGGGTAGTAAGAAGCAAAGAAGAGGAGTGCATACCATGAAGATTGGAATTGACCGTTTGGGCTTGTACAGCCCGCACTACTACGTTGACCTCAAGGAACTGGCGGAAGCCCGCGGGGTGGACCCGAACAAGTTCATCATCGGGATTGGTCAAAGCGAACAGGCCGTGGCGCCTAGCAGTGAAGATGTGGTGACGATGGGTGCTAATGCGGCGAGCGAGTTCATTGACGATGTCGATATCAGCAAAATCGGTTTGGTGGTGTTGGGGACTGAGACCGGTATTGATGCCAGCAAGTCTGGAGCCGTGATTATTCAGCGGCTCTTGGGTCTGCCAGCTTGGCTGCGGACCTACGAAATTAAGCAGGCGTGCTACGGGGGCACGGCTGGATTGATGATGGCACGTGACTACGTGGCGGCACACCCTGATAGGACCGCTTTGGTCATTGCTGCTGACATTGCGCGCTACGGGCTCAATAGTGGTGGTGAAGTGACCCAGGGTGCGGGCGCTGTGGCCATGCTGATCAGCACGGACCCGGCCATCATGACCATCAACGATGACTCCGTGGTGATGAGTCGTGACATCATGGACTTCTGGCGGCCAGTGTACACCGACTTGGCGTTGGCCAAAGGCAAGTATTCAACCGAACAGTATATCCAGTTCTTTGCGGATGTTTGGGCACGGTACCGTGAGCAGACTGGGGCCACACTTGACGACTTTAAGGCCGTCAACTTCCACCTACCGTACACCAAGATGGGACTCAAGGCATTGCGGACGGCGCTACCCGAGGTCAGTGCAGCGAAACAGCAGGCACTGTTGGCTGCTTACCAGCAGTCGACCATTTACAGCCGGCGTATCGGCAATATCTACACTGGCTCCCTGTACTTAGGCTTATTGAGCTTGCTGGAAAATGACGCGGACGTACAGGCGGGCGACCGGTTGGGGATGTTCTCGTATGGCTCTGGCGCCGTGGGTGAATTCTTCAGTGGCGTGTTGCAGGAAGGCTTTGAGCGGTTCCTACAGGCTAATACCCACCGTCAGTACCTGGATGACCGCCAGCGGTTATCGGTCGCCGAGTACGAGCAGGTGTTTAACAACAAGGTGCCGTACGCCGCTGATGATTATCAAAGTGACCCGCGGTACTTCAGCGGGCGCTTCATCCTGACCGGAGTGCAGGCACAAGAACGGCAGTACCAAGAAAACAAATAATTCAGTTAATGGGGCGCAACATTTGAATTTGATGTTGCGCCCCATTGTCGTTAATATAAACGTATCTGCTCTTTTTGTTGGTATGGGAATGGTATATACATACAGGGTCGCGTTATCCTGGGGAGTGGAAAATTGTTGGTGGGAGGGATGCACCGTGGAAGAGCATCAGGCAGTTTGGCGGCGTAACCTATTCGTTTTGTGGGGCTGCACGTTTGTAGCTGGCATCGCCTTTAGTGAAGTGGGACCATTTTTATCGCTTTTTATTAGTCAATTGGGTGAATTTAGCCATCAGCAACTAAATTTTTATAGCGGGATCATTTATGCCGTCTCATTTTTGGTCACTGCGTTTATGGCCCCAGCGTGGGGTAAACTGGCCGGCCGGCGCGGGCACCGCATCATCCTGTTCTTTACCGCTGGGGGGATGGCCGTCGTGTACATCCTCACCGGCTTTGTCCACAGTGTCTGGTTGCTATTTTTCGCCCGGGCGGGGATTGGGGCGTTTTCCGGTTACATTCCGAACGCCCAAGCCCTCGTGGCGGCGCAAGTGCCGCGTGAAAGTAGCGGTCGCATTCTCGGCACGTTGATGACGGGTTCAACCTCTGGTGTCCTGGTGGGACCAGTGCTGGGTGGTTTGCTGGCCCACATTTTTTCTAGTCGCCAGACCTTCTTTATTACGGGTGGGCTGTTGCTGCTGGTAGCGGTACTGTCCGTTACCCTTGTACGTGAATCAGTGCATCCAGATAAAACTAGAGCGGCGGGTAACCCGGGTCGGGGTGGCTTTTTGAAGCAGTTCCAGAACCCGCGGCTGATCATGGTGTTGCTAGTGTCAACGTTGATCGTCCAGTTAGGCAACTCGTCCATCTTTCCTATTATCAGTCTGTACGTGAAGCAATTGATGCACGGGCACGGAGCCATCACCATTATCGCCGGCGTCATCTCGGCGTTGCCCGGGATCTCCAACATCATGGCGGCGCCGCGGTTAGGTCAGTATGGTGACCGCCACGGTTCCGGCCGGTTGCTCATTATGGGGTACCTGTTCGCGGTGCTGGTGTACCTACCGCAAGGCTTCTTCGCCAGCTTGTGGATTCTGGGCATCCTGCGTTTTCTGGTCGGCATTTCCGACGCCGCACTGTTTCCAACGATTCAGACGTTGCTGACCAAGAACTCCCCGCACGAAGCCCTTTCTGATGTGTTCGCCTGGAACCAATCCTTCCAGGCCCTCGGGAGCATGTTCGGTGCGCTCTGGGGTGGCGCGGTGGCCGGCTACTTTGGCTATAACGCCGTCTTCATTTCGACCGCGTTGCTGTTGCTGATCAACTTTGTCATGCTGTGGTTTACGGAACCGAGTTTACGCAAAGCCAAGTCAGCGGGGTGATTTGGTGGCAATCAGTTGAACGAAACCATAAAAAAATCAGTGCCTGGCTGTACGAGCCGGCACTGATTTTTCGTTATCCTATACAGCTAATTACGGGCGGCGACAGCTTCCACGAGGGCGTCCACCGACGTGACAATTTCACCGTTGAGCTTGATGAGACCCGTGGTGTAGAGGTTCATGTAGTGGAACTGGTTTTCGGCGACTTCCTGCAGGGCGTCCAACTTTTGCTGGTTGGTGGCGCCGAGGCGGCGGCTGTCCGTGTAGAGGCCAATGATGGGGATGCCCTTGGCGTAGGCCACACCAATTTCAGACGCCACGCCAGCGTCAATGGTGATGCCGTCAAGGACGGCAATCATCAGGTCGCTGGCGACTAGCTCGTCGGTATCAGCGTGCGCAATCATCTTGGAGTTGGCGTAAGCCTCCTTGTCGTTAATGCTGTCGTTTTCCTGGGGCAGGTACACGTCCACGCCCGGGACGTCAGCACGTAGGCGGGCGACAATCTTCGCGTTGAAATCAAAATCAGCCTGGCTAAACAGACCATTGGCAAAGTAAATCTTCATGGCAATCCTCCTTGATGGTGATGGTTCTTGCGGCCCAAGTCCCTTAAATTCTACTTTCTTACCGGGTTGTTCCGCGTTGTTTTAACTTAAACCCCGTAATCGCCTCACACCGGGCTGTCTGCGGGAACATATCGATGGACTGGATGTATTCCACCTCATAAGTGCGTGTGAGCTTGGTCAGGTCTCGTGCCAACGTCGACGGGTTACAGCTGATGTACACAAACTTGCGCGGTCGTGCCTTTAGAAGCGCCGGAATAAAGTTGCCTTCCAAACCGGTACGCGGTGGGTCCACAATGACGGCGTCCGGCCGGAACCCGTCCGCTAACCACTTGGGAAATAAGTCCTCCGCTTTGCCGACTTCATAATCGACGTTGGTGATACCGTTGCGGTCGGCGTTGGTCCGGGCGTCGTCAATGGCGGCCGGAATCGTATCCATGCCGCGCACACTAGCGGCCGTTTGGGCCATGCCAAGGCCAAGTGTACCAGCCCCACAGTAGGCGTCGACCAACGTTTCGTGTGGCGCCAAGTTGAGGGCCGTTAAGGCTTCCTGGTAGAGCCGCGTGGTCTGGGCGGGGTTCAACTGCAAGAAGGCTTGTGGCGACAGGAGGAAGTCCATTCCGTTGAGCTGCTCGGTAATGTAGGGCTCACCCGCTAAAAGGGTGGTCTCTGGTCCCCACACCAGCGTGGTGCGACCGGGATTGAAGTTCTGGTTGACGCTCACGACGGCGGGTAGATCCTGGGCGATGCGCGCCAGAATCTGGTTCTTGCCGGGAAGCTTGTGCGAGTTAGTAATGAACGTGACCTGTACCTCACCGGTTGCCACGGAGGCCCGGACAGCCAGCGTTTTAACGATGCCACTGTTGTGCTCTTCATCGTAGATTGGCGTACCCAGGTCTTCCATAATTTGGCACAGTTGGTTGATAGTTGCCGACACTATGGGCATCTGGGTCGCAAAGTCGCTCAGGGGCACCAGGTCGTGGCTGCCAGGGGCGTACAGTCCGGCACGCACGTGACCGTCGATGACCCGTACCTGAAACTGGGCCTTGTTACGGTAATGGAGCGGCTGTGGCGCAGCAATCGTGGGCCGCACATCGTAGTGTTCGTACCTCCTCGGGCGGTAGCGCTCCAGGGCCTGGTGAATCACGTCGGTCTTAAACCGTAGTTGTGCGGGGTAGGCTAGCGCGCCCAGTTCGATACCACCCACGCGACCGTATAGCGGGTCAACCGGCGTGATGCGGTCGGGAGACTGTTTGCGGATGCGGTGAACCCGGGCGTCGATGTAACGGTCGTGATCCTGGGTAACTTCCGCCACAACCACTTCGCCTGGTAGCGCCCCGGGCACAAAGGTGATTTTACGTTTGTAGTAACCAATTCCGGCACCGTTGATGTCGAGGCGCTTAATCGTGAGGGGAAAGCGCGTCCCCGCAGGTATTTGTTCCATAATTTCCTCCGTTGATATTCTCCGTCATTATAGCAAATTCGGCCCGGAAAATCTGTCCGGGGGTGGGTATTTAGGCCCGTGGTTGGTATAATGAAAGCAGATTCGCGACGGACGGGGGCCCGGACGTCGGACGCAGAAGGGGAATTGTCATGAAAATCACGTACACAAACCAGTCGGCACCACGGGTAATTGCCACCGTTTGGCACAACGGGACGGCCCACACGCTACACGATAACGATAGTCTGGATCTAAACGTACAGCGAGGGGATAAGGTCGAGTATCGCGTTGGTCGGATGACCCGGCGGACCCCGATCCACTTTCAGTCAACGGACGCTAAGTTTGTCATTGAGGCAGACCGGAAGTTCCAGATGATTTTCTTTGGCATCATCTTTGCGGTGATCATGCTGGCGTATATACTACACTGGCTGGATAATTACTTCGTTGCCTTGGCCGGGTTGATTGTCATGGTGGTGGCTTATGAAGGCATTGTGTTCTTTCGTGGCTTCCGTGCGCGGCCGGTGCATTAGTTACAGATATTAAAAATGCCATCACCGGCGCGACGTGCGCGATGATGGCTTCTTTATTCTCATTCGTCAGTGCGGTGCGCTAAGCGCGCGGCCTTGGCGTTGGCTAATTCGTTGATGCGGCCCAATAGGTTGAGGAGTGTGGTGTCCTCAGACTGGTTGCTCCAGTGGATAATCGTGGGTTCCGGGTCCAACTTACCCGCGCCCAGATGGAGCAGGTTGTAGACCTTGTCATAGTTGTCAATTGAGCAGAGGATGACGTCGGGTGCCACCGAGCTATCCTGAGGTAAGACGTTGATGACGGCAAAGCTGTTGAGGAAGCCAACGATGTCTTTGTTGAGAAAGGATTCACCCTCCAGCTCCAGCCGAATATTCAGCGGCTCGATGGTCTTAAACAGTGGTAGCACGGGGGTGAGCGTCGTAAACAGCGCCAGCTCGATGTCGTCCACCAGCCGTGTAAAGATGTGCTCGGGTGCATCTTTTGGGATGGTCGTGATGCATTGATGAATGGCCGTCATCAGCGGCTGGTAATGCTGCATCTGTTCCTGGGTGTCACCGAAGTCTGCCGCCTTGACGAAGGTACGACCGAGCACGTAGTAGTTCAGCATGACTTTGAACATGTTGGTCGCGACTACCTGGTTGGCCAAAAAGATGTTCTGGTCACGCGCGTTCAGCAGGTCTGCAATACACTGACGTAGGCGGTGGACCATGCTGGCTACGGGGTTGGGAAAGCTGTCTAGGTATTGGCAGAACTCATGGTTGATGGCACGGTTGTCTGTGGACAGCGTCGGTAGGTTGATCCAGAAAAAGTAGACCGTGAGCCGCGCCCGCCGCACCTCATCTTCCGACAGCCCCGGGAAAATTGTGTGGTAATGTTCATGGTGGGCAGGGGTTCCCGCCGGCTAAAGATGCTGATCAACCGCGGATTGATGCGGTTCACGTGGCCCTGGCGAATCCGCAAGGCCACCACCGCGATGTCGATGAGGGCGCGACGGGTGGGCACGGTATGCGCCGGTAAACCAGCACCAGGGGTATCGGAATTGATGGCGGTATACATGGCCATGGTCTCATCCGCAGAAGGATTGGTGAACGGCCACGTGCCGCCACGGTACCCCTGACTAAAAAACTCGTGGAGCATAAATAGAATCCGCAATTCGTCACCCGCCATGGTGCCATCAACCGGGTCGATATCGATGTTGTAAGTCTGTAAGTACTTCCGAAATGGCGTGATCAGTCGGCGCAGGGTACGAATAGTGATCCCATGCTGCGCGCAGAATGCCGTGCTATCAATCCCATCATGGATGAATAAAGTGCTAAAGTACTGAAAACTCGTCGATTTGGTCAGGAGGAATGCTTGGTACTGTTCAACGTCCACGTCGGCCGCCATAATGGCAAATTCAGGTTCCTTGTCGCTTGCAGGGTGCATCCCGGTTAGCGTCATGAGGTCATTCAGGACGGAACGGAAGGCCTTGTACGTCTGGGCATAACCCATGCCAACGATGCGACTAAGTTTGTTGACGGTGAAGTTAGCCGCATTAAAAGACTTAATGATTTTGAACAGGCGGAAGCTTTGCTCACTCTGTTTATTAAAAAAATAATCTCTAAACATGGGGCATCCCTCCTGTATCAGTATTCACAGTTATTGTAACATTGGCATTGTTATCAGTAAAAAGGTTGGTGGATAAAAATGGCAGTTATTACGGCGGTTACACCGCAAAAGCGGCGCGGGTACTATAACATTTTTGTGGATGGTCACTTCGCGTTGGGTGTCAGTGAAGACACCCTGGTGCGGTTCCGGTTAGTCAAAGGCGCGGAGCTGGATGCCGACCAAATGGCACACGTGCAGTCCGAGAACGCGTTGTCCCGGGCTATGGCGGTGGCATTTACGTATTTGAACCATCAGGCCCGCACTGCGCGCGAGGTGCACGACCGCCTGGCCGACGAGGATATCCCGGAAGATGCGATCGCGACGGTGCTGACGCGTCTGCAGGACCGGGGCTACATTGATGATGCTAAGTATGCCCAGTATTTTGCTGACGATAACGTCACGATGGGTGACCGTGGTCCCCGTCAACTAGCCCACCGGCTACGCCAAAAGGGCATTAGTGCCGCGGTGGTTGAGCGCGTGGTGGCTGATTATACACCGGAGCAGCGACTGGCCGTGGGTACCCGTGTAGCCCAGCGGGTGGTGCGGCACGGAACGCGGAAGTCCCACGTGGCGCTCGTGCGGAGCCTGAAAACAACTTTGATGCAAAAAGGCTTTGACAGCGATGATATTGACCAAATTGTTGCCGCCGCGGTACCGGCGGTCGACGAAGAACAGGAAACTGATTTGTTGGTGGTTGCGGCACGGAAAGCCTGGCGGCAAAAGCACCGTTATGCGGGTCGGGAGCGGCGGATGAAGGTCAAGCAGGCGTTGGTACGCAAGGGCTTCCAGTATGACGCGATTGATGCCGTCTTGGATGACCTGGAGACGGATGACGACGAGTAGTTCCCGGCTAATTACCCACAGCGCGCGAAATTTGGTACAATTTACCTTGACGTAATTGCACGTAGGCCACCCGGGTAGAGTGGCTTAATTAGATAGAAAGTAGGTTAACCCAATGCAGATTCCCAAGGAGGGTGACTACGTAGCCATCAAGAGCTACAAACATGATGGTAGTTTACACCGGACGTGGCGTGACACGATGGTACTGAAAACCAGTGATGATGCCATCATTGGGTGTAATGATCATACTCTGGTGACGGAGAGTGATGGCCGGCGCTGGGTAACGCGCGAACCCGCCGTGTTGTTTTTCCATCGGCACTTTTGGTTCAACGTGATTGCGATGATTCGCGATAACGGGGTGAGCTATTACTGCAACCTGGCGTCACCGATGACGATCGACCAGGAAGCCCTGAAGTACATTGATTATGACCTAGACGTGAAGGTGTTCCCAGATGGTGATAAGCGGCTGCTGGATGTGGACGAGTACGAGGCGCACAGCAAACAGTGGCACTATCCGCAGACCACCGACCGGATCTTGAAGGCCAACGTGAACACGTTGGTGGACTGGATTGACCACGGTAAGGGTCCCTTTTCCCAGGCATACATCGATTTGTGGTACGAGCGGTACCAGCAACTATCACATCGCGTTTAGTGCTGGTGGGACGCACGCTTACGTGTGCGCACCGGCATCAATGGTGTGCTACACTAGCAGTGCGAAGTAAAGAGTATGTGGGGGCACATTGATGAAAGAATTTTTAACGATCCCAGCGCAACGGCTGGTAGGACGGGTGTTTACCGAGTCCTCTGCCGATGAAAATGGTAGTTTTGCGTCTGCCTGGGATGAATTTACTGAGGCAGGGCACTTTAAGGCCCTCGACCCGCTAGCCGACGTGCCTAACCGTACCAGTGTGATTGTCTTTTCGCCGTACGGGTCGTTGCAGTATTGGCTTGGTAGCATCTTACCCGTGGCGGTGAACGTACCCAACGGTTTTCAAGTGTTGAACTTGCCGGCGGCCACTGGTGCCGTAGTGGACAAGCAGGTACGAAGCATGATGACCGACTTGCCTTTAGGCATTGCCTACAATCAGGGATTGGCGGCGTTGCAACAGGCTGGATTCCAGCTACCCGCACACATTGGGCAGACCGACACGCCGTATTACATGGAACGCTACAACCTGAACCAAGACGGTGTGGCCAAACAAGTTGAGTACACGGTGTACGCTCGGGCTGACCAGCTTGGCGGGTTTGACGATATTGAGTAATGAGTGGTAGCGACGATAAGTGTACAAAAACCGGTGGGTCCAAGCAGGACGCCGGTTTTTGTGCACTCAGGGGTGTTGCTGAGGCGTTTATAAATTGATTGACGGTTTGTGCAAAAGGGGATGGTCGTATGCGGTTATTAGTCACGGGTGGCGCCGGTTTTATTGGCAGTAACTTTGTCCGTTACGTGGTGCAACACGCACCGGACGTGCAGATCACCGTACTGGACAAGCTGACGTATGCCGGTAACCGGGCGAACCTGGCGGGTTTACCGGCGGACCGCGTACGCCTAGTGGTTGGCGATGTGGCGGACGCCGCGTTGGTTGACCGCCTCGTGCGGGCCAGTGATGCCGTGATGCACCTGGCAGCGGAGAGCCACAATGACCGCTCACTGGTGGACCCGCAGCCGTTCATTGATACCAACATTGTGGGCACTTACACCCTTCTGGAAGCAGTGCGCCGGTACGACGTACGTTTTCACCAGGTATCGACCGATGAGGTGTACGGCGATTTACCGTTGCGCACGGACACGGACCAGTCTGCACACGATGCGGTGTTTACGGCGCAATCGCGGTACCAGCCGTCGAGCCCCTATTCCGCTAGCAAAGCCGCAGCGGACCTTCTGGTGCGGGCGTGGGTGCACTCCTTTGGTATTCGTGCTACCATCTCCAATTGTTCCAATAATTACGGGCCGTACCAGCACGTGGAGAAGTTTATTCCCCGTGCCATCACGAATATTTTGACCGGGCGACGGCCCGTCTTGTATGGTGATGGCCGCAACGTTCGCGACTGGATCCACGTTGCCGACCACGTCGCGGCGTTATGGCTGATCCTGCAACGGGGCGAGGTGGGCCAAACTTACCTCGTGGGGGCTCATTGTGAACGTTCGAACCGTTCCGTGTTAGCAGCAATTTTGCGCGCCATGGGGCGGCCGGCGGATGACTTTGTGACGGTGAAGGACCGGCCGGGTCACGACCGGCGTTACGCGCTGGACAACTCCGCCCTGGTACGCGACCTCGGATGGCAGCCCCAGCACCGCAACTTTGATCAGGGGTTAGCAGCGACAATTGACTGGTACCGAACGCATACCTCCTGGTGGCAGGCGGGCAAAGCCGCAGTGGAAGCGGCGTATGGCCAGCACTAAGTGACGTGCAACTAGCAGTGCCGAATATACAAACATGGACCAGCAACCACTCCGTATGGGGATGGTTGCTGGTCCATGATGAGTAGGTGTGCACACTACTGGTTGGGGTTATTTGCCAGCAGCTTACAGGTCGAGGTACATTTCGCGGTGGCGAATTCCGGCGTCCAGAAATTCCGGCCGGTCGGCGAAACTGTAACCTAGGGCGCTGTAGAAACCGGTCGCGTGGACTTGCGCGTCAAGGCGCAGTTGTTTGATGCCGTTGGCCTGCGCGTAATCCCGGGCGGCGTTCATAATCACGCGGCCGAGGCCCGTGCCCCGCGCGGCTTTGCGCACAGCCACCCGCTGCACGTGGAGTCCGTAGTCGGCGGGTAAGAGGCGCAGGGTTGCAACGGGCTGGTCCTGATCATCATAAGCCACGATGTAGAGGCACCGGCCCTCATCGGCGTCGACTTCCAGGTCGGACGGTACGTGCTGTTCCTGCACGAAAACTTCCTGACGAATTTTAACCGAGTCGCGGTGTATGTTACTGTTCAAGTCCGCGGTATACTTAATGTTAGTCATGGTGATACCTCCTGCAAAAACGGTGTTACGGATACTCTAGCAACCAATGCCGGTAAAAGCAAGGTTGATGCTTGATGTAAATGGATTAATGAGAATGTGAGGTTGCACAATGATCGATGTACATAGTCACTTGCTACCAGGAATTGATGATGGCTCCGAGAGCATGGCAGTTTCGCTGTCGCTGGCGCAGGACGCCGTCCGTGACGGCATTACCCATGCGCTGATGACACCCCACCACATGAACGGCCGTTTTACTAACCATCCGGCTGACGTGATTCGCTTGACCGACGAGTTTCAGGCGGAGTTGGATCAGCACGGCATCCCGCTGACGGTCTTTCCTTGCCAGGAGGTGCGGATTAACGGCGATTTGTTGGCCGCTTGGGATAATCACGACCTCATGACTACCGATGAGGGTGGGCACTACATGCTGCTGGAATTCCCGCACGACGCGGTACCGGCTTTTACCGACGACGTGGTCTTTCAGCTGGAGCAGCGCGGCGTGACGCCCGTCTTTGTTCACCCTGAACGGAATGAGGACATGATGGCGCACCCCGACAAATTATTTGCCCTGATCCAAAAGGGGGCCTACGCGCAGGTGACGGCCAGTTCCTACGTAGGTACCTTTGGCAAAAAAGTACAGCGATTTGCTGAGGACATTATTGATCACGGCTTAGCGCACATGTTGGCGTCGGACGCGCACCACATTAAGAATCGCGATTACGAGATGAGTGCGGCCTTCAAGAAGTTAATTGCCACCTATGGTAATGACGCTGCCAAGCAGTTCGATGATAATGCCAAAGCCATCGTTAATGGTGATCCGGTGCACCGGGTGGCGGAAACGCCAATTAAGAAAAAGCGGTTTTTTGCGGCGTACTAGTTAGTGACTACCAGCAGTTTTGCCGTTGATTAAGGGTGCTAAGCCATCAATATCAATGCAGCAACTAGTGTGGGCCAGTGGTGCCACCCCGTTTCAGGGTAGCCACTGGCCCGCGTTGCGTTATTGGCAACAAGGACAAAGCCTGGAACCGTTTTCTTTTAACCCCTGATTGAGCCGGAATTTTCTGTTAAGGTGGTATACCTCGGGAATAACAGGGTGTAAAATTCAATTATAAAGTGTGCGAGTGTATCACGGGTTGGTTTTAGTGACGTTCGTGCGAGCGGGGGTAAAGGTTCATGCGCAAATGGGTGCAATACATCATGGGGGGTATCGCCGCGTTGGCGGTGGCCACGGTTCTGGGTGGCTGTGGTCACTCGCGGTCAACACAGCCGACAGCTAAACGGGTCGACGCGACGGTGCTCAGGTTGGATCGGGCGGTTGATGGACTCTTTAGCAACGATCAACATAATCTACCGGCAGCAAAGTTAAGCGGCCAGCAGATCAAGGCCGCGCGTAAGTTGTACAACCAGGCCGTGGCGCGTGGCGGCAAGCTGACCAACACGGACGTGCGCTTGGTGAATAAAGCCGACCGGAACATTAGCAAGGCTAAGCAATTTTACGCGGTTACAAGTGGGCTGCACGAGGCGCTTGGTGCTAGCAAGGTCATCGTCCCCGATTATAACGAGACGGACTTGCTAGCAGCTTGGAATGATGTGTCCACCTACAGCGTCTTTGTGGCTAAGTACGGTGAACAAGTCAAATTAGTTAAACAAGAGGTGGCGGCGGTCAAACTCGTGCAGAAACTGTATGACGGTACCGTCGGGGACGTGACCAATAAGAACGGTACGGAGATGAAAAACTACTCCGTGAAGACCAACGTGACGGCAGCGGCTGTCACGGCAGCCAAAAAAGCCGTGGCGGCAGTGCAGGTGTCTGCCTTCCGCACGCATTATATGAAGTACGTCGACGCAGCACAGGCTGTGCTTGATGCGCAAGCGGCGTCGAGCAGTAGCGCAGCAGCTGACAGTAGTAGTGCCAGTGCTTCGAGCACGCCGGATGCTGAAAGTAGCAGCGCGGATACTGATGATAACGGTAATACCAATGCGAACAGCTCGTCCGATACCAATACCAGTGGCGGTAGCAGCAATTCCGGCTATAGTTCGGGTTATAACTCAGGGTACGGTTCCGGTTATGGTTACTACTATGGCTCTGGTAACAGTGGTAGTAATGGCGGTGCAAGCGGCGGTGCTACCGGTAGCGAAAGTGAACAGGGCGGCTCCACCAGTAGCAACGGTGGTAGCAGTGATAACGGTAGTGGCCACGATGAAGGGGGCAATACCTCTGGTGCTAGCGACAGCAGTAGTTCGTCCAGCGACGATACCCAGTACACTGGTAACTGGAGTGGCGGCATTTAGGCAAAGGGATAATGATAGCGTCCGGCAAAGTGCCGGGCGCTTTTGTTTGTCTACGTGGGACGCATGCCGGCCGGGTCCGGTTGTAGGCAGAGCATAAGCCGACGGTTGGGTTGGTGCCGGTATTCAGAGGTAGGTGCCAGACCATGGTTGAGGAATACTGGTGGGCCAATACCTTCGCCCGGATTTAGTTAAGCATACCGTTTGCTAGACTTGTGGTCGTACAAAAAGAGGGCCCACCAAATTTGGCGGGTCCTCAACGTGGAGGCAATATTTACTTAGCATTCAAGGCGTCTTCAATCTCGTTGTGAACGCGGTTGATTTCGCTGTTACTCATGACTTCAAAGGATTGACCATTGATCATCGCGCTGCTGCCCTGCATCTGGTCGGAACTAATGTTACCAATGGCACCCTTGTACTTGGTGGCCAGGTTTTTTAGTGAGGACAGGGAGATGTTGGTACGGACGTTGTCCGAAACGGCGTCAAGGAAGCTGGTATTCAACAGGCTCGTTGGCTTATTCTTGGCCTTCTGCAGAATGGCTTTGACGATCAGTTGCTGGCGTAATTGCCGCCCGTAGTCACCGCGAGGATCTTCGTGCCGCATCCGGGAGAATTCGAGCGCCCGGGCACCGTCCATATTGTAGGTCTGACCTTTGGTGTACGTATAACCACCTTCAGAGAAACTGATTGGTGAGGTAACGGTCACACCACCAACCGCGTTGACCAGTTTCTTCAGGCCACCCATATTGACCAATAGGTAACCGTCCAGCTTGATGTTTAGTAATTTTTCCACGGCCGCAATGGCGGTGTCAGAACTACCATAGGCATACGCGGCGTTCAACTTAATGGTGGCCCCTTCAAACTGAATTTTGGTGTCGCGGGCAATGGAGACCATCGTGGTTTTTTCGGTCTTCGGGTTCACCACCATTACCATAATGGTATCGGTCCGCCCTTTATAAGAACGGCCCAGTGCCCCGGTATCGGTGCCTAGCATCAAGTACGCAACCGATTTGGATGCCCGCGTCTTGTTGTCTGACGTGACGCTAGTCTTCCGGTTGTATGAGTACACCGAACTCGTTGTATGGTGAATTTTGTAGTAACCGTAACCACCTACACACACCGCGGCGGCAACAATAATGCCGCAAATCCAGAGAATGATTTTCTTCATACTAAATAGTAACCTCTACCCTCAATATAATATGTATCCATTGTTAATCAATTGACATTATACCTTAGTGTGACCAAAGTTGGTCAAGGTCGGGTAAAAAGCTAAATTTCCTTAAACTTAATTAGTTGTCGCCGCGGGCATTTTAGTCGCCAGTGAGTGGGGAAGAGCCGCAAGGTGGGGCTTTATTGAGCCTATAGCGGCAAAACTGGGGGAACGCTTGGTTGTGTCGTCGTAATCTGTTCGTAAAGCGCGTCCTATTGGTGCTCACGCCGCTTTCTGGTATGATTAACCTTGGTATTTCTGGAAACTGCTTTGCAGTTAGCCAGCTGGAGGGGAGGAAACGCCCGTGTTTGAACGTTTACGGCGGTCGAAGTTGATGTTCTGGTCCGTTGAGGCATTGATCATTGTGCTGATTGTGGTGGGGCTCAGCTCGGTTTCGTTTATCTTTCAACCGGTTGCGACCTTTTTGTCCATTTGGTTAATTCCGCTGGTCTCCGCGCTGTTTTTGTACTACATGTTCCATCCGTTTGTTAAAATGATGGAACGGATGAAGGTTCCACACGGCGTGGCCCTCACCATCCTCATGGTGGTGCTTGCTGGACTGCTGTACTTGATCGTAGTTTGGGCGGTGCCAGCGATGTTGCGGCAGTTGGCCCGCTTAGTATTGGCACTACCAACGATGGTTCAGGACTTACAGCAGTTACTGGCTAAGGCGTCGCACTTTACTTGGTATCAGGACCTGCACCTAGACGATGCCATGGGTCACATCAATGCCACTAAGATCACCACCGGCATTTTGAAGGCCACCACGGCGGGCCTGCCTGATTTTCTGGGTTCAGCCGTGGGAACCATTTTTTCGGTCATCACTGTACCGATCATCTTCTTCTACATGTTGAAGGATGGTCATAAGTTCGTACCAGCAGTGCAGCGGCTTTTCCCTAACAGGGTCAGTGACGAGGTGGGGGAAGTTTTCAAGCGGTTAAACAGTACGCTGTCGCATTACATTGCTGGTCAGGCGCTCGAGTGCATCTTTGTGGGCGTGATGACGGGTTTAGGTTACTGGCTGATTGGTCAGCCGTACACCTTGCTGTTGGCCATCGTGGCTGGAGTGGTGACGATGGTACCGTACTTGGGCCCATACATTGGCATCATTCCCGCACTGCTCGTGGCCGTGAACATGGGTTGGGGCCATATATTGGCTATCGTGTTGGTCGTCATCGTAGTGCACGTGATCGATGGTAATTTTATCTATCCCAACATCATTGGCCGGTCGCTGGATATTCATCCCGTGACTATCATCATTGTGTTGTTGCTGGCCAGCCACCTTTACGGGTTATTGGGCACCATCCTGTCAATCCCATTGTACGCGGTGGCCAAGAACGTGGTGGTTTACCTGTGGCAGCTGTTGCAGTTGCGCCGGCGGGAACGCATCGTGCAGGGCACTCCCGAAGCGGACAGTTTGAGTGTAAGCAAAGAAGAAAAGGAACATAAATAAGTAATGAAACAATCAGAACTGGAACAGGCGGTGGCTAAGCGCCGGACCTTTGCCATTATCTCCCACCCCGATGCTGGGAAGACGACGATTACGGAGCAACTCCTCCTTTTTGGTGGGGTGATTCGTGAAGCCGGCACGGTGAAGGGACGGAAGTCGAGCCACTTTGCTAAGTCGGACTGGATGGCGATTGAAAAGCAGCGGGGGATCTCCGTGACGAGTTCCGTGATGCAGTTTGACTATCAAGGCAAGCGCATTAATATTTTGGACACCCCCGGGCATGAAGATTTCTCCGAAGATACATACCGTACCCTGATGGCGGTGGACGCTGCCGTCATGGTTATCGATAGCGCCAAGGGGATCGAAGCCCAGACCAAGAAGCTATTCAAAGTGGTGAAGGATCGGGGTATCCCCATTTTTACCTTTATGAACAAGTTGGACCGGGATGGCCGGGAACCGCTGGACCTCATTGCTGAGTTGGAAGATTTGCTGGGCATCGAGGGTTACGCGATGAACTGGCCGATGGGGTCCGGCAAGACCCTGTTAGGCCTATACGACCGCGTTAATCACCGCGTCGAGCGCTACCGTCCGGCCTCACCGGCGGAGCGCTTTGTGGCGCTAGATGACGCGGGACGGTTGCCCGCGGATGATCCAATCGCGCAAGAAGCAACGTACCGGTCCACGCTGGATGAGATTGAGCTACTGGATGATGCGGGCAACCAGTTTGATGTTGACAAGATTGCACGCGGTGACCAGACACCCGTATTCTTCGGCAGTGCCCTAACCAACTTTGGCGTAGAGACGTTCCTGAACAGCTTTGTGCAATACGCCCCGGCGCCAACGGCCAAGAAGACCGTGGATGGCACGGAGGTGGAGCCAACCAACAACCAGTTCAGCGGCTTCGTTTTCAAGATCCAGGCCAACATGAATCCCAACCACCGGGATCGCATCGCCTTTGTGCGGATTGTCTCCGGTGAGTTCACCAAGGGCATGGACGTGACCTTGCAACGGACTGGCAAAACGATCCGGCTGAATAACTCAACCGAGTTTATGGCAGCTGAACGCGAAACTGTCACTGAGGCGGTCGCGGGCGACATCGTGGGGCTGTACGATACCGGTAATTTCCAAATTGGTGACACCATTTATGCCGGGAAGCACGGGGTGGCATTTGAGCCACTGCCGCAGTTCACCCCGGAAATCTTCATGAAGGTCACGCCGAAAAACGTGATGAAACAGAAGAGCTTCCACAAGGGGATGCAACAGCTGGTGCAAGAAGGTGCCGTGCAGCTGTACCGGACGTATTCAACCAACGAGTACATTCTTGGTGCTGTCGGCCAGCTGCAGTTTGAGGTGTTCAAGTTCCGGATGCAAAACGAATACAATTCGGAAGTGGAAATGACACCGATGGGTAACCGGACGGCCCGTTGGATCGATCCGGACCAGTTGGACGAGAAGATGAGTTCGTCACGGAACCTGCTGGTGAAGGATGTACACGGCGACCCGCTGCTTTTGTTTGAGAACGCCTTTGCGGAGCGCTGGTTCCACGATAAGTATCCGGACGTGAAGTTGACGAGTAAGTTGTAGCCAAGATAATAAAACGGGGTTATGTAGATTCATGAAAAACGAAATTGAAGTCAAAGAACTGTTTATCATCCTCAAAAAGAGCCTATTAAAGATGGTGGCGTTAGCGATAATTTTTGGTGGATTAGCTTTTGTCTACACACACTTTATGAAGAGCTCGACATATTCTTCGCAAGCAGCAATTTTGGTTAACAATAACAATGGCAAGAAGAGTGGCACTGGTCGCTTTCGCGAGCAGCAGGCCGATATTCAAGTGATTACTACCTACAAGGAAATAGCTAGAAGTAACCCAGTGGCTAAAGCAGCGGTAAGGAATCTAACAAGCAATCACAATCATGATTTTGCTAAGAAATATTCAAGGAAAAAGTTGAACTATGAAAAGCTAGGTAAAAAAATTTCGGTTAGCAGTCTGACTAATTCCCAGATGATTTACATCAGTGCAAACACTAAGTCTTCAAAGCAGTCGCGGGACTATGCCAACGCAGTTGCACAAGCCTTTATTGCGCGGGTACGGCACCTAATGCACAATAATGATTTGACCATCGCGGCTAAGGCAGTTACGAAATCTAAGCCAGTTTCGAAGCACACGAGCGTAATGGTTGTTACGGGAGTTGTTTTTGGTGCGTTTGTAGGTTTTGCCTGGGAATTTGTACGAGAACGAGTTCGTTAACATTGAGGCACTGAAGGCCAACCAATGCAATTGGTTGGTTTGCTTGTATTAGTGAGGTTAATTGTCGATGCAAATAGGTAACTATTTAAGGCGTACTAGCTTGGAAAATGCCCCACTGACGGCACGTGAAACGGTTTACTTGGTAGGCTTTGCCTTGATCTTTTTGGCTTTTTTTCTTAAGTCCACGTTGATATTACAGTGGACACCGTTGATTGGCTGGATTATCAAGTGGGGCCGTGTTGCCGGGTTGGGCATAGTTTTAATCTCGGTTTTTTTCACTAAACGGGTTTCACTGCCAATATTAGCCATGATGGCGATGGCATTTTACTTTGCTTATGTGATCCGGTATTTTTCTAGTTATAATATGTTCTACTTTCTCGCCTTAGTATTTTGCGCTTATGGTGTGCGTGGACGCAAAATTGTGGGTACAGCGCTTTTGGAAACGATCTTACTTGTTTTAATTACAGTTATGATCTGTGCGATGGGCGATATTGATAACTTGCGCTATCGTCGTGAGGGCCTGGTACGCCAATCCCTGGGCTTTATTTACCCAACGGACTTTGCGGCTCACCTGACATTTTTGGCCATTCTCTTTGGCGTTTATAAAAATGATCACTACCGTGTGCGTGATGGTCTTGCAATTATGTGCATGGCGGTGTTTGCCTACTACGTATGTAATGCCCGGCTAGATAGCATTGTTATTGCACTGTCAGTTGTGTTGTTTATGCTTAATGCTTTTACTTTTCATTCCAAATGGCTTCGGAAAAATGTTTCTAATTTAGCGACAGTGGCTTTAAGTATCGGGTATCCAATTCTTTTAATAGGCACGTTTTATTTGTCTATTGCCTGGCAAAATGGTTCACAGTTTGCAGACAAAATTAATCATTTGTTGTCGAGTAGGATATCACTAGTGGCTGAGGCATTAACACGGTATACCATTAATTGGTTTGGACAGTACGTTTCAATGTCTGGTTATGGCGGAGTCGCCGGTAAAAACATGGATCGGACGATATATGGGTATTTTATGATTGATAGTTCCATGGCGCAGTTAGTCATTATGTATGGAATAGTGATGGCAATTATTACATCAATCATAGTTTATGTAATAATTTTCAGGACCGGCAGAAAGCATTATCTCGCGTTACAGATTGGCTTAGGCTTGGTACTATTGCACGCTTTTGTAGCTCAGTTTTTGTTTAACCCGGGGTATGACTGCATTTTGTTTTTAGCGTTTGCTAACCTTAACTATGGGTTTGATACGGCCTTCCATGAGCGCCCAGAATACGACGATTTAGATCAGCTTCAGCCTAACGGTTTATTGCAGGCAATTTGTTAGTTAACACACTCGGAGGCCAATAGAAACATGGACAGTTTGTTTATTGGGGTTGCGGCACATAAGCAGTACCAAATGCCCTCAGATAGCGTTTATCATCCCATCCAGGTTGGGGCTTTAGATAAACCAACTTTATCCGGATATCAACGCGACGATGATGGCGACAACATCTCAGCACTTAACCCTAACTTCAGCGAATTAACAGCTACGTACTGGTTGTGGAAAAATTGTGCGGCAGATTACAAGGGGTTAGTTCATTATCGCCGGTATTTTACTATTAACAAGCCACTTAATCCGTTCAGTGTAGGTAAATTTTCTCAAGTGATGACTGCTCAGCAGTGGCATCAGCTGTTGGCTAAATACCCGGTAGTACTGCCGACTAAGCGGCATTATTATGTGGAAACACTTTACTCGCACTACCAACATTCGCACGATATTGAACCGCTTGATGTAACTCGTGGTATCATTCAGCGCAACTTACCTGATTATTTAACCAGTTTTGACAAAGTTATGCAGCGTAAAAGTGCCCATATGTTTAACATGTTTGTTATGCGGACCGATTATTTTGATGCCTATTCAACTTGGTTGTTTGGTATTCTTTTCGATTTACGCAATCATATCGATATTGCCCAATATAGTGTGCAAGAAGCTCGCGTGTTTGGGTATATTAGTGAACTTCTGTTAGATGTTTGGTTGGATGTGCAGCAGCCGCTGTTTACTGAGGTACCAGTCATGTTTATGGAAAATCAGCACTGGGCCAAGAAAATCTGGTATTTTGGGATGCGTAAATTGTTAGGCGGCAGTAAAAAGGATGCTCATATTGAGTGAGTTAAGGGTAGTTTAAATGGTTAAACTTCAGCAGATTGCTAGCAAAATTAAAGGCTCAAGTTTTTTGGGCTGGCTGTACATATCTTTTTTTAGCACGTATTTTAAGTTAATTGATTTTTTTACTAAGACGGACAAGAAACAAATACTTTTCGTGAGTTTTTCGGGTCGTCAGTACAGTGATAGCCCACGTGCAGTGTATGAAAAGATGCTCACTGATTCTCGGTTTGGGGATTATCATTTTGTCTGGGGGGTGCGCAACGACCATATGGTGCCACCCAATAAACGGACTGTTTGTGTCAATATCAATTCATTAGGGTACTATCGGATACTGGCCCAGTCTGGCGTGTGGATTGGTAACACCAGCGTTGAGCGTTTAATTCATGTGTCGGGGCGTCAGCACCTGTACCTGCAAACCTGGCACGGTATTCCTCTCAAACACTTGGGCCCTGACGAGCCAGAACTGAACTTTTTGACGCGTTACTGGTATAAACATGCAAAATTTGACTTACTCACTGCGTCAGGAAAATATGATCAAAAAATATTTAAGCACATTTTTCCGAGTTCTCGGTCAACGCAAATTACGGGTTTACCCAGAAATGAAGGACTCGGTAAAGATGTAAACAGCGGTAAACTAGTAAAATTGCGTCATTCCTTGGGTTTGGATTACGGCAAACCCACTCTCTTATTGGCACCAACTTTTCGAGAATATCAGCAGGATGATAGTACTGGCGAAACCAAATTAACACTAGATTTTTCACACCAACAAGCCGAACGATTGTTGAATAAATTTAATGTTCTTTACCGTGGTCATTATTTTGTCGGACAGACGCAAAATAACCCGTTTGTTGATGTGTCTAAATTCAGTAATCTGAATCAGTTGATGGAAATCAGCGATCTTCTGGTCACGGACTACTCTAGCATCATGTTTGATTTTTCCCTATTGCACAAGCCAGTGATGCTTTTAATAGAGGATTTGGATGAATATTCCGCCAAGCGGGGATTGTATATTGATCCACGTGAACTAGGTTTAAGTTTTGCAATGAGTGTTCAAGAGTTGGTTGACTTGCTTCAGAATGTGGACCTTACCAGTGAGAGCGCAAAGGTGGAGGCCTTTGTCCAGCGGTTTAATCCCATCACAGATTTAGGTTACGCGTCGCGGGTCATAATGAAGAAAGTACTTAATTTTCAATGAGCGTACTTTCTTTTGAAATGAGGTTTCTTCATGGTTAAATTCTCTGTGATTATTACAGCGTATAACGTCGAGAATTATCTTCAGCGTGCGGTCAAATCGGTACTGTCACAAACATTTACTGATTTTGAATTACTCGTGGTGGATGATGGGTCGACCGATAACACAGTTACTGTGGCTAAAAGCTTGGCCAATAATGATAATCGTGTGAAGATAATACTGCAATCAAATCAAGGTGTTGCCACTGCACGTAACAATGGTATTAATCATGCAAGGGGCGAATATATTCAGTTTGTTGACGCTGATGATGTGGTTAGCAGTAATTTCTTGGCAGATATTAATGTGCGTGTGCAACGAGGAGTGGACGTCTTAATTTCTGATTACCGGACTTTCTCAGGCAACGTTGCAGATGCTAAGGACAGTTACTTCAGACTGAGAAACGCTGAACTTACCGGTTTGGTAGCCACGCAGTTCCTTTTTCTCAATTTAGTTCCAAACTTCTCCTGGGCTTTTTGCGTTCGTCGACAGATTTATCTTGGAAATGATTTGAAGTTTCCGGCTGGGCGTATTTTTGAAGATAATTCGTTGTATTACAGGCTGTTATTTGTTGCTGAGTCTGTAAAAATCTGTGACCTTAAAAATTACTATTACTTTCAACGGCGAGATTCGTACGTACATGTCTACTCACAGAGAAGCATTAAGGACTTGTTAGTAATGTTGAACGAAGTTGAAGTATTTGCTCGGCAGCATGGAGGGAAGATTGCGTCTACTAGCCAGGAATATTTAATTAAGCGTTACTTTAAGGCGTACACAATGTGTGTTGTTGGGTATGATGGTGATGATAATAGCGCCTTATTGGCTAAGGTAAATCATCACATTAAGACGATGAAGCCTTATCGGCCACGCAATAAGAAGATGCGGTTAAAAAAGTTGCTTTGGCAACTGGGAATTTTAAAACCGGTAGTGCTATTTTCAAATCGGCATTTAGGTGCATGAGGCAAACAAATTAGGAGATTAGAATGAGCATTTATAATGTTGGCGCTTATCTTGGTAGTACGGGCAATCAGTACTCTGCTGTTAGTAAGCCAATTGCAGATGTGATTAAAATCATGGCGCCATTAGGAGTTCATGACATGGGCTCAATTGCGTCGGTCCCGGATCGTTTTGGGGGCCGCCTGGTCTCGAAAAGTAACTTGACACACGCCTTTGGTAATTTACAGGCCGGTGATTGCCTAGTGGTACAATACCCACTTTATGTTAATTATCCAGCTGCGGCGCAAATCATGAGCTATCTACGTAAACAGGGAGTCAAAACTATTGCCTTCATTCATGATATCAATCCACTGCGTTTCACTGAGCGAACCTTGAAGGATACCATTTTACGCCCCAGCACCAGAATGTCTTACGCGGTAAAATGCTTAAACCTTTTTAGTCATATTATTTATCCAAATGCTTCAATGCAGAAAGCAATGGAGCGGCGTGGGGTCCGTGTACCGGCCAATACCTTAAAATTTTACGACTATCTGGTTAATCAGGATGATTCCAGTGATCGAAGTGGTAATTTATCTGCAGGAACTAATTTTAGGCGCTTATTTTTTGCAGGTAATTTGGATAAGTCAACATTCTTGCAACACTACCGTTCCAGTGGTGTCGGTGTGAACTTTGTAGTTTTTGGGCAAGAACCTAAGGGTTACAAATTGCCAGATGCAATCTGTTACCGGGGTGCTAAGGCTCCCGACCAGTTGCCTAAGTTTTTAAAGAATGGTTTTGGTCTAGTCTGGGACGGTGTTAGTGCTAATACCGTTAAGGGCGGCTGGGGGGAATACTTGCGCTATAACAATCCTTATAAAGCGTCATCTTACTTGGCTGCAGGAATTCCTCTGATTGTTTGGCGCGAATCAGCTTTGGCTGAAATTGTGCAAAAGTCCAATATCGGTATCTTAGTTGATTCTTTGGCTGATGCAGAACAACAAATTGCTGAACTAAAGTTAGAAGAGTTTGCACAGATGGAACGCAACGTCATGGATTTTAGAAATAAACTTGTTAAGGGGCAATTTACTGAAGCTGCTGTTAAGGAAGCATTTAGCGCCGTTGGTGTTTGAGAGTTAATTCAGGAGGAAACATTGTTATGGATTATTTAGTTGTCGGTTCTGGTTTGTATGGAGCCGTATTTGCCAATGAAGCGGCGAAAGCCGGGAAGACCGTTAAGGTGATTGAGAAGCGTGATCACGTGGCGGGAAATATTTACACTAAAGAAATTGATGGTATTCAGGTACATATGTATGGTGCGCACATTTTCCACACTTCCGAAGACCGTATTTGGAACTATGTGAACCAGCTGGCGACGTTTAATCGGTACACGAACCAGCCAATTGCTAACTACCATGGCGAAATCTACAACATGCCTTTCAACATGAACACCTTTAACAAGCTGTGGGGTGTGGTCACTCCTGCTGAGGCCAAGGCTAAGATTGAAGAGCAACGTCAGGTGCTCGGGGGAAAGGAACCCGAAAATCTGGAAGAGCAGGCTATTTCCCTGGTTGGTACCGATATCTACAATAAGCTGGTCAAGGAGTATACCGAGAAGCAGTGGGGCCGGCCAACCACTGAACTTCCAGCGTTTATCATTAAGCGTTTGCCGGTACGCTTTACTTACGATAACAACTACTTCAACGATAAGTATCAAGGTATTCCTGTTGGTGGTTATACGCAGATTGTTGAAAAGTTGCTTGACCATCCTAACATCGAAGTTGAGTTGAACGCCGACTACTTCGCCGACCGTGACAAGTACGATGCAATGGCTGACAAAATTGTGTATACGGGCATGATTGACCAATTCTACGGTTATAAGTATGGCGAGCTTGAGTACCGTTCGTTACGCTTTGAAACTGAAGAATTGGATACACCCAACTACCAGGGTAACGCGGTAGTTAATTACACGGATAAGGATCACGCCTTCACCCGTATCATTGAACACAAGCACTTTGAGGGTACGGATACTGACAAGACCATCATTACCCACGAATACCCGAAGACCTGGCACAAGGGTGATGAACCATATTACCCGGTCAATGATGATAAGAACAGTGCCTTGTACCGTAAGTACTACGAATTAGCCCGCCAAGATAAGGATCGCGTGCTGTTTGGTGGTCGCTTGGGTATGTACAAATACTTCAACATGGATCAAGTCATTGGGGCGGCACTGTACGCGGCGAAAAAAGAGTTGAGTTAAATGAAGATTGTCAAAAATTACCTCTACAACGTGGGCTATCAAGTCTTTATTTTGATAGTGCCGCTGCTGACCACGCCTTATATTAGTCGTGTGTTGGGCAGTTACGGTGTTGGGGTCAATGCTTATACTAATTCCGTGGTGACCTACTTTGTGCTCTTTGGTAGCATTGGGGTCACTCTTTATGGTAACCGGACGATTGCGTATCAACGTGATGATTTTAAAAAGCGCAGCCAATCATTTTGGGAAATCACGTTTATGCGCTTTATCACCATTATTGGTGCATATGTGGCGTTCGGTATTTTCTTTATGATAACGGACAGATATCATGAATTTTACTTTGCGCAGTCATGGCAGATTTTGGCGGCGGCACTGGATATATCCTGGTTCTTTATGGGATTAGAGGATTTTGGGAAGACCGTCTTACGTAATTTTGCGGTAAAAATTATTTCGGTTATCATGATTTTTACCTTCATCAAGAATTCAAGCGATGTTAACCTTTATATCCTGATTCTGACGTTATCAACGTTGTTTGGTAATTTGACGTTGTGGCCGTATATGCGCAAGTACGTGCGCAAGCCTGATTGGCACAATCTGCATATATGGCAGCACTTGCGGCCGTCGCTGGCATTATTTGTACCGCAGATTGCGACCCAAATTTATCTGGTACTCAACAAAACCATGCTGGGTGCTATGGATGGCGTTAACAGTTCTGGGTACTACGAGTATTCTGATCGTATTGTGAAATTAGTGCTTGCAGTGGTTACTGCTACTGGCACGGTCATGTTGCCACGAATGGCCAATACTTTTGCTAAAAAGGATTTCAAGAAGTTGAATGAGTACTTGTATCGTTCATTTGACTTTGTGACGTTGTTGTCGGTTGCCATGGCGTTTGGGACGGCAGCCGTATCGCCAAAGTTTGCACCGTGGTTTATGGGATCACAATTTACGGTCACTGGTAAATTAATTCCCATTGAATCGATCATCATTGTGATGATTGCTTGGAGCAACGCAATCGGCACCCAGTATTTGCTGCCTATCGGTAAGAACAAGGAATACACCATATCAGTTACAGGCGGAGCGATTGCGAACTTGATTTTGAATGTGCCCTTAATTCTTTGGCTAGGCGTTTATGGGGCTATTATTTCGACGGTTTTATCCGAAGTGGTCGTTACGTTGATTCAGGTGTTATTTGTACGTAACCGGGTTGATTATCGCCGACTTTTTTCTGGCTTGTGGAAGTATTTATTGTCTGGGCTGATTATGTATGCTGTGGTTTATACGATGAATGCAAAAATGAATGCCGGCTTTAAAGAATTTGTTCTGCAAATTGTTGTGGGTATGGTTGTGTATACGGTAATGATTCTACTGACACGGCCCGCCCCTGTACATTATTTTGGCATCATCCGTTCAAAAATTAAGCGATGAGGGACATGCATTATGGTTAGGGAACTGTTTGTCAAGTATAAAAGTATCATTGCCTACCTTTTTTGGGGCGTAATCACTACCATCGTTAACATCGGCGTATTCATGATTTGGTTTCAACTGGGCGGTAATTACCAGGTCGGTACTGTACTGGCGTGGTTTCTATCGGTCCTGGTAGCTTTTTTCAGTAATAAAGTATGGGTGTTTAATAGCCACTATGGTAGTTTCAGCGATACGTTACGGGAGCTGGTGTCATTTTTTGGGGCGCGCTTAGTCACGTTGGCGATGGATATGCTGATTACATGGATTGGAATCTCATTACTGCACTGGGACGCGTTGGTTGTTAAGATTCTGGACAACGTGATTGTTGTGATTGCCAATTATGTTTTGAGCAAGTTGTTTGTGTTTCGGAAAAGTAAGGATGTGTGAGTCAAACTAATAGTAGACGAGTCTGATCACCATTGTATTCGCTTGAATAACCTTTTTAAGTTGTCATGTCCGTTGGGCAGAATTGGTATCATGTTGGCTTGATAAGTGAGTTGTCACCCTCAAAAAGGACTGTTCTAGAAAAATTCTTGCAGTTAAGCCTACAGTCAACTGCGGGTAAATGATAGGGGTGGGATAATTAATTTAGTGTGCATTTTTTGAAATGGGGGAGTCTCTTATGAGAAAAACAATTAGGCCTGCTAATCTGGCTTTTTACGTGAGTTCTTTATTGGTTCCTAGTATTTTTACGATATTAGTTTTTTTTATCACGCATGTAGCACCGTTCGGTCATAACACGGTGGCGAGCGTAGATTTTAGCAATCAATATATGGCGTTGTTCGCTTATTTGAAGAGAGCTCTAGCGGGCAATGCATCTTGGGCCTACTCGAGTGAGTTTGGCTTGGGTGGAAATGTTTTCGGCGTCATTACATATTACCTGTTAAGTCCGCTAAACGTGATATTGCTCTTCTTCCATGTTACTGAGTTGCCTTACTTTGGAACGTTAATTACAGTGGTGAAAATCTCATTAATTGGTTTCACAACTTTTTTGTTTTTACAGAAGTCGAAGTTTGTTAATGAGGAATTATTGTGTGGTTCCCAACTAAGGTTCAAGAACTATACTTCGTTGATGTTTTCGAGCTTCTTCCCATTGTGTAGTTTTGTATTTGCGTACAAGGAATGCATAATGTGGCTTGATGCACTCGTATTATTGCCTCTTGTATTGTTAGGGATGGACAGGATAATTTATGGCCGACGTCCGCTACTTTTCATTGTTTCGGCATCTGGCGCAATAATTACAAATTTTTACTTTGGTTACATAGTTCTTTTATTTTCTGGTATTGTTTTTGTTTTTTGGATTATTCGTGCTTTGCTTTGCAAGATGAAGAGCATTGCGATTACGGTAATTTGTTTTGCTTTTTCCAGTGTACTTGTCCTCCTGATTTCAGCTGTTGTAACTTTGCCAGGGTTTCTTGGCTCATCTCAGGTTCGAAAGAGCGCAATCTTCCACTTTTGGCCAGTGTATAGTTTTCCAAATTTAATTAGTCAGCTTTTCAGCGAAAGCCAGGTTTTTAATACAAATTTACATGTCCCGATTATCTATGTGGGATTACTTGTTTTAGTTGTATTTTTTATTTTTTTCATGCAATCAGGCGTCAGGTTTATCGATAGGGCTTTGGCAGGGGCAATGCTGATTTTCGTTGTTTTCACAACGTGGATTGATTTTTTTTACTTGATATGGCATGCAATGGCCTGGCCAAATGGTTACCCTCAACGTGAATCTTTCGTGATTCCCTTCATCTTTTGCGTCCTTGGTTATGTGGCTTTGCTTCGGGCATTTGATGACAGTTCAAGTAAGTTTGCTAAGCAATTATTTGCGTCCTTCACCCTAATTTTAACACTAGCATTTATTGGCACGGTGCATATGTCACTCGAATATATGTTAGTCGTCCTGATTGTAACTTTAGCTATTTGCGTATTTTTGTACTTGTTTGTTGCGTATCGACGTCTTAGGTATTTTGCAATTTCATTTGTGCTTGCTTTAGTATCGTTGTTTTACGTTGACTTTAAAGTTGAAAGGCTTTCTGCTAATGAAAGCATGAAAGTAGGGGCATATAAAAAATTTATTTTGCAAAGTTGGGATGAGATAAGTTTTGTAACTAGAAACGATAAATCTAATTACAGAATCGGCAATAGGTACCAAGCTAATGACAATGATCCTATTACATTAGGTTACAACGGCGTTTCCAATTATGTTTCTCAACAATCGACACAATTGACTGATTTCCTCTCGGCTGTGGGGTATTATCAAAAGCACCAGCCTTGGACCAGATGGTCAAATTTCAATAATGGTTCTACGCTTTCATTTGATAGGCTGTTGGGAATTAAGTACACATATGGTAATAACTCGAAAAATTTTTCAAAAATTGTAGAGGATGCCAATGCCAATGGCATGAGCGGTGATAATACTTTTCTAACGATGCCGGTCGCATCTGGGGTAAGTAAAATCACCAAAGGTCATTGGTTTGGTACGAGAGATGTAAATGCGTTCCCATTGGTATTTAGGGCAAATGGTGATACTGTCAACAAAGCTCTACAAGTTGAATATAGTCCAACGCATAATCCGTTTTTGGTGCAAAACGAGGTTTGGAAGCGATTGGCTGGGTCGCAGAACATGATGATTAATCAAGCCACTAGAATGACAAAGAAAATTAATAGTTTTGAAAGTGTTCTTAACCATTCAGGCAACGTGTATGCTTTTTTTCCTACCGCTGAAAAGGAAACACCAGCTGCAGTCAAAGTTAAGGTTAATGGTAAAATAGTATCAGATTTAAATCAGAGTGATGCTGAGAACGGCATAGTTTATCTTGGCAAGTTTGAACGCAATCAGAAAATAACAGTTACACTTGACAAAATGGTCAAGGAATCTCTTGTTACTTACCAAGCTCCTTTTATTGCGGTGGAAAATGAGCAGTCATTCAAATTGGCACGCCAGAAATTGGTTGATCAATCGATAGATGGGATTTCTTTGAAGGGTGCCTGCCTTAAATTTTTAACTGGGTCAGAATTTTCGCATGGAACTGTTGTCACTACAATTCCCTTCGATTCTGGGTGGAAAGGCTTTGTAGATGGACGACAAGAAAAATTACGTAGAGTCGCTGGGGAGTTTATGGGTATTGATGTCCCAAGTGGCAGGCACAAGGTTGTACTTAAATATGAGGTCCCTGGGTTAAGGCTTGGATTAATTTTATCACTCACTGGCATACTGATTTTGACGGTTTTTATTTGTACCAGTTCATGGCTATCACATGTTCGAGTTGAAAATAGTTTACGGGAGGATTAAGGATGCAAACATTTGCGGCAATTATCCCATGCCATAATGAAGAAGAAAATGTTCCCTTGATTTACGCTGAATTAGAAAAAACATTTAGCCAGTTATCAGACTATCATCTGATTACTTGGTTCGTTAATGATGGTTCGACTGATAAAACGCTAATGGCTATCCAAATGCTTCAGTCTAGTAATCCTGATGTGCATTACATTGATATGTCTCGAGCATTCGGCAAGGAAGCGGGGATGTATGCTGGCTTGTCTAATGCTAAAGCGGATTTTTATTGTATTTTGGATGCTGATTTGCAAGACCCGCCATCAATGATTCCAGATATGCTTGATGGCATAAGTAATGGTTACGACGTTGTTGGTGCTGCGCGGACTAATAGAGCGGGGGAACCACCAGTACGATCATTTTTTGCGAACTTGTTCTATAAAATCATTAACGCGGTTAGTTCAACGCCAATTATTCCGGGTGCTCGTGACTTTCGTGTTATGACTAGACAGGTTGTCGAAGCAGTCCTATCGTTATCCGAAAGCCAGCGCTTTAGCAAAGGGTTGTTTAGTTGGGTTGGGTTCAAAACCAAGTATTTGCCGTATAAAAATGTTGAGCGTAAACATGGTGAGACTAGTTGGAATTTTATGAGCTTGCTCAATTATTCGATTGATGGGCTAGTCGATTATTCCGATGCCCCGTTAACGCTGGTCTCAGGTCTGGGTTTGATTAGTTTTGTTGGGGCTGCACTTGCGTTAATTTTTATCGTCGTACGCGCAGCTATTTATGGCGATCCGACGGCGGGGTGGCCGTCGATGGTTTCAATTATGTTAATGATTGGTGGGCTACAATTACTAGCCATTGGCATCGTTGGGCGGTACATCGGCCGGATTTTTCTTGAAGTGAAGAAACGTCCAATCTACATTGCCAAAAAAATTAAGTAGTTAAAAAGCATCAATTGTGTTGTTGCTCTAACTCGGAATGTTCCGGGTCCGCACAGTAAACACAACTGACGCTTTTTTAATGTTTAGTGAATGTCATTTTACTTGTCGTTGTAACCGTTAGGGTGAGTTGAATGCCATTTCCAAGCAGTAGCAATGATCTTTTCAATATCATCGTACTGCGGCTTCCAGCCGAGAACCTTACGGGCCTTGGAAGAATCAGCAATCAAGGTATCAGGATCACCGGGACGCCGTGGCGCATCTTCAGCAGGAATTTCCTTGCCGGTTGCTTTACGAGCCGCTTCCAGAATTTGACGGTTGGAGAAACCAGTGGCGGAACCGAGATTGAAGGCGTTACTGTCGTTGCCTGCAGCCAGGTACTTGAGGGCTAGAATATGTGCATCAGCTAAATCAACCACATGGACATAATCCCGCACGTTGGTGCCATCCGGAGTGTCATAATCACTACCGAAAATCTTGAGTTTGTCACGTTGACCGTTGGCCACTTGCAGAACAATTGGTACTAGGTGAGTTTCGGGGCCGTGGTCTTCACCGATGGAGCCGTCCGCCTTGGCACCAGCAACGTTGAAGTAACGTAGGGCGACAAACTTGATGCCATAAGCCAAGTCGGACCAATGCATGATTTTCTCCATCATCAACTTACTTTCGCCATAAGGGTTGATGGGCTCCTGCTTGTCAGTTTCTTTGATGGGCACACGCTCGGGAGTGCCATAAGTTGCGGCGGTGGAACTAAAGACGATGCGCTTCACGTTGAACTCGTTCATTACTTCCAGAACACTGATAAGTCCCGCAGTGTTGTTATCAAAGTAGTCCAGCGGTTGCTGCATGCTTTCTGGAACAATGGAAAAGGCAGCAAAGTGGACAACTGCCTCAATGTCCTCTTGACGGAATACGGAACGCATAAAGTCCTTATCGCGGACGTCACCCTTGTAAAAACGTGCCTCTGGCCGCACTGCAGCCCGATGTCCTTTAACTAAGTTGTCAACGACCGCGACGTCGCTGCCCTGATCAACCAAACGGTCAACCATGTGTGAACCAATATAACCGGCTCCCCCCAAAACAAGTACTGTCATACTATTTCCTCCAAGTTCAATTGTGAAATTCTTGTTACAGTATACGCACAGTGTAGCATACTGTACGTGCTTTCATGGTATGATTCTACTCGTGTGTTGCAAGTCGGGGGACTGTGCACTTATTTGTATAAGGATTACTTAATAATTGCTCTTTACGTCTATGAACTGCACTGAACACGGAGTTCAGCGTGGTAATATGGACGTAAGTTAGGGTTTGTGGTAAATTCAGCGATAACGGATTTACGCCAAATGTTCGAACCGGGACAAGCATTACTGGTGAAATTTTTGTTCTGGGGACGATATTTTAGGAGAGAATAAATCATGAAAGCAAGTACTAGTACTACTGGAGTTGAACTTATGCGTGCCAGCACAGTTGTATACAAAGTGACCAAGCGCCTGATGGACATTGTTGGTAGCTGTGTTGCATTGGTCATCTTTTCACCCGTTATTTTGTATATTGTAATTGCTATTAAACTAGAAGATCACGGCCCTGTTTTGTACAAGCAAACGCGTGTAGGCAAGAACGGTCAGGAGTTTGAGCTGTGGAAGTTCCGTTCCATGGTGCAAGGTGCTGATAAGATTAAGGGACAGTTGGCCGATCAAAACGAAATTGAAGATGGGCCAATGTTTAAGATTAAGGATGATCCGCGTATCACCAAAGTCGGTAAATTCATCCGGCATCATTCACTAGATGAAGTGCCGCAGTTCGTGAACATTCTCAAAGGTGATATGAGCCTCGTAGGGCCACGTCCAGCGTTGCCGCGCGAGGTGGCTGAGTATGATGAACGGGATATGGAACGTCTGCAAGTGATTCCAGGCTTAACTGGTTTGTGGCAGGTTAGTGGCCGGAGCAAATTGACGTTTGCACAAATGGTGGATTTGGACTTAACGTACATCAATCACCGGTCAATTTGGTTCGACATTCGGATTATTTTTAAGACGTTCCTGCAGATGTTTGATCCTAAAGACTCTGGTGCGTACTAATTATAAGAAAATTATTTACTGAGAGGACCCTTTATGAAACGCGTTATCACGTATGGTACGTTTGATCTATTGCATTATGGACACATTGAATTACTACGGCGAGCAAAGGCGTTGGGTGACTACCTCGTTGTTGGCCTGTCCACTGATGAGTTTAATTGGGACAGTAAGCGCAAGAAGGCCTATTTTCCCTACGAGAAGCGGAAGGCCCTGCTCGAAGCAATTCGCTATGTTGATTTAGTGATTCCCGAAAAGTCCTGGGATCAGAAGGATTCAGATATTGCGGAATATCACATTGATACCTTCGTGATGGGCGATGATTGGGCTGGTAAGTTTGATTTTGTTGAAAAGGATACTGGTGCGCAGGTGATATACTTGCCACGGACCCCAGAAATTTCCACCTCGAAAATTAAACAAGATTTGAACATGAAGTAGCTGTTTATGCTGATTGTTTTGCCAGTATATGGGCTGAACAACTGGTGTTGAAGCCGTCAACGGGGTAAAATACCCGTGACGGCTTTTTTCTGTAAATAAGGCGATGGGGTTTGACCACCGCATAACCGTGAAGGAGAAATATAATGACAACCACATTTCCCGATGACAGCCTAGCGCTGCATACGGATTTGTATGAAATTAACATGATGTATACCTACTGGCGTGAGGGCATCGCGGAACGCAACGCAGTGTTTGAATCGTATTTCCGCACGATTCCCTATGGCAATGGGTATGCCGTTTTTGCCGGGCTCGAACGGGTGGTGCAATATCTGCAAGGTCTGCGTTTTAGTGACACGGATATTGCGTACCTACGTGAGACCCAGGATTATGAAGAGGACTTTCTTCAATACCTTAAGGACATGCGTTTGGGCTTAAGTATCCGTTCAGCTCTGGAGGGTGACTTAGTCTTCAACAATGAACCCGTTATGCAGATTGAAGGTCCGTTGGCGCAAGGCCAGTTGGTGGAAACCGCCATTCTGAACATCATTAACTATCAGATTTTGATTGCAACCAAGGCGGCGCGAATTCGGTCCGCGGCGGGGAACGATCCGCTGTTGGAATTTGGTTCCCGGCGAGCGCAAGAGATGGATGCGGCACTGTGGGGCACCCGGGCGGCCTACATCGGCGGGTTTGATGCTACTAGCAATGTGCGGGCAGCCAAAATCTTTGATATTCCGGCCAGTGGTACCCATGCACACTCACTTATTCAAACCTATCGTAGTGATTACAAGGGCATGATGGCTTATGCCAAAACGCACCACGACTGTGTGTTCCTAGTCGACACGTATGACACGTTACGCAGTGGGGTGCCAAGCGCAATTCGTGTGGCCACAGAAATGGGTGACAAGATTAACTTTCAGGGTGTTCGGATTGATAGCGGTGATATGGCCTACATCAGTAAACGGGTGCGTCAGCAGCTCGACGAGGCTGGCTTTGATCAAGCGAAAATTTATGCGTCCAACGACCTGGATGAAAAAACCATCCAGAACCTAAAAATGCAGGGAGCCAAAATTGATGTTTGGGGTGTAGGCACGCGCGTAATTACTGCGTACGACCAACCAGCATTAGGGGCAGTCTACAAGCTGGTCTCAATTGAAAACGGCGATGGCCAGATGGTCGACACCATCAAGCTATCGAGCAACGCCGAGAAGGTTTCAACGCCCGGTAAGAAACAGGTTTGGCGTATTACCGATACGAAGGATGGTAAGTCAGAAGGGGATTACATCGCGGTCAGTGATGAGGATCCGGCGGCTCAGTCCGAGCTGTACATGTTCCATCCTAATTACACGTACATTAACAAGACGTTGCACAACTTTACGGCGCGTCCGGTGCTGCAGGAGATTTTTGATCATGGTGAGTTGGTTTACGATTTGCCTAATCTACACGATATCCGGGCCTATGCAGCAAGCAACATGGATTCCCTTTGGGATGAATATAAACGTGATTTAAACCCACAGGAATACCCGGTGGATCTGTCACAAAAGTTATATGACCACAAAATGGATTACATTAAGCAGGTTCGTGCTGCTGTAGCTAAGTCGATTAATGAGTTAAATTAGTGGGAGATTGAACATGCGAGCATTACAAAAGCAGATTATTGAAACGTTACACGCAGTACCCAGCATTGATCCAGAAAGGGAAATTCGGAAACGGGTCGATTTTTTGAAGGACTACTTGAAGGCTAATCCCTTTTTGAAGACCTACGTTTTGGGTATTTCCGGCGGTCAGGACTCTAGTTTGGCTGGTGCCCTTGCTGAACGCGCCGTGTCTGAAATGCGGAAAGAAACGGGGGATGACAGTTACAAGTTCATCGCTGTACGCTTACCTTATGGTGAGCAGGCTGATGAAGCTGACGCCATGCAGTCAATTGCGTTTATGCAAGGTGATGAGACCATGCGCGTCAACATCAAGGCGAGCGTAGACGCGATGGAGCAGGCGGTTGAGGCCAATGGCTTACAGGTTTCCGACTTTAACAAGGGCAATATTAAGGCCCGTGCGCGGATGATTGCGCAGTACGCCATCGCGGGGCAAACGCATGGGGTGGTAATTGGCACTGATCATGCCGCAGAAGCGGTGACTGGCTTTTATACCAAGTTTGGTGATGGTGGTGCTGATCTGACCCCGCTAACTGGACTGAACAAGAGCCAGGGGGCATCGATGCTCAAAGCTATGGGCGCACCAGCACATCTATACGAGAAGGCTCCAACCGCGGACTTGGAAGATAACCGTCCGGCTTTGGCCGACGAAACGGCACTGGGTGTGACCTACCGCAACATTGATGATTACCTTGAGGGCAAGGACGTGCCCGATGATGTGGCCGAGAAGATTGAAGCTTGGTACCGTAAGACGGAACACAAGCGGCATTTGCCGGCAACGTTGTTTGATAAGTATTGGCGGTAAGATGGTGCTATTAGGGAACGGGAGACCGGTCCCTTTTTCACGCTGATACAAATAGAATTTACTTTTTCTTGATGTGGGATGGTGTACTTAATTGCGACGTTTAAGTCAAACTATTGTCAACCTTTTTTACGTGCCATTATTGCTAATAACGCTTGCTAGTGGTGTCGGACTGATTCTACCTAATATTCAGGGAATGTCTTCATCGGGGATGCGGACGTTAGATTTGACGTACATAATGGCCGCCCTGTTAGTTGTTTTTCGAAAAAGGGTTAGCGCCGTCATAAACACTATTAAACCCGCAGTTGTAAAGTATCGCTGGCTTATTTTTGCTATCTTTACAATTGCATTGATAAGTTGGCAATGTTATCTGGTCAATCTTTTATCTGGTGACAGTATCTGGGATCCAGGCATTATCGTTCGGACTGCAATGGGGCGGAAGAGTTGGGTAACGGACTACTTTTCTTGTAACCCTAATACTTTCATGTTACTAGCGGTTGAACACTGGTTTTGGCTGATTTTTGGACAGCCAAACATGCATACATTTGTTGTAATGCTTAATTATGTCAATATTGTGCTTATCGACGGTGGAATTGTTTTTCTTGCCCTGGCTGTTAAAAACTTGCTTTGGAGTACCTGGGGCTTTTGGATTTCCTTAATTATGGGTACGCTGGTTTTCGGTATCACGCCATGGGTATCCCTGCCATATTCCGACAATTGGGCTTTTTTTCTTAGCTCTATTGGTTTATTGACTTTTGTTAAATTACTGAATTCAAAAAGAAAAACTTTTACTATAGCACTTGCATTAGTGCTTGGCGTTATTGTTGCTGTGAGCTATTTTATGAAGCCATCGCTTGTAATCTTTTATATTGCTATTGTTATTGTAAGTTTGGTTGCCCTTTTTTCACGACGGGTTTTTGTAAGTGGTTTAATGATTTTGGCCTTAGTAATATCGTTAGTTGGTGGTGGAGTCACTGCTACTGCAATTGTTGCTTATCGCAATCACAACGAGGTGGTTAAAATCGACAATAATAAAGCTTTGCCCATGATGCATTTTGCTGCGATGGGAATTCACGGATCTGGCGGTTATAACCGTGCTGATGTTTTCAAGGATTACCGAATTAAAAGCCCCCGGCAGCGTTCTGCGAGTGACTGGAAGCTGTGGAAACAGCGATTAAGTGCGTTTGGTTCGAAAACTAATTATGAAAAGTTTTTAGTGCAGAAACAAATGAATAACACTAATGACGGGACCTTTGCATGGGGCGGAGATGGTACATTTATTGATGCCTTTGAGAAGGGAAATGCTAATGAAAATTCGATACGTAAATTATATATGCGCGACGGTGTTGCTGTTCGACAGCAGAACGGTTATGGGTTTGTCGCACAAATACTATGGGTTTTAATAATCTTGCTTGCTTTAATCAGCGCATTTTCAGCACGATTATCAGTTCAGTTGATGAAATATACGGTGGTTGGGTTTTGTTTATTTTTGCTCATTTTTGAGGGAGGGAGGAGTAGATACGTAATCCAGTTTTTACCTTTTATTATAGTCTTGTCCGTGCAAGGATTAGCTTTAATTATTAAGTGGTTTAAAGAACAGGCTGCTTGAGAGCCGCTGGGAAGATAAATCATTTTCTGACATTAAGCGAAAATACAAAATTCAAATAAGTAAACAAAGCTCCGTCAAGTAAGTATTTAGTGGGTCTAAACTTGCTTGACGGAGCCTTATTCGTTTTAATGCCATTGTTGCGTTGGATGAAATGAATGATCACTTAATTCTGATAGTTTTCCATGTCAGATTCTTTTACTTTGGTTCGGCCATCTTTCTTGGCGTTAAGAATGGCTTGAGCAATGTCGGCGTCGCTCCAAGCTGATGGATCCACACCCTCGGACTGTAAATCTTTACGTGCTTGTTCAATTTCGGCGCTAGTGACGCTAGAAACTGCGTCACTCCCGTCATGGTCAGATGATGATGTTGACGAGGAAATGCTCGAAGAGGGGTTATTGTCTGATGATGAATTGTTACTATTCGTCGTAGCACTGCCGGTGGTACTTTCATTAGCATCGGTATTGGCGGTTGCGCCCTTGAGCAGGCTGACCTTGAGTTTGAGTGCTTTAATCTGAATCTGATAGTATTGTTTCGCTTGGATATCGTGGTCGCCTAACAAGTCATTAATGGTGCCCAGATCTGACGCGGAATTACCATTGCTCGCGGCCGTTTTCGCTAACGCAATTTCGTGGTTGAATGCCTTAATGGTTTGCTGGCGCACAGTGATTTTTTTGACGAGCCGTTTCTTGGCAGCATTGATGGCTGAAGTGCCATTGTGGGTTGACTTAGCCTGCTTTAGCGCGGTAGCTAGGTGATAGTTGTTCATTTGCTTGTCCGCTGACGCAAGACTTTTTGCTGCCTTAGCATAACTAGCAGCTTTTTTATTCTCTGTGTCATTTTGCTGGGCTACTTTGTAGTAAGCTTCAGCGGCCGAGTAGTTGCTGCTTTTCATGCTTTCATTGCCAGAAGTAATGGCGCCTTTGGCCGTTTTGCTATTATCAGTACTACATGCGGCTCCCAAAATTGCTAAAGTAGCTAGTGTGGTAACAGTAACGAATAAACCCTTTGTTGTCATTTTATCTACTCCATTCTTTTCCAATCCATCATGACACCACTTATGATGGATAAATCGGCTTCAAAAGGCAAGTGCTAACAGCCGAATTCGCAATAAAAGTGTAATATAATTCTTAAGATTTTCTTGTATAATAGCAAAGTGAAGTTAGTGGGTTACTACGGGAGAATTGATATGAATAAAATTGTTAAAGTGGCTACCGCCAGTGTGGTGGGATTAATCTCCGCGGCGGTGTTGGCAGGTTATACGGGTGTGGGTTCCCCAAAAGTTAATGCGGCGGTGATCACGCAGAGCGAGTTACATACAGGCTCATCTATCAATAGTTATATTGCGAACAATAAAATTCAGCCCGTGGGCATCACGAAAGAATTGCATACCTTTCAGATGTTTAAGTACAACACTAGTGGTAATAAGCCGGTTGGTGTGGTTTTTCATTATACGGATAATGCGTCTAATTATAGCGCCCGTAATGAGGCTAATTATGAAATTAATGGCGGATGGAAGAATGCGTTTGTACACACATTTATTGATGCTGGAACTATTCTTAACATTCACGATACCAACTATGGGTGTTGGGGATCAGGTCCACAGGGGAACAAGCGGTTCGTGCAGTTTGAACTAGTCACTGCGCGGAGCCGTAATGATTTTGCACATTCAATTAGTAACGCGGCTTGGTACGTGGCGTATTTAGCTCACGAGTACGGTTGGAACCTAACTTTGGCCTCGCAACATAATGGGTCTGGGACGTTATGGACCCATTATGATGTTACTCATTACTTGGGTGGTACTGACCACACAGACCCAATTGCTTATTTGAACAGTTGGGGGTACAACACTTCTCAATTTCTGGATTTGGCTAAAGCGTACTTTGATTACGGTGGTTTTTACGACACTATCACCTCAAATGTTGCTAAGACATACAATGCAACTATTTCTGAGAATAACCGTAATGATGGTTTGTATGCTACAGGTCCATACTACACAAGCGATCAAACACGTGTGCCCGCCACTGTTAGCGCCAAAACGTTGAATGGACAAAGCGTTAAGGTTTTGCGCCAGGCAGTGACTAAGCGAGCTACCTGGGTGCAAATTCAAACTTCTTCAGGTGCTGTCTGGTGGATGGATAAGCGCGGTATCACCGTCGATTACGACAAGGTATTGTCCAGCAGAACTGTTAGTTACTCTGCTTATCTGGATCAATCTTATCGCAATGATGGGCTCTACAAAGATGGACCATACATGACTGGACCTTCAACATTTGAATTTGCAGCCAAGCATGCCTCTCAATATGATAAACAGCCTGTTAGTGTGCTTGCTGAAGAGACTACTAGTCGCGGAACATGGGTTAAAATCCGTTTGAGCAATGGTGATACCTGGTGGATGGATAAGGCTGGTATTAAAACTTATGATTCAATTAGTGGCGAGAAGTCCCTGGGTAATGTCACAGTGCGCGTTACGCAAGATAAAAGAAATGATGGCTTATATGCTAGTGGCCCTTATCACACTAGTGCACAAACAATCTTGCCAGCTGCTAAGACTTTAAAGAAGTACAACGGGCAAACTGCAACAGCCATTAGGGAAGAAAAGACACCATTAGCTACATGGGTTCAGATTAAGTTAGAAGATGGTTCAACTTGGTGGTTTGATGAGCGCGGTATTACCTTTTTTGATTCAATTTTGTCTAAAAACGATAACACGTCAACTGTTATTGTTCGTCAAGATAATCGCAATGATGGGCTGTATGCTAGTGGGCCTTACATGACAAATAATTCTACCTTTGTGCCTGCCTGGAAGACTGCCAAGAAATACAACGGACAGCGTGCAACGGTTTTAGGTGAGGAAACCACGAAGCGTGCTACGTGGGTCCACATTAAGTTTGCCGACGGCTCCACTTGGTGGATGGATAAACGTGGCGTTGCACCATTTAGCTTCGACAAAGTATTATCCACCAGTAATGTAAGCTACAATGCACAGATTATTCAGAACTCGCGCAATGACGGTTTGTACCACGACGGACCGTACATGACTGGTGAAACCACCTACGCAACGGCGTCCAAGACCGCTAAGCCATACAATGGCCAGGCCGCCACTGTCCTTAAGGAAGAGACTACGGTTAAGGCCACATGGGTTCAGGTTAAATTGCAAAATGGTTCCACTTGGTGGATGGACAAACGCGGTATTTTGGCGTTTGATCCTATCTCTAACCGCGTGAACGTAAATTACAAGGTGCTGATTAATCAGTCGAGTCGGACTGATGGCCTGTACGCCACGGGACCATACTATACCAGTTTGGCAACTAAGCTGGCGGCGGTTAAGACTGCTAAACAGTTCAACGGTCAAGAAGCTACTGTCACTGTTGAAGCCACTACGCCTCGCGCAACTTGGGTACTTGTCAAGTTTGCCAATGGGTCTAGTTGGTGGATGGATAAACGTGGTGTTACACCGCAACAGTAATAGTTACTTTAGTAAGGCAAGGTGGCCATATGCTTACCTTGCTTTTACTGTACATATAGATGTGGCAAACACTGAAATCAGTAAAGGAACTTTGGTATGGATAAAAGCAATAAACAATTAATCAGGTTTTATAAACATTCGCACTATTCGCAATCTGTTGTGGTGCTTGTTTCTGCGGTTGTTTTGGGTGTGATTGCTGGTGGCAACATTAGTACAACTCATGCCAGCACAGTCTCAACCACTGAACAAAGTCAGACGGGTAGTGCTGCCAGCCAGAATACGACCTCCGCAACTGGAGCAAGCTCAACCAGTGCGGCTAGTAATGCTCAGACTACAGCAACAAGTAGTGCGACCAGTAGTGACGCACAACGAAGGAGTGTTGATGCTAATACCCAGGAAGCAAGTAGTGCTGGTAATGCCGCAAGCACCCAAAAATTAAACGCAGTCAGTTCTGCTGCTACCACTGCAACTGTTGCACCAGCAAGCAGTACGGCTTCTTCTGCAGGCGTTGGTAGTAACATTTCCCAGCCCTCTTCGGCTGCCATCCATGTTGTTACGGTGAATGGGGATGCAAGTAGTGTCTCCGCTGCTCAAAGCGCGGCGATGCAAGAATATATTGCAACAAAGACCCCACAAAAGATTGTGGCGGTATCAAGTACGATTCCACAACCAACGTTTAGTTCGTCTGCCAAACAACAAAACTACATTGTGAGTGTGGAAGAAGGGGCATTAGCAGGATGGTATGAACACAAAGTGCTGCCTTCCATTACTGTTGCCCAGTCAATTCTGGAAAGTGGTTGGGGTGGATCAACGCTTTCTGAGCGCGCCCATAACATGTTCGGTATTAAGGCCGACTCTAGTTGGCATGGGGCAACGTACGCCATTGCCACGAATGAAGTGATTAACGGGCGCACGGTTACCGTGAACGCCAAATTTCGAGCATATTCCTCAATCACTGCTAGCTTTGAAGACCACGGTGCGTTTATCAGCGGTAACTCTCGGTATGCTAACATTATTGGTAACAAGGATTACCGCTCCGTGGCCAATGATTTGCATAGCGACGGCTATGCTACGGATCCGACCTATGCTGGTAAGCTGATACAGTTAATTGATGAATATCACTTGACCATTTTGGACAACATTGCTTTCGGTGGTGACACAATTAGTGGTCACGCGGTGGCTTCAAACATTCACTACGATGCGGTCAAGTCTAACGTGGCGGTTAACTATGGCGGCCAAATTGTGGAGGGTAGTCGCAATGATGGCCTGTACAAATCCGGTCCCTACTATACCAGTTCCTCAACCCAAGCTACCGCTACGGTTTCAGCGCGTACGTTGAACGGGAAATATGTACGTGTCTTGCGTCGGGCCCAAACAGCACGCGCTTGGTGGGTGGAAATTCAGCTTAACTCGGGTGAGACCTGGTGGGTTGATCGAAGAGCCGTTCAGCAGGTTTCAGATACCAAAATGTTTGATGCCGTGACAAATAAACAGTCGGTCAATTACGGTGCTTATATTCACGAAGGTGGTAGGTATGATGGTTTGTACGCTAGTGGTCCGTACACGACTAGTACTTCAACTTTCTTGTACGCAACTAAGCACGCTGATAGTATTAATAACCAGGCTGTGACAGTCATTGCGGAAGCAACCACTAGTAAGGCCAACTGGGTACAGATACGTTTGGCGTCGGGCGCGACATGGTGGGTTGATAAACGGGCTATCGCTACGTATGACCAAATTACCAATGGACATGTTCTCAATGCAAATGTGTTTGTTGACCAAAATCATCGTAATGATGGGCTTTATGCTACCGGCCCCTACCACACGAGTGCCCAAACTATCATTCCGGCGACTAAAACGGCCAAACAGTATAATGATCAGGGAGCGACTGCCATTGCGGAGGCAACAACCGTTTTAGGTACTTGGGTGAAGGTACGCTTTAATGATGGTGCTACTTGGTGGATGGATTCCCGCGGAGTTGGTTTTCTTGATTCTATCATTTCTCAAAAATCAGATAGTGGTTTTGTCAAAATTGTCCAGGATGTGCGAAATGACGGATTATACGCCACGGGTCCTTATATGACGAGTACGGCTACCTATACGACGGCTTGGAAAACTGCCCGTTTGTATAACGGTCAAGGTGCACGGTTGCTGGGTGAAGCGGTCACTAAGCGAGCTACCTGGATTCACGTACGGATGAATGATGGCTCAACTTGGTGGATGGATCAGCGGGGTGCGGTGTCTTATCCATACGACCCAATATTGTCACTAAAATCAGTTAGTTATACCGCACAAATTGTACAAGACAGTCGCAACGATGGTTTATACCAAACAGGTCCGTATATGACCAGTGAGTCCACCTACCTGACCGCAGCTAAGACTGCTAAGCAATATAATGGCCAGCAAGTTCAAGTGATTGCCGAGGCAGTCACTAAGCGTGCTACCTGGGTGCAAATCAAGCTCAATAATGGGACAACTTGGTGGATGGATAAATGCGGTGTTCTGGCATTTGATACTGTTACTAATGAACAACCGCAAAGTTATCAGGTGACTGTTCAGCAACACGACCGTAACGATGGTTTATACCAAACGGCACCGTACTTTACCAGCGTTGCAACTAAAATTCCGGCCGTGAAGACAGCCAAACAGTATGACGAGCAAACTGCGACCGTCTTGAAGACGGCTGATACCATTCGTACAAAGTGGGTTTACGTGCAGTTTGTCGATGGTTCGCGCTGGTGGATAGATGCACGTGGTGTTGTCTAACATGGCGAAAATAGTGCTTGCTCCGCATTCAGTTATTCGTGTATACTAACAGTAAAGATAAGGGAGTAACCAGCCGACCACTTGTCGGCGGTAGTGCCACCAAGGATAAATCCTGGTGCTACCTTAAACCGGTGAGACTTATGGACTTGAGCCAATTTTGGCTTGAAGTGCATAAGCCTTTTTTATTCCTAGGTCAAAATTTGAGGAGGCAGCAACATGGCAAACAAACCCAGTTATCAACGCGATACCGCAGATGTGTTAATGGACCAGCATACTACCCCCGATGGTTTATCCGCCCAGGAGGCGCAACGCCGGTTAGAGCAAATTGGCCCCAATGCACTAGCGGCAAAAAAGAAGCAAACATTGGCTGGACGCTTTTTGAATCAGTTTAAGGATTTTATGATCATCGTGCTATTAGTGGCGGCACTGGTGGCCGGGGTCGTCGTGCATGAGTGGGCAGACGCCGGTATCATCCTGGCGGTGGTTTTGCTGAATGCCGTCTTTGGGGTATTTCAGGAAAGTAAAGCCGAGCAGGCCATTGAGTCGTTGCAGGCGATGACGAGTCCCAACGCCAACGTGCGGCGTGATGGCAAAGTGGTCGTTGTGCGCAGTGCAGAGGTGGTACCTGGCGATATTGTCCTGCTGGAAGCGGGGGATGTCGTCCCCGCCGATTTGCGCCTGATTGAGTCCGCTAACCTTCAAATTGAGGAATCCGCACTGACGGGTGAAAGTGTACCCGTCAACAAGCAAACTGCACTGATCACGGATAAAGTCGGTGTGGGTGACCAAACCAATATGGCGTTCATGAGTACCAACGTGACTTATGGGCGCGGTGTCGGTGTGGTTACTGGGACCGGTATGGCCACTGAAGTGGGGCACATTGCGTCCATGCTGGACAACCAGAAGGAAATGCAGACGCCGCTACAAGCTAATTTAGCCAAGCTGGGCCGCGCGTTGACGGTCCTGATTTTGGTGATTGCTGCCATTGTCTTCGTGGTCGGTCTGGCGAAAGGCTCTGAATCTCCGGCCAACATGTTTCTCACGGCGATTTCGCTCGCGGTGGCCGCAATTCCGGAAGGGCTGCCAGCCATTGTGACAATCATTCTGGCGTTAGGTACGCAAAAAATGGCCAAGCAGAACGCCTTGGTGCGCCGGCTACCTGCAGTTGAGACTTTGGGTAGCACGGAAATCATTGCCTCCGACAAGACGGGCACGTTGACCCAAAATAAAATGACCGTCGAACAGACCTATTATGATGGTGAATTACACCCGGCTAAAGCCGGAGTAGACTCCGACAGTCAGTTACTGCGAGTAATGAGCTTTGCTAATGATACTAACCGGCAGGATGACGGTACGTTGTTGGGTGACCCTACAGAAACCGCGTTGGTGGCTTTTGCTCAGCAGCACGACTTTGATTACCAAGATGAGTTAAGCAAGACGCCACGTGTTGCCGAAGTGCCGTTTGATTCCGAACGGAAATTGATGTCGACAATCCATGATTTAGGTAACGGCCAGTACTTGGTGGCCACCAAGGGCGCACCGGACGAACTGTTGCGGGTGTCGTCTGCGATTGACCGTGACGGGCGGGTACGCGACCTAACAGCGAGTGACCGCGACGACATTCTGGGTATCAACCACCAATTAGCGACGCAGGCCTTGCGGGTGCTGGGGATGGCGTACCGAATTATGGACCGAATTCCTGACGACGTGAACGCTACATTGATTGAGCATCAACTCATCTTTGCCGGGCTAGTAGCGATGATCGACCCCGAGCGGCCAGAGGTGCGCCAGTCCGTGGCGGAAGCCAAGCGCGCGGGTATCCGGCCACTGATGATTACGGGTGACCATCGCGACACCGCGCAAGCTATTTCGGAGCGACTGGGTATCATTACCCCGGGCGATGATCACGCCGTTATTACTGGCCGAGAGCTCGACCAGATTAGTGATGAAGACTTTGCTCACACCGTGCAGGACTACTCGGTTTACGCCCGGGTAGCCCCAGAGCATAAGGTTCGTATCGTGAATGCATGGCAAGGACAAGGCAAAGTGGTGGCGATGACCGGTGATGGTGTGAACGACGCACCGGCCCTCAAAGCGGCGGATATTGGGATCGCGATGGGGGTAACCGGGACGGAAGTTGCTAAGGGCGCATCTGATATGATTTTGGCAGACGACAACTTTAGCACCATCGTGGATGCAGTCCGGGCTGGTCGCAAAGTATTTGCCAACATTACTAAATCTATCCAGTACCTTCTGTCCGCCAATTTAGGGGAAGTCCTGACGTTGTTCATGATGACCATGATTGGTTGGGATATTCTGGCGCCGGTGCATATTTTGTGGATCAATCTGGTAACCGACACGTTACCAGCCATTGCGTTGGGCGTAGAACACACCGAACCTGGCATTATGCAGCAGCAACCACGAGGCCGCAATTCTAGTTTCTTGTCCGGTGGGGTGGGTTCAGCCATCATTTGGCAGGGACTTCTTGAAGGTGCATTGACCCTAGGAGTGTACTGGTTAGCCATCACCTTCCCGGTGCATACTGGTTACGCAGCAATGCATGCGGATGCGTTGACCATGGCATACGTGACGTTGGGGTTAATCCAATTGTTTCACGCCTTTAACGTGAAATCGCTCCACGGTTCCTTGTTTACTATGCACGTGTGGAACAACCGGGCGTTTAACTGGGCAATTGGCGTGGCTGCTTTGGCCTTGGCGGTAACGGTTGTGGTGCCTGGTTTTAACAGCTTGTTCCACGTGACGACGTTGAACGCTCTACAGTGGGGCATGGTCGCTGGTGCTGGTATTTTGATGATTTTGGTTGTGGAAATCGTGAAGTTCTTCCAACGGCGGGTGTTAAAGGTTAAAATATAATCTGTGAGACAACAAACGGCGCTCATGTGGGCGCCGTTTTGCTATGTTAATTTAACGCGGAGGAACTATCCATGAATAAGAACCAACAGAAGATGTACCAGTACGGCCGTTTAATTAACGACGTCATGGCGGACGTAGAAAAATTGCAGGACCGGATGAGCCCGCAGTTTCAGACGTTACGCACGGCAATCGATGATGATCGGCTAGCTGCAGTGGATGGTCAAGAGTTTACGGACATTCAAAGCAGCTTTGCCGACGGTACCGCTGAGTATCGTGAACTGGCAGCCAAGCTGGATGCCGCAGCCGCGCCGGCACGGTTGCTGGGTAACCACAAGCTACTGGTCGGTGCCTTCAACCGCTTTGTGCAGGGATGCCAGGATATGACCGACAGTCTGCAGGATGGGGGGACCATCGACGTAGCGAAGTTTAATGCCGCTGAACAGGCGCAAGACGCGGAAACCGACAAGATTACGAAGTACATTCAGAAGATTTCGCTATTGGTGTAATTTGCCATTGACACCACCCGCCGCCACACGGTACACTCATCATATATTAATCAATCGGGAAAGAAGGAAACCAACATGTTTAACCCCAGTACTAAACTCAATGGTTGGTGGCAAAGCTAACATGGGGTGGGTTGCGTAGACGCAATCTGCCAAGACGCAGGTTGTGTCTATGTTGGTTTGTTTCACCGTGACCGCATAGGCATCCATGAAGGATCAGTCCTATGCGGGAGCACACAATAGACTTCCGCAATTAACTTTGTGGGAGTCTTTTTCTTTGCCTGCGTTTGTAGTTGTCACGAGGGAGAAGGAGAAACGCTATGAAACGAATGATTGCATTTATTACCGCCTTGGTGCTCTTCGTTGCCGGTTGCTACATTGCTGACGTGATGCCGCAGCATACCGCCAGTACCAGCAAGCCGCGTCAACATCAAGTAGTGAAGAAGGTCGGGATCTTACAGTTGATGTCACATCCGGCGCTGAACGCAATTCACAAAGGAATTGTGGCCGGACTCAAAGATGAAGGTTATACCGCGGGGAAGAACCTCAAAATCGATTTTCAGAACGCGCAAAATGACCAGAGCAACCTGAAGTCGATGGCGACGCGGTTCGTAAACGAAAAGGAGGACGCCACGGTGGGCATTGCGACCCCATCGGCGCAGGCGCTGGCGAACGCGACCAGCAAGATTCCGGTGGTCATGGGAGCCATTACCGACCCCGTGTCAGCCAAGCTGGTTGACAGTGTGAAGAAGCCCGGCGGCAACGTGACTGGTGTGTCCGACCAGGCGCCCATAGACGCACAACTCCAATTGATTCGCAAGATTTTACCACACGCTAAAACGTTAGGCGTAATCTACACCAGTTCAGACGATTCGTCGCAAGCACAAGTGAAGTTGGTCGAACAAAAGGCACCTAAGTACGGCTTTACCATCAAGACATTTTCTATCAACTCGACCAATGATCTCCAGCAGGTAGCCCAACAGATGGTGACGCAGGTTGACGCGATTTTTGTTCCAACTGATAACACCATTGCTAGTGCCATGCCAACGTTGGCGAGTGTGGCGAATGGCGCCAAAAAGGCAATTTTCCCAACTGTTGACACGATGGTTGAAGACGGTGGCTTGGCCACGGTGGGGTTGAACCAGTACGACTTGGGCGTAAAGACCGGCAAGATGGTGGCACGCATCCTCAAGGGTCAAGATCCTGCCACCACCCCCGTTGAGTTTATGACCAAGGGTGATTTGGTAATCAACCAAAAAGTTGCCAATCAGCTAGGTATCAAGATTCCCGCGCAGTTAATGCGGGAGGCAAAAGCTTCCGGAAAGGTTGTGAAATAAATGGGTGTATGGATTTCAGCAATTAGTCAAGGTTTACTGTTCGGTATCATGGGCATTGGTTTGTTCCTGACTTTCCGGATCCTCGATTTTCCCGATATGACCGTTGAAGGGACGTTCCCGTTTGGCGCGGCGGTAGCCGTCACGGCCATTGCACATGGGGTCAGCCCCATCATTGCGACGATTCTCGCTGCGTTGGCGGGCATGGTGGCCGGATTGATCACGGGTTTATTGGCCACCAAGGGCCACATGCCGCTACTACTAGCCGGCATTCTGGTGATGACGGCGCTGTACTCGGTGAACCTGCGGATTATGGGGCAGTCAAACTTGTCGTTACTGGGGATGAAAAACCTCTTTACCGGTAAGTGGATGAATAGCATGCCGCCCTATATCGGTAGCGTCATCTTTGGTTTCATTGTGGTCACCATCGTGGTGGCACTACTGATGGTGTTTCTCAACACGCGTTTGGGCCAAGGCTTCATTGCTGCCGGTGATAACCGCAACATGGCGCGCTCTCTAGGGATTAATCCTGACCACATGCAGGTGCTGGGCTTGGTAGTGGGTAACGGCCTGATCGGTTTATCTGGCGGGCTGGTTGCCCAAAGTGATGGTTATGCCGACGTCTCGATGGGGGTGGGGGTCATCGTCATTGGCCTCGCCGCCATTATCATTGGCGAAGTGCTCTTTGGTGAATTGACCCTGAGCCAGCGGTTGATTGCCGTAGTCTTAGGCAGCATCGTGTACCGGTTTGTCATTGTAATCGTGCTGGACTTGGGCTTCTCTGCGGACGACCTCAAGTTGGTCTCGGCCGTGGTCCTGGCGTTGTCCATCATTTTGCCGCAATTGAACGACCGGTTCCGTTTGAAGCGCACGCTACGGAAAGGGGTAAGTAGCGATGACTAACACACAGCTAGAACTCAAAGACGTTGCGGTCAACGTGGTGGCTGGTCATGAGGTCAAAACGTTACTGTCCAACATTAACCTCAAGCTTGACCAGGGCGACTTTGCCACGGTCATTGGTACCAACGGCGCGGGCAAGTCGACCATGTTTAACGCCATTGCTGGGGATCTCGAAATCACCCACGGTACGATTCATATTGCTGGCCAGCGGGTAGACCGCGAGTCACCGGAAAAACGCGCGCGTCTGATTGCGCGCGTCTTCCAGGATCCCAAGATGGGGACCGCACCACGGATGACGGTGGCCGAAAACCTCGCGCTGGCCTCGCACCGCGGCGAGCGGCTTGGTCTGAAATCGCGCGCACTGCGGGCACAGATGGCGCGGTTTAAGGCAATTACGGCGTTAGCGCCCAACGGCTTGGACGAGGCGCTGAATAAGCCAACCGAAGAATTATCTGGGGGCCAACGGCAGGCCTTGTCACTGCTAATGGCCACTATGCGCAATCCAGAATTGTTGATGCTGGACGAACACACCGCCGCCCTGGATCCGCATACGAGCCAAGCCGTCATGGAATTGACTCAGCGGATCGTCGCCGAGAATCACTTAACGTGCTTGATGGTGACCCACCAGATGGACGACGCCCTCAACTACGGTAACCGACTCATTGTGGTTGATGCGGGTCACATCGTGGCGGATTACAGTGGTGACGAGAAGCAGCAGCTTTCCCGGGCAGACTTACTGCAGTACTTTGCGTAGAGCTAAAATCGGCGGCGTACAGGCCCAGTTGGGAGTGTACGCCGCCTTTTTGTAGTACAATAGGTGCCAATCTAACTCGGGGAGGTGTCGGTATGAACGCGAAGGAGTTACAGGACTTAGTTGAACGTGTCAGCGCCCAAGACTTTGGTCGCCCATTCACTGACCAGGCAGTGTTCAATGGTCGGTTGCGCACCACGGGTGGGCGCTTCTTCCCGGGGGATATGCACCTGGAGTTCAATACCCGCATGTTTGCGGTAGTAGATCACGCCACCCAGGTGGGCATTATTCGTCATGAGCTGACCCACTACCACTTATACCGAGCCCATCGCGGCTACAAGCACCGTGACCGGGATTTTCGACGGTTATTACAGCAGGTGGATGGTTTACGCTACGCTCCCGCACTGACCAGCGGCCGCCCACAATCGACATTATTGTATCGTTGTACCCGCTGCGGCGCGGAGTATCCGCGGCGGCGACACATTAACACCAAGCGGTACGTTTGCAGTCGGTGCCATGGTCGCCTGGTCTTGGTCAACAAACCTGGTTAGTGGTTGAGTGGCAGTTGGAGCGTAGTATATTGTGGCGTGTACCCCAAATGCTGGTACAGGGCGCGGGCGGCCTCGTTAGTGGCCGCAACGTTAAGCTGGACAAAGTCGAGGTGCGCTGCGGTTGCCCAAGTTTGCACGGCCGCTAATAACGCGCTGGCAACGCCGTGACGGCGAGCGGTCGGGGCCACGTAGATGTCAACTAGGTACGCAAAGCGGTGGGGGATGATGCCGGGGCCTGCACCAGTCGTGGCGGTGGTGACGGTGGCAAAGGCGTCTACGGGCTGCACGTCATGGACAAAAGCGGTGGCACTATCGCCTACGATGTATTTGGCGACGGCTTGTAAGTCAGGCTCACCGAGTGGTTTGAACATGGTGGGATTCAGCTGGGCAAGCTCACTGATTAGTTGTTGGTGCAGACGCGCGATGGTCGGCGCGTCGGTTAGTTGAGCGGTACGAATGGCCATAAATCGGTTCTCCTTTGCTGTTAATGTGGTCCGTAATCATGCAAAACCGCCAGCGTAATTCTAAATTGGCGTTGACATCAACTACGGTTCACGGCATAATAGTTCTTGTGCTTATGAGCACAGCATAGCAGATATGCGGGCGTGGCGGAATTGGTAGACGCGCAAGATTAAGGATCTTGTGGCCCTTGGGCCATGGAAGTTCGAGTCTTCTCGCCCGCACTCATGAAGAGTATCGCGTTGTCGGTGCTCTTTTTTTGTATCATCAAGTGGACCAGTTTGCCCCACAGCGAAGTAGCGTTTCCGGGTCGGCTACTATCACGGCACTGGGTACGTCACGACCTTGGGGACACTAGTAACGTTAGCACCATTGTCAGTAGCATATTACGCTGTCGGCAAAGTTTTCAGTGCTAGTTTAGTGTAAAATAGGCGTATCAATTTCTAAGGAGGACGTAACCATGCGTCGACGTCGTAGTTCGGCTTACCGTATCAGTATTATGTCCCTATTAGTAGCACTAATTATTCTGCAGTCAGCATTACCCATGGTGGGCTACATTTCCCTGGGGGGTATTTCCATCACCACACTGCACCTAACCGTTATCGTTGGGGCCGTTGTGCTGGGTACCAGTTACGGGACCGCACTTGGGGCCGTGTGGGGCCTGTCTAGTTGGATCATGGCCTTTGTGCGGCCGTCCGATGTGCTCACGATTTTGCTGTTCCGGAATCCCATCATTGCCTTCTTGCCGCGGATTTTGGCCGGTTTGGTGGCGGGGGTACTGTTTAACCAGTTACTGCCCCGTGTACGCACGGGTGTTGGTGGCAGTATTAAGATGGCCATAGCCGGTATTGGCGCGGCATTAACCAACACGCTATTGGTGGTGGCGTTGACGTGGGTATTTTACGCCAGCAAGGCCGCCGCGCTTATTGGACATGGGGCTAATACCAGTAACTTTGGCTGGGTGATGTTGGCCCTACTGGGAGTGAACGCAATTGCTGAGGTGATCATGGCTGGAGTGATCACGCCCATCCTGGGTCAGGCGTTAATACGGTTTCGCCGGCGTTAACGGCGTGCAGTATCCGTCTGAACATGGTGGTATGAATTTACTGGGAAAGGAGTACGATCATTCATGCGCATTGGGTTACGCACCGTGAAAACAGCTGTTGGTGCCGTGGTAGCGATGATGATTGTGGAAATGCTGGGCATTGCCAACTGGTGGGTAGCCGGTTTATTGACGGTGTTAGCCGTTCGCGGGACGACACGGGCAAGCGTACGGTTGGCGTTGCACCGTGGTATCGCCGCGGTGATTGCCGGCGCGCTGGGTGCCGTTTTCTTTTTACTAGTGGGCTTTAACGCGTGGGCATACGGACTAACCTTACTGTGTTTCTTTCCCGTCATGGTGGGTTTACGCATGACTGAGGGTATCGTTGAGGGCGCCATTATCGTCACCGTCATGTTGACCAACGGGGTGGTGAACCGCAATCAGCTATTGGGCCTGTTCGTTATTGTGGTGATCAGTTCGGCGGTGGGCATCTTTCTCAATTTATTCATGCCCAACGTCGATGACAAAATTCAGACGCACCAAACGGCGGTCACCAGCATGATGACGACGACGTTGCAAAGCATGGCTGAGGAGCTGACCGGTAATAACCAGGCTGATAACCAAGCAGCGGCTGACCGGGTGTGGTTGCAGTTGGCGCAGGTTAAAGAAGCCATTGATCACGGACGCCGCTGGACGTTTCAACATTACGACAACCAGATCTTGGCAGAGAACGACTACTACCGGGCCTACTTTGAGATGCGCAATCATCAATACGAACAGCTTCGCACCATGCAGAAATGTTTGGATGAGGGTGGCGGCCAGCTGGAGGAACGGGACGCGTTACGTGGAGTCGTGGCAGCTGCAGCCAAGTTGCTTGGTGAAGAGTCACCGTCAGCCACATTAATGACTGCGGTTAAAAAGATTAAGCGTAATTTGTTACAGAATTCGTTGACCAAAGATAAAAATGCGTTGCTGATTCGCAACGAGACGCTGTTGTTTACCCGGAGCTTGGGTGAATTACTGAATACAAAGCGGCAGTTCGCATTGGTCGTCAACGCCCAGAAATAAACCAAGAAAAGGATTTCAAAAGCTTGCAAGTGGGTCGAGGCCGTGTTACTATAACAATGTACTTTTTGAATGGTCAAGGGTTCGATTGTTCGTTAGAATATCTCCTTTTGCACCAAACAAGAAATGCACACATTATTTTAAAACGCACTAGTTAGGTGCAAGGAGGATTTTTCTAATGGAAAATGGTACTGTAAAGTGGTTCAACGCTGAAAAAGGTTACGGTTTTATTACTCGTCAGGACGGCAGTGACGTATTCGTTCACTTTTCCGCTATCCAGGGCGACGGCTACAAAACCCTTGAAGAAGGCCAAGCCGTAACTTTCGAAGTTGAAAACAGCGATCGTGGTCCTCAGGCGGTTAACGTCAACAAGGACTAGTTCATTGTTAAAAAGTCGTCCGGTTCGCCGGGCGGCTTTTTTTGTGCCCCAAATTCGCCGAATTAGTCAAACTAGTTTTTCACTAGGATACTAATTAGTAGTTGTGTTTGCCAAATAATCGATACAGCTGATTTTTCACGTATATATTATGAACTATTGTGTAATAGCATTTCAGGCGTGCATACTGTGGCTTCACTTGAACAGTTACCCGCCCAGAATATATACTTGTCCTTTGTATCGGTGAATCGTATGCAAATGGTAAATGTTGCGTGGAGGGAATATTCTTGAAGAGGACTTTTAAGAGTACATATTTTTGGTATAGCGTGATGTTTCTCATCGTCACGCTGGTTACCATGGGATTTCTGTTTGTGGGTGGTGTTAGCCTTGTTGAAAACAATGATGGAATAGGTCAACATTTTCCAGCGCTAATTTATTGGCACAATGAAGTTATAAATTTATTATTGCATCATTCTTACATTCCGAAATTTGATTGGCATTTTGGCCTGGGTCAGGACACAATCGGTGTTTTGTCTTATTACGTAATTGGTGATATTTTCTTTTATCCATCGTTGATTTTTCCAGCCTCATTACTGGGCTATTATTACACCGTAGCCGCGATATTTCGTGTTTATCTAATAGGTATATCGTTTATTTTTGCAGCCAAACGTATTTCAAAGCTTTCTCAAATAGGATTATTAATTGGGGCTTTAGTGTACACATTTTCTGGATATACCTCCAGGGTTTTGTATACTCATCCCTTTTTCAGTACGGCGCTAATTATATTGCCACTACTAGTTTTAAACGTTTATAAAGTCAGTACGTCTGCTAATAAACGTAATAGAATTGGTTTAACGTTAGTTGTGGCGTGGGCGTTAGTGAATAACTTTTATTTTGGTGAGCTTCTCGGTATAGGAACTTTTGTTTTTTGGATTTCCCTATTGGCTACACACCGCGAATTAGTTCGCGTAAAATCAATATTATCCGTAATATTGTCAGTGATTACTGGAGCCATGATCAGCGCAGTAATACTGCTGCCATCGCTAATACAAGTGATGGGTTCCGCTAGAACTGGCCATCAATTAGCCAACGGGCTAAGTGTGTATCCTTTAAGCTATTATGTTAGCTTGCCGGGAACACTCATTAGCAACTTTAATATGGAATTCTGGGTCGTTGGTGGAGTTATTGGTTTTGGTGTTATGGGATGTGTATGGTCGCTAAGACGGTGGAAGCAGTTTAAAACCACCAATGTAATATTTTTACTTGCAGTTTTAGCTGTGATGTTTCCGGTAGTAGCGGCATTTATTAATGGCGGTAGCTCACCCAGCAATCGTTGGGTGTTCATGCTCCTTTTTCCCATTGCCTTATCTGCTGCGAGGATGGTTACAAATTGTGTTTCCCTTTCCAATAAAGATATTCTGATCATGTTTGTGGTTGGTATTTTATCGGCTTTTAGTCTGTTTGCAATCTCAGGATTTAATGTTGGTTTTAGTGCTGCGTTTGTTGTGTTTACTTTTTTTGCTGAATTGGTATTTTTGAGTGTACCTTTAAAAAAAATGGGAAGTTATGGTAATACGCTGATTGTGCCACTGTTTATGATTTTCATGACCCTTATTAATGCAGCAGTCATTATGCGAGGAACACATACTAATCAATGGGATAGTGAAAAATCAGAACTTATTAGTTATAGCGCTCTGCGGAAAATTGTGAGTGAGCAGAATAATTATTATACGCATGGGCGTATCTTGGTTGGAAACGATGAATTGGGGGCATTCAAAGGCGTTGCTAGGTATGGGAATTTACCCTCTATTGGTGGAAAACATAATATTGAAAGTTATTGGTCGCTTCAAAATAATGACTTGTTTAAATTCAGCAAGGCTTTACAAAATAAAGCGGCTAATCCTAATATTGCAATTTCCAATTTGGATAACCGATCAATTCTACTAAAATATCTTGGCGTCAAGCATGTTTATGTTCGTCCTGGATCAGGTGCCCCACTGGGGTATAAAGCAACTGGACGATTAGTTAATGGACAAATTGATTATTCAACCAGCAATGTGCTTCCACTGGTATTTGCCCAGAAAGAACGGTGTTCAGCAAGAAAATTTTCTAGGCTGAGCCCATCTAGTAAGGAAGGAGCCATTATTGGCACTCAAGTGGTAAATGGTGCGATAAAAGTTAGGCAAGAAGCCAGTGCTGATTTTGCAAGCCAAATCGTGCCAATCAAGAGAGGAAGCGTTGTGCATCAAAGCATCACGGTTCATCGAGCACAAAATTTGAACAATGGTGCGAAAAGTATCAATTTATGTTTGGAAAAGTCAATGCAGGGCAGAGAGCTACATGTTTCATTACAAAACATAGTGTATGTTCCATATTCCTTCAGGCAACGTTATTCAAATGCTGTAAACCAATATAACGCCAATGGTGCCATGGGTAATCGTAGAAATACGCGACTATTCAAGATGAATTGGCTTAAAAATAATTTATTAAGTAATAGTAACGGAGGACTTTATAGCATCAATTTCAATTATGGTGGTTACAAAAACTACTTTAACCAGTCAGGGAGGTACGATTTATCGTTCTTTAACCCGGAATCTGCAACAACAATTAATCTTGGTGAAGTACAACGGAATAATTCAACCCTGACTTTAACACTGCCTCCTACTGGCTATATCAGTTTTAAGTTAACTGTGTGGGTAACACCCTCGATTAAACAGACTGATTTGGCAATTTCTCAGGATGATGCCGCAAAGAGTATGAAGATTTCCCCAGATAAAATTTCGTTTACTTCCCCAGACAGTGTCAAAAAAACGGCCGTTTTGTCTAGTACTATTCCATATAGCACTGGTTGGCATTTAAAGGGTAGTGATAAGATATTGCCTCGAGTAAATTATGGCTTTATTGGTATCCCTAATAAGGAAGGCAAGATCATCCTTTATTACGATACTCCGGGATTAAGAACAGGTATGCTAGTCACACTTTTAGGATTGGTGGCTTTTGCTATTGAAGCATTTGGCTATAAGGGCAGACAGAAGAAAAAATAGTAGGTGTTTGTTGGTTAATGTGAAGTTGGGTGGGATAGAGTTGCAAATACCAACTATGTTGACGCTGGAAAATTTATACTCTGCTGCAGATTTTTACCTTGGTGGTTTAGTATTCGTTGGTTATGAGCATTTGACTATATAAATTTCAATTCAGCCTATTAATTACACTACACTGACTTACTGGGGGTGTCTGCATGGCGAGAAAACGTAAATCCAAACTGCGGCGCCGCTGGTCGCGCTGGTGGCGGCGCCACCCACTCCCGACAGGGCTGATCTCCACGTTGGCAATTATCGTAGTGGGAGTGACGGTGATTGGAGTACGGGCATTTCAACAAGCGGGTAATAATGCCGCGCGGGTAGCTACAACCAACCGCCAGCACCAGCAGTTTATCAATCACCTTGCAGGTTACGCCCAAACGCTACAAATCAACTATGGTGTCCGGGCCAGTATTACGTTAGGGCAGGCGGTGTTGGAAAGTGACTGGGGGACGAGTAAGCTCGCCAGCCAGTACCACAATCTTTTCGGGGTCAAAGCTGACGCGCAACAAGTTGGCAAGGAATTGTCGACGCAGGAATATCGTCACGGGCAGTGGGTCACGGTGACCGCGAAGTTTCGCACCTACAGTAGCGACTACGCGTCGATGCGGGAGCACGCTGAGCTACTGCAAAACGGCACGAGCTGGAATGCCCAGCAGTATCAGGGCGTGATTCACGCGGCTACGTACCAAGACGCTGCCCGGGCATTGCAGAGCAGTGGTTACGCGACGGATCCCACCTATGCCCGTAAATTAATCAAGATAATTCAACAGTACCGGCTCTACCGTTACGATCAGCAAAATACGTCTAGCAGCAGTCGGTAAGCGGCGGCCCGGTCAGGGCGGCCGCTTTGTTGTATCATGCTGATGCTAGTGCTGTGGCCTCGAGCTAAACGAGCTAAACCCGAATGATTTATTCATGTAGCATTATTTTATTCGGTTGTGTAGGAACTGCTTTTGTGTTAAAGTTATCATCATCTTGAAGCACTTTGTCATTAATGGGAGGAATTAAACGGTGAAATTACTTGAGGATCGTATCCGTCGCGATGGGACGGTGATTGGGACCGACGTGTTGAAGGTGGATAACTTTTTGAACCACCAGGTGGATCCCGATTTAATGCAAGCGATGGGTGCGGAGTTTTATCGTCAATTTCACGATGCCAATATTACTAAAATTTTGACGGTGGAAAGTTCGGGGATTGCGCCAGCCCTGGCGACCGCGATGGAATTTCACGTACCGATGGTCTTTGCCCGTAAGCACAAGTCGTTGACGTTGAAGGATGATCTGTATACCGCGAACGTTTTTTCGTTCACCAAGCAGACTAGTAATACCATCGCCATTGCCCACAAGTTTCTCAGTGCCGACGACCGGGTGTTGATCATTGATGACTTTCTCGCCAACGGGCAGGCGGTCAAGGGCCTGACTGAGATTATTGCGGATGCCGGAGCCACGTTGGTGGGTGCCGGCATTGTTATCGAAAAGACATTCCAAAAGGGACGGCAGATGCTTGATGAGCAAGGGGTACGCGTGGTTTCGCTTGCGCGGATTGCGGCGTTTGCGGACGGTCAAGTTGTCTTTGCGGACGAGCAGGACGCTGAATAGTCACGAGTAAATCGAGGAGGTTATCATGGCACAAAGCTCTACGCAACATTTGACGGAACCCGAAGCTGCTGTGCTGGGCATCCAGCACCTCTTGGCAATGTATTCCGGCTCGATTCTAGTGCCTATTTTGATTGGCGCGTCGCTGCACTTTTCCTCCGCACAGATGACTTATCTAGTTTCGATTGACATTTTTATGTGTGGGGTGGCGACAGCACTCCAAATTTTTGCCAACCGGTTCTTTGGGATTGGGCTACCCGTCATCCTCGGGTGTGCCGTGCAGGCGGTGGCGCCGTTAATTTTGATTGGTCAAAAGTTTGATTTTCAGACGATGTACGGGGCCATCATTGTTGCCGGGTTGTTTGTGTTCCTGATTGCGGGCTTCTTCGCCAAAATCAGGCGCCTGTTTCCACCGTTAGTCACGGGTACCGTAATCACGGTAATCGGGTTGTCGCTGATCCCCGTGGCCTTTCAAAACTTGGGTGGTGGGACGACTACGGCAAGAGTTATGGTGACTTGCAAAATCTACTGGTTGGAGGTTTCACCCTGGTGGTAATCCTCGTGATCAACGCGTGGGGCAAAGGTTTTATCCGCTCGATCGCCATTCTGATTGGTTTAGTAGCCGGCACCCTGTTGGCCGGCGCCTTGGGGATGGTCAGCCTGGCACCAGTAGCTGCGGCCAGCTGGTTTCACGTGCCCACACCGTTTTACTTTGGCGTGCCCCACTTTGAGTGGTCGTCCATCGTGACCATGATCCTGATTTCGATGGTATCAATGGTGGAAAGTACCGGTGTTTTCTTTGCCCTGGGGGACATTGTGGGACGTGAGATCAAAAGTGATGACTTAAAGCGCGGCTACCGCGCCGAGGGGTTGGCAGTCATGCTCGGGGGTGTGTTTAACACGTTCCCGTACACCACGTTTAGCCAAAACGTGGGGTTGGTGCAATTATCAGGTATTAAGAGTCGCAAACCGGTGATTTATTCGGCCTTTTTCCTCGTGCTGCTTGGCTTACTGCCAAAAGTGGGGGCGCTGGCTACAATCATTCCGTCAGCCGTTTTAGGCGGGGCCATGGTTGTGATGTTTGGTATGGTGGCCGTACAGGGCATCCGGATGCTCGGTACAGTCGACTTCCATGATGATCACAACTTACTCGTGGCCGCTATATCCATTGGCCTGGGGCTGGGCGTGACCGTGCAGCCAGGTATTGTGCAGTGGCTGCCCAAGACGGTGCAGATGTTTGCGTCATCCGGGATTTTGATGGCCAGCGTTTCTGCAGTTTTACTAAATTGGCTGTTCGGTCTGGGTCATCGCCACGCCTAGTCTGCTACAATAACAAGGGTAATCGGCGGTTAGTTGACGCCAGTGTGCGTTGGTAGCCGGTTGTAGACGGATAGGAGTGTTGGTCATGAGTAATTTTATCGAACCGGGCGCAACCGTTGGTATCATCGGCGGTGGTGCAGCGGCTTTGCAGTTGGTACGGGCAGCCCACGATTTGGGTATGCATGCAGCGGTCCTGGCGCGCACGAATGGTGACGTGGCGTTAACGGAGGCCGAATTCCCACTGGTAGGGCGTAGCACGGACGTCGACGCGTTGGAACAGTTACGTGACCTGTCGGCGGTGATTACATACATTGACGAGTCCGTGGCGGATGCGACCACGCTCGATGACTTGGTACCCGCTGAGAAAATTCCCGGCGGTACCGACTTTCTGGCCATGGCGCAGGATCGTTATCTGGAAAAAGTCTTTCTGGAGGACTTGAACATGAACGTGCTGCCGTACGCACAGGTGGTTACGGCGGATGACATCGACAAGGCCGTCAACGCGGTCGGGTTCCCGAGCATCCTGAAGCCGATTCAAAAAGGCATCGGGCAGGACCAGCAGCTCGCCCTGACTAACGATGCCGACATTTGGCGTGCTAAGGGTCTGCTGGAAAAGCGTCCGTACATTGTGGAAGCTTGGCTAGACCATCCGCGTGAATTTGCCATTACCGCAATTCGCACCGCCGATGGTATGCAGGTACTCCCCGCGGTTGAAAACAAGGTGGCCCACCATGAGCTGCAGTACACCATTTTGCCGGCCCAGGTAGACAGTGCTGTGGCCGAGGAGATGGAGCGCATTACGCGCAAAGTCGGGGAGCAAATTACACAGGTCGGGTTGTTCACGGTCGAATTTTTCTTGACCAGTGAAGGTACGCTGTACGTTAAACGTCTGTCCCCGGGGCCCCATCAAAGTGCAGATGTATACACCTCCGCGACCACGTCGTCGCAGTACACGCTCCACATGCGTGCTGTTTGTGGTTGGCCCGTAGCGGAAGTGCGGGTGATGGACGGTGCGGTGATGAAGCCGTTGCGGCCGGAGCAATTGGGCGCAGTGAGCGTCCAGATTCAAATCAAGCCGGACTGGCACTGGCGCTTCTTTCCGGAGGGCAGTCCCGTATTTGGTGAACTGACCGTGTTGGGCGCACCCACCAAAGTCATTGAGCAACTCAACGCGACCGGGGATCTGGCACTGGACTTGAACGCGGATTAACGGTGGCCGTGGCGGCTGCTTTATCTGCACTATGGCGGTCAGGGTTAGTCCAAATATCAATTTGATGATTGGCACCAAGCATTAGTAGTTCGGTCGTTTACTTTGGGGTTAATACGAGGAGGTACGGAACGTATGATTGATCGCTACAGTCGCAACGCCATGGCACAGGTTTGGTCCGAGCAGAACAAGTACGCTGCCTGGCTGGAGGTCGAAATTCTGGCGGTAGAAGCCCACGCGCAGATTGGGGTGGTTCCCACAGCTGATGCAGCCGCGGTGCGCGCTCATGCCAGTGTGGACGCGGATGAGGTCGCGCGTCTGGAGGTTGAAACGCGGCACGACGTGGTGGCGTTCACGCGGGCGGTGTCCGAGACACTCGGTGACGAGAAAAAGTGGGTGCATTACGGCTTGACGAGTACGGATGTCGTCGACACGGCGCAGGGCTACTTATTCAAGCAGGCTGATGCTATTTTGCGCCAAGATCTTGCGGACCTGGTGGCAGTGGTCAAGCGTCGGGCCCTAGAGTTCAAGGACACGGTCATGATGGGCCGGACGCACGGTGTCCACGCAGAGCCGACAACGTTTGGCTTGGTGCTCGCTAACTGGTACGCGGAGTTGCGACGTGACCAGCAACGCTTTGAGGATGCGGCCCAAGACGTGGAGGCGGGTAAGATTAGCGGGGCCGTCGGTACCTTTGCCAACACGCCGCCGTCCGTGGAAAAGTACGTTACGGACCACCTGGGCATTCGGGCGCAGGATATCGCGACGCAGGTGTTGCCGCGTGACTTACACGCCCACTACATTCAGACGTTGGGGTTGATTGCGACGTCGATCGAGCGGTTTGCGACCGAGGTGCGGCACTTGCAGCGTAGCGAGGTGCACGAAGTGGAAGAACACTTCCGGCCCGGCCAAAAAGGTAGTTCGGCGATGCCGCACAAACGCAACCCGATTGGTTCCGAAAACGTGTCGGGATTGGCGCGCATTATTCGTGGATATGCCACGCCGGCACTGGAAGACGTCAACTTGTGGCATGAGCGGGATATCAGTCACAGTTCGGCGGAACGCATCATGTTGCCGGACGCCACGGGGCTGTTGGACTACATCCTGCACCGCTTTACGGGTATTATTGACCAACTGGACGTGTTCCCAGACCGGATGCTCAAGAACATGAACGCGACCCACGGGCTGATATACAGTCAGCGGTTGTTGCTACAACTAATTGATGTGGGTGGCTTGAGTCGTGAAGCAGCGTACGACCGCGTGCAGCCACTGACCGCCCAGGCGTGGGACGAGGGGCGTGATTTCCGCAGTTTGGTGGAAGCCGACCCCGTCATCAGTAAAACGTTGACCCCAGCGCAGATTGCGGATGCCTTTGATTACCACTATCACCTCAAGTACGTCGACACGATCTTTGAGCGGTTAGGTTTGCAATAAACAGCTCATTATCAGCACCAGCGATGCTCCGTTACGAGCATCGCTGGTGCTGTTTGTTTCCCGCCGAACAGGGCTGGAGGGTCGTCATCTTCTGAAGCCGCATCGCGAATGTAAATCGGGTCGAATCGCACCAAGTTGCTACCATCACTGACAGCGTCCAGCCCGCCTTTTGTCGGCACCGGTTTTTTGGTAGAATTAGTAACTGATTGTAGACGCAAATAGAACACGGGGGCACTTCATTAATGGCAACACAGACGATTCTCAAAGGTATGAACGATAAACAAAGTGAGGCCGTACTGACCACTGAGGGCCCCGTGCTCATCATGGCCGGCGCCGGTTCCGGTAAGACGCGGGTATTGACGCACCGCATTGCCTACCTCATTGAGGAACAAAACGTTAACCCGTGGAACATTCTCGCCATTACCTTTACCAACAAAGCCGCGCGGGAAATGCGCGAACGGGTCGGTAAGTTGCTGGATCCGGAGTTGGCCCGCGATGTGTGGGTCTCCACCTTTCACGCCCTGTGCGTGCGGATTTTACGGCGTGACATTGAAAAGTTGGGCTACAACCGCGCCTTTACAATTGCCGATTCATCCGAACAGTTGACACTGATCAAGCACGTGATGCGTGACCAGAACATCGATACCAAGCAGTTTGATCCCAAAGCGGTTCTTGGTGCGATCAGCAGTGCGAAGAACGAACTGTTGACGCCGAAGGATTATGCCGATCAGGCAGCCAGCCCGTTTGAGAAGATCACGGCCGACGTGTACAAGGAGTACCAACACCGGTTACGGGGTGATTCCGCCCTCGACTTTGATGACTTGATCATGCAGACCATTCTCCTCTTCCGGCAGGACGCCGACACGCTGGCCTTCTACCAACGCAAGTTTCACTACGTGCACGTGGACGAATATCAAGATACTAACGAAGCCCAGTACCAATTAGTGCGGCTACTGGCGGACGGTTATCACAACCTGTGCGTGGTTGGTGATGCTGACCAAAGTATCTATGGCTGGCGTGGGGCCAACATGCAGAACATTTTGGACTTCAAGAAGGATTACCCGACCGCCCAAGTGATTCTATTGGAACAAAATTACCGGAGCACGCAAAACATCCTGGACGCAGCCAACTCGGTGATTGCCAACAACGCGAACCGGCAAGTCAAGCACCTGTGGACTGAAAACGGGACCGGCGACAAAATCACCTATTACCGGGCTCAAAGTGAACGGGATGAGGCGTACTTCATCATCCGCCAGATTGAAAAGTTGGTGCGTGATGGTCACTACAAGTATGGCGACTTTGCCATTTTGTATCGGACTAACGCTCAGTCGCGTTCCGTCGAAGAGGCTTTCCTTAAAAGCTCCATTCCGTACAAAATTGTTGGCGGGCACAAGTTCTATGACCGTAAGGAAATTCGGGATGCGCTCGGCTACTTTAGTTTGGTGGTTAATGGTGACGACAACCTCAGCTTTGAACGGGTCGTAAACTCCCCGAAGCGGGGTATTGGTCCGGGTAGCATTGCTAAATTGACAGCCTTTGCCAATGAACACGGGTGGTCGTTGCTGGAAGCTGCACAAAACGTCGAGTTATCGCCCATTCCGACACGGCCGCGGAAGCAGTTTGCTGAGTTTGCCGACATGATTAGTAAGCTCAGCAAAAAGCGGGCGGATGGCACCATTAGTGATTTAATGGAAGCCGTTCTGGAAGACTCTGGCTACCTGGATGCCTTGCGTAATGAGCACAGCATCGAGGCGGATGCACGGATCGACAACTTGCAGGAACTGTTGACTGTGACCCAGAATTTTGATGCCCATTATGAGCCCGAGGATGAGGACAGTGATATCTTTGTCGACTTCCTAGCCGAATTAGCCTTGGTGTCAGATCAGGACGACGTTGAGGAAGAGGCGCAAGAGGTCACGCTGATGACCCTGCACGCCGCAAAGGGGTTGGAATTCCCCGTGGTCTTCCTCATCGGTATGGAAGAGGGGTTATTCCCGTTATCCCGGGCTGCAGCTGACGAAAGTGAGCTTGAAGAAGAGCGTCGTCTGGCGTACGTGGGGATTACCCGCGCCAAGAAGAAGCTGTTTTTGACCAACGCCTATTCGCGGATGTTCCACGGCCAGCACCAAAACAATCCAGCCAGTCGGTTCATTGACGAGATCGATGGTGATTTGTTGGACGTGGCCAATGCGGCGGCACCGACCAGCGACATTCCGTTTATCGATCGGCGGGATTATGGTCGTACCGGTAGCACTAGTAGCAACCAACCCTGGGCACGGGAACGTAACGCGCGGGCTCAAAGTACCGCCTATGGTTCTCACCAGCACAGTGATCACGCCAAAGTGGTCGCGGGGGCGCCTACTACCGGTGCTGGCACCGTCAGCTGGGCCGCCGGCGATAAGGTGACCCACCGTAAGTGGGGTGAGGGCACCGTGGTGAAGGTTGAAGGCACGGGTGAAGATCAGGAGCTCGACATCGCCTTTCCTGATCAGGGTGTGAAGCGACTCCTAGCCGCCTTTGCTCCCATTAAAAAGGTTGTGAAGTAACAATTAACTGGTGGTCGTAGGGCCATCACTACATAGTACGTAAGGAGGACCCCGATATGGCAACGAAACCTGAGGTCAGTTCGTTAACGTTAGCTGCAGCAACGACGGAGGCGGCGGCATTACGCACCCAACTCAACCAGTGGCGGCGAGAATACTACACGGAGGACGCGCCTAGTGTAACCGACGCCGAATACGACCAGCAGTACCAGCGTCTGTTGGCCATCGAGGGGCGTTTCCCTGCGTTGGTGGTGCCGGATTCGCCGACCCAGCAGGTGGGGGATGTGGTGTCACCAGATTTTACCAAGGTGCCACACCCAGTTCCCATGTTGTCAATGGGCGACGTCTTTTCGCTAGACGAGTTGGCCGACTTTGACGCGCGGTTGCGTAAAACCACAACCACTGATTTTGATTACAACGTGGAATTGAAGATCGACGGTCTGTCGCTCTCACTGGTGTATACTGATGGGCACCTCACCCAGGCATCGACGCGCGGAAATGGGCGCATTGGCGAGGACGTGACTGCCAACGCCCGGCAAATCGCGGATATTCCGCAGGAGTTGCCGCGGCCACTGAGCCTTGAGGTGCGTGGGGAGTGCTACATGCCCAAAGCAGCGTTTGCTCAACTCAATGCGGACCGGGAGGCGCAGGGCCTGGACGGCTTTGCTAATCCCCGGAACGCTGCGGCTGGTTCGTTGCGGCAGCTGGATCCGCGAGTTACTCAGCGGCGGCAACTCGCGACGTTTATGTACACGTTGATGGACGCCGACCAGTTCGGAGTCGCGCGGCAGAACGAGGCCATTCAGTTTATGGCGGACCTCGGCTTTGCGACCAACCCTAGTTCGGAAGTGCATCACGACGTTAGCACCCTGGCCGATTACATTGATCGGTACACGGCACAACGCGATAGCCTTAGTTATGGCATCGATGGAATTGTGCTCAAAGTTAACGACCTGGCACTGCAACAAGAGTTGGGGAACACCGTGAAGGTGCCGCGTTGGGAAATTGCGTATAAGTTTCCGCCTGAAGAAGCAGCCACCATTGTGCGGGATATTGAGTGGACCGTGGGCCGTACCGGAGTGGTGACCCCGACGGCGGTGATGGACACCGTGCCGCTGGCGGGTACCCAGGTGGGACGCGCCACGTTGCACAACCCTGATTTTATTGCGGCCAAGGATATTCGCGTGGGCGACACGGTGTACCTGCATAAAGCCGGTGACATCATTCCCGAGGTGTCGCGCGTGGATCTACAGCGGCGGCCAGCTGACAGTCACCCGTACGTGGTACCCACCCAGTGCCCCTCTTGCGGAGCTGAACTGGTGCACATTGAGGATGAGGTCGCGTTGCGGTGTATCAACCCAGCGTGCCCGGCCCAGATGCAGGCCCGCTTGACTCACTTTGCCAGCCGGGGTGCGATGAATATCGACGGGTTGGGGCCCAAGATCATCGCGCAGTTACTCGAGCGTGGGTTGGTTCACGACGTGGCGGACTTGTACACGCTGACGGCTGATGACTTGGGCCAACTGGATAAGTTTAAGGAAAAATCAATTGCGAACCTCTTGCAGGCCATTGATAATAGCCGGCATAATTCAGTTGAGCGCTTACTGACCGGCTTGGGTATTCGGCATGTGGGCGGCAAAGCGGCGAGTTTGATTGCGGCGGCGTTTGGCGACGTTGATGCCATCATGGCCGCTGATGCTGAGACCATTGCCGCCGTGCCGGGGGTCGGTCCCATCATTGCGGATGCGGTGGTGCAGTACTGTGCGCGGCCGGAATCGGCGGCGTTATTCGCTAAGCTAGCAGCTGCGGGTGTTAACTTGCAGTACACGACGGCGGCACCAGAACCGGCGGCGGATAGCTTTGTGAGCGGCCAGACGGTGGTAATCACCGGGAAGTTTGCGGCGTTTTCGCGTCCGGAGCTGACTAAGCGACTCCAGGGGCTAGGTGCCAAGGTGACTGGTTCGGTATCCGGCAAAACGGACCTGCTGGTCGCGGGTACTGATGCCGGTAGTAAGCTCACCAAGGCCCAGAACCTGGGCGTACGGGTGATGGATGAAGCAGAACTAATGCAGTCCCTAGATGAAAACTGAAATGAGAATTGAGGTAACGATGAAAAAGTTAGTAACGGTAGTCGGTGCCGCGGTGGCAGCGTTAATGCTCGCGGCTTGTGGTAACTTGAACTTTGATAGCAGCGGTAGTAGTTCGACGGGTTCCACCAAGACGGCGAGTTACACCACTACGGGTACTGCTAGCGATGACACGTACCAGAGTGTCATTGAGGGCGGAAAATACAAGGTATCCAAGTCCCGCGGCTTACAGTTGACCGAAAACACGCAGAATGACAACACCTACAATGTACGGAGCATGGAAAACGGGTTGGTGGACCTGTCCAAAAAGCAGTTTTCCACGACCAAGTACCTCTTTGAAGAGGGTCAGTTGCTCAGTACTAGTACGTTGGAAAACTGGCTGGGTCGTTACAGTAAAAAGAATAAGCTGGGTTTGAACCCGGTTGATAATGGTAAGACGGGTGAGAATGACCGGAATCCGATGTATCTGCAAACCATTCTGGAACAGGATTACATGTTGCAAAGTGGCAGTAAGCTGAAGCTGGGCGGGGTCTCAATTGCTTTGGGGATGAACTCGGTGGATTACTACACCAAGGAAAGTTATGGTTCACAGTATTCGACGACTATTTCGACACCAACTTTGACGGCTAAGGGTAAAGCGATGGCTTCTAAGGTAGTGGCCCGGTTGCGTGCGAAGAGTAAAGTGGGTAATGATACCCCCATCCTGATTGCCATTTATAAGGGCAACACCCAGGATGCGTTGGTCGGCGGCACCTTTGTGGCCTACGCGGTCAGCAAGTCGGGTAACTCCATTGCCAGTTGGAATTCGGTCAACGAGAAGAACGAGACGTTACCGGTGGTCAACAACAAGACGCCAATTAACTCGACGGTATCGAGCGACTTCAATACCTTTGAAAGCAAGATCAAGTCATTCTTCCCGAAGCTCGCGGGGGTCACGGCTCAAGCACATTACGAAAATGGGCAGTTGCAAGGACTGAACATTGACGTAACGACCCAGTTCTATGGGCAGACAGAAATCAACAGCTTCACCCAGTACGTGGTTACGGCGGCCAGCAAGTACCTGCCGTCCGATGCGGAAATTCAAATCAACATCAAGTCGGTTCAGCAGATGGAAGCCTTCGCGGAACGCAAGTCGGGTTCCAAATCCTTCTATACCCACGTCTTCAGCAGCTACTAAGTGTGCAAATGTAGCCTCTAGTTGGTGGTCAATGTGCTGAATCACCACCACTTTGTAAACCGCGCCACGATGACCGTTGCCCGGGTGGACCTTCGCCCGGGTAGCGGTTATCGTTCCGGGTGTAGTTGACTGCGCAGGCAGCCCGGTACGGGCTGGAGCGTGAGGCTCGTAGTTTCGACCATGGGCCACGCCCCAGTTACCGGAGCCACACCAAGCCCACGCACCGTGGATGACGTCACTCGGCACACAAAGCTGAGCGGTCGGCAGCAACCCGTGCGCTGTGGTAGAATTAGCTAGTTAGTAATATGAAGTAAGTAACGATATTAATTGGGAAGTAGGTAATAGGTGCATGATTACTAAGGAATCTGTAGCCCACGTAGCCGAGCTGGCCAAATTACAGTTCACGGATGAGGAACTGCAACACTTTACCGGCCAACTGGACGAAATTTTGAACATGGTTGACCAGCTCAGCGAAGTTGATACTGAGGGTGTGCCGGTCACGACGCAAAACGTGGTACTGGAAAACGTGTTGCGGGCCGATGAAGCTACGATGGTGACCCCACGCGATGAATTAATGCGCAACGTACCAACGGAGAAGGACGGACTAATTCAAGTGCCCGCCATCATCGACAAGGAGGAGGACTAGTCCGTGGATTACTACAAAACCAATATCGACCAGTTACACGCTGACTTGGTCGCCGGCAAAATCACTAGTGCTGACCTGACCGCCGACACCTTCAAGGCCATTGCGGCCAAAGATGGTGAGGTACAGGCCTTCTTGGCGTTGAACCAAGAGGCAGCGACGGCTAGTGCCGCTAACCAGGATGACCAGGGGATCGACGCCGACGCTACGCTGGCAGGAATTCCGGTAGCCATTAAGGACAACATTGTAACTAAGGATCTCACCACTACCGCGGCGTCAAAAATGCTGGCTAACTTTGTGCCAATTTATGACGCAACTGTGATTGAGCGGCTCCAGCAAGCTGGCATGATCGTGGTGGGTAAGACCAACATGGACGAATTTGCCATGGGTTCTTCCACCGAAAACTCGGCCATGAAGATCACTAAGAACGCCTGGGATCACACCAAGGTGCCAGGTGGTTCATCTGGTGGTTCCGCGGCGGCTGTCGCGGCCGGCGAAGTGCTGGTGGCTTTGGGTTCCGATACCGGTGGCTCGATTCGGCAGCCAGCGGCCTTTAATGGGGTCGTGGGGTTTAAGCCGACATATGGTCGTGTTTCGCGTTGGGGTTTGATTGCCTTTGGGTCCAGTTTGGATGCCATTGGGACGTTGACCCGTAACGTCCGCGATTCTGCGCACGTGATGAACGCCATTATCGGCGCTGACGAGCACGACACGACGACGGTCCCACGGCCGCAAGAGGACTTGGGTGCCAAGATCGGCCAGTCCGTTCAGGGCATGAAGATTGCTTTGCCAAAGGAATACTTGGGCAAAGGGGTCGATGCTGGTGTGCGCGCGCAAATTGAGGCCGCTGCCGACCAGTTCCGCGCGATGGGTGCGACCGTGGAGACGGTCAGCCTGCCGCACACGCAGTACGCCGTACCGACGTACTACATCATCGCTAGTTCTGAAGCTAGTTCCAACTTGCAGCGCTTTGATGGCATCCGCTACGGTTTCCGGGCCAAAGACGTACAGTCCCTCGACTCCGTGTACGTACGTTCACGCTCTGAAGGGTTTGGCGACGAAGTTAAGCGGCGGATCATGCTGGGTACCTTCAGTTTGAGTGCCGGATTCTATGACGCATACTTCAAGAAGGCCGCGCAGGTACGGACGCTGATCAGTCGCGACTTTGAAAATGTCTTTAAGGAATACGATCTGGTCATGGGTCCAACGACGCCGACGACTGCCTTTGGTATTGGGGCCAAGGTCACGGATCCGTTGACGATGTACATGAACGACATTCTGACCATTCCCGTTAACTTGGCGGGGCTACCAGCTGCGTCCGTCAACGCCGGCTTTGTTGACGGTATGCCGGTGGGCTTGCAGTTGATTGGTAAGGCCTTTGATGAAGCGACGATTTACCAGGCTGCCGCTGCCTTTGAAGACGCGAATGATTACAAGGACCAGACACCAGGGGGGCAGAACTAATGAACTTTGAAACCACCATTGGGCTCGAGGTCCACATTGAACTGAAGACTAAGAGCAAGATGTACTCACCAGCACCGGTAACGTACGGTGCCGAACCAAACACGGCCACTAACGTGATCGACTGGGGCTACCCCGGGGTCTTGCCATCCGCGAACCGCGGGGCATACTCACTGGGCATCATGGTGGCGTTAGCGCTCCATGCTGACATTACCCGCTTTACCCACTTTGACCGGAAGAACTACTTCTACGCCGATAACCCCAAAGCATACCAAATCACTCAATCCGAAACACCACTGGCGACCAACGGTTACGTTGAGATTGAAGTCGATGGTCACACCAAGAAAATTGGGATTGAAGAGTTGCACGTCGAAGAAGACGCGGGGAAAAACACCCACGCCGGCGACGGTTATTCCTACGTCGATTTGAACCGGCAGGGGACACCACTGATTGAAATTGTGTCCAAGCCAGACATCAAGTCGCCGGAAGAGGCCTACCAGTACCTGGAAACGTTACGCCAAATTGTGCAGTTTACCGGGGCTTCGGACGTGAAAATGGAAGAAGGGTCTATGCGGGCGGACTCCAACTTGTCCGTACGGCCGATTGGACAAAAGGAATACGGGACCAAGACCGAAATTAAGAACGTTAACAGTTTCAATTACGTACGCAGTGCCCTGGCCTTTGAGCAAAAGCGGCAGATTGGCCTGCTGATGGCTGGTAAAACGATTCGGCCGGAAACCCGCCGCTGGGATGAACCAACCAAGTCGACCATCCTGATGCGGGTCAAAGAAGGAGCGGATGATTACCGCTACTTCCCTGAACCCGACCTACCACCAGTCGTTGTGTCACAGGAATGGGTCGACGAAGTGGCTGCTAAATTACCCGAAGCACCTACTGCACGCCGGCAACGGTACGTGCATGAACTGGGCTTGCCTGAGTACGATGCGGGCGTCCTGACTAACACAAAGGAAATGTCCGACTACTTTGACCAGGTCGTGGCTTTGGGTGCTGACCCGAAGCAGGCGTCCAACTACCTGATGGGCGATGTGTCGGCTTACCTGAATGACCAGCAGGTGGAACTGCAGGACATTGCATTGACACCAGAACACCTTGCGGCCATGATCAAGTTGATCAGCGATGGGACCATCTCGAGCAAGATTGCCAAGAAGGTCATTGCGGAGATCATCAAGAACGACACTGATCCCGAGGCCTGGGTCAAGGCCAAAGGTATGGTGCAAGAATCCGACCCCGCAGTCCTCACGCCAATCATTACGGATATTCTGGACGCTAATGAACAGAGTATTGAGGACTTCAAGAACGGGAAGGACCGGGCCATTGGCTACCTGATCGGTCAGATCATGAAGCAGACTCGTGGTAAGGCCAACCCGAAAGTGGTCAACCAGATTTTGATGCAAGAAATTAAGCAACGTTAATGTATGGTGCGCGTCATTAATGTGGTGCAGTACTAAGAGTGTTTGTTGAGGAGGAGTGGTCATGCAGCCGCGTGCACGATTAATTTATAACCCCACCAGTGGCAGTGAGGGCATGGGCAAGTACGTTGCCGATATTTTGAACGTACTGGAAGGCGCGGGGTACGAAGCGTCCGCGTTTCGCACCACGCCCGCACCAATGTCAGCCCGTGATGAAGCCGCACGTGTCAGCAAGGCACACTTTGACCTCATTGTCGCGGCTGGTGGCGATGGCACCATTAACGAAGTGGTTAACGGGATCGCCCCATGCAAGCACCGCCCGCGGATGGGCATCATTCCCGCCGGCACCACCAACGACTATGCCCGTGCACTGCACATCCCGCGTGAAGACCCGGTCGCGGCGGCCAAAGTCATTGCCGCCGGTCAGACACTGCGCATGGATATTGGTAAGGCCAACGATAAGTACTTCATGAACATCGCTGGTGGGGGTTCGCTGACCGAGCTGACCTACGGCGTGCCGAGTGAGTTCAAGTCCATCTTTGGCTACCTCGCGTACCTCATCAAGGGGGCCAAGATGTTGCCGGCGATGAAGAACGTGCCCATGCACATTAAGTACGACGATGGTGAGTATGATGGGCAGGCTTCCATGTTTTTAATTGGTCTGACCAACTCCATTGGCGGGTTTGAGCAGATCGTGCCGGACGCTGAACTGGGTGATGGCTTGTTCACCATGATCGTGGTGAAGACGGCCAACCTGGGCGAAATCCTCAAGCTGATTGCCATGGTCTTTAACGGGGGTAAGCACGTTGATGATGACAACATCATTTACGCGAAGACTTCCCGGATTGAGGCCACGCGTACGGATGGGGAGCCGCTCAAGATCAACCTGGACGGTGAGTACGGTGGTGATACACCGATGACGTTTGTCAATCTGAGTCGGCACATTGAAATGTTCGCCAACGTGGATGATATCCCGGATGCCAACATTGCTCCGCAGAACCAGCTGTCTCAGGAAGACTTGATGAACGAAGTTGAAAGGATTTCCGAACAGGACCTGAATGGTGACGGTCAGATCGGTGATCATGATCACAAAGATGCAGATTAGCGTTTTGGCGGCCAGTCAGTTAGACTTGTACTGGCAATCAGCGTAAACTGGTGGCAAGTTGCTACCAACTAAAGGGTCGTGACGTTGTGTCGCGGCCCTTTAGTCATTGTGGTTTGCTCCCAAGTGGGGAGTAGACGTAAGTACCCGTAGAAAGAGGTAAAAGAATGCAAACGCCCGTTAAGAAGAATCAAGAAGTCCGGGTCACCGTGAGTGATTTGTCTTATGAAGGCATGGGGGTCGCCAAAGTTGACGGCTACCCATTGTTCGTGGACAACGCGTTACCGGGGGAGGAAGTCCTCATCCACGTTACCAAGGCCAATAAGAACTATGGCTTTGCCTTTGTGAAGCAGTTTTTCCAGGAATCGCCTGACCGTGTGGCGGTGTCCAACCGCGTGTATGCGCAGACGGGCATCGCTCCGCTACAGCACCTGGCCTACCCGGCGCAGTTGAAGTTTAAGCACAACCAAATTGAGCAATTATTCAAAAAGTCGCACTTAGACATCAAGGTGTTGCCCACTTTGGCCGCACCGTTACAGACCGGCTACCGCAATAAGGCCCAGATTCCTGTGCGTGAAATCAATGGTCAGCTAGAAACCGGTTTTTATCGGCGGCGCAGTCACACGTTGATTCCCATCGAAGATTATTATATTCAAGATCCCGCCATCGATCATACGGTGTTGGTGGTGCGGGACTTGTTGCGGCAGTATCACGTGCCGGCCTACGATGAAGCGCATAATACCGGTGTGATCCGCCACGTCATGGTTCGGCGGGGTTACTACACCCACCAGACAATGGTCGTTTTGATTACGCGGACGCGGGACTTGCCCCACGCTGATGAGATTGTGGCGGGTATTCGTGCGGCATTGCCCGAAGTGTCCAGCATCGTGCTGAACGTCAACCCGGACGCGACCAACGTGATTTTGGGGCGGCGCTCCCGGACACTGTACGGCAACGATTATCTGGAAGATGAGTTGCTGGGAAGTACGTTCCGGATTTCCGCGACGAGTTTTTACCAGGTCAACCCGCGGCAGACGGAAAACCTGTACCGGTTGGCGGTCGATGCAGCCGGCCTGACGGGCAAAGAAACCGTTATTGACGCATATTCCGGAATCGGGACGATCAGTTTGACGATGGCGCGTCACGCCAAGCACGTGTACGGTGTCGAAGTGGTTCCGGCCGCGGTTGCGGATGCCCGTGTCAACGCGCAAATTAACGGTATTGATAACGTCACCTTTGAGCTAGGCAAAGCCGAAGACGTGATGCAGACCTGGCGTGAGCACGGCCTGGACGCCGACGTATTGATGGTCGATCCACCGCGCAAAGGCCTAGCCAGCGAATTCATTGACGCCGTGGGGGTAATGTTGCCGGCGAAGGTCGTGTACGTGTCCTGTAACCCAGCAACGTTGGCGCGTGACATTGCTCGCCTTCAGGACTTTGGCTACCACGCTGAGGAAACGCAGCCGGTGGACATGTTCCCGCAGACGACGCATGTGGAAAGCGTGACGGTGCTGACGCGCAACTAGTATGTTGTCTTTTGCACAAGCCCGCGGTATTATGACGGTGTTGAAAGCGTTGTAGTGGTTACGTTCTGGGGGTGCCATGATGAAGCGGTTAGCGTGGATTTTGCGGGGCATTGATGCTTTGCTAGTTGTGGTGGCAGTGATATTGATGATTATTGCCACCGGTCCAGTGGTCACGCATTGGAATGGTTTGGGCAACGTCGATGCGACGGGGTCCAAGTGGATGCTGCTATTGATTCCCATGGTGTTGATCGTCTACAACGAAATTAGTTTGTGGTACGCGCGGCGTGTTCGCCGGCATGACGGCACTGACCAGATTCCGCTGGTGCTGGTCAATGAGTGGCGGTATGTCGTCGGCGCCCTCGTGCTTCTGGTACTGGGGTTAGTGTTCATGCCGATGCAGGCAGGGTTACACTTTTTCTAACCGTGGTGACAACGAATATGTATTAGGTCCTTCCAATCGTGGGAGGGCCTTTTGCTTGGTGGTGCCACACCAGCCCCGCGCACCGTCGACACACACGTACCGTGCCGGCGTATGTTAGAATTATCAAGGAATAAGTTGGCCAGCCCCCGCGACCTCGGCGGACTAGTGGCGGACACACAAACGGAAGGATAATGATCCCATATGACTTCGACTTTGATTTTTGGCACCGCGTTGGTAGACGCACTCATGGATATTCCACGGGTACCCGTTAGCGGGGGCAACGTGTTGGGTAATTTTACCGAGTACCAAGTGGGTGGCTGTGCCATCAACGCTTTCTGTGCATTGCGGTACGCGGGTGCGCAAGCCGACCTGTTCGTCCCGGTTGGCCACGGCCCCAATGCCGACCATATTAGTGCCCACATTCGCCAAATTGGGGAGGCGCCCCGCGTAATTCCTGGTACCGGTGATAACGGCTGGACGGTCGCTATGATCGAACCCAACGGGGAGCGGACCTTTATCGTCTTACCGGGTATGGAGCAACTGATGCGGGTTGACTGGCTTAAACAACTAGATATGCCGCGGTACGACTATTTGTACCTGAGCGGCTTTCAGCTGACTAACCCGCAGGTTGCCCAGGATGTAGCGGCTGTGTACAGTCAGCGGCGTTCAGACGCAACGGTGCTCTTTGATGTGGCGGCGCGCATTCAAAGTGTGGATCACGACTTGCTGATGAACCTGCTACGTTCCGGTGGGGTCATCGTCCACTGTAACGAGGTGGAACTGCCGCAAGTAGCAGTTGGCGATACGTTTGATGAACAAGTTGCATACCTGCACGCGTTGACGCAGCAGCCCGTAATCGTGACGTTGGGTGCCCGGGGCACGTATTACTACGTCAGCGACACGGATAAGGGCGTGGTGCCCGGCGAACACGTGAACGTGGTCAACACGGTCGGTGCTGGTGACAGCCATTGCGGCGGCATGCTGGCTGGCTTGGCCCAGGGGTTGTCCGTACGTGACGCGGTGAGTCTGGGTAACCGCTTGGCCGCCAAGGTTTGCGGTATGCAGACTAATATGCTGCCAGTAGTGGGTTAAGCTAACGGTCAAAGTTGCCCTTATACCTGCAGCGGAATATTTAGTGGCAACTTTGGTATGAATAGTATTGGGCGGCTACGTGTCGCCATCATTTGATGTAGATAAGGAAGTTAATAATGACGTTAACACAAGAGTATCAACAGGATGTCCAGGCTTTATTGGCCCTGATGACGCCGGATAACCAGCCGGTCGTGATGAAGGCCATTGAGTTGGTTAGTAAGTATGCCGGGATGCGCACGTCTGCGCAGCCAGCACAGGCGGCCCCGGCCCAGGATGTGCCCTCAGGCGTGACGCGGGCCGTGGCGCCTAGTACCACGGGGACCAGCTACGACTTTGTTAATGACAAAGATGATGAAGAAGTGCCCGCCGCACCTACCGATATTTTCCGGGTCGAGCGCCGCTTGATTGGTGCCGAAGTGGGTGACCAGTACGTGTCCGAGAAGCAGATTCGGGAACTTGGTCTCGAAGATGGTGATACCGTGCAGTTAGTACGCGCTGATGCCGTACCAGGACAGGCGCCAACTATTCGCTTGGTCGCTAAAAATAAGTCCACGGCGACCCCGCAGATCAATGGCGTGCAGTACGCAGTCTTGGTTCGGGACAAGAGTTTACCCGCTGACTACACGCTTAGTGCCACCAACAACGTCAGCCAGCACCCGTTGTTGACGACGGACGATGACGTACCGTTCAAGTTTTTGATTCGGCCCGCTGATGTGGAGCGGCTCCAATTACGGCCTGGTGACATTGTCGACTTGGCCTGGTACAACAGCGAAGGCCCCCAGCGGGCCGTCGTGTCTTGGGTGCACGGTGATGATGACCAGAAGCTGGCGGAGGTGGCGCAAAAACGCGGAGCCAAGCAATCCGGTGCTGGTGATGACTCGACGCCCAAGGGCTACACGGTTAAGATTCCCTTTGATTTGGCCGGTAAGCGGGTCCTGTTCGTGGGCAACGCCGCGCACAGTAACGAAATGGCGCTGGTCGTGGCGGCCCATAATGGTGGTCAAGTGACGGCGACCGACGCCACGAAGGGAAGCCAGTTGAAGACCAAAGTGACCCACAGTGACGTGATGGTGCTGATTACCGACGAGGTGCACCACGTTACCACTAATACCAGCGTGAAGATCGCCAAGAGCCAAAAGGTTCCGTACGCCGTGTCCAGTAGCGACGCGCCCTTTAGTATTGAGCGGGCACTGTACCGTGCGGTCACGGGCATGCCGGCGTATGAACCCACTGCGGGCGCGTTTGATTACCCGACGGTGGCCGAATAACGGGGGAGGTTCGCCATGACGGCAATAGTCCAAGTAGCCGGGGTTACTCCGGGTGATCCGGTTGTCGAGAAAATCGCGGCACTCTACCACGCGGCGTTTCCACCGGCAGAGCGGGTGCCGTTTCCACGTTTACTGCAGCACCCACTACCGGGGTACACTGATGGCCTGTGGGCGTTTACGCACAACGGCCAATTTTGCGGTTTTATGACGACTATTACGCGGGGGATATTACCCTGATTGGTTACTTTGCCATGGTGGCCGCATTGCGGGGCCATGGTTTTGGCAGTGTGGCGCTTCAACTTATGCGGCAACGCTTACCCCAGCAGCGGTTGGCACTCGAAATCGAAGTGTTGGATCTAGCTGCTGCAAACTACGCCCAACGGTTACGCCGGCGCAATTTTTACCAGCGTAATGGTTACCGGCTGACAGACATTGAGTACCGTGCGTACGGCGTACCATTCGTGGTGATGCTGAGTGGTGCGGACATTGGGGCGCGGGAGTACCATGCATTTTATGATCCGCTGATTCAATCATGACGAGGTGAGGGTATGCGACGACGACCAATTTATGCGGATACGTTTGCTAAACGGCGGCGTTGGGCGGTCACAGGTACCATCGTGGCGGTTGTCATTGCTGTAGTGGCGATATTCAGCTATTTTGCTCTACGTAACCCGCGGCCGAGTACGCGGCGTTATCCCGTGCTAGGCGTGCAACTGACCCAGAGTGATGGCGTGCAAAATTTTGGGCACCTGCATCAGTTGGGGGTGACCTTTGCCTACCTGAAGGCCACGCAGGGGAGCAGTTACTTTGATGATGACTTCAACACCAACTATGATGCGGCAAGTGCGTCGAGTGTTGACGTAGGTGTGTACCACTACTTTAGCTTTGACAGCACCCCCGACGCCCAAGCGGCGGCCTTTATTAAGCATGTTGGTAGTAATACCGGGACGTTGCCCATTGGTGTCTACGTAACGGCCTACACCCAACTACCCGCACGTGCTACGTTGGTTCGCCACGTGCAACGCTTTGTGACGTTATTGACAACGCATTACGCGGGGCGGCAGGTAGTCTTGATAGGGACGCCGACCGTGTTGCGGGAGTTGGCCAAGGTGACGCCGACCGCGCCGCGGATGGTGATCAGCACCCGACATCGTGATGTGGGTAGCCGGGCATTCTGGGAGTACACCACTGGTGCACCTTTGCCCGGGGGTAGCGCGACCAAGTACGTGGCCATCGTCTACAACGGGTCCCGGGCTCAGTACCAGAAGCTACTACAATAAGCGTAAAATCAGTGCAAATTAAAACGGCCGGTTGCCCGCAAACTTGGGCAACCGGCCGTTATTGTATTCTTAATGATGAATCACTGGGTTACGCGGTCTGGTCGTGAGACTGGTCGTCATCGGGTGTCTGTTCATCCGGGAAGGTAATGTGGAAGGTAGTCCCGGCTCCCAACTCTGACTGCACGTCGATGGTACCACCGTGCTGGGCCACGAGCTGATGGACAATGGCTAGACCCAGGCCGGATTCGCCATATTTAGTGTTTTTCCGGGATGGATCGGCCTTGTAATAACGTTCCCAGATATTTTGTACCTGGTCAGGACTCATACCGATACCATCGTCGCTGATGCTAAATTCAGCTTGTTGGTAACCATGTTGTCCCGTTACCCGGATGTGTCCGTTCTGGGTAAACTGAATGGCGTTTTGCATGATGTTAAAGATAATCTGGACAAACCGGTCGTGGTCCGCGTAGACCATGAGGTCATCGGGTACGTCGACGCTGATTTCATCGCCAGCGTCCACCGCCTTTTGGTGAAGTTGCAGGGCAACGTTATCAATATCGTGCTTAGCATTGAACGTTTGCCGTTGCAGGATGATCTGGTTAGTGCGGATCTTCTCGTAGTCGAGGTTCTCGTTGACGATGCGAATGAGGCGTTTGGTCTCGTTCTGCATTAACTCGATACTCTTGGCTTTGGATTCTTCCGGAATGGCGTCGTACGCCAAGCCTTCGAGCAGCCCGTTGATGGTGGTCAGCGGCGTCCGCATCTCGTGCGCGGCGTCAGCCATGAACTGACGGCGCCGATCTTCCTGACGCTGGATCTCCTTTTCACTGGCCTTGAGTGAGTCGGTCATGTTACTAAAGTCGCTGGCCAGTTCGCTGATTTCATCGCGTCCCGTCGTTTCTAGTTTGACGTCGTAGTTCCCCTGGGCGACTTCGTGGGTCGCAGTCCGTAGCCGGTCAATGCGGCGGTTGGTGTAGCGCGCAATGATGTAACTAAGGATGAGGGCGACGGCGGCGGAAATGATAAAGCCAATGAGGACACTACGTTTGGTTTTACTGATGGTCGACTGAATGGCTTCCACCGGCTCGTACGCCGCAATGACGTACAGTAATTTGCCGGAGTAGAAAACCGGACGGTAAAAGATGGTGATGCTTTGGGTGCGTCCGTTCCGGGGGTTGGTGGTGGCGGCTTTGACGGCCACGCTGTCACCGCGCTTAAGTTGGCGCCAGTATTTACTTTGAATGCGGCCGCCGGCAACTGCGGGGTAACGCATCTGGTTGTTAGCGTTATAAATGACAAAGTTGACGTGTTGTCCGCTCAGCACGCGCTCACTGGTTTGGATAAAATCGCCGTTGATGGTGGATTTATTGAGCAGCGCGTTTTGCTCCAGGTTACTGGTATAGTTCGACAACTGACGAAAGTTGTTTTCCCAGGCGGCCGCCGTGGTCGCGTGGATAAACAGGGCGGCCACTACCAGTAAGGAAACGATGATGGTCGTCAACATGCCAATCATTTGTTGGTAGATTAATTTCATTGATTATCCAGACCCGAGTCATCAAACTTATAGCCCACTCCCCAAACAGTTTGGATGACCTGGGGGCCGACCTTTTCAATTTTTTGCCGTAACTTCTTGATGTGGGCGTCGACGGTCCGTTCGTCCCCAAAGTATTCGTACTCCCACACGAGCTGTAGCAACTGGTCACGGGAGAAGACCTGTTTAGGGTTGCTGGCCAGGGTGCGCAGGAGGTCAAACTCTTTGGGTGTGAGGCCCTCGATGGCAACGTTGTCCAGGTAGGCTTCACGGGTTTTGGTGCTGAGCTTAAAGTGATTGGTGGTGACGTCGAAATCACCATTATCGTTATTGGTATCGGTCTCGCCGCCCATTTCGGCACGCCGGTGCAGGGCCTTAATGCGGGCAATCAACGTGATGGGGGAAAATGGTTTGGTAACGTAGTCGTCAGCGCCAATGTCTAAGCCCAAGACCTGGTCGCTTTCGGTGTCACGGGCGGTGAGCATAATTAACGGTACAGTGGTACTGATTTTGCGAATCTCTTTGGCCACAGCCATGCCGTCCAGTTTGGGTAGGTTGAGGTCCAGAGTAATGAGGTCAAAGTCGTCAGGAGCGTTCTTAAACTGGTCGAGGCCGTCCTCACCATCGTAAGCGTTAACGTACTCCCAGCCCTCCTTCTGGAAAAACATGTCCATCATTTCGGACACTGACTGGTTATCTTCAATCATCAAAATTTTCATGAGCGGTAAACCTTTCTCAATTAGGCACAAACATCATTTTACGATTGTAATGGCATAACTATCTCATAGTATACACTTGTTAAGGAACCGTAGTCAGACGCGCAGTTGTGTGTAGTGGGGCTGAATACGTTTGCGGGCCAGTGGACGTGACTTTGATTTTGACCCCCGGAGATGCTAGAATAATAGGGCATTAACGGGGGTGTAATGGTCTCGACATTGGCATTCGCGCATGTGGTGCACTCCGGAGGGCTCGGCTCCGTCATCAACGGCACAGTTAATATAACTGCTAAAAACGAAAATTCTTACGCTCTCGCTGCCTAAAGTAGCTTAAGCGTGATCCGCCCAGTCTCACCCAAGGGCTAGATACGGGTCTCAAAATCATTGGGTTACGGCGACCGGTGCGACTCGAGCTTGTCGCAAGAGATAGTGAGCATGCGTTCGTGGGTTAGCCAGGTTGGCCGGCGCGCCACGTGCGCGAGATTTAAATAGGTCGACTATGAGTGTAGAGCCATGTGTTGGCGGGGTTGATGGACAGGAGTTCGATTCTCCTCACCTCCATAGCGTGTTAGGAGCTGGCAACGTCGTCGGCTCCTTTTTTATTTTTTACGTGATTGCTGTTATGTTGATGATGACAGTAAATTGTGAATAATTTTTTTCTTTTCAGTGACAGTTATTTTGCATGTGTTAGTTTGAATTACGGTATTATACAATTGTCCGCGTAGCAGTACGCGTTGACTATTTTTGGGGAGGGTACTTGTTGGATGAAGAGAAGGTTTAAATTACCAATCATCTTGATTTATTATCTTGCACTCGCCGTGGCAATTGTTTATCCGTTGTACAGGACGGGATTGCTATTTGATGGCTATGACCAAGTTTTCCATTTGTCCAGAGCCCATGAGCTTGCGTCCGCGTTGAAGTAGGGACACTTGACGTATGGATACGCCATTAACGGATTTAACAAAGTTGGTCAAGCAATTGGTGTGTTTTATCCTAGTCTAAGCGTCGCCGTTTTGGCATTTTTTCAGTTGTTTAATGGTCATTTAGTCGTAAGTACATATCTGGCGACAGCATTAACTGTGTTTTTAGGCTTGTTGATCAGCCACTATTCAATTAGACGGCTTCATCGGAGCAATTTAAATGCGTTATTGTTTGGGAGCCTGTACATTGGCTCGACAATGTTTATGCAAGTTTGCTTCGTTTGGTTTGATATGGGATGGCTGTGGGCATTTATACTAATTCCACTCGTCTATTCTGGGTTTATCCAGATTTTTTATTACGATCATTCCTCAGGAGTAGATTTTACCCTCGGAATAGTTGCCTTGCTGTTGAGTCACATAATCAGCTTTTTGCTTGTTATGTTGTCGTTTGTGTTTGCTGTACTAATCATTAGTATGTTTCAAAGGACTTTTTGGCCCCATTTTCGTAAATTATTAATTAGTGGCATTTTAGGTATGGGGTGCACGGCTTTCTTTTGGGTTAAGTTCGTGCAAGTTTATTTCAGTAATAATATCAATGGTGTGGTCAAACTGGATTCTTCTCTTTATGCCTTAAAGCCAAGCAATGTGGTCATAGATTCGCTCAATAATACCTCCATTACTAGTAATGTTGGTTTGATTATACTCATTGTTGGTTTATGCCTATTGGCTAGCAAAGGGGGACTGGCAAAATTAGATAATTATGTTCTCTATGGTGCCTTGATTTGCGCCTTTTTGTCTAGTAGCCTCTTTCCTTGGATACACGTTCAAAAATACTTGGGTGGAGTGATTCAGTATCCAGTTCGTCTATTAAGCTTAGCAATGGTTGGTTTTGCCTTTGTGGCTGCGGACTATATTAATTCTTATTTAGTTAAGGTTGGTGGTATCCACCGTGCAATTATCATTGTAGGATTTGGTTTTGTTGTGTTGATGATGGTAACATCATCGTCGACCGAACTTGCTAATTATCTAAACACAAAGAATCAGTTAAGGACCCCATCTCAGAACGTACTAGCTACTTCGTGGAATAAGTTTGATGCGCATGCGGCAAAATATATTTTTAACGAAAAGTTTGCAATGGCTGGTGAATATGACTATTGGCCAAAGCAAAGCATGAAGTTTAGCAATGACATTGTTGACCATATTGGAAAAATTAATGGTCATAAACAAAGAATGGAGCCGAGATCCATTACCGATGGGATTCGGTATAAAGTTGCACTACGCAAGGGTGACGTTATTGACCTACCATTTTTAAATTACGGAGATGGTTTTAAAATTTCTGATGGTTTCAAGATTACGAAGAGTGACAGGGGAACAGTTCAGACGCGAGCCACCAAGTCGGTCAGATCAATTATAGTGCGACGTCGAAACGGGATTTTAGACTACTGCACATTGCTTGTTTCAATAGCAAGTTGGGTGTTACTAGCAATAATTTTAGCTTTTTCTAGACGCTTTCGATTGGTTCGAATGAACGGTACTTTTCATTTATAGAATCCTATTTTAAGAGATGATATCAAAAAGTCGACGCACAATTTTCAAGTGTGTCGGCTTTTTCGTTGAGTGCTTGTCCTAATTCAATACCGTTACGTCTTGCTTCCGTGCGACCGGGAACGTAGTAACGGCGTCTTTGTTAAGCAACGCCTCGGTCAAGCGTACCGCACTCAGGTTGCTATTTTGGTACGGCTGGAAGTAGTACGTACCGTTGCTCATCTGCATGTAACCACGGTATTGCGTGTAGTCAAACTCACCGTTGGCCTGGCCCTTGATGTTGCGCGGAATATCGAAGGGCTCGAGCAAGTGGTTAACGGTGTTGGCCGCGTCGGCGTCGGGCACCCGGGGTGCGTTTGCACGCATGAAGGCGGCACGGACAAAACGCGACGTGGAGGTGTAGTCACCGGGGAGGCCGAGGGCACCGGAACCGGGGCCAATTTCGCGGGCGGTGTAGTCGCTGAACTGCCGGTCGGGGGCACTACCATTGCTAAGTTGTACGTAGTTGCCCAGGTTTTGGCGGTGCCAGGCAAAGTCAGGGCTGTTAGTCATCACCCCCACTTGGTCGTCGTACCAGTGCACGCCGTCCGCCTGGATTTCGAGGACTTTGCAGTGGCCGTCCCGGTCCGCGATGATCCAGTGCAGTGGAATGTTACCGTCCATTTGGGGCAGGGCAAAGTTGACGATCTGCACCTGATCCAGGTGCGCCTGCACTTCTGCAGTGGTCCGGTTTGTGCCCAAAATCCAGTTTACCAACTCAAAGGAGGCCAAATTGAGGCGGTCGTCACTTGGTGTATCGGCGTAGTGCGCTTCATCACTAAAATAGAGGGTGGCGGCGCTCAGGCCAGCTTCATTGACCCCGTCAACGAGAATGTAGTCGTTCATTTTGGCGCCCGCACCGACAAAACCAAGCCGCGTGGTAAAGGTGGCACCGGTCACGCTGTGGAAGGGGTAATCCCGGGGAACGACGACGGGGTTACCACCCAGTTCAAAGCCAAAGTCCATGGTGCGTGCCAGCCAGTATTGTCCGTCACTGGTTGGGTAAGTCATACTAGTACACATGTTGGGTTCCTCCTTTGGTTGATGGCGCTAACAAAGGCGTCATTGACCACATTCTAACACGTTATGCTTGGCCGTTGGGTACCAGCTAGGCCGTAAATGCGTGCGTGTCATGCGGTTAGGAACATAAGGTTTAGTGGTGGTGTTCGTGATACAGCATTTCAGTGAACGTTGCCCATTTTTGATGATGAATAGCGTCGACTAATGGCATAGCACGAAGTTTGGGCAGTAACGTTACCGCTGTTAGTGGCAGGTACGGCCAATATAATTCTGAGGACACCCGGGATTGGTAATTGTGACCCGAGTAGCCTGATCCTCCAAAGGAAAATGTGTCGGGCCTGAAGGGTTGTGAACCATCTTTGTATGTGGCCAACGCTAAACGGGCGTAAAAACTGCAGTGTTTAGTCTGACATCGTTCATATTTTGGTCAACTTTGTTCAGTATCTTCTTAGCTATGGCACAAGGGCGTGCAGCCGTTGTCCAAATGTAGAGCAAGGAGATGCAATAATGAACTTCGTTAAACGAGCGTGGCTCAACCTCATTGCGAGGAAGGGCCGAACATTATTATTAATTCTCGTGACTACAGCCATTATGTTGTTCGTCATGGCGGGGTTACTGATTCGCAACGCCGCCAACGCCGCCACAGAGAACGCCAAGGATAGCGTCGGGGCGACGGTGACACTGACCGCTAACCGGTCGGCGGCCTTTAAAAAGATGCGGCGGAGTATGAGTAGTAACAGTGGCAAGCCTTCAGGCAGACCGACCATTACAACGACGCCAGTGTCACTAAAGGTGGCCAAAAAAATTGCTCGGCTGAACAACGTCGAGAGCTATGCTGTTAGCGTGTCCACAACCGCGAAGGCTTCTGGATTTGATACCATCCAGACCGCTAGCGGTTCCGGTGGTCCGGGGATGAATAGCTCCAACAGTCAGAATAGCGTCACCGTGAGTGGGGTTTCGAGTACCAGCAGTAACAGTAGCTTTAGCGACGGCACGTATAAGATTAAGTCTGGCCGTGGCCTGACGAGCAAAGACGTGGGTTCAAACAACGTCGTGATTGAAAGCGAGCTGGCTAGTGAGAATAACCTCAAAGTTGGTTCGACAATCAAGGTGAAGGCGACAACTGGTGCCAAGCAGACATACACACTGAAGGTCGTCGGTATTTACAGGGCCAAGAGCAGTTCGACAGCCAGCGCTAGTCCTGGACAATCTGATCCGGCGAATACCATCTTTACGAGCTACCAGCTTGCCAACAAGATTAAGGGGACTAAGTATGCAGGTACCGCTGATTCTGTAGTCTTCACGGTCGGCAAACCGGCCAAAGTGAGTGCGGTGAAGTCGGCGGGCAAGAAGCTGATTAATACCAGCAAGTTTAGCTTGAGCATCGATGACAGTAGTTACCAGCAGGTGAAGGCGTCAATGAGTAGCGTCACCAGCTTTGCCAACAAGATTGTCTGGTTGGTTGCCATCGCCGGTACCCTCATCCTCGCGTTGATTGTGATCTTGATGATTCGGGAGCGGCGGTACGAAATTGGTGTGCTGCTATCACTCGGTGAACGCCGCTGGAAGGTTATTGCTCAGTTCTTCACTGAAATGGTCGCCGTGCTGATTGTGGCGGTCGGGCTTGCTGCCGTTGGTGGTAAATTTGTCGGTGATAAACTTGGCCAGCAACTGATTAGCCAGGAGTCGCAAAGTACGAGCACCATGGCAATCACTGCCCAGTCTGGTGGTCAAGGCGGCCAAATGGGTAGCGGTGGCCCGAGTCACAGCGGCGGGCAGATGCCGGGGCGTTCAGGCAACATGATGTCAACAGCCAAGCGGCAACAGGCCAAAATTTCGACGCAGGTTTCCGTTTGGAGCTTGTTACAGCTTTTCGGTATGGGGTTGATGATTATCCTGGTGGCCATTCTGCTAGCGGCCGGTGGTATCTTACGACTACAGCCGAAGAAGGTTTTGATTGAGTAGGAAGGTGATGGAATGCTAGAAACCAAGAAGTTAGGTTATTGGTATGGTCATGAGGACGACGCACTCTTTAAGAATGTCACCCTCAGCTTTGATGCTGGCATGTCATATGCGATTGTTGGCCAGTCGGGTTCGGGGAAGACGACGTTCCTGGCGCTGATTTCTGGATTGGATATACCCAAGGCTGGCGTGGTTGAATTCAATGGCCAGGACATTAGCACAGTGGGGCTAACAAAATACCGGCGGCATGACGTTGCAATTGTCTTCCAGTCATACAACTTATTTAACTACATGTCCGCATTGGAAAACCTGATGGTAGCGATGGCCATCACGGGGGCCCAGCACAAGGGTGATAAGGAATTTGCGCGGCAGGTGTTGGCAAAGTTAGGACTGACAGACGAGCAGATGGTGAAGAACGTGCAAAAGCTATCCGGGGGGCAGCAACAGCGTGTGGCGATAGCGCGAACCATGTGTTGTGATGCCCCGTTGGTAGTGGCGGATGAACCAACCGGTAACTTGGACGAACGAAATACGGTTGAGGTGATTGACCTCTTGCAACAGATCGCTCACGAACAGCATAAATGCGTCATTATCGTCACGCACGAAGTGGAGGTAGCAGCGCGGTGTGATGTCACCATTCGGTTAGCGGAGCGGACATTCCGGGTTGAACAGCCAGCATAATGTATACGCAATGGGGCGGCATCAATGTGATGTCGTCCTTTTTATGTTGCTTCATTCTGGAAGTACTGGTGTGATAATTATTACTGGTAGCGATCAACATAGCGGTTAAATTTGGGGAATTTTCACAAACCGGTGTTGATCTTACTAACTGATCCAGCAAGGCAACCAGTTTTGCTGCTGTTCATTCTCGGCATAGTTCTGCAACAGCTGCATGATGGTTGGGGATTGAAGCCGCCGTCTCCAGAGCCATAGTTGTCACAGACACCGGCGACCTGCAACGACGCCCCCTATTTAAATGTAGCCGATAGTTTTGTATACTAGACGGAGTGAAATTTGATGGGAGGCCACAAGATGGCACAGCTTTTCTTCCGCTATGGCTCCATGAACAGCGGTAAAAGTATTGAGATTTTGAAGGTGGCCCACAACTACGAGGAACAGGGTAAGCGGGTCATCCTTATGAATAGCAGTATTGATACACGTTCAGGGGTTGGCCATATTGCCAGTCGTATTGGGCTGGAGCGTGACGCCCACGCGGTTTACCCGGATAGCGACGTGTTTCAAATGGTCAAGGACATCGACGCGGACGCCAGTTGCGTGCTGATTGACGAAGCGCAATTTATGACCAAACAGCAGGTGTATGACTGTGCGCGCGTGGTGGATGAGTTGCACATTCCCGTAATGGCTTTTGGGTTGAAGAACGACTTTCAAAACCACCTGTTTGAGGGTAGTGAAGCCTTGCTGATCTATGCGGATAAAATTGAAGAAATGAAGACCATTTGCTGGTTCTGTGCCAAGAAGGCCACGATGAACTTGCGGGTCAACGATGGGCACCCCGTATATGAGGGGGAGCAGATCATGATGGGTGGTAACGAATCGTACTACCCTGTTTGCCGGAAGCATTATTTTCACCCGCCGTTGAGCGCGCGGGGAGAGGAATAGTTATGGATAAGATTTTTGAACAACTTGACGGGGTGTTAGCCCGTTACGAAGAAATTGAAGAGATGATGGCCGATCCAGAAGTCATCGCTGACACCAAGCGCTTTATGGAAATCTCCAAGGAGGAGGGTTCCATGCGTGACGTGGTCGCCGCCTACAAGAAGTACAAAAAGGTACTCAAGGACATCGACGAAAACGATGAGATCATGCGTGACAGTGATGATCCGGAGCTAGCGGATATGGCCAAGGAAGAACTGGCAGCTGACCGCGAGCAGAAGGCCAAGCTGGAAGACCAGATCAAGGTCATGATGTTGCCGAAGGACCCTAACGATGATAAGAACATCATTATGGAAATCCGTGGCGCTGCTGGTGGGGATGAGGCCAGCCTCTTTGCTGGTGACCTGTTAAATATGTACACGCGTTACGCCGAAAACCAGGGGTGGAATACCGAAGTAATCGATTCTACCCCAACTGAAGTGGGCGGGTACAAAGAAGTGGTCATTATGATCACCGGGAACAACGTGTACTCCAAGTTGAAGTACGAAAACGGAGCGCACCGTGTTCAGCGGGTGCCAGTCACTGAAAGTGCCGGGCGTGTGCACACCAGTACGGCTACGGTGGCGGTAATGCCGGAGTACGAAGAGGTCGATTTCAAACTTGATCCCAAGGATATCCGGACGGATGTTTACCGTTCTAGTGGTGCTGGTGGGCAGCACATTAACAAAACCAGTTCTGCGGTGCGGATGACCCACATTCCTACCGGGATCGTGGTGGCCATGCAAGACCAGCGTTCGCAGCAGCAAAACCGCGTCAAAGCCATGCAGATTTTGACGAGTCGGGTGTACGATTATTACGAAAGCCAGAACGAAGAGGAGTACGCGGCGAAGCGGCGGACGGCCATTGGTTCTGGGGACCGGTCGGAACGGATTCGGACGTATAATTACCCGCAAAACCGGGTGACGGACCACCGTATCGGTTTAACGCTGAATAAGTTGGATAAGATCATGAACGGTGATCTCGACGAAATCATTGCGGCGTTGGTCGTTCAAGATCAGGCTAAGAAGTTGGAGCAGTTGGATGTCTAGAAGTTACGGAGAGGCGTTGCGCGCAGCGGAGCGCCTTTTATCGAGTCATCAAGTGGAACCAGACGGTGCAACGTACGTCTTGACAACGCGACTTAACTGGACGCGGAGTCGGTTGATTTTACATGCACGCGACGTGATCCCACAAGCAGTGGATGACCAGTTACAACGCGACCTGGCGCAGTTGCTAGATAATGTGCCGCCACAGTACGTTGTGGGTCGGGCCCCGTTCTTTGATCACTGGTTTCACGTCACCCCGGCGGTGTTGATTCCGCGCTTTGAAACCGAGGAACTGGTCTCGTGGGTCCTCAGTGACCAGCGGGATGCGCAAAGTGGGTTGGATCTGGGTACGGGCAGTGGGGCCATCGGTATCACGTTAGCGAAGCGGTTGCCGCGGGTGCGGATGACCCTCAGTGACGTGTCGGTGGATGCTTTAGCAGTTTCCCGGGAAAATGCCCGGACGCTGGGAGCAGATGTGCAGCTGGTGCAAAGCGATATGTTTACGGATATTCCGGCACGGTTCGACTTTGTGGTGGCCAACTTGCCGTATATCAGTCACGATGAGGAAAAGGTGATGGACGCCAGCACGCTGGCGTATGAACCGCACCTAGCATTATTTGCGGACAACCACGGGTTGGCGCTGTTTCAGCACTTTTTTGGCGCCATCACCGACCATGTACGGCGGGGTGGGGCGGCTTACCTAGAATTCGGGTACCACCAGCAGCCCGCACTAGCCCGCATGGTCAGTGTGATGCTACCCAGTGCGACGGCCGAATTTCGGCACGACATGGCGGGTTTGCCGCGCATGCTTAAATTGCAGTTTTAAAGCTGTACTTTATGGAGGTAATTGGCAATGAAGACGACGATGTTTACGCGCGCAACGGTGGCTGATGCCGCCCAGTTATTACGTAACGGTGAGTTAGTGGCGTTTCCGACCGAGACGGTTTACGGACTAGGCGCGGACGCGACGAACGTGACGGCCGTCAAGAAGGTTTACGCCGCTAAGGGTCGCCCCAGTGACAACCCGTTGATCGTGACCGTGGCGGATATTGATACGGTGCGCCGCTTTGCTGACGTCACGCCGGTGGCCGAGCGACTCATGCGTAAGTACTGGCCGGGACCACTGACCATCATTTTGAATATTATCCCGGGGGCACTGGATGCTGCCGTAACGGGTGGCTTGCCGACCGCGGCATTTCGTTGTCCGGATAATGCGGCGACGCGGGAACTGATCAAGTTGTCTGGCAACCCGATCGTAGGGCCGTCTGCCAACCTATCCGGTAAGCCAAGTCCGACGACTGCTCAGCATGTCCTGCACGATATGGATGGACGGATTGCCGGAATTCTGGATGACGGTCCAGCGCGGGTCGGGGTGGAATCGACCATCCTGGATCTGAGTGGTGACACGCCGGCCATTTTACGGCCGGGCTACGTTGATGAGAGCATGTTGGCGGCGGACCTGCAGACGGTCAACACCGACCAGCACCACGTGGGCGCCAACGAAACACCCAAGGCACCGGGGATGAAGTACAAGCATTACGCCCCGGATGCCCAAGTGGTGATTGTGGATCACCAGGTGGACTTCCCGGCAGCCATTAAGTGGGCGCAAGCCGATCCCCGCGCATTTGGGGTGCTGGCGACAGACCAGGTGTTGGCGACGGTGCCCGCGGGGGTGGAAACCTATTCGTTGGGCACCGACCTGGCCAGCGCTACCCGCGACCTGTTTGCCGGCCTGCGTTACTTTGATTTACACCCAGACATCTCGCTGGTTCTGGCGCAGGGTTTTGATCCTGAGGGTCTGGGTGCGGCGTACATGAACCGCATCAACAAGTCCGCCGGTGGGGAACACTTCCCGGTTACCGCACCATAACTTTTTCGGGAGAAGCGGTTTGTATGCTATACTGGTGAGCGGAATAATGGCCTGAGTGGGGCCACGACAAGCAAAGGAGAAAACATAACCATGGCCAAGTTTACGGTTTTAAATCATCCACTAATTCAACACAAATTAACGTTGATTCGCGACAAGCACGTTGGCACCAAGGAATTTCGTGAGGTTGCTAACGAGATTGCCGAGTTGATGGTTTACGAAATCACGCGGGACCTCCCGCTTGAGGACGTTGAGGTCGAGACCCCGATGGGCAAGACGACCCAGAAGCAATTGGCCGGCAAGAAGTTGGCTGTGGTGCCGATTTTACGGGCCGGCCTGGGGATGGTCGACGGGGTGCTGGAACTGATTCCGGCGGCCAAAGTCGGTCACATCGGGATGTACCGTGACGAACAGACCCTGAAGCCACACGAATACTTCGTGAAGATGCCGACCGACATTGATCAGCGAGAGCTCTTGATCGTGGACCCAATGCTCGCTACTGGTGGTTCGGCCATCATGGCCATTGATGCGTTGAAGAAACGCGGCGCGAAGGCAATGAAGTTGGTCGTACTGGTGGCCGCACCTGAAGGGGTCAAAGCCGTTCAGGAAAAGCATCCTGACGTTGAGATCTACGCAGCTGCGTTGGATGACCACCTAACTGATACTGGCTACATCTTCCCTGGTTTGGGCGACGCTGGTGACCGGTTGTTTGGTACCAAATAATTTACATGCAGAGCAAGGTGAGCTGACCTACAGTGAGCTCACCTTGCTTTTTGCCTTTAGGTGGGCATCGCCAGGGAACGTAAAGCCCCCGCATATGAGGGTGACGTAACGTTGCGTAAACAACTTTTTAATACCCACTTGCCCCGCAATTGTTGATTTTCACGGTCTGCAAACTTTATGAAAGCCGTCATTATGCGGCCGGTGACGCTTTCATTCCAAATTGGAGTGAAAGCCGACATGATAAGGAATTCCTTTTGTCTTTTCCATCTGAAGGTGATAGAGTAAGCATTGTATTTTGAGTGCTTGTGCGCTGTCAAATACAATGTAGATACATACGCTGTACCCCTGTGACAACGTGTGCCAGTTAATTAAATAAAGAAGGAGGAGGTGAATTCTGTGAACGATAAGTATCCGTACCTATCGATTGGCGGTTTGCGCTTCAACCTCGCGAACGACATTCCGGTGCTCATTGCTGCCATTGTGGTTTTTGCGTTGGTGTTCTACCTGTCGCGTAAACCGACTCTGCGTCCAAAGGGTCGGCAGAACGTGCTGGAATGGCTCATCGACTTCACGAACGGGATTGTGCGTAGCGCGATGCCTGGTGAAGAGGGTTCAACGTTCCAATTGTTTATCTTTGTCATGTTCTTATTTGTATTCATGGCTAACCAGTTGGGACTCTTCATTGATGTGAACGTCCATGACGTGACCTGGTTCCATTCCCCAACTGCCAGTCCACTGATCACCATGACGCTGGCCATGATGGTGTTGGTACTGGCCCACTACTTTGGGGTTGCTCGCCACGGCTTTAAGGGTTACCTGAAGGGCTATGTTAGCCCGATGCCGATGCTTGCTCCCATCAACTTACTAGAAGAGTTCACGAACTTCATGACTCTGGCCTTACGTCTGTATGGGAATATCTTTGCCGGCGAAGTGCTGATCATGCTGATTCGGAACATGGCGCTATCTGGTAAGTTTGCAATCTTGTCATTCCCACTTGGCTTCTTGGCCGAAATGGCTTGGCAAGGGTTCTCAGTATTCATTGGTAGTATCCAAGCATATATTTTTGTTACGCTCGGATCCGTATACATTTCCAACAAGGTTTTGTCTGAAGAATAGGATTTTAGGAGGAATTTTCACATGAACTACATCGCTGCATCAATCGCCGCCGGCCTCGCCGCTTTGGCCGCATCTTATGGTAACGGCCACGTTATTAGCAAGACTATTGAAAGTATGGCACGTCAGCCTGAATTGTCCGGTCAGTTCCGTAGTACGATGTTTATCGGTGTTGGTCTGATCGAAGCCGTGCCGATCATCGCTATCGCTATTTCTTTCCTGCTGCTGTTCCAATAGGATTTTTAAGCACGCAGACGAAAGGAAGTGGCACAGATGTTGCATGGAATGATTTTTGCCGCCGCTGGACTTGAAGTGGGCGACATGCTGTTCGACCTGGCCACGTTCATTGTGCTGATGATTCTCGTGGGTAAGTTTGCCTGGGGCCCCGTCACTAAGATGATGGCTAAGCGTCAGGACAAGATTACCGGCGATTTGGATTACGCGGATAAGGCGAAGAGTGATGCAGATAAACTGCTCGCTCAACGTCAATCTGAACTGCAAAACACGCAGGCAGAAGCCGTTAGCATCGTGAACACCGCTAAGGCCAATGGTCAGAAGCAAAGCAAGGCCATTGTCGAAGCAGCACACAAGGACGCTGCCGACCTGAAGACGAAGGCTGCTGCAGAGATTGCGCAGTCCAAGCAGGACGCCCTTAACGGTGCCCGTGATCAGGTGGCGGACCTCTCCATCACTATCGCCAGCAAGATTATCGGCAAGGAGCTGAAGGCTGAAGATCAGCAGACGCTTATTGACGATTACATCAAAGGGCTGGGTGATTAGATGGCACTGACAAATGCGATTGTGGCACCCCGTTATGGGGCAGCATTGTTTGAACTGACGGCTGCTGACGGCACGACTCAGGAGGTGCAGACTGAGCTGCACGCCTTAGACCAGGTCTTTAACGAGAACCCCGGCCTGATGGATGCCCTGATTGGGCCCGAGTTGAAGTTGAACGTCAAGCAGGACATCGTGGGGGAACTCACCACTGGTGCATTACCGGTGGTTGCGCGCCTCGTACAAATGGCCTTTAACTATGGTCGCATTGCCGCATTGCCGGCCATCGTGGCTGACTTTGACGAACGCATTAGTGCGGACGCCGGTCAGATTACGGGGACGGCGACTACGGCTGTGCCGTTGTCAGCTGCACAAACTGAACGCTTGGCCGCCGCGGTGGCTCACCGTTTAGGGGTTGCGCACGCCGAATTGAACAATGTTGTGGACGCTAACGTAATTGGTGGTGTCCGGGTGCAGGCAGCAAACTACGTGATTGACGGAACGGTACAACACCGGATCGATCAGATTCGCGCAACGTTGCTCACCCATTAGAAATAGTGAAGAGGTGAAGTCATGGCTATCAAAGCAGAAGAAATTAGCACGCTGATCAAACAGCAGCTAGCAAACTACAAAGACGACCTCGATGTTGCTGAGGTCGGGACTGTCACCTACGTTGGTGATGGTATCGCCCGTGCACACGGGCTCGATAACGCCATGGCCAGTGAACTGTTGGAATTTGAGAATGGTTCATATGGTATGGCGCAGAACCTTGAAACAAATGATGTCGGGATTATCATCCTGGGTGATTTTGACGGTATTCGTGAAGGCGACACGGTCAAGCGGACTGGTCGCATCATGGAAGTATCCGTGGGTGAACAACTCATTGGGCGTGTCGTGAACACTCTGGGTCAGCCAGTCGATGGCCAAGGCGACATCAAGACCGACAAGACCCGGCCGGTGGAAGTCAAAGCTCCCGGGGTTATGCAGCGGCAGTCCGTTACGGAACCACTGCAAACTGGGCTCAAGGCCGTTGACGCCTTGGTCCCAATTGGTCGTGGCCAACGTGAATTGATTATCGGTGACCGTAAAACTGGTAAAACCAGTATCGCCATCGATACCATCATCAACCAAAAGGGCCAGGATATGATTTGTATCTACGTTGCGATCGGGCAAAAGGACTCCACCGTCCGTGCCCAGGTTGAAACGCTGCGCAAGTACGGTGCGATGGATTACACCATCGTGCTAACAGCTGGTCCTTCTGAACCTGCACCGATGCTGTACTTGGCACCATATGCCGGTACTGCTATGGGTGAAGAGTTCATGTACAACGGGAAGCAAGTATTGATCGTGTACGATGACCTGACTAAGCAGGCCGCCGCCTACCGTGAAATTTCCTTGCTGCTCCGTCGGCCACCAGCACGTGAAGCCTACCCTGGTGACATTTTCTACACGCACTCCCGTCTGTTGGAGCGTAGTGCCAAGCTGAGTGACGAATTGGGTGGTGGTTCAATGACTGCTTTGCCAATTATCGAAACCCAGGCTGGTGACGTTTCGGCGTACATTCCTACTAACGTTATCAGTATCACCGACGGACAAATCTTCTTACAGAGTGATTTGTTCTACGCTGGTACGCGTCCAGCCATTGATGCCGGGACTTCAGTTTCCCGTGTTGGTGGTGACGCCCAGTTGAAAGCGATGAAGAAGGTTTCCGGTACGTTACGTCTGGACTTGGCTAGTTTCCGTGAACTGGAAGCCTTTAGTCAGTTCGGGTCTGACCTGGATGCGGCGACGCAGGCCAAGTTGAATCGTGGTCGCCGGACGGTTGAAGTCTTGAAGCAGCCTGTTCACGCGCCATTGTCCGTAGAAAAGCAGGTCTTGGTACTGTATGCCTTGACTCACGGCTTCATGGACGACGTACCGGTCGATGATATTAGTCGGTTCCAGAGTGAACTGTTCGATTACTTCGACACGAATGCGGCCGATTTGGAACAGTCCATCAAGGAAACCGGCAAGTTACCGGATACTGACAAGATGGATGCGGTGATGAAGGCTTTTGCTGCCGGCTTTACCGCATCGCAGGCTGAAACTGCAACTTCCACTAACTAGGGGGTGAGCAGATGGCTGAATCTTTAATTGATATTAAGCGGCGCATTTCCTCAACGAAGAAAACTCGGCAAATCACCGTGGCCATGCAAATGGTCAGTGGGGCCAAGTTATCCAAAATTGAGAAAAAGGCGGTTGCTTACCAGGTCTACGCGAACAAGATTCGCGCAACCGTGACCCATTTGGCGCAAGCTCAATTACTGAGCATGGAGGCCAATCAGGACGCGGGCAAGGGTGACGGGCAAAAAGTGCGCGTCGCTGACCTGTTACAACGGCGTGAAGTGAAGAAGACTGGTTACTTGGTTATCACCAGTGACCGTGGCCTGGTGGGTGGCTACAACAGTAACGCCCTCAAGGCCATGATGCAGGTGATCGAACAGGACCACAAGGACAAGGACCACTACGCCATTATGGCGATTGGTGGTGTGGGCGCCGACTTCTTTAAGGCACGTGGCATGAATGTCGCCTACGAATATCGGGGCGTTTCTGATATTCCCACCTTCAATGAGGTGCGCGAAATCGTCAAGACTGCGGTAACAATGTTTGATAACGAGGTCTTTGATGAGTTGTACGTTTGCTACAACCACCATGTGAACTCTTTGACTTCGGCCTTCCGGGTGGAAAAAATGTTACCAATCAGCGATCTTGATCCGTCTGAAGTGGCGGACAGCCCGATTCAGTATGACGCTGAGCCGAGTGTGGACGCCGTCCTTGATGTCGTGTTGCCACAGTATGCGGAAAGCTTAATTTTTGGTGCCATTATTGACGCCAAGACGGCGGAACATGCTGCGTCGACGACGGCGATGAAGAGTGCTTCAGATAATGCTAAAGATTTGATTGATGGTTTGTCGCTGCAGTATAACCGTGCACGACAAGCAGCCATCACCACGGAGTTGACCGAAATTACCGGTGCAACTGCCGCGATTGAGTAACAACCACAAATAATTGCGGGGAGGACAGCATAATTGAGTAATACTACAGGTAAAATCGTGCAAGTGATCGGACCTGTCGTCGACGTGGCCTTTCCCATCGATGGCGACTTGCCAAAGATCAACAACGCACTCGAAGTCACTAACAACCAGGGGCAGACGGTCGTCGTCGAAGTTGCCGTTGAGTTAGGTGACGGCGTGATGCGGGCCATTGCGATGGCCAGCACGGACGGTTTGCAGCGAGGCATGGAGGTTCGCGACACCGGGGCATCGATTTCCGTACCCGTTGGTGATGATACTTTGGGCCGCGTGTTCAACGTGCTCGGCGAACCAATTGATGATGGACCGAAGTTCGGCCCTGACCACGAACGCAACAGTATCCACCGGGATGCGCCAGCCTTTGAGGACTTGAGTACGAGTTCTGAAATTCTGGAAACGGGGATCAAAGTTATTGACCTGCTCGAACCATACTTGCGGGGTGGTAAAGTTGGTCTGTTCGGTGGTGCCGGTGTTGGGAAGACCGTTCTGATTCAGGAACTGATTCACAACATTGCCGAAGAGCACGGTGGTTTGTCCGTGTTCACTGGTGTCGGTGAACGGACGCGTGAAGGTAACGACCTTTACTTTGAAATGAAGGAATCTGGTGTCTTGAAGAACACCGCCATGGTCTTCGGGCAGATGAACGAGTCCCCTGGTGCACGTATGCGTGTGGCTTTAACGGGTTTGACCATCGCCGAATACTTCCGTGACGTGAAGGGCCAGGACGTGTTGCTATTTATCGACAACATCTTCCGCTTTACCCAAGCCGGGTCCGAAGTTTCTGCGCTGCTCGGGCGGTTGCCTAGTGCCGTTGGTTATCAGCCAACGCTGGCTACCGAAATGGGTCAGTTGCAGGAACGGATTACATCCACTAAGAAGGGCTCCGTTACCTCCATCCAGGCCGTTTACGTGCCTGCCGATGACTACACCGACCCTGCACCTGCCACGATTTTTGCTCACTTGGACGCTACCACCAACCTGGAACGGCGCCTGACGCAAATGGGTATCTACCCAGCCGTGGACCCACTGGCTTCCACTTCTAGTGCCTTGACCCCTGAAATTGTCGGTCAGGAGCACTACGATGTGGCCATGCAGGTACAGCAGGTACTGCAACGGTACAACGAATTGCAGGACATCATCTCAATTCTGGGTATGGACGAACTGTCCGACGAAGAAAAGACGATCGTTGCCCGTGCACGTCGGATCCAGTTCTTCTTGAGCCAAAGCTTCTCCGTGGCCGAACGTTTCACTGGCTTGCCAGGGAAGTACGTGCCGGTTAAGGAAACCGTCGAGGGCTTCAAGGAAATCCTTGAAGGCCGTTACGACGATTACCCAGAAGATGCATTCCGTCTGGTGGGTAACATTGACGACATGAAGGCGAAGGCCAAGGAAATGGGCTACGACCCAGATAGCAAGGATTAGGGGGGATTCGTATGGCTGACGAGCAACAGGATGTGTTGACCGTTAACATCGTGACCCCAGATGGCGTTGTGTATGATCACCGGGCCAAACTGGTGGTTGTGCGTGCTGTTGATGGTGATTTAGGGATCATGGCGAACCACGAACCAATCGTGGCGCCACTACAGATTGGGGAGGTCCGCGTGCAGCGGGTCGATGAACCTAATCATGAAAACCGAATCGCCGTTAACGGTGGTTTCATGGAAGTAGCTGATAACGTTGCGTCCATCGTCGCTGACTCCGCGGAACGTGCGCGGGACATTGACCTCAGTCGTGCTGAGGCTGCCCGTGAACGTGCGGAGCACAAGATTGAAACCGCCAAGCAGGCGCACAATACGGATGACCTGGCGCGGGCTCAAGTGGCTTTGCGGCGGGCAATCAACCGGATCAACGTTAAGCGTGATGCTCAGCACTAGCACAACGTCAACGACGGTTAGCTGAGGCTGCGCCTGCATGGTGTGGTCCCGGACCGTATTGACAGTATAAGCACTAATCGACCCGGACCAGTAGTCATCTTTGACCACTGATCCGGGTTTATTTTGTGCTACGGGGAGTTTTGCTGCCACCGGCACCTAACTTAAGGGAATATTTATGCAAACGCGCCCGCCAGCGCTTTAGTGTTGGGTGCGTTTTTGGTATTATGGTACGCGGAGGATTTTATAATGGATACTTCTTTAGGTCTCAACGCCGCTTTCACCTTTATGTCACACTTGGTATTTATCATTATGTCTTGGCGACTGCTGATCGTGTTGCGTTTTGATAAAATCCTCAAACCCAACCGTGTAAATGAGTCGCGGTTATTGTTGTTTTTTATCGCTGTTGCCTTGGGTTACCTCGTGTCATCATGCTTTTTGTCACTGGTCCAGGCAGCGCGTAACCTGTTTTACTTACTATAAAAGTCGCCACGCAACGTATGTTATAATGTGACGAGTAAACATCTGAGGGGAGAACATTTTTCATGGCTAGAGACATTGGGATTGATTTAGGGACGGCGAACGTCCTGATCAACGTCAAAGGAAAGGGCATCGTCCTGAATGAACCGTCCGTGGTTGCCGTCGACACGCAATCAGGGAAGGTAGTTGCGGTGGGAACGGAAGCCTATAAAATGGTCGGCCGGACACCCGGTAACATTCGGTCCATTCGGCCGTTGAAGGACGGTGTCATTGCCGACTTTGATATTACTGAGGCAATGCTGGAGTACTTCATCAACAAACTGAACGTCAAGGGCTTTATGAGCAAGCCGAATATTTTGATTTGTGCACCAACCAACATCACGTCCATCGAGCAGAAGGCCATTATCGAAGCGGCTGAAAAGTCCGGCGGCGGTAAGGTGTACCTGGAATTTGAACCCAAAGTTGCGGCCGTGGGTGCTGGCCTGGATATTTTCCAGCCTCAAGGCAACATGATTATTGATATCGGTGGTGGGACCTCAGATGTCGCCGTTCTCTCCATGGGCGAAATTGTCACCAGCCGGTCTCTACGCTTGGCGGGGGACAAGATGGATGCTTCCATCGTCAGCTACGTGAAGAATAAGCACAAGTTGTTGATTGGTGAACACACTGCCGAACAGTTGAAGATCAACATCGGTGCCGTATACCAGGCGGACGAGAAGCAGACGATGCAGGTGCGTGGGCGTGATATCGCCACCGGGTTACCCCGTGAGGTCGAAGTGACGTCTGTGGAGCTCCAAGAAGCCCTCAGTGACGTGATGGCTTCGATCATTGCCGCCGCTAAGGAAGTTCTCGAAATGACGCCCCCAGAGCTGTCCGCGGACATTATTGACCGTGGTGTGATGTTGACCGGTGGTGGAGCGCTCCTGAACGGTATTTCGCAACTGTTCGCGTCCGAATTACACGTGCCCGTTTTGACTGCCGAGGACCCTTTGGATGCGGTGGCCTTGGGCACGGGGGTGCTGTTAGACAACATTCAGCACCACAAGCAGTATTAAACTAGGTGATAAACTTTGTTGAAAACAGATGCTATTAAGCGGTTCGGTGCCCGGTTGCTCATTGGGGCCGGTATTTGCATTATTTTGCTGATAGTAGGATCCATGATTGGTTACGCAATTGGCGGCGGTAACCCGTTCGCCGTGTTTGTGCCGAGCACCTGGACGCATATTGGTAAGTTTTTGGAGTGAGGTGTTGGTTTTGCGGTGGTTACTAACCAAGTTAATTCGGGGCTACCAGCGGTTTATTTCGCCCCTGTTGCCGGCGTCGTGCCGGTATTACCCGACCTGTAGCCACTATGCCATCACCGCAATCGGCCGCTTTGGGGCGCTACGGGGTTCGTTAATGGCTGCAGCGCGAATCTTGCGCTGTAACCCGCTGGTGCCGGGGGGGATTGATTATGTCCCAGCGCACTTTAGCTTGCGGCGTAACCGGGCGACGATGGACAATCAGGCAAGTGGGGTTAAGTAATGAGTAAAGAAACAAAGGTGAAACTGACCATGACTGATGAGCAACGTGATGGTCAGTCCGTGTCGGTCCTGAGTATGGGCCAACAGGAATTGGGGTACGTCCGTCCTGATGGTGACCGCTTCGTTGCGGTAGTGAGTGCAGGGGCGGAGACCGACCGTTTTCGGAATGAAGATGACGCTGTTAACTTTTTGATTGCAACGTTTCACCTCCACCAACACTAGTATTTAGTTAAAGGGGGTCAGTGCGTGGCCACTGATAACGACAAAGAGCAACAACAGCAGGGTGATCGCATTGACTACGGTATCATCCTCACAATTATGCTACTAGCATTGATTGGGTGCGTAGCCATCTTCATGGCGACCGCCAATGCCAGCAGTACTAGTGCCGCCATTAAGGCGGTAGTTATGCAGGTAGTCTGGTACGGCATCGGTTCAGCCGGGGTGGCCATCGTTATGCGGTTCGATACCGAGCAATTGTGGCGTATCGCTCCGGTACTGTACTGGATCGGGATATTTTTACTGATTGCGGTACTGTTTCTGTATGACCGTCAGACTGCGTTGGCTAACGGGGCCAAGTCATGGTTCAAGTTTGGTCCCATTACCTTTCAGCCCAGCGAGGTGATGAAGCCCGCCTATATTCTGATGTTGGCCCGCGTAGTGACGCTACACAACGCGGAAATGAGCCACACCATACGTAATGACTTTCGGCTGCTGGGGCAGATGTTGATTTGGACCCTGCCCGTCGTCGCCTTGATGATTTTGCAACACGACTTTGGGAGTACCTTAGTCTTCCTGGCCATTTTCGCCGGGGTGGTGCTGATCTCGGGCATTAGTTGGAAGATCATTCTGCCGGTCGCCATCGTGGCGGTGGTTGTCGGCGGCGGTACCATTTTACTGGTTACCCAGTCCTGGGGCCGGGCCATTCTTGAAAAAGTGGGTTTTGAAGCCTACCAGTTTGCTCGAATCGATTCTTGGTTAGATCCGTCTGGTGCGACCTCAGGGAATAGTTACCAGTTGTGGCAGGCAATGAAAGCCATTGGTTCAGGGCAACTGTCCGGTAGTGGCCTGGGCAACCTGCAGGTAACGGTGCCAGTGCAGACGTCTGACATGATTTTCTCGGTGATTGGGGAGACTACTGGCTTTATTGGTTCCGGTGTACTCATTCTGCTATACTTCCTGCTCGTTTACCAAATGATTCGCGTTACCTTTGACACGAAGAATGAATTTTATGCCTACATTTCGACTGGCGTGATTATGATGATCATTTTCCACGTCTTTGAAAATATTGGGATGAACATTGGGCTACTGCCACTGACAGGGATTCCGCTACCGTTCATTAGTTCCGGGGGCTCGTTCTTGCTGGCCAACATGTTGTCCGTCGGGATGGTGCTGTCAATGCGGTATCACTACCAAAGCTATATGTTTAGCCGGGACCGTGAAGACTTTAGCCAGGTGCAGTTGACGCCTAAACGTAATGAATAAGCACTTCCGCGCCACGCCGAGTTAGCGTGGCGCGTTTGTGTCATGAGGCCTGTAATGCCTTCACACCAAAAATTCACAATGAACTCATTTTTGGGGTTGACATCGGCAAGCTGACCGGGTACCCTAGGTTTAAATCATCAAACGTAAACGAGTGACGTGAGAGAGATGGTGCATACGACCTAACAGAGACCCCGGATGGTGCGAGCGGGGAGGTACGGTGCCCTGAGAATGGCTCACTGATCGGTGCGCCGAGCTTCCCCGGGGAGTTAGGTGGCAATGGCCGGCATCCATTATCTTGCACACGGGTTGTTTGACCCGTTAGTGAGGTTCACGACTGCAGCGTGGGCGAATTAGAATGGCACCGCGGAATTCCGCTTCTAACGTAAGTTAGGGGCGGTTTTTTTACGTTTGGTGGTCCGCACCATTATTCAAGCATTTATAAATATGCCATTATTGAATTTTTGGAGGAAACATTCATGAAGAAGAAATTTGTTGCGTTAACCGCATTAGTTGCTGCGTTGCCCGTATTTCTGGCTGCCTGTGGGAGCAGTAGCTCAAGCACAAAGACCACGACCGTCAAGTTGGGGGTCATTGGTTCAGATGCTGACGTGTGGAAGCCCGTTGCTAAGCGTTTGAAGAAGCAGCACATCAACCTCAAGCTGGTTGAGTTCACCGACTACAACAAGCCTAACCAGGCACTGCAAGATGGCGACATTGATTTGAACGCCTTCCAGACGGTCCAGTTCCTGAACAACTGGAACAAGGCCCACAAGACTAACATCGTCAGCGTGGGGAAGACCTACATCGGCCCGGTACGCCTGTACTCGCAGAAGGTGAAGAAGCTTAGTCAGCTGAAGAAGGGGGCTAAGGTTGCGATTGCCAACGACCAAACCAACGAGGCGCGTGCGCTGGAACTCTTGCAGCAGGCGGGTTTGATCAAGCTCAAGGGTAACGTCACCTTCCCCACGGTGCGTGACATCACCAGCAACAAGTTAGGCCTCAAGATTACGCCAGTGGATGCTGCCCAGACCGCCCGTTCACTGACTTCCGTGGATGCCGCCGTGGTCAACAACGATATTGCTTTGAACGCTAAGCTCAAGCCAAGCAGCGCCATCTACGTGGAAAAGATTACTAAGGCCAGCAAGCCGTTCGTGAATGTGGTTGCGTCCACGAAGAAGAATCGCAACAACAAGGTATACAAGAAGGTTGTGAAGGCCTACCAGACTCAGGCAACCAAGAAGGTCATCAAGAAGGTGTACAATGGTTCTACCGAGGCTGCATGGGACTTGTCCTTTAAGTAACCAGCAGTCGTAACGATTGGGGATGGTCCTAGCCGCCGTGTTAGGACCATCTTTGTTCAGCAGGATGCTAGGAGGAACACAGATGAGTGAAGCACCAGTCATCACGTTGCAGGATGTCGACGTGTTATTTAAAGAAAAGAAGCAGGAGGTCCATGCGGTGGACCACGTCGACCTGAAAGTTAACCGCGGCGATATTTACGGTATCGTGGGTTATTCCGGTGCCGGTAAGTCCACGCTGGTGCGGTTGATCAACCGCCTGCAGCGGCCTACCAGTGGAACCGTCACCGTGTTGGGCGATGATATGGCGCAACTGTCTGCTAAGGAATTGCGGGCGAAGCGGCACAAAATCGGCATGATCTTCCAGCACTTTAACCTGATGGCCAGTCGCACCATTGCCGACAACGTGGCGTTCCCGCTACGGGGGACGATGCCGAAAAGTCAGATCAAGGCCAAGGTGGACCAATTGCTCAAGCTGGTTGGTTTGGCCGAACGGTCGAGCGCGTATCCGGCTGAGTTGTCCGGGGGGCAAAAGCAGCGCGTGGGGATTGCCCGGGCGCTGGCCTCGGATCCAGAAATTTTGATTTCTGACGAAGCCACGAGTGCGTTGGACCCCAAGACGACGTCCTCTATTTTGTCCCTGCTGAAGAGCTTGAACCAAAAGCTGGGCTTGACCATCGTTCTGATAACCCATCAAATGGAGGCCGTGAAGCAAGTATGTACGCGGGTGGCCGTCATGGATGCTGGAAAAATTATCGAGCGGGGGTCCCTGGTGGACATCTTTGCCCACCCGCAACAACAACTGACCAAGGACTTTATCAATACGACTATCCAGCTGGACGCTACACTGGAGGCCCTCAAGCTGCAGCCAGCGGTTCAGGATCTGGGTCCAGGTAACCGGTTGGTGCGGTTAACCTACGTGGGTGACACGACCGACCAGCCGTTGGTGGCGACACTCTATGCGGAGTACGGGGTGAGTGCCAACATCCTCTTTGGCGATATTCAAAGTTTGCAGAACACGCCGTTTGGTAACCTGATCGTGGTCCTCACCGGCGCACCGGACCAGGTAGATGCCGCGTTGACTTACCTCAAACAGAACGACGTCACCGTCACCGATGTTGATTTGAGTCAAGTAGGGGGTGCTGACTAATGATGCAGTTTTTTGAAAAGTTTTTTCCGAACGTAGTGCCGTTGTGGCACGGCGATGACGGGGTGCTCGACGCCATTAATCAGACCCTGTACATGACGTTTTGGACCAGTTTGGTGGCTGGGATCATCGGGTTGTTGCTGGGCATTTTGCTACTAGTGACTGATGAGCACGGCATTTTGGAAAACCGGCCGTTTTATTCGGTACTGGACAAAGTAGTCAACGTGTTCCGGTCCATTCCGTTCGTGATCCTGCTGGCAATCTTGAACGGCGTGACCCGTTTGATCGTTGGCACTGGAATCGGCTCCACGGCAGCGCTCGTGCCATTAATTGTTGGTTCAGCACCGTTCTATGCGCGACAGGTACAAAATGCGCTGCTGACCGTCGATGCGGGGGTGGTAGAAGCGGCCCAGGCCATGGGCATTTCCCCTCTAGGCATTATCTTCCGCGTGTACTTGCGCGAGGGGCTGTCGGAGCTTATTCGCGTATCGGTCCTGACCATTATCAGTATCATTGGTCTGACCGCCATGGCTGGTGCCATTGGTGGTGGTGGCTTGGGTAACTTGGCCATCAACACTGGGTACCTACGTTACGAAAACGACGTCATTTGGGTCAGCCTAATCTTCATCCTGATTCTGGTGTTCATCGTGCAGTTCATCGGCGACTTGCTGGCCCGCAAGACTCACCACTAAGCTAGCTGGTGTTGGCGACGGTAAATCAGATTAACCGTTACTTTGTGTAATGGTTGAGCAAGGTCACCACTTATTAAACGTGTAATTTAATGCTACTATTAGCCCCCGCACTAAAAAACTTTTAGTGCAGGGGCTTTCCTTTTCTGGATATAATTAACCTACAGTTGTTTGTTGCTTGGTATGGCAGTATTTGTACCGAATTAACTGGTGGGCTGTTATCGCCACCAAAGGGGTGTAAGTATATGGTGAAGAACGATCATGAAGTACGGATTTTAGGGGACCGCGTGCGTTATTTTCGGAAGCTACGGGGGCTGTCGCAAAGCAAGCTCGCCGACGGTATTTGTACCCAGGCTACGATCAGCCTAGTCGAAAAACGCAATAAAGTCCCCAGCATGAAAATTTTGGTGCAAATCGTGCGCCGTCTGGGCGTCCAAATGACGGACGTGGTGGTGGAGCCCCAGGACCAGATTCAGATTACGCTGGATCAGGCGGTGGCAGCCATGCGCCACCGGCAACCGGACACGGCTGCTGCCGCGCTAGCCACCCTGGACGAAGAGCACGATTTACACACCGTGGATGATCAGAAGCGCTTTTACTACGTGCAGGGGATGATCCAATTGACGGGGGAACGTAAACCGGAAGAGGCGGTGTACTACTTTAACCGGGTACTGCAGCTATTCACGGGTGAGGATGCCGACGTGTATGCCGTGATGGCCATTTTGGGGCTCGCCCTCGCGTACGCCGACATGGACAACTTGGGCCGTACGCGACTCTACGTCAATGAGGCGTTGACCTTACTGCAGGATGTGCACCGGCAGGGGGAAGCCTTTCTGGATAGCGACCTGTTGATTCGCTGGTACATTTGCAGCGCCCTGTACCGGTTGGGGGACTACCAGGAAGTATTGCACCGGGCGGATGCGGCCATCGAACTAGCCGTCCACAATGAACGTTTGTTCCTGCTGGACGAGTTTTACGCGTTGCGGGCGCGGTGTTTAGTCCAACTCCGGGCTGAGGGTACTAATGAGGCGTTTACGGTTGCTATTTCCCTGGCGGGGGTCAATCAGAATCATGCTCTGGCCGCGACCCTGCAAGCAGAAATGGCCAGCTAAAGCAAAAGTTGCTATGTTATTTTTCACAAAATGCTACTGAATAAAAAAAGCACCAACCGGAGACAACAATAATTGTTTCCTGGTTGGTGTTATTTTTTGTTAGCGATAAGCTAATTAACAATCATGTTTGCAATGCTTGTTCACTATTGCTCATTATCTGGTGACGGTTTCTTGGTGGTAGCCAGAACCGGCTTGTTTTCCAAATCAGTCCGGACGACGAGCACGTCGCATGGAGCTTCACGGGTGACGTACGCGGTCACTGACCCAATCAGCAGGCGCTCAACCGCATTCAGACCGGTAGCACCGATCATGATCAGGTCGATGTTACGCTCCTTCGGGATATCGCGGGCAATCACCGTCTTGGGTGCGCCGTACTCAATGGTGTAGCTCACGTTCTTCAGACCAGCATCTTCGGCGGTCTGTACGTAGTCGGCCATGGTCTTCTTAGCAGCCGCGGTGACCTGCTCCACCATCGCGGAGTCAAAGCTAGAAACGTTCTGGAACGCCCGTGTGTCAACAATGTGTACCAATAACAGTTCGGCATCGTTCCGCTGGGCGACGGCGATGGCCTTTTTGAACGCAATCTCCGCCTCGTATGACCCGTCGACGGCAACCAAAATGTGTTTGTATTGTTGTAACATAAGCCCACCTCCTTCATTAGGTTACCTTTAGCATACAATGTTGTGAAAGCTTTTTCAATCCCAATGAGAATGCGATTACAATTACAAGAAGCGGGTGCAGGACAGACCAAACAGTCCCATGACGGCAGCGCCTAATACGAGTGCTACGAGGGCGAGGTTCACAATATTCACAAAGGCAGCGACCAGGGACAAAACGGCGGCAACTAGGAGACCGTAGCCCGCCAGCCCCATTGTTTGAGCCAACTGCGTACTGGGTTCGGTGAATACCAAGAAGGGCTTGTGGCGGTGGCTCAATAAGTACCACGCAATGAGGACGAGAATAACGGCATAAAGTAACATCAATATTAGTAACACGATACGCTCCTTCGGGATGTGGTGGGGGTCTGGGCCGAGCCAGAATAGTTCTGGCCACAAAAAAACTGGCGCGAGGCCAGCCAAAAGTTGTCTTTTGATTTGAAGGACTAGTGGTGCCGTTGTGGCTTCCCAATTCTTGTGAACCCGCGATAAAGCAGGTGGGAATATATGCAGCGCGCTCTTGTGGGCTAAGTGATATAGCCCAATTGTCGTGCTAGTCCCATATTCCCAATGTAATGAGAATGTTCGGTCAACTGATTAGAGGGAAGAGCGAACACCTTAGTGGCTTCATCAATAATATAGCATTAACACGTACTAGATACAACAGTTTCAGCAAGGTAAAATTTGTTTAAAGCGCGTCATGTTGGCATTGACAACGGTTACAGCAATGCTGGTAGTTTCAAGCCAACGGCCACTAATAACGTGGTTACTCCGTTAGGCTGGCTCCAGCACTCGCCTCGTGGCGGGCAGCCGTGGTATTGTAGTTACTGGAATGGGAGGTTGCGAGTGATGCAAGTAACTGAAGATATGCAGCGGGTGCTCCAGCAGGGGATGGCCCTGTTGCGCACTGCAATGCCGGTACGTATTTTGCAGCTGGGACGGTGGCAGCGTCGGGTGCAACTGGATCGGCACGCTAGTCCGTACCTTTACCCAGTGAGCGCGACCACGGCGATCGTTATGGGTACCCAAACGGCGGATACGGATCAAGCATGGTCCACTTGGCAGGCCGTCGCGGCGACGGCCCCTGCCATTGCGCATGTTGATGGGTTGACGGCGGTTAATGACGGTGTCCGGGTTCAGTTGGCGTTGCCGGAGACATTACTGAGCGATGCGTTTGCGGCTGCTGGCAAAGCTGTGCAGGCGGCCGGGTACGTGGCTTACCGGAACGGTTGGTATTTGCGGTGGGCGCAACGGTTACAACAGCGGTTGCCCGCCATGATTCAGTTATTGTCACCCGCGGCGCCGCCCGTGACGGCCGGGCAGGTCGATTTTGCTAGCCTCAAACGGTACCAGCGGACCGCTCCAGAGCCTGCAATTGGTGCGACGGCGGGTACGGTGACCTTGGCGGGGGTGCAGTTGGCGCAGCGGGGCATCCTGACGGTGGATGTGGATCTACCAGCCAGTTGCTTACCTGACGCTGCGCACCTGGCAGCGCTACGGGACCTCGGTTGGTTGACGTTAGGGTTGCCAGATGGTGCTGATGCCGATTTGAATGCCTCCGCGACGACTTTCTTCACTGGTGAAGACGCGCAGCCAGCCGTGCTGGCGCGGTTGCAGGGTCTTGGACGCGTTGCCCCACCAGCAAGCAAAACTATCCTGCGGGGGTTCAGTGGTGCTGCACCGCAGCAACAACTTTTCCTGCGCGCCGCTTTCGTGGCGGGGATGAGTATTGAGCCGTTAGGTGATGGTTTATGGTCGTTGGGCCGCGAACCACACCACGTACTTTTGACTGGGAATCAGTTGGGGTTGAACCCGGATGCGGCCGTAACGTTGACCAGTAACCGCGATGCGTTGTTACACTACCTGGGTGTGCACGGACTGGTAGTACCGCGGGGCAACACTTACCGTAGTGCGGCGGCGGCTGAGTCCGACTTTGCTCGCAGCTTTGGGCACAAGAGCATCTTCGTGGGCAGTACTCAGACGGGCCGGGGAACCGCGATGCCCGTACCACCGACCCCGGAGCGGTTTGCCGAGGTCGTGCGCTCGCTCGGTCACGAAATCATGGTGCAACTCCTCGCACCGGGAACCATCGAGCGGTGCCTCGTGCTGGATGGGCAAGTGCTGGCCGTTCAGGCCCATGATTATGCGTACGTTGTGGGGGATGGTCGGCATGATGTGCAAACATTATTAGCGGTTAAACGTGCACGCCGTACGGCCGCGGGACAGGCAACGTTGAACCTAGATGCGGATGTGCAGGCTGCTTTGGCCCGCCAAAACGTCACCCCGGAAACCGTTGTGGCACGGGGTAGCCAGGTGTATCTGGGACGTAACCCAGCAGCATTTGCTGCCGGTGAGTATTGGGACGACCGCGATAGCTTGGATAGCAGTTATGACGCGGTGGCCATCCGCGCGGCCCAAGCGGTCGGGCTCCGGTACTGCAGCGTGGATTTAGCGGTAATCAACGGCTTCATGCCGTATACTGACGACCAACCAGAACTGGCGCAGGTGGTCGCTGTCGACCCCGCACCGAATTTGGTCAGCTGGCTGCGACCAACTATTGGGACGGGCGTTGACTTGAGTAGGCAAGTCCTGCAGGCGGCGGCCCAGTAAAGGGTAATCAAGCAAAGATGCGGATCAGGCACCCATACCATATGGGTGCCTGATCCGCGTCTTTATTTTGCTCCTTTTTAGTGGAAAAAGCCGAATAGCCCCTTCTTTTTGGGTGCTTCTGGGTGTGCTGCATTGACATGCAACGTGATGTCTTCCTGGTTAACGGCCTGGTTGCTGACCACCAGTAGGCCGGTTGCGGAGTCGGCAGTTTGCGCGCTGGCATCATTCACCATGGTGAGGGACATGTTCAGCTGACCCAGCAGCTTCATCACTGGCCCGGTCACGCTGGCGTCTAGTTTGCCGTTGATCAAAGCGTGGTGGTCACCCCCAACTAATGCGGGCAGTTGTTCGCGCAATGCGGGCAACGTTGCCGCTTGACGCATGGTGGCATTGTCCACGCGTAGCAGTACGCGTTCACGCAGGGAGCCTAAGTATTGCCGGCGCTCATCCGGATTGGTTTGGCGGGGGCCGTACATAGCGTTATTGAGGTGATCTTGCATTTGGTCGTCAGCCATTTTGGAAACCTCCTTGAGGATAATTACAGGGTGTAAGGGGTAGCGCGTAGGATCAACCACCTTAGACCCACCAGCATGGCCCCCTCAAAGTCGTGGACGTACTGGGTTTTGAATTGGTTCGGGTGGTAGTGCAACGCCGCATTTTCCTTGATTGCGGCCTCGAAGGTAGCCTGCGGTACACCGTTTGAAGCCAGGACAAAGTAATCTGGGGCTAAAGCAATGTTGTAACTCACCATCAAGTCGGTGAGCACCGTGGCGGTTTCGGCGTCAGTTTTGGGAGCCCCATGTTCTTGCAGGGCGGGGGTGTACTTGGCCTCCCCAGCGAGGGCGTGGTGTCCTTCAATGAGTTGGTTGTTAGTGAAAATGCTGATACCCGGCATGATTCGTTGCGGGAAGTAAATACCCACGGTGAGCGCAGTGTCTGGAATTCCGTTTTGGCGCGTGTACCCAACCGTCATCAGGTGAACATCATTTTCCATGTAGAACGGCAACGTGGTGACGTTACGGACAACATCATTTAAGTCCCAGCCGTCGAATTTTTCGTTCTAACTGGATTGGACCACACCATGGTCAATTTTGCCGGGAAATGCGAGGCCGACCGCAACTACCGTGGGGTCCAGTTGCAACGCCTGGCGCAGGGCGTCAGCCGGTGTTGACCGGGTATAATCGCTAAAGTCGGTGGTGACACCAGTGCTCAAAATTGTCCCCGCCATGTTGACCACGTGTGGTTTGATTACCAGGTCGTTGTGCCCCAGTTGGGGATTGAGTTCTTCCTGGATGGTGCATAGTAGGTAACGTTCGGCATCATAGTTGAAGAAATATTTAGTTGCCGGGCGCCCAACTTCCCGTTGCACCATGTTTTTAGCAGTCACGAGATTTTGATTAATTAACGGCTTGATCAGTGAATTGACGGTGACCACGCTCAAGTGTAGTGAGTTGCCCAAATCAGAGGCAAAGGCACTGCCCGCGCTAAAGATAGCACCAGCAATTGAAATTGAGGTTTTGTTGTCGTTGGGGGTTCTTCTTTGGTGTCATGGAGCGACCTTTCTTTCGCGAATCGAATAATGAAGTGCATCTGCGACTTGGTTGAACCAGTCATTATTAAATTACTAAATAATTGTAGTTGATAAAGTAACTTAGGTAAACCGGCGTTATGAGGGGTAATTTTGTCGTCACACTTTTGTCACCCTGAACATGTCTGCAAACACCACTTTAATCAGCAATTCTTGAAATTTACTTGTGCGACTGGTAGTCATTGCTGAAAACGGTTTATAAAACCCATTGGCAAAATGTCCGTTAAGGCCTTTAATTATAGCCGTTTAGTAAAGGTCTTTATTAAAATACTTAATTTTAGTGATTTGAAAGGGAGGTAATGTCGATGGTCGGTATTATTCTTACCAGTCACGGCGCTACAACAAGTTGCGGCTGTGCGTGCATAGATTACAAACAAAGAACTCCGGTTCATCGTGGGCACTAAGCAACCCCTTGTATGCGTGCTTAGGCGACGATGAACCGGAGTTTTGATGTATAGACAGTTTGGCTGACTAGAGCCAAGCCGCGGTGCCCTTACCGCGTGACTTTGATATGAACGTCCCACTGCCAGCGGTCCTGGATGGCCAAGGCGCGCAGCCGGCTGAATAGTAGTAGTAACCAGCCAAACGCCACGGTGAAGGCTTGAATTTCAAAGGAGGTCAGGGATGGGTAGCCAAACAGGCGGAAACCAAAGTTGAGTGTGAGGAGAATGATGGCGACTAGGTACGAAACCCACAGAAATTCGCGGCTGACCTGGGGTAGCAGCCAGCGAATGCCGACGATAAGCACCGCCAGCAAAATGATCAGCATACCGGCCGCCTGGTCATGCAGTAGGTGTGAGGCGGCGTTGTTGGGGAAAATACCAATGCACGCTACGTCGAGCGCGACCAGCGTCAGCAGCGCGCGCATGATGTTGATACGACGATTACCCGGGTAGCGCTGGCTGATGGCGACGAAGAGCGTGTCAATCAATGCCACCATCAGGAGGGCTGCCAGCATGAGCGTCGCGTTGAACTGCCAGGCGTTATTAGCCATGTCGGTCCCTAAAAAGCTGAGGTTATGCTGCCACCAGCGCCGTTGATTGTTGGAAGCCATGGCGATAATCACCCCGGTGATAATCACCACCCCCAGGAGTGCGCTCAGCGTGTTCGCGTCCACGTGGCGCGCAGCTCGGACCATCAGGGTGTTGCTGCTTACGGTCAAAATGAAGAAAATAATGGCTGCCGTGACTAGGTCAAAGCTGGCGCCAGGAAACAACTGGCCCAGCAACCAAAAGCCACCAACCAGCGCGAGCGCCAGCATAATGGCAAATGAGCCAATGATGACGGGGAGGTTGCGCCAGTAAATACGGGGTACTTCATGGTGGCGCCGGGCCACAATTAGGTTGCAGGTGAATAGGACCATCCCCGCGACCAACGCGCAACCAATGACCATACTGGCGAGCGAGAAGTCTCCGGAGAGCGGGATTGCCGTCGTGTGCTGCGTGAGCCAGTAGATGTAGACCCCAATGGTGAGTATGGCGGTAACGAGTAGCGGCCAGTGCAAGTTAAGCCGTTCCACACGATCACGTGGTTGTGGCCGGATGATCAGGCGGTCATTTTTGACGGCGACCCGCACCGGGGTGTCATCCGTGACCCCGAGTTGTTGTGCAACCGCAGCGGGTAAGGTGACGGTCAACTTGGTTTTGTGATTGGACATGATATCCTTCCTCTTCGTAACAATCACCCACATGATATCAGAGAATGGCCGGAGGTGGTATGTGGCAATTGTCCCGTCCAGGGTGATTGTACGCGCGAAAAGTGTGCCCAAACAGCACGACGGGCCACCGCGTTCGTCAACACGGCAGCCCGTTGAATTGATTAGTTTATTGATTCTTTAGTAGAAGGACGGCTTGCTGCCGTCAGTGTGCGGCTGGTTGACGCCAACCGAATGCCGAACTTCCTGGGTCGGATCGTTGATCAACTTGACGACGTAAGCGGCGATACTCTTCCGCGAAACTTCGGTCCCTTTAAACGGTTCACCCTTTTCTGTGGTCTCGTAGTTCACGACGTCACGGTTCGATAACCATGCGGGCCGGATGATGGTGTAATCCAGGTCCGAGGCTTCAATGATTTTCGCTGCCGCGGCGTAGTGCTCCAGGTAGCCCCCATCCAACATCTGGTGGTTCCACTTGCCAAAGGCGCCCGGAACTTCGTCGTAAATACCCAAGGTGGAAATCCAGATTAGGCGCTTTATGCCGGCCTGATTCATCGCGGTGACCACGGCTTGGGCCTGGTCCTCAATGTGCGCGTTGCCTAAGTTAGCATACACAACATCAATGTCCTGCATGGCGGCAGTGAGTTGGGCAACATTGGTTGCATCCCCATCGACGACCTGCTCCCGCTGCGGATTGGCATCCTGGATTCGCTTGGCGTTGCGTAGAAACAGGGTCAAGTGGTGGTCAGTCTCCTGTAATAGCTGCGTCCGGGCTAGGCGGGCGATTTGCCCGTGCGCCCCCAAAATTAACACGTTACTCATAGTGTCTTGTTATCCCCTTTCCGTTGGCTTACGCCTTCATCCTAACACTGGTTAATTATCCGCGTAACGGACACGGGCTCCCGTGTGTCCGGGTGTTAAGATAGGGAAGAGAAGGTAGGTGGAACCATGAACCGCACACAACAAAAAATTTGTACTGCCACCAAGCTCGTAGTAGTGGCGCACCCGTTTAACCAAGTGAACGTGTCAGCGATTATGGCCGCTGCAGGGCTGCGTCGGCAAACCTTTTACGACTATTTTCGGGATAAGTACGATGTGTTGGGCTTCATCTACCGGGAGGAGGTGGCAGCCGCGGCGACGTATTGTCGGCACTATGCATACTGGCCCCAGACGTTGCGCAGCATGTTGCGCTACTTTGACGCTAACCGGGCCTTCTATCAACGGGTGCTGACGCTGGACATGCAAAACGCCCCAGCCAACGTCATTCAGGCGCACCTGCGCACCACCATTGGTGATGTATTGGCAGACATGCAAAGTACGGAGCACATCCACTTAGCTCCTGCGTACGTGCAGTTCATCCAATCGGTGCAAAGCGTGGCGCTACTGGCTGCCCTGCAGGAGTGGATCGGCGCGGCTGAGCCGGTGACGTTGGCCGTGGAAAACGCGCGTTTATACCGTTACTTACAAGACGGGCTGAACGGTTTGGCGCACAGCGCACGGGCAACACGTGTAACGTTAATTAAATAGGCAAAAGCGGCTGGCCCCCGTCATTCGAGGGTCCAGCCGCTTTTTTTGTTTATTCAATGGTGGTGGCAAAATGGTCCGCAAATTCAGTAATAATGCGGTCCATCTCGTCGGTGTGGATCAGTTGGTCTGACCACTCACCGGGTACTTGGGCGTCGGGGTGGCCAGCAGAGTACAGGCAGGTGGCGATTTGCGCCACGGTGTCGGTATCCTCGCCCAGGTTGGCAGCTCGTAAAATCAGCTCCTGGAGGCTAGTGGCGGTAAGGTTTAACCACGTAGCTGCTTCCAGGGTGTCCACCACGTAGCCCGTTGAGCGAATCATGGTGACCGGTGTTTGCACAAAGTGCGGATCCCAGATGCGGTCAAAGTAATCGTACTCGTCGCGGTCAAAGTCGCACTGGGCCATTAACCGGTGAACCGTGTCGAGGGCGGCGGATAAGGTGACACCCCGTAATAAGCATCGCAATAGCTCTACGTAGATGGTACTGGCAATCACGCTCCGTTGATGGCCATGGGTGGTAGTAGTGTAATCCCGCTCTTGGCGTAACCGCGCCGTTAACGTCGGTTCGTTGACCAGCGCGAATGCTAGTGGGGCCAAACGCATGAGGGCGCCGTTGCCGTTGTCGTACTCACTGCGATCGCCACTTTGCTCCGCTGGTTTACCCTTGATAAAGTTCATAATCGCGCGGCTGGTACTGGAGCCGACGTCAAAGGTGGTGCCGAGGGGAGTGTAGTCGCCCTCCTGGAGGTAAGCCACAAAGCGTTGCATGAGCGTGGTGGGATTACCATGGTGGACCAGATTTTCCGCGAGCACCAAGGTGAGTGAACTGTCGTCTGACCAGCACCCCACGGGCTGATCATAGGTGCCATGTCCGGTCATACCGTGCACGTGGTAGGTATCCCGGACGTTGAACTCGACCGGGACCCCCAACGCGTCGGCGACCATGGCATTAATGAAGAAACGATGAATTTGTTGGCTGGTAATTGTCCGCACAGTTGCCCTCCTTAATTGGTCGCTCCGTCGTGACCACGAATGTTATATCATCGTGGCAACGGATAACAAGAAAACGTATCTTTGCGCTTCCATTATCGCGCGTAGCGGTGACGGGAACAAGACACGTGCCGTTATTCCTTCTCGGCCGGAGCATTGGTGTTGACCCAAAAAACAGATAATTTTATAAAAACAGTTGTAATGTTTGAGTCGCATTCAAATTTAGTGTACTCTTATGCCTAACAGTGTAATTGGCGTTAACGACAAGTGTGGGGACTTGAAAAATGGCATTGATTGGGACAGTGGGTTTTTGTTTAGTTTTTTATATGGCGGGGCTAATTGGCATCCTGGACGCGTTGGAAGATGTCTTTCCCAGGTTTTATGCGCACATCACCACCCGTGAGCTACGACCAGAGATTCCGGAAGCGGTGTTTACCATCCTGGTTTTGCTGTGTCTGCGGTGGTTAGCACCGCTGGATGCAATTGACGCGTGGATCGCTGATGCGGCTTTGTTTGGCACGTTGCTATACTTGAGCACCCGTTTGCATGAACGGGCGCTTTATATTGCCTTGCTGACGTTGACCGGAATCATTAACTGGACGCTGTGGGGCACGCATCCGGGGAGTTTGGTACCGTTGGTCATTTTGATGGTGGTCAACTCGTTCGCCGACTGGTTTAACGACCATACGTGGGACTTTATCCTGATGACCTTGGTGGTTAGTGCTGTTACTTGGGGCACCGCGACTTGGGTGAATGCTTGGGACCTGGTTGAAGCGACCATTGTCGGTGTGATCGTCACGGTGACTATGATTGCCTCGCACTGGTACGGGCGTTTGGTTGTTTCCCGGCAGCAGCAGGGCAAGCGGTTACGCTACAGTAGCAACCACGATGAGCTCACGGGCATTCGCAGTCTGCACTTGTTTCGGCGGGATTACCGTACTTATCAGCGCTTGATGCGCAGTAACCCTGATGCGCACCTGACCTTAGTGATGATTGATCTGGACCACTTCAAGCAGATCAACGATACGTACGGACACCTGACCGGCAATGAGGTATTGATCACCTTTGCGCGGGATATCGAAGCTTACCTGGTGGCCATGCCGTACTTTTGCGGCGTGTACCGAACGGGTGGCGAGGAGTTCAGCGTGTTCCTGTATGAGCTAACGGACGCGGAGGCCAAAGAAGCCATTGATGCTTACATTAAGCGGCTCCGTGACCTGGTAGTCATGCGTTCATACCCCGAAAAGCGCATCACGTTATCAGTGGGGATGTCCCGTGTGCACGGTTATGACGAACCGTTAAAGCAAGCCATCGCGCGTACGGACGCCAAGCTGTACGAAGCTAAACATGGTGGCCGTAATCGCGTGGCCCAGCAAACCGGTGGGCAGACGGCTATGGCTGATTAATAGGTGTTTTATAGATAAGAAGGTCAAGGCCAGTGGGGCAACCCATTGGCCTTTATTTGTATGTCGAGCGGGGTTCTTAGGCATAAAACTCGCAATTAACCCGTTATCATTTAAATTTAATTATTGATATGGTTGGTGCGGCCACATAGTTACCGGTCGGCGATGCCTACACAGTGGGGGATAATTGGCGTCCAACAATCGTTTGTTATGTTTACCTGCACCCTTTGCCTCACCCCAAAATTAGTATAGACTGAAATCATATTAAAAATCGGGGTGTGCACATGAAAATTACACAGGTTGAGAGTTTTAAGCAGTCGGTGACGCTCCGCCATCCGTTCAAAATCTCCTTTGCGACTATTTATGAATTACAGACGATTATCGTCAAGGTGACGACTGACACGGGCGTGGTGGGTTTCGGCGAGGCCAGTCCGTTCGAACCGGTCACGGGTGAAAGCATTGCGACCGAGCTGGTGGCCCTCGACGCGCTGGGGGCGGCGCTGGTGGGGGTAGACCCGCGCGCACTGGAACGCGTACATAACGTAATGGATGCTACGATGTTAGGGCACACTGCCGCCAAGGCGGGCATCGACATTGCGTGCTACGATATCCTGGGCAAGGATAGTGGCTTGCCTTTGTACCAGTTGCTTGGCGGCGATAGTAACCAGGTCGTCAGTGACTACACGCTTGGTATTGATACTCCTGAGGCGATGGCAAGTGCCGCTCAGGAACAGGTGGCTGCTGGGTTTACGGTGTTGAAGGTCAAAGTCGGTGATGATGACCAGCAGGATATTGCGGCGATTCGCGCTATTCGCGCCGCTGTGGGTCCGGATGTGGAATTGCGTATTGACGCCAACCAAGCGTGGACACCGAAGCAAGCCAAGCGGGTGATGCGCGCCATGGGTGACGATGTTGCCGCCGTGGAGCAGCCGCTACCCGCCAGTCAAACCCAGGACCTGCCGCTGGTGCGGGCGTTGGTCGACCAGCCCGTTATGGTGGACGAAAGTGTACACAGTGCCACTGATGCTTTTAAGGTTCTGGCTGCCGGTGGTGCTGACATTGTCAATATTAAGTTGCAAAAAGCCGGGGGCTTGTGGGGTGCCACCCAGATTAATGCGGTGGCGGCTGCGGCTGGTATTCCGGTGATGTTGGGCTGCATGGTTGAAACGAAGGTGGGTATCGCCGCAGCGGTACACTTTGTCGCCGCTCACCAGAACGCGCGGTACGCAGATTTGGACGCCTTTTTGGATTTTGCGTCGCCGTCCTGGTTGCATGGCGGCTTCACACACGTCGGCGGCATCTACACGCTCAGCGATGCCCCCGGCTTGGGCATTGAGTGTGATCTGTAAATTCGGCCAACAATCTACGGGCCAGCTATTGCGCTTACTTGGTAGCGTGCTAAACTAATAAGGTAAGCCATGGGCCCATAGCTCAGTTGGGAGAGCGCCTGCTTCGCATGTAGGAGGTCGACGGTTCAAGTCCGTTTGGGTCCATTAATGTCACTTGTGTGCACTTCAGTTGAGCTGGAGTGCTTTTTTTGTGGCAATAGATGAGTGGGAGTAGTGTCATGGCAACAAGCGCGGGACAACAGGGGATCACCGTTGTCCCGCTTTTTTGTACGGTCGCTACCGCTGAGTAGGGTAAGCGGGTAGGCCACCCTGTTGTAGTGCCGTTATTTTTACGCTACTAAGTGTCCGCAACGCTGAATGACGGTTGTAACGTCAAATGTGTATTGACACCCCCACGATGATGGTATTAAAGAAACACAACACCAGATAATATAATAACAAATTAATCTGCAGTAAGCTGTCCGTGGAAAGCGTCAATAAAGGCATACGACTCCTACATTGCTCCCGGAGTCTTAACGATAATTTCTCCAAATGAATAACAAAAATATACATAAATATCAGGCTACCAAACGGTATGTGACCACTTTTATGCTGAAGATGTTTCAACTGTTACCTATAAGTGAAAACGTACGCTGACTGATTGACTTCACCTGCACCGCAATTTATATTATTTGCATTCAACAACGGCTGGTTCCTGAAACCAACCGCGAGTTGAACCACGTCAACGTAGCGCATGCGTGTACGGCCCGCTTGTCCGTACCGCTAACCCACACCAAGGAGGAAAAGTATTTGGCAGTCATGGACACAACAACCATTATGCAACTCATTCCGAACCGGTATCCGATCTTGTTCATGGATTACGTGGATGAAATCAACCCGGGGGCATCAATTGTAGCGACGAAAAACGTCACCATCAATGAGCAGTTTTTCCAGGGGCACTTCCCGGGTAATCCGGTCATGCCGGGGGTGCTGATTATTGAGTCGCTGGCCCAGGCCGCATCGATCCTGATTCTAAAGTCGCCAGAGTTTGTGGGGCAAACGGCGTACTTAGGTGCCATCAATGGTGCTAAGTTTCACCAGATTGTGCGCCCAGGCGACGTGCTCAAGCTCCACGTTGAATTCACGAAGCGGCGACAGAACATGGGGGTGGTGCACACGTTTGCGGCGGTCGGTGACGTGACGGTGGCCCAGGCTGACCTGACGTTTATCGTATCCCCCCAAACCACGCAGGCATAAGCAGGTACTGACACATGGGATTAACAATTATCGGCTCCGCGTCCGCGGTGCCGGCACAAGTAGTGACGAACGATGAGCTAACCCGACTGATGACTACCAGTGATGAGTGGATTCAACAACGTACCGGTATCGCGCGCCGACACGTGGCACGGACGGAAACCACCGATAGTTTGGCCATTGATGTTGCCCGGCAGCTGTTAGAGCAGACCGGCGTGATGGCTGCGCAGGTCGGCTTGATCCTGGTGGCGACCATGTCGCCAACGTACACGATGCCAAGTGTGGCGGCCATGGTGGCCGGGGCCGTTGGTGCCCACGCCGCCATGACGGCCGATATCAGCACTGCCTGTACAGGGTTTGTGGCGGCGTTATCGACGGCCCACGCGTTAGCCCTAGCCCGTCAAACCCGCTATGTATTGGTCATCGGCGCAGAAGTGTTAACCAAGATTGTGGATTGGCACGACCGGTCAACGGCCATTCTGTTTGGGGATGGTGCTGGTGGGGTCATGCTGGATATGGCAGGTACAGCGGGAGCGTACCTGGGTGATGAATTTAGTACTCAGGGTGAACACGGCCTGGATCTGACTGCCGATTACTCCGGCAACCACAGCCCGTTTGCAGAGCCGCAGGATGGAGATCCTTACTTCCGCATGAACGGGCACGCTGTCTACAACTTTGTGGTTAATGATGCGCCCGCGGTCATTGAGCGGTTACTTGCTCGGACCCAGACGGCGCTGGCGGACGTGGATGTGGTGGTGTTTCACCAGGCCAACGCCCGGATGTTGGAGCATTTAGCCAGGAAGCTAGGGCTAACAGCGGCGCAATACCCACTTAATTTACAGGAGTACGGCAACACGGCGGCTGCGAGCGAACCCATCTTATTAGCAGAGCTCATTGCGACCGGCCGTATTCAGCGCGGCAATAAGGTACTACTGTGTGCGTTTGGCGGTGGGTTAACCGTTGGCGCCGCACTGATTGAATATTAGGAATACTAAGTAGTTATGTGAAGCAATTGCAGATAAAGGAGCATACAAAATGACCAAAGATGCGATTATTACCAAAATTATGGACATGGTGCAAGCTGACGGGGTGGCTGCGGATAAGCAGGTGACGCCGACGATGTCGTTTAAAAATGACCTCAATTTAGATAGTTTAGATATCTTTGAACTGGTGAACGAAATTGAGGATGAGTTTGATATTGAGATTGAAGCCGACGAATCCATTGATACCATTGATGCCCTGGCGGCCTACGTGCAAACTAAGCTACCTGACCAGGCGGAGGCATAGGTGAGGCAATGGCGATAGGTTATTTGTTTGCAGGGCAGGGACAGTCAGTTGCGGGTTTGGGGCATGACCTTTACCAGCAGGAAGCAACGTACCGGGAAGTCGTTGATGAGGCTGCGGCGGCGTGCGGTTGTGACCTGGCGGATCCGGAGGTCTGGGGCCAACCAGTGCAAGCCCCGGTGTCTCTTTACACCATGAGTGTCGGTATTGCCGCCCTTCTAGGGGCAGAATTACCGGCACCGGTGGCAGTGATGGGGCTGAGTCTGGGTGAGTACGCAGCTTTGACGGCGGCCGGCAGTCTATCGCTGCCCGATGGGGTGCGGGTCGTAGCTGACCGTGCCCGCTGGATGCAGACGGCGGGAGACCAAGTGCCTGGCAAAATGGCGGCGGTGATGACGGACCAGGTGTCCACGGTACAGACGTTGGTGCAAGCACTCCCGGGCGTCTACGTGGCGAACAAAAATGCCCCTCGCCAAATTGTGGTGGGTGGTCAGGTGGCTGCGGTTGATCGACTGCTGGCAGAGTTAGCGGCACGGGGCATCAAACGTGTGCGGTCACTGAACGTAGTGGCTTCGCACACACCATTGATGCAGACCGCTGCGGACCGGTTAGCGGCCCGCTTGCAAGCCGTCCATCTTGCCCCACCGCGGATACCGGTAATTAGCAACACTACGGGCAAGCCGTTTACCACGGCGACCGTCAAGGCCACACTGGTGAACCAGCTAACGCACACCACCAACTTTGCTGGGGGCTTACTGGCCCTCGCGGATTTAGGGGTGGATCAGTTTGTGGAAATTGGTCCCGGGCGGACACTTAGCGGTTTTGTCCGGCAAACTTTACCACGGGCCGCACGCTATCAGGTACACGACGTGGCGACCTTCAACCAAGTGCGCACGGAATTGGGCGTAATTAGCGACTGGCAGTAAAGCGAGGGGAAAACATGCAAACAGGTGCAGTACTGGTAACCGGTGGTGGACGCGGTATCGGCCGGGCGGTGGCCGAGCGTCTCGCCCGTGACGGGTATACGGTGGTGGTCACTATTCGGCGGCCCTTGACAGCTGAGGTCCAGGCTGACTTTGATCAGTTGGGCGTGCGCACGGTGCAGGGCGACGTGACGGTGGCCGCTGATGCTGAGCGTATGGTAGCTGATTGCTGTGGCCCAGACGAAACACTAGTGGGCCTAATTAACAACGCTGGGATTACCCGGGACATGTTGATTACGCGCATGACGGTGGCGGAATTTCAGGCGGTGTTAACGACTAACCTGGTGGGGGCCTTTAACATGACCAAGCCTGCGTTGCGCGTGATGCAGCGCCAGCGGCGTGGTTGCATCATTGACATCAGTAGCATTGTGGGGTTGGTGGGCAATATTGGTCAGGCAAACTATGCGGCTAGTAAGGCGGGCCTCATCGGGCTGATGAAGACGACGGCCAAAGAGGGCGCGTTGCGGGGTATCCGTTGTAACGCGGTCGCTCCGGGCATGGTAGCGACAGCGATGACCGCAGCGTTAAGTGCCAAGACGACTCAACGGTTGCAGGAGAGTATCCCGCTCAAACGGTTTGCGGAACCCGCTGAGGTGGCTGATGTGGTGGCGTTTTTGCTGGGCAATCAGTATATTACTGGTCAAGTTGTGACCGTGGACGGGGGACTTACGCTGTAGGAGGGCGAACAAATGAAACGAGTGGTAATTACGGGGATGGGTGCAGTGACCCCACTCGGGAACACGTTGGGGGACTATGTTGCTGGTTTACGGTCCGGCCGGGTAGGCATTGGTCCCATCACCAAGTTTGCGGCGGATGCGGGTGTGAGCGTGGCGGGGGAAGTGCGCGACTTTGACCCCACGGTGCACCTGAAGGCCAAAGCGGCAAAGCGTATGGACCTGTTTTCCCAGTACGCACTCTACAGTGCCACTGAGGCCATGACCATGGCTGGTTTGGTTGGTGGTGGGGTGGATTCGGAGCAATTCGGGGTCATTTACGGATCGGGTATTGGTGGGCTGGGTACCATTGAGCAACAGGTCATTAAGATGCACGACAAGGGGCCACGGCGGGTCTCACCACTGTTCGTGCCTAATGCAATTATCAACATGGCGGCTGGTAACCTATCAATTGCGTTTCATGCCCAGAATATTAGCCAAGCAGTGGTGACTGCGTGTGCGTCCGCCACTAACGCGATTGGCAACGCCTTTGATACCATCCGCTTGGGTCGAGCGCAGGTGATGCTGACCGGCGGGAGCGAAGCATCGGTCAATGAAATCGGCATTGCTGGGTTCGCGGCTTTGACCGCGTTGTCACGTAGTACCGACCCACTACGCGCATCGTTACCTTTTGATGCCTACCGTAGCGGATTTGTCATGGGTGAAGGTGCGGGTACTTTGGTGCTTGAAGAATTGACCCACGCCCAGGCGCGGGACGCACATATCTATGCCGAGGTCGTAGGCTACGGCAGTACCGCCGATGCGTATCACGCCACGGCGCCCGATCCGACCGGTACCGGTGCCATCCGTGCGATGACTCAGGCTGTGACTGATGCCGGTATCACTCCTGATGCGGTTGGTTATATCAATGCTCATGGTACGGCCACCAAGGCTAATGATGAAGCCGAAAGTCGCGCTATCCAGACCTTGTTTGGGAAGCATGACGTTCTGGTCAGCAGCACCAAGGGCATGACCGGGCACCTACTAGGGGCTGCTGGGGCCTTGGAGGCCATTGCCACGGTTGCAGCCTTACGGGGGCCGTTGCCCGTTAACGTGGGTTGCGCGGATCAGGATCCCGCGTGTCCCGTCCACCTGGTAACTCCAGCTAACGCAGACCGGCCGGTGGATTACGCTTTGAGCAATTCCTTTGGCTTTGGTGGGCACAACGCCGTGCTCGCCTTCAAACGATGGGGGGCTTAGTGATGGAAGAACGCGAAATTGAACGGTTAGTGGATCGCTTTGAGCGTTCCTCGTTAGACCACCTGCAGATTACCGACGATAGTTTTGAACTGGTGCTGAGCAAGCCAGGGTCAACACTGGCCGTCGCGACCACCACGACGCCGATGCTACAGGCACAGCCGGCGTCTGTAGAGCCGGCGGCTGCGGCCACCACGAATGTGGGGACGCCGGTAACGGCACCATTGGTCGGGGTGGTCTACTTTGCGCCACAGCCCGATGCACCGGTGTTTAAGCAAGTGGGGGATCACGTGGACGCTGGTGAGGTAGTTTGCTTGATTGAGGCGATGAAGATGGTCAATGAGGTCAAGGCCCCAGTTGCTGGGGTGCTGGCATCAATTGCGGTTGAAGACGGCACGTTGGTCGAATTCGAGCAACCGTTGATGCACATTGATGCGGAGGGGTAGCAATGGATGCGACCAACTGGATTCCACAACGCCCACCATTTTTGTTCATTGACCGGGTCCGGACAGTCACACCTGGGGTCGCAGCAACCACGAGTAAGTTGGTGACCATTGATGAGTGGTATTTCGCCGGTGGCAATGGTGGTGAACCCCTGATGGTACCGACATTTGTGTTGACGGAAATGACTGCCCAGACTGGTGCGGTGGCCATCCTGGCGGGGCAGCATTCTGGTAAAAATGTGTTGTTTGGCGGGATTCGGCAAGCGGAGGTGCTTGCACCAGTCCGACCCGGGGATGAAATCACGTGCGCCGTGCAGCTACGCAAGATGCGCGGACCTATGGGTATTGGTACCGGGACCTTGTCCGTGGGCACCAGAACGGTTTATCGCGCCACGTTGGTCTTTGCCGTGGTGGATGCGGAGGAGTAGCTCATGTTTAACAAAGTGTTAGTGGCCAATCGCGGGGAAGTGGCCGTGCAAATCATCCGGACACTACGTGAAGTCGGAATCCGTTCGGTTGCCGTGCATTCAACGGCGGACCGCGAAGCGTACTTTACCCAGTTAGCCGACGAAGCGGTTTGCATTGGCGGCCCCTTGCCCGGGGATTCATACCTTAATATGAAGGAAATTATTAGTACGGCGTGTTTGACCGGCTGTGATGCCATTCATCCCGGGTATGGGTTCTTGTCCGAAAACGCGCAGTTTGCACAGATGTGCGCGGAGTGTGACCTCACCTTTATTGGGCCGAGCAGTCAGGTGATTGCGCAAATGGGTGACAAGGCCCGTGCGCGTGCCGTAATGGCAGCGGCGGGGGTACCGGTTATTCCCGGCAGCACGGCCACCATTGACGATATTAACGGAGCAACCCGTACTGCCAACCAGTTGGGTTATCCGGTGGTGCTCAAAGCCACTGCGGGTGGTGGTGGCAAGGGAATGCGCCTCGTAGCTAACGATGTGGAATTGCGCCAATGCTTTTCTGACGTTCAACGGGAGGCCCACCTGTCCTTTGGTGCTGGTGATGTGTATATGGAAAAAGTGATCACCCACGCTAAACACATTGAAGTACAGGTGTTCGCGGATGACTTTGACCACGTAGTGTACTTTCCGGAGCGCGACTGTTCCTTGCAACGCCACCACCAGAAATTGGTGGAGGAAAGCCCTAGCCAGGTAGTAACGCCCGAGCAACGGGCGGAGTTAGGCGCGTTGGTGGTCAAAGCTTGCCGGGCTATTCAGTACCGGAACACGGGCACCTTTGAATTCTTAATGGATGCCAATCACCACTTTTACTTTATGGAAATGAACACACGTCTGCAGGTTGAACACGCCGTGACGGAGGAAGTCACGGGAGTCAACCTCATCGCCGCCCAGATTTTGGTGGCAGCGGGAGAGCCATTACCATGGGGCCAAAGTGACATTCATATTCGGCAGTACGCGGTGGAATGTCGCATCAACGCGGAGGATCCTGAGGCAGGCTTTCTACCGGCAGCCGGGCGTATCACCGGGTTAGTGCTGCCGACTGGGACCCTGGGGGTGCGCATCGACAGCAGTATGGTCGGGCCCACCACCATTGCGCCATATTATGACTCAATGATCAGCAAAGTCGTAGTGGGGGCAACCGACCGCCATCACGCATTACGGCGGATGCGCCGGGTCTTGGCGGAGCTACGCGTCGAAGGGGTAGCGACCAACCGGAACTTTCTCCGTGACTTAGTGGCCGCACCGGCCTTTGCTAACGATAAAGGCACCATTAATTATGTTGAGCAGGAATTCTTACCGAGGTGGTTACAAAGCCATGAGTAAATTTAACCCCAGTGACCGCGCCCAACTCAGCGCGCGGATGGACAAAATTCCCGACCATTTATACATGCAGTGTCCCTATTGTCATGCCGTGTACTACCACGCTGAACTCACTAGATTTGGTGAATGCCCGCATTGTGGGTACGGGATGCGTTTGCGGGCGCAGGAGCGGCTGGCTATGGTTGCCGACGACTTTGAACAGCGGGATGGTGACTTGACCTTGACGCCAGCGGTCACCGACGGCGCTTACCAGCAAAAGCTGAATCGGGCCGTTGCTTCCGCAGGCCTGCACGAGAGCGTGTGGACCGGGCTCGCCCATATTGGCGGGTATGCAGTTGCGCTCGGCGTGATGGATACTCACTTTATGATGGGGAGTCTTGGTCGGGTAGCGGGCGAGAAACTGAGCCGCTTGTTCGCGCTGGCTACCGACCGGCGGTTACCCGTGGTTTTGTATACAGCCTCGGGTGGGGCCCGGATGCAGGAGGGCTTGTTCTCGCTCATGCAGATGGCCAAAGTTGCGCAGGCAGTGGCTGACCACGCGCGCGCGGGCTTGCTCTACGTGGTGGTTTTGACCGATCCCACCACGGGTGGTGTGACCGCGAGTTTTGCAATGGAAGCCGACATTACGTTGGCGGAGCCACACGCGTTGGTGGGATTTACGGGCCGTCGTGTGATTGAGCAGACACTGCACGTGGATCCGCCCCAGGATTTTCAACGCGCCGAGACGCTCTTGCGTAACGGCTTCGTGGACGCAATTGTGGCGCGTAGTGACCAGAAGACCTACCTCGTTGACCTGTTGCGTATCCATCGAGAACCGGAGGTGGCCCATGAATAGTGCATACGACGTAGTGCGTCAGGCACGTAGTCAAGATAAGGTCAGTACCCCGTGGTTGATTGCGCAGCTACTGACCCATTTTCACGAATTGCATGGTGATCAGGCCCAGGGTGATGACCCTGCTATTATCGGTGGGGTGGGGCTCCTGGTGGGACAACCAGTGACGGTAATTGCGACCAACAAGGGACAAACCTTAGCGGAATCGCAGGCGTGCCACTTTGGTTGTGCCACACCCGCAGGCTACCGTAAGGCCATCCGGCTGATGCAGCAGGCTGCTAAGTTTGGGCGACCCGTCCTCAACCTGATCAACACCCCGGGGGCATTTCTGGGGGTGGACGCTGAGTATCAGGGTCAAGGGCAGGCTATTGCGCAGTGCATCATGACCGGCGTCAGTTTGCCGGTCCCCATGGTGAGCGTAATTGTTGGGGAAGCTGGTAGTGGTGGTGCCTTGGCGTTAGCTTGCGGGGACCGTACCTGGATGTTTGCGCAAAGTACGTATTCCGTCCTGTCGCCCGAGGGCTACGCGTCTATTTTGTGGCGTGACGGGCAGCGGGCAGCCGAAGCGGCGGAACATATGCGGTTGACCCCACCGGAAATATTGGCGGATGGAATCGTTGACCGTGTGATCCCAGAAGTAACGGACGTGCCCGGCGCGCAGCAATTAGGCGCTGAGTTGGCGGCTACTTTCACCACCCTGGGCGAGTTACCTACGCAGCAACTATTGGCCGCACGACATGAGCGCTACCGCAATTTTGGGGTGGACGGCTTACAAGAATAAGGGACCACGAGAGGATTGAAAAAATATGGATATATTAGCTGGACGGACCGTCATCGTGATGGGAGTTGCCAACAAGAATAGTATTGCGTGGGGGTGCGCGCGTGCCATTATGGCGTGTGGCGGTCAAGTAGTGCTGACTTATCAAAATGAACGGTTACGGCAAAGCTTGTTACGCTTTGTTGCTCCCGACCAACCCATGGTGCAGTGTGATGTGGCTGATGAAGAAAATATTGACGCGGCCTTCACCACCATTCGGGAGCGCTACGGTGCCGTGCACGGACTGGTACACGCTATTGCATACGCCGACAAGGAAAGCCTGGAGGGTGATGTTCTGCAGGTAAGTAAGGCGGGTTACAACCTGGCGCAAGATATTAGTGCTTACTCGTTATTGGCGGTGACTCGCAGTGCTGTGCGTCTCTTTCCCGCGCTCCGCAGTGTGCTGACAATGACCTACTTTGGGTCGACCCACGTGATTCCCAACTACAACATTATGGGCGTAGCCAAAGCGGCGTTGGAGGCCAATGTGCGCTATGTGGCGAAGGAGTTGGGTCCGCAGCACGTACGGGTTAACGCCATTTCGGCGGGGGCCGTGAAAACGTTGGCGGTCACGGGAGTAAAGAATCACGCGTCGTTACTGCAAATGTCGCGGGCCGCAACCGTTGATGGCGAGTCGGTGACGCAGTCAGAAATTGGCAATACCGCCGCCTTTTTGCTCAGTGACATGGCCAATGGGATCACCGGCGATATTATTTTTGTTGATAAGGGTGTGCACCTGATGTAAGTGTGGCGGTCAATAAAAACGCCCCGGTCATCATGACTGGGGCAGGCGATATTATTGGCATTACGCTTTATGCGTGGCAATGGTTGATCGTGCAGGTGACGAGATGGTCATCTAAAATACCGATTGCCTGTAAGAATGATTGAATGATGGTGGGACCGACAAACCGGAACCCCGCCTTTTTCATGTCATGACTAATTTGGGCGGATAGCGGCGTCTGCGCGGGCAGGTCGGCTGCTGTGGCGTAATGGTGAATTACGGGGTGGCCGTCGACATAGTGCCACAACCAGGCGTTGAGGGTTTGTCCTTGTTGGTGCCATGTTTGGAGTATGCGCGCGTTGTTAATGGTGGCCGCAATCTTGATGCGGTTACGGACAATACCCGTATCGTTACGCAAGCGCATGACGTCGGTTTGGGTGTACGCAGCTACTTTGTCCACATCGAAGTGATTGAAGGCTACTTGAAAGTTGGCCCGTTTATTCAGAATTGTTTGCCAACTCAAACCGGCCTGCATTAATTCTAGTGTCAGCATCTCAAAGGTGTATTGTTCGTCCTTGCTTGGTACGCCCCATTCGTAGTCATGGTAGCGCGTCATTAGTGGGGTGGCGTCAGTGGCCCAGTCGCAACGTGGCATGTGATGACTTCCTTCCTTACTATTTACGAATATATCATACAGTCAAACTGAACCAGATGAGTAGTGTGGTAATACATATAGCAGGTATTGATTGGCTGACGGGTAAGGCTGAATTAATCCCTCGACAAAAATTGGTGACAGGACACCCGTAAACCGGATTATATTGGGGATTTGTGCCTTTAAGCACTAGTAAAAAAGCACTATACTTAAGCTAATGATAAAGCAAAATTTCATTGGATTAGCGGGGTGCTGATTATGAGGCAAATGGAGAAGCAAGCAGCAAAATTGCAGCGGGCGTTGTGGCAACGTGCGGAGCGTTTCAAGCTATATAAGAGTGGAAAATTATGGCTTGTGAGTGGCATTGTCTCGCTATTTGTAGGTGCTGGAGTCATGCTCTCACCACAGGTGCAGAATGTTGCCGCGTCAACAGCAACGGCTGGTAGTACAACTGAGGAAACAAGTGGCATCACTAATACGAGCGTGGCTCACTCAAGTGCTGACGTTAAGGCTTCAGTAGCCTCAACTAGTAGTGCAACCGTGGTAAACACTGGCAACGACAGTAGCACAGCAACCAGTGCTACGAGTACCGCTAGCGCTTCCACTAGTGTGAGTGCTGTTGCGTCGGCAACCAACGGTAGTGCTGAGAGTTTGGCTGCTACCAGTGCTGCTACCGCTGCTACGACTTCAGTTGCTGTGGACGACAGTAGTGCAGCATTGCCAGCCTCCTCTGCCGCTACGGCAGGGGCGGAGACATCCAGCGCGACCAGTGGTAGTAGTGCAGCCAGCGCTCAAACAGTTACTAGTGTTGCCCACCAAGCGTTACGCACCCGCAGTCTGGCAAGCAGTGCTGCGCCGGCGGATTCTGAGGTTACAACTGCCATTAACAGTGGCGCTGCGAATGCACCAGCTACAGTGAGTTATCACAACGGCTCAACACAACCGACAATTTCGGTGATGGTCTCCGGAAATTTTCAGGCTGGTGACGTTGTGACCGTTTATCTGGATACAACCGCCATGTCAGTTACTGCGGCGACAACCGTCAAAGGTGCCACCGAGTCGAATGTTGATGTATCCACGAATGATGGCAGAACGGTTAAGGGTGCACAGTATCAATTTAGTTCGGACTATAACGGGGCGTTTCCGGTGGTCTTTGTGCTCAACGGTACAGCCGATGACCAAATCAATAATGGTACCAGTACGGCGACAATTGCCGTCGATGTAGACAAAAATGGGACGATTGTGGCTACTAACAGCGTTGTGCTGGATAAATCGTATACCATGACGCAGCCTAATGACACCATTCGTCGAAATATATTAAACGGAACAAACGGTGTGACTGCGGGGGTTATTGCTCAAGGGGCGGTTACCAGTGAATTAACATTGCGGGCACAATTGCAAGGCCTGCAGTATTTTGGTGACTACAGTACGTTGGTTAACAGTTCTCCCTATGAGAAGCTGACAGCTGCCAGTACCGTGACGTTTGATTTTAGTGATCAGTTAAAAGTTGATTCTGCAGTCCTGTCAGACGATGCCGTGGCCACGGGGGTTACGCTCACACGCAGTGGCAACAGTGTCACCCTCACGCTTCCGAGTGGCCTGACGCTGGCGGCAATTAGTAAGCTGGCGGGGTACTTGCAGGTCGGGTTATTGCCTGTTACTGTGCCTACGACGTCAACTAGGTATGTATTACCAACGTTGACAGCTACGTGGACTATCGATGGCCAAACCAATACCGTTACGGAGCCTGGCAACAGTGGTAGTAGCCATGCAAACGAATTTGCTTACAATATTCAAACTTATACCGCAGTGGGGACGGTCACTGTTTCCTCATCGTCCTCATACTTGGGGTTATTGCAACAAGGAACGGATAATGATTACGGCCTTCAGTGGGTGGTTGCTAACGAAAGCAACTTTGCTTCTGGTACAACCACCACGGGGTCGCTGAGTATTACCTCCAGTCCTGACAACTCGGTGGGAATTACCAGCGTGAATGGTTTGGACGGCAATTATCTTACATCTGCTGGTCTGAGTAAAAACCTTACAATTACCTTTACGACTGCAGATGGTCAGAGCCAGTCCTTTGAATATGTGGATGGCACTACCAGCTATGTGGCCACTGTCGGCTCGGCAACTGATCCCGTGACGCAGGTACAAATTGTTGATCACGCAGCGCAAACAGCGCCTTACGTGACTGGTAGCATTTCACACCTGCAAGTTGGATTAATTGCGTACGGTGATGAGAAGACGACCGTAACGGCGACGGCAGATACATCGCTGTACGACGGTGATGGCAAATTAGTGCTAGACACGGCTTCCAGTACGGATAGTGACGTGGTCAGGGAAAGGACAGTTACTAAGACCTACTACCCACAACCAAGTATTGTTCTATCCGCCGGTAGTAATGGTGTCGACAATCAGCAAGGTAATACTGCGCAACAGATTTATAATCCCGGTGATGAATTAACCGAAAGCGTCAACTTATTGGACGGTGGTACGAATTCCGGTTCAGCAAGTGATCAGGTGGGACGGATTGGCAACGGCGATGGCAAACAACCGGCCGTTGAAGCGGTGGCAGCCCAAAATCCGATGACTATCGTTGTGGTGGCACCAACCAACACTGACTTTGCTGATGATGCTACTTTATTGAGCACGCTCAATAAGTCTGATATTAGCAGTAGTGGTGATCTTGAGATTACCCATCTTGATGATGTTGATGGTCGTCCTGTCATTGCGATTACTGGGGTTGACCACTATACCGCTAGTAGTCGATTACCAATTGTGCTGCAAGTGAATGCCGATGCAATTGGTGGTAGCACGATTTCTGCTTTGAACACAATTTACGTCATGCCCAGCGCGGTTTTATCCCAGTACAACAACGGCACGATTTTAACAAGTGATGGTTCACTGGCCACTGATTGGGCGACGGGCAATATGTATAACTTGAGCACTGGTGGGAGTCAGCTGGGCACGATTATTACCGCCTCAAGCTTTACGGCTAACGCGTCCATCACGGGTTCCGCAGATTCGTCCGCGCAAGTCCAAACAGGGACGATTAACGTTGACGACGACCAGGCGACTGGTAAAACCACACTCTACAACGGGACGACCAACCCCGTTACGGACACGTTGACCACGGTCAATTTGGTGGATGCTGATGGTAATCAGTACATCACTTTGACTGGGCCGGTGCAGGTAGTGGATGATGCAGGTAATACTGTGGCCGCAGCCGTGACCTACTATCAAAATGGCGCGGTAGTGACGGATCCGACGCAGGCGGATAGCTTTACTGTTAGCGGTGTTTCACTGGCCAAAAAGGGAAGTTATGCCGTCATTAGTTATGGGCTAACGGTCGTACCGTCCCAGCTCGCGGGTGCTTTGACAAACAAGACGTGGGCTTACCAGACCTCTACCCAAGGTTATACCGCCGGCACGGTGGCGACTGGCAACTTGGTACCATTAGGTGCAGCCATCAGCAACACGTTGGTGCTGCAGGCCATTCGCGACCTGACGGATACGTGGTATGTGGCGCAGCGTAAAGCTGACGGTACCTATGTGGTTGATTCGGCGGTGGCTGCAGTAACTACTACTGGTGTGGTCGGGCGTATCTATAATGGTTACACCTTGATGGGTACGAGTGCCGCTGACGTTGGTCAAGCATACGGGGACGACGGGGCGGTACTCGTGGGAGTCTACGATGCCACAACCGGGCAAATGGTTGCCGATGGTTCGATGATTACCTATGCGGAGCAGGTTAATAGTGATGGCACCATCACGGGCCACACCTATTACCTGGTTACTGAGCAGGATGTAGCCACGAAGTTGAACGACGTTACGGTCACCTATAACGGTCAAACTGCTGCTAGTGAGGTAGCCGGTTTACAGGCTACTGCTAATAAGGTTAATGTTGGTCTTACTAGTGATGATATCACGGTGGTTAAAGACGGTATCAACGCAGGCACGTATACCTACCAGTTGAACGCTCAGGGGCTCGCTAAATTGCAGGCGGCCGTTGGTAATGACGCAATAGTGACCGACGTTGGTGTGACGGGCACAATTACCATTCAGCCCGCCGTGACCACGGTCACGTTGAATCCTGGCGCGTTGACTTACGATGGTCGCACGCCAGCCAGTGGCGCCAGTCTCACGGCGACGGTTGCTGGCCAAACGCTCAAACTGAATAGTGGTGATGTTACGGTTGCTGACGATGGCATCGATGTTGGCACGTATACCTATCAGCTGACGGCGGCGGGATTGAGTAGCCTACAAAGTCAGGTTGGTAGTAACTACGTAGTCACCACGGGCACACCGGGGATGATTGTAATCAGTCCTGAGCAAATGCCGGTTACTTTGTCGTCCGGGTCGTTGGTTTATGACGGTAAGACCAAGGCTAGTGGTGCGGCAGTAATTGCTACGGTTAATGGCGAACCATTGACGCTAAATGACGATGACATTACCGTCACTAATGATGGCATTAATGTGGGTACGTACAATTACCAGTTAAACCAGACCGGTCTGGAAAAATTACAAACGCTTGTTGGCGACGACTTCACAGTGGTAGTGGGCGACCCAGGGACGATCACGATTACACCTGCTGTCGTCGACGTCGTTCTGAATGACGGCTCGTTCACGTATGATGGCAACACTGCTGCTAGTGCGGCGAAGGGGTTGGTCGCTACGGTGAATGGTACACCGGTCGATCTCGACAATAGCGACATTGAAGTGACAGATGACGGCGTTGACGCGGGTAATTATGCTTACCAGCTAAATGATGCCGGGCTGGCTAAGGTGCAACTTGTAGTTGGTTCTAACTACCAAGTCAGCGTGGCGGTCACGGGTACTATTACCATCACACCTGCATCAATCACGGCTGCATTAAGTGACGGTGGCTTCACGTATGACGGCGCCACGAAGGCCAGTGAGGCTACAGGCTTGACTGCGACGGCCAATAGCCAGGCGGTTGATTTGAGTGGTGAGGACATTGAAGTAACAAATGACGGCACTGGTGCGGGTAATTATGCTTATCAACTTAGTGACGCCGGGCTGGCTAAGGTGCAGTCCGTAGTTGGTACTAACTACACGGTTGTTCTCGGTGGGTCGGGTACAGTCACCATTGCCCAAGTCGTGGCAACAACCGTTCNACAGTCCGCTGTTGGGCCTAACTATACGGTTGGCGTTGGTGATACGGGCACGATTACTATCACACCTGCATCGATTACGACTACCTTGAGCGATGGTGGCTTCACGTATGACGGTACGACCAAGGCTAGTGGTGCTCCAAAATTGACTGCTACTGTTGTCGGCCAGACAGTTGAGCTCGATAGCAGTGACGTTGATGTGACGGATAACGGCTCTGCCGCTGGCGATTATGTTTACCAGTTGAACGCAAATGGGTTGGAGAAAGTACAAAGCGCTGCTGGTGCCAATTACATTGTTCGTGTCGGTGACACGGGTACGATTACTATTGCCAAAGCGCCAGCGACGACTACCTTGAGCGATGGTGGCTTTACGTATGATGGTACGACCAAGGCTAGTGGTGCTCCAAAACTGACCGCCACAGTTGTCGGCCAGACAGTTGAGCTCGATAGCAGTGACATTGATGTTATTAATGATGCTATTGCTGTGGGTAGTTATGATTATCAGCTCAATGCAACTGGCTTAGCCAAGGTGCAGTCCGCTGCTGGTGGTAACTATACGGTTGGCTTTGGTGATGCGGGCACGATTACCATCACACCTGCATCGATTACGACTACCTTGAGCGATGGTGGTTTTACGTATGATGGTACGACTAAGGCCAGTGGTGCTCCGAAANGCTTTGGTGATGCGGGCACGATTACCATCACACCTGCATCGATTACGACTACCTTGAGCGATGGTGGTTTTACGTATGATGGTACGACTAAGGCCAGTGGTGCTCCGAAACTGACTGCTACTGTTATCGGCCAGACGGTTGATCTAGACAGCAGCGACATTGATATTACGAATGATGCTACTACTGCGGGTAATTATGATTATCAGCTCAATGCAACTGGCTTAGCCAAAGTGCAGTCCGTGGTTGGTCCTAACTACACGGTTGTTCTTGGTGGGTCGGGTACAGTCAGCATTTCCCAAGTCGTGGCAACAACCGTTCTGAGTGATGGTGGCTTCACTTTTGATGGCACTACCAAAGCCAGCGAAGTTACTAACTTAACGGCATCGGTTGTCGGCCAGACGGTTGAGCTGGATAGTGATGATATCATTGTGACGGATGACGGCTCTGCCGCNCAAGACAGTTGGGCTCGATAGCAGTGACATCGATGTGACGGATGACGGCTCTGCCGCTGGCGATTACGTTTACCAGTTGAACGCCACTGGGTTGGCCAAAGTGCAAAGCGCTGCTGGTGCCAATTACACTGTGCGTGTCGGTGACACGGGTACGATTACTATTGCCAAAGCGCAAGCGACGACTGCCTTGAGTGATGGTGGCTTCACGTATGATGGTACGACCAAGGCT
>NZ_AYZK01000001.1:192495-800231 GCF_001436135.1 Lacticaseibacillus thailandensis DSM 22698 = JCM 13996
TCCAGACGGTTGACCTCGATAGTAGTGACATTGACGTCACGAACGACGGCACCGCTGCTGGCGATTACAGTTATCAGCTGAATGCAACTGGTTTGTCCAAAGTCAAGGATGTGGCTGGTCCTAACTACACTGTCAGTGTTGGTGATCCGGGCAAAATCGAGATTGTCCCAGCTAAGGATACGACGAGTCTGAGTAATGGCGGGTTCACCTTTGATGGTCAAACCAAAGCCAGCGGTGCGGCCGGATTAACCGCCACCGTAGCGGGTAAGACGATTCATTTGACCAGTACTGATATTGAGGTTGTTGATGACGGCGTTAATGCTGGTCATTACACGTACCAGCTGAGTACTGTCGGGTTGAACAAAGTTGCGGCCGCGGTTGGTTCTGATTACACGGTTGGCGTTGGTAACACGGGCACCATTGAAATCATCCCGGCGGCCGTGACAATGACGTTGAGTAACGGTGGTTTCACCTTTGATGGTGCTACGAAGGCCAGTGGCACGGCTGGCTTAACGGCGACTGGCGCAATGCAGACTATTGATTTGGATGGTCGTGACATCGAGGTCATTAATGATGACGTTGCCGCTGGCAGTTACAAGTACCAGTTGTCTGCCGCCGGCATCAGCAAAGCCCAGGCGCAACTGGGCAACAATTACCGTATTACTGCTGGTGGTACTGGTACGATCACCATTACGCCCGCTGGCGCAACGGCAACATTAAGTACTGGTGGTTTCATCTTTGATGGGAGTACTCCGGCCAGTGCAACTAGTGGTTTGACGGCCAGTGCCGCCGGACACACAGTTAGCCTTGCGACAAATGATATTACGGTAACGTCCGATGGCGTCAACGCTGGTAGTTACAGCTATCAACTCAACGTCAATGGCTTAGCACAACTGCAGGCCACCATTGGTACTAATTACACTGTTAGCGCTGGTGATAGTGGCATAATTACCATCGCGCCGCTGGCCGTCACAACTGCTTTGACTAATGGTGGTTTCATCTTTGACGGGACCACAACGGCCAGTGGGGCGACCGGTCTGACTGCTACTGTGGCCGGTCAGCGTGTTGAACTGGACAGTAACGATATTGTGGTTACCAATGATGGTGTTCATGCTGGTCAGTACCGTTATCAGTTAAGTGTGGCCGGACTCGCTCAGGTGCAGGCCGCAATGGGTCACAATTACGCCGTGAGTGTTGGTGCAGACGGCACAATTACTATTACACCGTTGGCCATTACGACGACATTGAACACTAGTGGTTTCACTTATGATGGCACGACTACAGCTAGCGCTGCCACCGGTTTGACGGCTACTGCTGATGGTCAGACGGTGGCTTTGAACAGCAATGATATTGAGGTCGTTAACGATGGCGTTGCGGCAGGTAGTTATACGTACCAGTTAAACGCCGCGGGTATTGCTAAGGTGCAGGCCCAAGTGGGTAATGATTACACTGTTGGTACTGGTGGTACCGGTATGGTTGCCATTGCTCCCGCGACGGCTACGACAAAGTTAAGCGATGGTGGTTTCACCTTTGATGGCCACACTAAGGCCAGTGACGCTAGTGGCTTGACAGCTATGGTTGCTGGAAAAACGGTTGCGCTGGATCAGACCGATATTGAGGTGACCGGCGATGATGTTGCGGCTGGCGCTTATGATTACCGGTTGAATGCAGCCGGTTTGACCAAAGTGCAGAATGCAGTTGGTCATAATTACACCGCGACGGCTGGTGGCACGGGCAAAATTACCATCACCCCGGCTGTAGTAACGACCACACTAAGTAACGGCGGCTTCACCTTTGACGGGACGACGACCGCTAGTGAAGCTGGCGGGTTAACCGCCACCGTCGCTGGCCAGGTGGTTGAACTGGATAGCGATGATATTGCGGTTGACGCTGATGGCACTACCGCTGGCGGTTACGTTTACCAGCTGAGTGCCGCTGGTTTAGCCAAGGTTCAGCGGACAGTGGGTGTTAACTACACGGTCAGTGTTGGTGGTGAGGGTATGATTACGATCACCCCAGCAGAGGTTGCAACTATCCTGAGTGACGACAGTTTCACGTATGACGGAAGGACCACAGCCAGTGCCGCTGGTGGCTTGACGGCCACCGTAGCGGGCCAGACCATCAATCTCGGTAGCGACGACATCGACGTCACGGGTGATGACGTTGTGGCCGGCAACTACGATTATCAGCTGAGTGCCACTGGGTTGGCCAAAGTACAGGCTGCCGTTGGCTCTGATTACACCGTTCACGTCGGTGAGGGGGGCACCATCGCCATCACTCCGGCCGCAACAACGACTAAGCTTAGTGATGGTAGCTTCACCTTTGATGGAACCACTACGGCCAGCAGTGCCCGCGGGTTGACCGCGACTGTCGCAGGGCGGACCGTTGCCCTGGATAGTGGTGATATCGTAGTAGCTCATGACAACATTGCGGCTGGTAGTTACGCTTACCAGTTGAGTCACACGGGCTTAGCAACGGTGCAGGCCACAGTTGGTGCCAACTACAGTGTTGGCGTTGGTGATACGGGCACANTGACGACTGCCTTGAGCGATGGTGGCTTCACGTATGACGGTACGACCGAGGCTAGTGGTGCTCCGAAACTGACTGCTACTGTTGTCGGCCAGACGGTTGATCTCGACAGCAGCGACATCGATGTTACGAATGACGATGTAGCGGCGGGCGATTACGTTTACCAGTTGAACTCAACAGGCTTGGCCAAAGTGCAGTCCGCTGCTGGTGGTAACTATACGGTTGCTGTCGGCGATGCGGGTACGATTACTATTGCCAAGTCCGCTGTGACGACTATCTTGAGTGATGGTGGTTTCACGTATGACGGCACGACTAAGGCCAGCGGTGTTCCGAAACTAACTGCCAGTGTTGTCGGCCAGACGGTTGACCTCGATAGCAGCGACATCGATGTTACGAATGACGATGTAGCGGCGGGCGATTACGTTTACCAGTTGAACTCAACAGGCTTGGCCAAAGTACAGTCCGCTGNTCGTGACATCGAGGTCATTAATGATGACGTTGCCGCTGGCAGTTACAAGTACCAGTTGTCTGCCGCCGGCATCAGCAAAGCCCAGGCGCAACTGGGCAACAATTACCGTATTACTGCTGGTGGTACTGGTACGATCACCATTACGCCCGCTGGCGCAACGGCAACATTAAGTACTGGTGGTTTCATCTTTGATGGGAGTACTCCGGCCAGTGCAACTAGTGGTTTGACGGCCAGTGCCGCCGGACACACAGTTAGCCTTGCGACAAATGATATTACGGTAACGTCCGATGGCGTCAACGCTGGTAGTTACAGCTATCAACTCAACGTCAATGGCTTAGCACAACTGCAGGCCACCATTGGTACTAATTACACTGTTAGCGCTGGTGATAGTGGCATAATTACCATCGCGCCGCTGGCCGTCACAACTGCTTTGACTAATGGTGGTTTCATCTTTGACGGGACCACAACGGCCAGTGGGGCGACCGGTCTGACTGCTACTGTGGCCGGTCAGCGTGTTGAACTGGACAGTAACGATATTGTGGTTACCAATGATGGTGTTCATGCTGGTCAGTACCGTTATCAGTTAAGTGTGGCCGGACTCGCTCAGGTGCAGGCCGCAATGGGTCACAATTACGCCGTGAGTGTTGGTGCAGACGGCACAATTACTATTACACCGTTGGCCATTACGACGACATTGAACACTAGTGGTTTCACTTATGATGGCACGACTACAGCTAGCGCTGCCACCGGTTTGACGGCTACTGCTGATGGTCAGACGGTGGCTTTGAACAGCAATGATATTGAGGTCGTTAACGATGGCGTTGCGGCAGGTAGTTATACGTACCAGTTAAACGCCGCGGGTATTGCTAAGGTGCAGGCCCAAGTGGGTAATGATTACACTGTTGGTACTGGTGGTACCGGTATGGTTGCCATTGCTCCCGCGACGGCTACGACAAAGTTAAGCGATGGTGGTTTCACCTTTGATGGCCACACTAAGGCCAGTGACGCTAGTGGCTTGACAGCTATGGTTGCTGGAAAAACGGTTGCGCTGGATCAGACCGATATTGAGGTGACCGGCGATGATGTTGCGGCTGGCGCTTATGATTACCGGTTGAATGCAGCCGGTTTGACCAAAGTGCAGAATGCAGTTGGTCATAATTACACCGCGACGGCTGGTGGCACGGGCAAAATTACCATCACCCCGGCTGTAGTAACGACCACACTAAGTAACGGCGGCTTCACCTTTGACGGGACGACGACCGCTAGTGAAGCTGGCGGGTTAACCGCCACCGTCGCTGGCCAGGTGGTTGAACTGGATAGCGATGATATTGCGGTTGACGCTGATGGCACTACCGCTGGCGGTTACGTTTACCAGCTGAGTGCCGCTGGTTTAGCCAAGGTTCAGCGGACAGTGGGTGTTAACTACACGGTCAGTGTTGGTGGTGAGGGTATGATTACGATCACCCCAGCAGAGGTTGCAACTATCCTGAGTGACGACAGTTTCACGTATGACGGAAGGACCACAGCCAGTGCCGCTGGTGGCTTGACGGCCACCGTAGCGGGCCAGACCATCAATCTCGGTAGCGACGACATCGACGTCACGGGTGATGACGTTGTGGCCGGCAACTACGATTATCAGCTGAGTGCCACTGGGTTGGCCAAAGTACAGGCTGCCGTTGGCTCTGATTACACCGTTCACGTCGGTGAGGGGGGCACCATCGCCATCACTCCGGCCGCAACAACGACTAAGCTTAGTGATGGTAGCTTCACCTTTGATGGAACCACTACGGCCAGCAGTGCCCGCGGGTTGACCGCGACTGTCGCAGGGCGGACCGTTGCCCTGGATAGTGGTGATATCGTAGTAGCTCATGACAACATTGCGGCTGGTAGTTACGCTTACCAGTTGAGTCACACGGGCTTAGCAACGGTGCAGGCCACAGTTGGTGCCAACTACAGTGTTGGCGTTGGTGATACGGGCACAATTACGATTATGCCCGCAACGGTCACGACCGCGTTGAGTGATGGTGGCTTCGGCTTTGATGGGCACACTTTGGCCAGTGGCGCGACCGGATTAACCGTTACGATTGCTGGCCGGTCGCTCGACCTTGACGGTGCGGATATCAAAGTCGTGGGTGACAGCACGAATGTTGGGACTTACGCATACCAGGTGAACGCTGCCGGTATGCACAGAGTACAGACGGTACTTGGCAGTAATTACACCGTTACTGCTGGCAGCGCTGGTACCATCACCATTACGCCCGTTGCGGTCACGACCATGTTGAGCGATGGTGGTTTCACCTACGACGGGCGGACTAGCGCCAGCGAGGTTGCTGGGTTGACAGCTACTGTTGCCGGTCAAACCGTTGAGTTGCACAGTGACGATATTGACCTGACTGGTAACGGCGTCGATGTTGGTAAGTATGCTTACCAGCTAAGTCAGGCGGGCCTGACGCGAGTCCAAGCAACTGTTGGTGCAAATTACGTTGTTAGCGTTGGTGAGCCAGGGATGATTAACATCACGCCGGTCACAACGGTACCGCGTTTGAATGATGTGGTCTTTACCTATGATGGCACCACTCAGGCAAGTGGGGCACCAGGACTGACTGCTACTGCGGCTGGTCGGGTCGTGCCACTGGATGACGGTGACATCACGGTTACTAGTGATGCGGTGCGTGCTGACACGTACCATTACCAGTTAAACGCCGCCGGTTTGGCTAAGGTGCAGGCCGCGGTTGGTGCTGATTATATTGTTGAGCGCAATGGTGCTACGGAAGGAACTATCACCATTCAGCCGGCTGTGACAACCGCGACGGTTCCAGTTACCCGGACAATTGTGTATCATGGTGCCGGGATGGCCACACCGGCAGCCGTGACCCAGGAGGTTGCTTACACAGCGGTCACTACCAGTGATGGGCGTAGCCGGACAACCATCTACACACCTAACGGTAGCTTTGGGGCCGTGATTTCACCGGTTATCGCTGGGTACACGGTCAGTGGTGACGTACCCGCACAGATGTTAACGTTGACGACTATGTTGCCAGTTGACACAACGGTGGTCATTACGTATAGCCCGGTTGCACCACAACCAGGTGCCACGGGTGGCGACCACAATGACCACGGTGCCGCCAGTGGCAACCGTCTCCCCGCAACGGGGGCGACTGGCCACGCAACTAGTACTTCAACAGTAGCGGGCCGGGTTAGTGCCGGAACGACTACGAATAACGGCGCCCAGCGTACACCGGTAATGACCACGACGGCCAAGGCAATCAATGTACACCTGGCTCGGGTCACGAATGCTGTTGGCGCTACCCAAGTGGGGCACCCAGCGGCTACACATCAGTTACCACAAACTGGAGGGCAAGTACGTAATGGCAGTCGCTTGCCACAGACCGGGGATGAACAAACTGGCGTCCTACGTGCGCTAGGAGTTGGTTTGCTAACCCTAATTAGCCTAGCTGGATTGTGGGACCGGAAACGCAAGCGTGATTAATCTGACGGTCATGCGTTTAGTGGCAGTGTTCTGCTGATTTGAGCGCATGGCAATGTTAGTCAATATGCATTTAGGGACACCTAGTCTGTGGACTAGGTGTCCTTTGCGTTGGAGTCGTGGTGTTTGCATCAACCCAATACAAAAAGCACCTGCTCCCCCAGTAGGGAACAGGTGCTTCTTGGTACAACCAGTACAATGATTCCGGAGAATTACAGCATCTGGTTGTAGTATTCAACGACAAGCGCTTCGTCGATTTCTGGTTCGAGTTCTTCACGCTGTGGCAGGCGAGTCAGCTTGCCTGACTTCTTGTCTTCGTCGAATTCTACGTAAGCCGGGCGGCTAACAGTAGCTTCGATAGCGGCGTTAACAACGACCAGGTTCTGAGAACGTTCGCGCAGACTAATTTCTTGGCCAGGCTGAACTTCGTAGGAAGGAATATCAACGCGCTTACCATCAACCAGGATGTGGCCGTGGTTAACGAGCTGACGAGCCTGAGCACGGGTAGTTGCCATGCCCAAACGGTAAACAATGTTGTCCAACCGCTGTTCAAGCAGGATCATGAGGTTATCACCATGGGTACCCTCAGTGATCTTACCGGCACGAACGAACAAGTTACGGAATTGGCGCTCATTCAGACCGTACATCAAACGTAGCTTCTGCTTTTCACGCAATTGCGTACCGTATTCAGAAATCTTCCGACGACTGTTGGGACCATGGTCACCAGGTGCATAAGGGCGACGAGCGAGTTCCTTACCAGTACCGGAAAGGGATAGACCCAGACGGCGAGAAACCTTCCAGGTTGGGCCAGTATAACGAGACATATTAGTAGTCCTCCAAAAAATTTTATTGGAGTAAAATAAACGTTCGTGGGTTTAACACACGGGTAGTTGGCCCTCGGGGTTCGCCATTGCAGCGCGGTTACTACCCAATAGTTCCTTAGCCAACTGGAGCCGACCATGCCGCCCACAGCTGCATTATTTTACACGCATGCTAGCATACCGCAGCGAGCGCCTCTGTGTCAAGGTGCGCGGCCAGTTGCGTGGCAAACTGGGTGAGTGTTTTCTGGTCGTCAGCGGAGAACCGGTCGAGGCTTGGGGAGTCGATATCCAGGATGGCAATAGTTTGGCCGTCGACGGTCACGGGCACGACGATCTCAGAGTTGCTGGCAGCGTCACAAGCGATGTGGCCCGCGAAGGCGTGAACATCGGGGACAATCAAACTTGCACCTTTAACAAAAGCGGTGCCAACCACGCCACTGCCGGGAGCAATGTGCATGCAAGCAACTTTACCTTGGAAGGGGCCAAGGTCTAATTGTTTTGTGGTCTGATTGTATAGGTAGAAACCAACCCAGTTAACATCGGTCAGTGAATCGTTGAGTAGGGCCGCTGCGTTAGCCAAGTTAGTGATAGGGTTGTGCTCATCAGTGAGCAGTGCGTCGACCTGGGCGACGACAATGGGGTCTAGTTGGGACATAAATTTGCCTGCTTTCAGTAGTAATTTGCAATTAGGGGTTCTCAGTCGTCCCAGTTTTTGGGATACTGGACAATAGGAATCAGTACATACAAATACCTAACTATTAATAAGGGTATTGTAGCCGCCAACGGTGTAAAATGCAATCGTAGCGGTAGTCGATTAAGAGGGTGACACGTAATGTTGTGGATAGTGTTGACGATTGTGGTCCTGTTGGTAATCACATTAATCGTGGGGTTGGTGATCAAGGGCCGGTACGCCAAAGCAATCAGTGAACTGGACGCGCAATCTGCGGGTCTGGCCAACGCGGATATCGAACAGACGATTCACGTCCTCAAGGGGGCACATTTGGGTGGCGAAAGTCTCAAGACCCTGACGCGCCTGGAACGGGAATACCAGCAGGCTAGTGAGGGCCCGGGAGCTGACGTGGAGGCCATTTTACTAGAGCTGGAAACGGCGAACGCCCAGTTTCGGTTTGCCGTGGTCCGCGAACAGTTGCAGGAGGCCCGGGAAAAACTCGCTACGTTATCCAAAAAGTACGCGCAGGTGGATGCAGAGTTACAGCAACTACAAGCAGCGCAGGCCACTAACCAACGCTTGCTGGATGAGTTGCAGGCTACGTACCAGTCAGCACGGAAAGACTTGTTGGCCAAAAACTTCGCGTATGGCAGTGCCATGCCGGCTTTTGAGCAGGAACTATCAGAACTGGCTGAGCAGTTTGCCAACGTTGCAAAGATCACCGCGGCTGGCGACCACCAGGCAGCGGCCAGTGCATTGAAGGACTTGAAGCAAAGCGTGGGAACGCTGGCTGACAACGTTGCGGCCGTGCCGCCGTTGGTGACGGACCTGGTCAAAGTTTTCCCGGAGCAGTTGGAGGAAATTCAGTCGTCGTATGATTCACTGACGAAACATAACTTCCATTTTCCCGAAGTGGATATCCCGGCGGTCATCAAGCAGGTGCACACCCAGATGGACGCTAGTGATAAGGCTTTGGCGGCCATGGACCTTAAGCAGGCCCAGTCGGATAACCAAGCGGCGGCGGATGCGATTGACAGTATGTACGCCGCTATGGAGAAGGAAATGACGGCGCGGCGCACAGTCGAGCGTGACAGCGACATGGTCACCGAATTTATTGCACACGCGCAGCGGCAGAACCACGCGTTGATGCTGGAACTGGATCACTTGAACCAAAGCTACACCCTCAATAATGGTGAAATAAAGGAGGCTAAGGGCCTACGTGAGGAACTGGTCACCTTTGACCGGCAACATCAGGCCGACTTAGCGGCCATTGATGATCACACCGCGGTCTTCTCCGTGATTGCCGAGCACATGGATAGTGCTACAACGCGGTTGAAGGCCATTGAAGAGCGGCAGGTGGCCATCAATGCGGCGGTTTCCAAACTGAAGGAGGGCGAGAAGTCCGCCAACACCGCACTTAAGACTCAAGTCACCACGATGCGTACCGTACAGCGGTCGCTGGATCAACTACAACTGCCTGGCCTGCCGGAAAGTTATACGGACCGGCTGCACCACGTCCAGTCCGAGGTGGACACGATTGCGACGGCCCTGGATCAGGTCAAAATTGATTTGGATGACATCAACCAACAGCTGGTGGGCTTAGCTAGTGACGTAAGCGATTTGGAGGACGAAGGTCGGGCCATCGTGGATGCGGTAGGCATGACCGCCCAACTGCTACAAGCGGCTAACCGCTACCGGGATGAACATCCAGAGGTAGCAGAAGCAGCGCGCAAGAGTCGCGCACTGTACAACGAATACCGGTATAAAGAAGCGGCGGACAATCTGGCGACCGCGTTGGAAGAAGCCGTTCCCGGGAGCTACAAGCGGGTGGAAGATGCCTACTTGGCTAGTCAAGACAACGTCTAACGTTGGCGGACATACAGGATGAGGCAGGCGGAGCGTAAGGGCTCCGCCTTTTCGCTAGTTACAGTACTGCCAGGTGCATGGGTGGCGCGATGGACCACACCAGGGCTTTGCCTGTTCCCGAAAACCTGTTATAATGCGGTACGACATTACTTATTTTTTGGAAGGACATACACGATGATATATTTCGATAATAGTGCAACGACCAAGCCACTGGACAGTGTGTTGGACACCTACCGGACGGTGGCCACAGACTTTTTTGGCAATCCTAGTTCACTGCACAATTTAGGGGATCAGGCCCGCGCGGTGGTCGAACAATCACGCGCGCAGATTGCGCAACTCATTCACGCCCAGCCAGAGGAAATCTACTTTACCAGCGGTGGGACCGAGGGTGATAACTGGATCATCAAGGGAACGGCGATGGCCAAGCGTCAATTTGGTAAACACCTGATTACGACCCAAATCGAGCACCCGGCTGTGCGCAACAGCATGGCCCAATTGGAAAAGCTGGGTTTTGACGTGACCTACTTACCAGTGGATAGTCGCGGCTTTGTCAGCGTGGACGACGTGCGGGCGGCCATTCGTCCCGATACCATCATGGTGTCCGTCATGGCCGTGAACAACGAGGTCGGCAGCATCCAGCCCATTGACCAGATTGGTGACTTGCTGCAGGATTACCCGACGATCCACTACCACGTCGACGCAGTGCAGTCCGTGGGCAAAGGCGTGTTGGCTAAGATTCGCCACCCGCGGATCGACTTCCTGACGTTCTCGGGCCACAAGTTCCATGCTCCTCGCGGTACGGGCTTTATCTTTGCGAAAGCCGGCCGGATGATTGACCCACTGATGGCGGGCGGCGGTCAGGAGCGTGATTGGCGTAGCGGAACCGAAAATACACCGGGAATCGCCGCGATGGCCAAAGCCTTGCGCGTGTGCCTCGCGGATGAGGACGCTAACGTTGCGCGGGAACAGGCCATCCGGACGGAAATCGCCAACTACGTGAACCAGCAGGATGACGTCACGTTGTTTAGCCAACTAGATGCCGGCTACGCGCCCCACATTTTGACGCTTGCGATTGCGGGCGTCCGGGGTGAGACCATTGTGCATGCGTTTGAGCACGAGGGTATCTTCATGTCCACGACCAGTGCTTGCTCCAGCCGCTCGGGGGATGAAAGTAGCACGCTCAAGGCCATGCACGTACCGGATAATTTGGCCACCAGTGCGATTCGAATCAGCCTGGACGAGCAGAACACAATGGCCGAAGCCAAGGCGTTCGAGCGGGCCTTTGATAAGGTCCACGCCGAGTTCCAGAAGCTGACGGCGACGAGCAGCCACTAACGATAAAGAGGACAGAGTAATATGGAATATAGTGAAATTATGGTGCGTTACGGCGAGCTATCCACGAAGGGTAAGAACCGGCGGGCCTTTATCGGTCGACTCCAGGGCAACATCGTCAAGGCGTTACACCAGTACACTGATCAATTGACGATTCGGCCCAAGCGTGACCGGTTGCACATTGAACTGAACGGCACGGCAGCACAGCCCATCATGGACGTGTTGAGCCATGTCTTTGGTATCCAGACCTTCTCACCATCCATCAAGGTAGGCAAAGATGATTTGGACCAGGTCAAGCAAGTGGCTTTGGACCTGATCAACGAGACGGTGCCGGCTGGTAGCACGTTTAAGGTGCAAACCAAGCGGGCCGACAAACAGTACCCGTTGGATACTTACGGGATGGACCGGGCTATGGGTGATTACCTCACCGATGCGCGGCCTGACCTGCAAGTCAAGATGAAGCATCCTGACGCTACGCTCCGTGTGGAGGTGCGCATTGACGGCATCTACCTGTCAACGGAGACCATCCAGGGTGCGGGCGGTTTGCCGGTCGGCACGGCCGGCCACGCTACCATGATGTTGAGTGGGGGGATCGATTCCCCGGTGGCGGCTTACCTGGCGCTGAAGCGTGGGGTCGATATTGAAATGGTGCATTTTTTTAGCCCGCCATACACCAGCGAAAACGCGTTGAACAAAGCCAAGCAGTTAACGGCTAAGCTCACGCCTTACGTGGGCCGCATCAACTTCATTCAGGTACCGTTTACGCACATTCAGGAAGAGATTAAGGCCAAAGTACCTGAGGGCTACTTGATGACGATTCAGCGGCGGCTCATGTTGCGGTTGACGGAGGCAATTTCGAAGCAGCGGGGCGACCTAGCTATCTTTAACGGCGAATCGGTTGGTCAGGTGGCCAGTCAGACGTTGGCGTCCATGGCGGCGATTAACGACGTGACCACGATGCCGATCGTGCGTCCCGTTGCGACGATGGACAAGACCGAAATTATCGCGCAGGCCGAGGATATTGATACCTACGAGTTGTCCATCATGCCGTTTGAGGATTGCTGCACCATCTTTGCACCGCCGTCACCAAAGACGCAACCCAAGCTGGACAAGTCACGCTATTACGAAACCTTCATTGACGTAGATGGGTTAATGCAGGAGGCGCTGGATGGTATCAAGGTCACCGAGATCAAGGTCGGTGACGAGTACATGAACCAGCAGCAGGACATCATTGCCGAGTTGCTGTAAAGCACCGGTAATGGTGCGCGTTGCGGCCGTAATTTACGGGCAACCACCCGTTGACCGCATGCGGGCTATCAGCTATACTGAAGCCAACACGTTGAGCAAGAGGGTTATTAGGTTCGGTTACACAGAGACGCAACGGCGAGTGGAAGTTGCGACCGGCTTAGTAATTGTAGCTTGTGAGTGCCACCCTGAACGTTTGAGTAGGGGTGGTCGGCTACGGCCGTTATCCGTACTGAGGGGGTTGCCAGCTGGCAACCAATTTAGGTGGCACCGCGAGTTAACTCGTCCTAATTGATGATTAGGACGAGTTTTTTTGTTCTCCGGGTGTGCAGGTTGACGGTATTTTTGCGTGACGATAAGTAAAATTTAACGGGGTGAAGTGATATGACTAAACATGAATTAGCGCCAAAGTACGACCCACAATCCGTCGAAGCGGGACGTTATCAGGAGTGGGTCGACGCGGGCGTCTTTAAGCCTAGTGGTAACAAGCAAGCCAAACCGTACACAATCGTAATTCCGCCGCCAAACGTCACGGGTAAACTGCACATGGGGCACGCTTGGGACACGACGTTGCAGGACATGATCATTCGGCAAAAGCGGATGCAGGGCTACGACACCCTGTACCTCCCGGGGATGGACCATGCTGGGATCGCCACGCAGGCTAAGGTTGAAGCCAAGCTGCGTGAACAGGGTATTACCCGCTACGACCTGGGTCGCGAAAAGTTCGTGGACAAGGTGTGGGAATGGAAGGATGAGTTCAGCAAAATCATCCGGAACCAATGGGGCAAAATGGGCCTATCATTGGACTACGACCGTGAACGGTTCACGCTGGATGCGGGCTTGTCCAAAGCCGTGCGCAAGGTGTTTGTGGACTTGTACAACCAGGGCTTGATTTACCGTGGTGAGTACATTGTTAACTGGGATCCGCAAGCGCGGACTGCCTTATCTGACATTGAAGTCATTCACCAAGATGACAAGGGTGCCTTCTACCACATGATCTACAAATTTGCGGATGGTACGCCGGGTGGCATTGAAATTGCTACGACGCGTCCGGAAACCATGTTTGGTGATACCGCGGTCGCGGTTAATCGCCACGACCCCCGCTATGAAAAGATGATCGGCAAGAAGGTAATCGTGCCCGGCGTCGGCCGCGAAATTCCGATTATTGCCGATGAGCACGCCGATATGGACTTTGGGACCGGGGCCGTTAAGATTACGCCAGCCCACGACCCGAACGACTTCCAGGTTGGTCTGCGCCACGACTTGGAGCGAATCAACTGTATGAATGACGACGGGACCATGAACGATGAAGCCGGTAAGTACGCCGGGATGGACCGCTTTGATTGTCGTGAAGCCCTGGTTAAGGATCTGCAGGCATCTGGCGACTTAATTAAGATCGAGCCAATCGTCCACTCCGTTGGTCACTCCGAACGGACGGGTGTGCAGGTGGAAGCCCGTCTGTCGACCCAGTGGTTCGTCAAGATGAAGCCGTTAGCCGAGAAGCTCTTGGCCAACCAAAAGACGGACAACAAGGTCGACTTTGTACCAGGCCGGTTTGAACACACCCTGACTAACTGGATGGAGAATATTCACGACTGGGTTATTTCCCGGCAGCTATGGTGGGGCCACCGCATTCCTGCCTGGTTTAACAAGGAAACTGGTGAAATGTATGTCGGGATGGAAGCGCCCAAGGACGCTGAGAACTGGGAACAGGATCCTGACGTGCTGGACACCTGGTTTAGTTCTGCACTGTGGCCATTCTCCACTTTGGGGTGGCCGGATACTGACGCTGCGGATTACAAGCGCTACTACCCAACCAACACGCTGGTGACTGGCTATGACATTATCCCGTTCTGGGTAGCGCGGATGATGTTCCAGGGTCTGCACTTTACCGGTCAGCGGCCGTTTGAACACGTATTGATTCACGGGTTGATGCGCGATGAGCAGGGTCGCAAGATGAGTAAGTCCCTGGGGAACGGGATCGACCCGATCGACGTGATCAACAAGTACGGGACTGACGCCTTGCGGTGGTTCCTGGCTAATGGGACGACGCCAGGTCAGGATGCGCGGTTCAGTTACACCCAGATGGACTCCGCGTGGAACTTCATCAACAAAATTTGGAATGTATCGCGCTACATCATGATGAACCTGGACGATGACCAGGCACCAGCCCACATGCCGGATACCAGCAAATTTGACTTGGCGGACAAGTGGATCTTTGCCGAACTGAACCGGACTGTGGCGAGTGTCACCGCTAAGTTTGATAAGTTTGAGTTTGGTGAAGCTGGACGTGACCTGTACAACTTTATCTGGAGCGAATTTGCTGATTGGTACATTGAAATCAGCAAGGCCACGTTGACCGGTGACGATGAGGCCGCCAAGGCCGAGAAGCGTAACAACCTAGTTTACGTATTGGACCAGATTCTACGGCTGTTGCATCCAATCATGCCGTTCGTCACCGAAAAGCTGTGGCTGACCATGCCGCATAAGGGCGATTCGATCGTTACTGCGGCCTACCCAGTGGTGCACGCAGAATTTGCGGACGATGAAGCCGTGGCGGAGATGACTAACGTGCTGGACCTGATTCGGGCCGTACGGAAGATTCGGAACGACGTGAACGCACCGTTGAGTACACCAATCGACGTGATTATATCCTTGAATGATAACCACCTAGAGGATGCCTTCACCTCGAACCGGGAGGTCTTGGACCGCTTCCTGCACACCAAGACCCTGGAAATCCTGCCTGAAGGCGCTGAGGTTAAGGAAGCGCAGAAGTCCGCTTCAGCCGTGATGGCTGGCGCCACGGTCTACGTACCGTTAGCCGAACTGGTCGACTTTGACAAGGAAACTGCCCGGTTGCAGAAAACCCTCAAGAAGTTGGATGGTGAGATTACCCGCATTGACAAGAAGTTGGGTAACCCTGGGTTCATTAAGAACGCGCCAGACGCCGTGATTGAGGAGCAGAAGCAGAAGCGGGCCGGCTTTGTGGCTGAGCAAAACGCCGCTAACGAGCGTCTCGCGCAACTTGATGCCGCTCAAAAGTAAACGTAGTCACTAACCGCCGTGAACGGGAGCCACATAAACCCGTTGCGGCGGTTTTGTTATGGCTGCAATTGGGTTTGAACGATAAATACCCACGTTGAGCATGGTAAAATAAGGCTAACGAGCAAGCGGCTTGGGGGTTGATCAGCCACCGTTATGCGTGTGCACGGGTAACGTTCAGAGCGATAGGAGGACGAACGATGTTTACTGATTATGACGGCGCGTTGGCGTTTATTCACAATTTACCCCGCTTAACCAAAACGGCAGACCACACGAACCTGCTGAAGGTGTTGGCGGCACTGGACCATCCTGAGCGCCACGGCCACTTTATTCACGTGACCGGGACGAATGGTAAGGGTTCCACCACCAACATGATTGCGAGCATCTTGCAACGGAGCGGGTTGACCGTGGGAATGTTTACATCACCATTTATTAACCGGTTTAACGAGCGCATTCAGATTGACCGTACCCCTATTAGTGATGCGGAGTTGCTTAATTTGGCGCAACAGGTGGCCGGCATTTATACGGAATTGCGGGCCCAGGATTCGGACTTTGTCCTCAAGGAGTTTGAATTTGTGACCGCGATGGGCTTTGCGGCGTTCGCGCAACATAACGTGGACGTAGCGGTGATCGAGGTGGGTATCGGTGGTGCCCATGACGCCACCACGGTGATTCAGCCCGACGTGGCCGTCATTACGAACGTGGCGTTGGACCATACCCGCATCTTGGGACACACCATTGCGGCCATTGCGACTGAAAAATCGGGTATCATCAAGTCCGGTTGCGATACGGTGACGGCGGATTTAGTGGCCGACGCGATGGGACCCGTGCGCGAACGTACCACTGCCGTGGGCAGTAAGTTGGCCAGCCTGGGTGATGCGTTTGCAATTAGTGGTGTGCACTATAAGAATGGTGGTACGGCCTTCAAGTACCAGGATGGTGAGGGTAGTTTGTCGGGGCTGTGGGTTCCTTTGGCTGGGGATTACCAGGCCCACAATGCTGCGGTGGCGGTACGGGCAGCTAAAACCTATGCCCGGCGGCAGCAGTGGCCGCTCAAGCCGATGGAAATAAAGCGCGGCTTGCAGGCAGCCACCGTGCCGGCCCGCATGGAGGTCATCAGTACCGAACCGACCATCGTCCTGGATGGTGCGCACAATCCGGACGGGATGCGCCATGCACTTGGGGCCGTCAGCCTCTTTGGCGGTGCTGGTGACGTGGTCATTATCGCGGGCATTTTGCACGATAAGGATCTGGACACAATGATGGGCCAGCTGGCCCGCACCGAGTGGCCGGTGATTTACGTGCCAGTACCGGATAATCCCCGGGCGGCCACGGCAACTGAGTATACCGCGGTGGATTCCGACGCGGACGTATCGCCTAGCTGGCAGGACGCATTGGCGTTGATCCTCGCTGGTGACGCGAGCCGGACCGTGGTAATCATGGGCTCGCTCTACCTCGTGAGTGATGTCCGGCAAACTTTGTTGGGCACCAAGTAGTTGTTAAACGCCTGCTTGCGAAATATCTTTGCAAGGAGGTGGTAGTCTTGACCCAAAATGAATCGGCCACTGTGACCCCAACGGCCGCCAACTTGTTGGCCGACCACGAATTATTGACCGCCGCGGTACGTACTGCGGGGGCGGCGGACGTGAGCCAGGCGGTCCAATCACTGCAACAGCGGTATCCAGATATGGAACGTTTAGCGGCGGCAACCGCGGCGGACCTCGCTATGTTAGCGGGCGTTAGTGACGTGGTGGCGCGCAAGGTGAGGCTTATGCTGGAGTTAGGGGCTCGCGCTCAAGCTCGCCTCGCTGTTCGCCATGGTAAGGTGGTGAGTGCGGGGGAGTTGGGTGCAACCATGATGCGGCGTTTTGCCGGGTACGCTCATGAAGAGATGTTAGTGCTGTACTTGGACGTGAAAAACCAGGTGATCAAGCAGGAGACCGTGTCGATTGGTGGCATCGAAAGTAGCCTCATTGACCAGCGAGTCTTGTTGCGACAGGCGTTGGTGTACGGGGCCGCGCAGATATTGATGGTGCACAACCACCCCAGCGGTGACCCAGAACCTAGTCCGGCCGACATCGAGGTGACGGCCAGTGTGCTGGAAGCCAGTAACATGGTCGGGATCGCCTTGGTGGACCACCTTGTCATTGGTAGTACGGATTACGTCTCGTTTCGTGAACACGGCTATATTTAGAAAACTTGTTTGTTGGTGGTGCGGTGGTGATGCCGCACTGCCTTTTTGTGTTGCACCGCCCAGATTTTCCAAGTGGGTCCTGAAAATATTATTCTGGGATTATAAAGAAAGAATAAGACTATGTAATTTTCATCAGCGAGCATTGGTATCAACGGTAACTGTGATATACTGCTTTTGTTAGAATTTTCATGATGCCCAAAGGAGAGAACGGCTTGTTTGGATTAGGGACTAAAAATATCGGAATTGATTTAGGTACGGCGAACACCTTGGTTTACGTTGAGGGTAAGGGCATTGTCTTGCGCGAGCCTTCCGTTGTGGCTAAGGAAACCCACACGGGTGAAATCACCGCGGTCGGCACCGAAGCACGAGACATGATTGGACGGACGCCAGTTAATTTGACGGCCATCCGGCCAATGAAAGACGGGGTGATTGCCGACTACGACACCACCGCGGCCATGCTGAAGTACTTTATCCAAAAGGCGTTGGGCGGCAATTCCCACCCGTACGTAATGGTTTGTGTGCCCAGCGGCGTTACCGAGGTTGAAAAGCGTGCCGTGATTGATGCCGCTAAGGTGGCTGGTGCCAAGGAAGCATACGTGATTGAAGAACCGTACGCTGCTGCTATCGGTGCTGGGTTGCCCGTAATGGACCCTACTGGCAGTATGGTCGTTGATATCGGTGGTGGGACCACTGATGTGGCCACCATCTCTTTGGGCGGGATTGTTTCCAGCCGGTCCATCCGGATGGCTGGTGACAAGATCGACGAAGCTATTATTACTTACGTACGTCAGAAGTTCAGTCTGCTCATTGGTGAGCGGACGGCGGAAGACATTAAGATTGCCATTGGTTCCGCATCGGTTGAAGAAGCTAAGGATATTGAAGGCACCTCAATTCGTGGGCGGAACCTCCTGACCGGTTTGCCCGAAACGGTGGACATTGAGGCGGTGGACGTCGCTAAAGCCATCAACGAAATCGTCCAGGAAATCATTACGGCCATCAAGGAGACGTTGGAAGAAACTTCTCCTGAAATTGCCGCTGACGTGATTGACCACGGCATTGTTCTGACTGGCGGTGGTGCTCTCTTGAAGGGTATTGACGGTGTCATTAGTGACGCAACGAAAGTGCCAGTCTTTATTGCGCAGGACCCACTGGATTGTGTTGCCACCGGTACCGGTGAATCCCTGAAGAACATCGAAGCGATGAAGAAGAAGTAGAGTAGCAGGGAGGGCCGGGACAAGTTTTTTGCCCCGGCCTTTTTTGATGAGGCGGGTCCGGACCCTGACTGCGGGGTCACGCAGATCCGCGTGCTGAACGCCAGGAGAAGCAGGGCGATGAATGTCGCCCTGGAGGGGAAGCATGCAAAAGTTTTTTTCAAACAAACGGTTAATTATACTCATGGTGTCGCTACTAGTCTGCGTGGGCTTAATTGCGGCATCTGTAAGTGTACGCAACGATAAAAATACGCCACCAGTTGTTCAGCAGGTGGGTAATGACGTAGTGGGCATCACCAGTTGGGTGGTCGCGTTACCCGCCAACGGCATCAGTCACGGGTTGGATGACGTGGCGAACCTGTTCAATACTTACTCCGAAAACGAGCGGTTGAAGTCGAGCCTAGATGATTTAGCCCAGACCAAGGTACAAAATCAGTCGTTACGGCAAGAGAACAAGCAGCTAAAAAAAGAACTGAAGTTGAAGGCCACACTGACGGATTACAGCACCATGTCAGCAGCGGTAATCTCGCGTTCTCCATCCGACTGGACAAACACGGTGGTCATTAATAAGGGTTCCGTGGCAGGAATTCGTAAAAATATGCCCGTGATGTCTGGCTCGGGCCTGGTCGGCCGAATCGTTGAGGTGAACAAGACTAATTCCAAAGTTGAAATGATCAGTACTAATAGCTCGACTGCCAATCGGTTTGCGGCGGAAGTGGTGCGCACTAGCGGTAAGGCGGTCAACGGGGTCATCACCGGTTATAACAAGGCCCGCGGTGAGCTCGTTTTGGGGCAAATTGCGACAAACCAGACCATCAAAAAAGGTAGTAAGGTCATGACTTCGGGCCTGGGTGGGTTAACGCCGAAGGGCTTGCTCATCGGGACGGTGGCCGCAGTCAAAACTGACAACTACGGCTTGGCTGATAAGGTGTACATCAAGCCTGCTGGTAACCTGGACGATATGGACGTTGTGACCGTCATTAAGCGGACAATTGGGGGGTAACGTCGTGGACGAAAAGAGATTTACCCGTCACTGGGTCGCCATTGTGACCGTCTACCTGGCCGTATTGCTTGATGGCGCCCTATCGCACGTCTTGGGCCAGTGGATCATGCGGCCAACTTACACGGGGGTACCACAACTAACGCTGTTAAGTCTGGTGTTGGTGGTCATCTTTGTGCCCCAGGAAACGTGGACGATGGCAATTGCCATTGGTGCTGGTCTGATCACTGATTGTTTTTACACGGGCATTCTGGGCGTGAATACGTTCATTATTCCGTTGATTGTGTTCGTGGTCATGCAGGTGCGGCCCATTATTCCGCGTAAGTGGCTGTTTGTCTGGGCAGTGTGCGTGATTGCCGAGACCCTGCAGGAAGTGGCGAACTACGTGGTGGCATTGATGTTGGGTAGTACCACTGCATCGGTGGGGGCACTGATTTCGGAACATATCGCGCCCGGGTTGACCGTGAATATTATTCTTTTTGCGATTATCTACTACGCTTTGTCACGATTACTGGTAAAATTAACGCAAGACTAATAACTGGATGGAGGGGTGCGTTGTGGACGCTGTTGTGTTGAAGGCCAGCTCGGAGGGATTCACCCTGCGGCTGGACGAAAACGCCAGCTTTGACGCTATTGTGGCGCAGCTGCATGATCTAATCGCGCATTTGTACGCGGAGACACCCGAAGGTAACGTTAGTTTTACGGTCACGACGGGCAACCGGTTGTTGACGGAAGATCAACGGCAGCAGCTGGACCATGTGTTTGACGATTATCCGCGTTTCGCGGTCAGTGCTTTGACCGCGGACGTGATCGATGCCCAGGTTGCAGCGGCCAAAGTCGCGGCGGCCCGGACCCACTTTGCTGGTGGGGTGGTCCGCTCCGGTCAGGACCTACACTATGAGGGCGACGTCGTTTTTACGGGTGTACTCCATCCGGGCGCGAGCATCAAGGCCACTGGTTCGGTATACTTATTGGGTCAGGCCGAGGGTGTGGTTCACGCTGGTTTTCCCGACAATGCCCGTGCCGTGGTGGTGGGCGATATGTCCCATTTAGCCCAGGTACGGTTGGCTGATGCAGTCGCAATTATTGACGAGGAGCACCCCGCAACGGCGGATTGCTGCTACATGGACGACGCACACATGTTGAACTTCGTACCCAGTGTGCAGTTGCAGCAACTGCGGCCGTGGATCTTTGATCAAGTGGAGGATAAATGATGGGAACAAGTTACGTTGTGACCTCAGGCAAGGGTGGGGTCGGTAAAACTACCACCAGTGCTAATATTGGGACGGCTTTGGCATTACGCGGCAAGCGTGTGGTGCTGCTGGATCTGGACATTGGTCTACGCAATTTGGATGCCGTGTTAGGTTTGTCTAATCGCATTATCTACGACATTGTGGATGTTGCCACGGGCCGAGCCAAGTTGCGTCAAGCGCTCATTAAGGATAAGCGGTTCGACGACAATTTATACTTATTGCCGGCTCCCCAGAATGCGGACAAAGACGCGCTGGAGCCCGAACAAGTGGCGGCCATCGTGGCCGAATTGAAGCCCGACTTTGACTTCATCATTCTCGACTCACCAGCCGGGATCGAGCAAGGGTTCCGCAACGCCATTGCCGGCGCTGACGGGGCCATCGTGGTTACTACACCGGAAGTATCGGCCGTCAGTGATGCCGACCGGGTCGTGGGGCTAATCGAACAGTCCAACATGTCGTTACCCCCGAAGTTGATCATCAATCGCGTACGGCCCCACATGGTCCAAAACGGCACCGCGATGGACGTGGATGAGGTAACGCAACATCTAGGAATTGATCTGCTCGGTTTGATCACCGATGATGACGATGTGATCGTGCAGTCCAACAAGGGTGAAACGGTTGTCATGGATCCTGACGATGACGCCAGCAAGCGGTACCGCAACGTGGCGCGCCGCTTGTTGGGTGAGACGGTGGCTTTGCTACCAGTCACGGAACAAAAGACTGGTTTTTGGCACCGCCTATTCCACCGGTAGAGGGTTAAACAAAAAATGAAATTTTGTCGCCGTTGGTAGTTGACATTAGATTTAAGTGAGTGTAGATTAAGAGTCAATCAATTGTTACATAAATCTTTGAACGGAATCGGTTAGGTGCGCTGGTGCACAGAGACCCCGCGTTGCTGGAAAGCGGGGAACCACCATTTAGCCTCACATCCGCGAGTGGGACGTTGAAGTCTGTTAGTAGGCGTCCTCGGTTGGGCCCGTTAGCGCCGTGGTTGTTTGTGCAACCAGTTGAGGTAATACTGGTGACGGTGTTACGTACATGAGGTGGAACCGCGAAATTAAATTCGCCCTCTGATGGCTACGGCCGTCAGGGGGCTTTTTTGTGCTCGTGGGTCTAATCATCGCAACTGGGTGGGCGGCAACCACATGAGGTTAGTCGTGTGAGCGGCTAACGTATCAGAGGTGGAACCGCGCGTGGCGCCCTCTGTGACTACCATGGTAGTCACGGAGGGCGCCTTTTAAATTGAAGGGGGAAATGATTATGGAATACATTATTGGAATTATGCCGGCCCTGTTAAAGGGTACCTGGACCACGTTATGGGTCTTTGTTATTACGTTGATTTGTGCTTTACCCTTAGGCTTGGTATTGTCACCAGGGCTCGGGTCACGGTCCAAGAACCCCCTGGCCGTGGTACTACGCTGGGTGCTGAGCGCGTACACCTGGATTTTCCGGGGGACGCCGTTACTGCTCCAAATGATCTTTATCTTTTATGGTTTGCCGACGATTCACATCGTGTTCGACCGTAACTCTGCGGTCCTGGTCACGTTCATCCTGAACTACGCTGCATACTTCGCTGAAATCTTCCGTGGTGGTTACCAAGCCATCGACAAGGGGCAGTTTGAAGCTGCCACGGTGCTGAAGATGTCCCGGTGGCAAACTTTCCGCTACGTCATCATGGGCCAGATCACCAAGATTGTGTTACCAAGTATTGGTAATGAAACCATTAACCTGATCAAGGATAGTTCGTTGGTGTACGTCATCGGGATTGGCGATCTGCTCCGCGCGGGGAACATTGCCGCTAGCCGTGACGTCACGTTGGTACCGTACCTGTTAGTCGGGCTGATTTACCTGGTACTAACGTTTATCTTGACCATCGCCCAGAAGCGGGTTGAGAAGCGCTTTGCCTTTTACCGTTAGGAGGAATGAACATGCTAGAATTAAGTGGAATTATTAAAAAATTTGGTAGTCGGACCATCCTGAACGGTCTCAACCTGCAGGTGCCTGATAGCCAGACGTTGGCCATCGTGGGTCCTTCCGGGGTTGGTAAAACGACGTTGCTACGCATCATTGCCGGGCTCGAAACGGCGGATGCTGGGACCATCACTTGGGATGGGCAACCAACTACACCCGAACAGTTGCGTGAACAGGGCATCCTTGGGGTGGTGTTCCAGGGCTTTGAATTATTTCCACAGTACACCGTGCGGCGCAATATCACGCTTGCCCCCACATTGACCGGGATTGACAAAGCCGCAGCGGACCAGCGGGCGGATAAGCTGATGCAGCAACTGGAACTGACGGAGCAAGCGGACGCTTATCCGTACACGTTGTCTGGTGGACAAAAGCAGCGGGTCGCGATTGCGCGCGCTTTGGCTTTGGATCCCCAGGTACTCCTCTATGATGAACCTACAAGTGCGTTGGACCCCGCGCTACGCGACAACGTGGCGGGTCTGGTCAACCAGCTCAAGGAGGGCGGCATGACCCAGGTCGTGGTGACTCACGACATGGAGTTTGCCCGGAGTGTGGCGGATAACGTCTTTACGATGCCGACGGGAACGGAGGCGTAAATGATGCGCAAATTTTGGAAGGTAGTAATTGCGGGCTTGTTGGCGCTAGTCGCAGTCACCAACTTATCAGCCTGTGCGCGCACGACGGCTAAGAATTCCTGGCCGCGTATTGAAAAAACTAAGAAGGTCGTTATTGGCTTGGATGATACCTTCGTCCCCATGGGGTTCCGTGAAAAGAATGGTTCCCTGGAGGGCTTCGATATCGATTTAGCGCGAGCCGTCTTCAAGCGCTACGGCATTAAGGCGGACTTCCAGACCATCGACTGGTCCATGAAGGAAACCGAGTTGCGTAACCAAACCATCGACCTGATTTGGAACGGGTACACCGTGACGCCACAACGGAAAAAACAGGTATTGATGTCGCATTCCTACTTGAAGAACTACCAAGTGTTGGTCACCAAGCGGAGCGATAACATTAAGTCCTTTGCCGACATGGCGGGGAAGACGGTTGGTGCCCAGACGGACTCTAGCGGGGCCGCTGATATTGACGCTGAACCGAAGAAGCTTAAGGATATCGTCAAGGGAAAGCAGCCCGTACTGTATGACACTTACGACAAGGCCTTCATCGATTTGAACGCGGGCCGGATTCAGGGCATCGCGATTGATGGGGTGTACGCCCGGTACTACGTCGCCCACCAACCAAATCCCAAGAAGTACCGCATCGTGAATGGTACGTTCCCCGCCGAGCAGTTCGCCGTGGGGATGCGTAAAGGTGACACGGAACTGGACGCAAAAATTAACGCTGGTTTGAAGGCTTTAAAGAAGAACGGCACGATTGCTAAACTACAACGCAAGTGGTTTGGTACGGCAACCAATTAACGTGTTGGGTAATCACTTACGCCCCTAATGTCGACTGATGTTGACGTTAGGGGCGTAAGTGCGTAATCTATGGGTGTAAGTGTGTCATTAAAGTCATGATTTAAAAACCTTCACAAAGGGGTGCCGTGAGGCTGAGAGATACCCTTCGAACCTGTTTCGTTAGTACGAGCGTAGGGATTGTGAATTGGGGCAAAATTGCCTCCTTTGTGGTGGGTCGGTGTCGCTAGACGTTACGCAAAGGAGGCTTTTGTATGGCAAGGGAACGGGTACGAATTATGGTAGAAGTCGCCGTCATGGCGGCGGTTGCGACCGCGTTGCACGTGATCCCCCACACGACGGGGGTGTCAGCAATTGAGTTGGAGTGGGGAATGATTCCCATTGTGGTGCTCGCGCTACGGCGGGGGATGGGCCCAGCAATGATGGGCGGCCTTATCTGGGGCGTGCTGGACATGATTCTGTTTGGCTTGGCCTCAGGGAGCGTGCTGAACCCCATCCAGGGTGTCGTGGAATACCCGATTGCATTCACGTGCGCGGGGTTAGCGGGCGTGGCATACCGTGCGTTTCAGCAGGGTGGGCCTGGGCGCCGCCGTCTCGCGTTGGTGGCGGCGGTGTGTGTTGGTACCTGCGCCAAGTATTTTTGGCACTTCATTGCCGGCTGGATTTTCTGGGGCAGTTACGCGCCGCACGGACAGGCGGCGTGGTTGTACTCGCTAGTTATTAATGGTGGTTCGGCCGTTGTCACGATGGTGGCTACGTTGATTGCCGTCATTCTGGTGGACCGTTTGGCACCGCAATTGTTACGGAAACCGTAAATTTTCAGGGAACGAAAAAAAGCGCGTGCCGCGACGGCACACGCTTTTTAAGTCGATAATTGTTTATTGGAATGCGGACACGGCGGTAAAGACCACACCGAGAACCGTGATGAGAATCATGACCCAAACAAAAACCTGGGTGACGTGTTGAAAAGTGGATTTATGTTCCTTTTCGGCCTTGACCTTGCTGACGTTAACCTTGCTCATACGTACACCTCCGTGACGATTACGTTCTTCCTGTCAGCATTGTACATTGTTTTGCCGGCTTGAGCAAATGGACGGTGAATTAAGTGCGAAGTTGGCGGTGGCGGGGTCGCACAAACCAGGTCAGTAACCACAAGGTCACGATTCTTCCGCCTACCCGAGTCACTCCACGTATACAACCAAAGCGCCACCACAGCACAGAAAAATTTTGGTACAATCTGTTGTAGAGGTGAATTACATGCATACAGTCGGTCTCGTTCTGCCCCTCGTTTGGTTAGTGGTGACGCTAGCACTGTGGGTTTTAGCACATCATCGTCGTGGCCTGCAGCCACTACTGCTCCTGATTCCGGTCGTCAACGCCGTGGGGATCATCTTGTTAACCTGGTCACATCCTGATTATCTGTTCGTGTGCGCCTTTGCCGCCTGCATTGTGGCACTCGTGTGGGTAGGGGTGACCGTGTACCGCGAATATGACCTCTTGTTCAAGCGCTACTTTGTGCAATTAGCTGGTATTTTGGGTGTCCTCTCGACCGTTTGGTGGGTGGGCGCCATCATTTGGACCGCATAATAACACGAACAGAGGTTCGATTTTGGGCTACTGCCCCACATAAATGTCAAAAATAGGGGTACAGTCCCCACCACGTCCCACCAGTCCGTTAAGGCCCAGAAGCCAGTGCTTCTGGGCCCTTTGTTTGGCCAAAATTCAGTCTATTTGACAAAAAAGTTAAATGTGGGGAGAAAATAACACAATTTGTGGTGGGTTGTGGGGGATTGTGGTAACATTGGAAGCATGAAGGGAGGTGTCGTCTATGTTCATGGGTGAATTTCGTCACAACTTGGATGCGAAGGGTCGTTTGATTATCCCAGCGAAGTTTCGTGAACAGTTGGGTGCGGACTTTATTCTCACCCGGGGCATGGACGGCTGTCTCTTCGGTTATCCCCAGTCAGAATGGGCGAAGTTGCAGGAAAAATTACAAACTTTGCCGTTGACCCAAAAGAACGCCCGGACGTTTATCCGGCTCCTGTACTCCGCTGCCACGGAGTGTGAACTGGACAAGCAAGGCCGCATCAACGTGCCCAAGCCATTGATGGCCCACGCCGGCTTGGCCAAAGCCTGCGTGCTGGTGGGGGTAGCCAACCGTATTGAAATTTGGAGTGCGGAACGTTGGGAGCAATTTGCCACGGACGCTGAATCAGACTTTGACGATATTTCGGAAAACTTAATGGACTTCGGGTTATAGCGATGACATATACACATGAAACAGTTTTATTACATGCGGGGGTCCAAGCCCTTGCCGTTAAACCCGATGGTACCTACGTTGATGCCACTTTGGGACGCGCCGGGCACACGCAGTTGATCCTTAGTCACCTGCAGGGTGGGCAGCTTTACTCCTTTGATCAGGACGCTGAGGCCATTGAGGCGGTGCGGCAACAATTACAACCGTTCCCTGCCAACTTACACCTACTACATACGAACTTTCGTCACTTACAGTCGGCGTTAGCAGCTGAGGGTGTGCAGGGGTTCGACGGTATCATCTACGACCTGGGGGTCTCCAGTCCCCAGTTTGATGAGTCAACGCGGGGGTTTTCCTACCGGTTTGACGCGCCGTTGGACATGCGGATGGATCAGTCACAGGCACTGACCGCACGGACCATCGTCAATGAATGGTCATTTGGTGAGCTGGTGCGGATCTTTACCCGTTACGGTGAGGAGCGGTTTGCCAAGCAGATTGCCCGGCAGATTGAACAAGCGCGGGCCAAGCAGCCCATCGAAACCACGTTTGAACTTGTGGACCTCATCAAAGCCGGCATTCCGGCGGCGGCGCGTCGCACGGGCGGGCATCCCGCCAAAAAGGTGTTTCAGGCCATTCGTATCGCGGTTAATGACGAGCTGGGCGCCCTGGAAGAGTCATTGAGCCAAGCCATTGCCACGGTTAATCCAGGTGGGCGCATTGCGGTCATTACGTTCCAGTCCCTGGAAGACCGGCTGGTGAAGACCATGTTTCGGGAACAGACGCAGTTGGCTGATGTGCCACGCGGCCTGCCGGTGATTCCTGAGAGTGCGCAACCCAACTTTCGCCTCGTTGCACGTAAACCGATTTTACCAAGTGATGAAGAAATTAAGCACAACCACCGCGCACACAGCGCCAAACTCCGGGTGCTTGAACGGTTAAAATAGGGGGTAATCATTATGGATAGTACAGCAAGAAATTTTGACGCCACCGCGCCACAGCTCCAGCCAAAACCGCGGCCGCGAGTTCAACCCCAACCGGTTGCCCGTCCGCAGCGGGTACCGTTCAGCATGGTGGAGCGGGCTTTGACCGCTTGCATTGCGGTAGCGGCAGTGGGCTTCGCATTACTTATACTCAGCACCCAATTTAGCGTCGCGGCAACAACGCGTACATATCAGAATTTGCAAAATAAAATTGCGAGTGCCACCGACCGGGTCACCAACTACCAGCAATCGGTGGGTGAACTCACGGCGTCGGGTCGCTTAGCCGCCTTTGCCCAGCAGCACGGGCTGACGGTTAACGACAGTAACATCAAACAGGTTACCAAATGAATAAACAAACAAAACAACGGTTTTCAAAATCGCGCCTCCGGAGGAACCGCCAAGTCTTTGGGTTCTTGATTATGGTGGTTACTCTGGTGTTCTTCTGCGTTTTTGTTTATCGTTTTTGTGTTATTTCCGGGGGCTATGTCGACGCACATAACCTTCGGAAGAGTCGACTAACGCAAGAAACCCGGACCTCCGTGCTGCAGGCCCAACGCGGGAGCATCGTCGACGCTAACGGCAACACCATTGCTACCGCTAGCAAAACTTATTCTATCTACGCTGTCCTGCAGCCCCTATATTCGGGTGACAAGGAAAAACTGGTCAAGGATAAAGAGAAGACGGCCACAATGCTGGCCAAGTACCTACCCATGGCGAAAGACAAGATTTTGGTTTACCTTAATCCCACTAGTAGTAAGACTAAGCAGGTGGAATTTGGTTCGGCGGGTAGTGGCTTGTCACTGGCCATTAAGCAACAGATCAGCCGGTTGAAGCTACCCGGAATTCACTTTACCAGTGAATCATCCCGGCTCTATGAGGATAACGTCTTTGCTTCCCATATTATTGGGCAGACGACCGTAGAGGGTAGCGGGACGAGTGCCAAAATTGTCGGTACGATGGGTTTGGAAAAGTACTTTAACAAACTGCTGGCTGGTAAGAACGGTCACACCTCCAGTCAGGTGGATAATTACGGGTACCAACTGAGTACCAGCAAAGCCAAGACTGTACCCGCCAAGAATGGTGGGACCGTCTATACGACGTTGAACAGTAACCTCCAGAATTACCTGGAATCCTTAATGTCAAAGGTCCAGTCGGAATACAAACCGACGGAAATGACTGCCACGTTAATGAACGCCAAAACGGGCGCCATTATTGCGGCTAGTCAGCGGCCAACATTCTCGTTACAGACAGGGGATGGGGTAAGCGACATGTGGCGGAACGCCCTGGTGCAGGACGCATACGAACCGGGCTCCGTGATGAAAATCATGACCCTATCAGCCGCCATCAATTCCGGTCATTACAACCCGAACGAGTACTACCAATCTGGGAGCATTAAGGTGGGTGGTACTACGCTGTACGACTGGAATCGTAATGGCTGGGGCACCATTCCTCTGTCACAGGCTTTTACCCGTAGTAGCAACGTGGGTATGGTGAAACTAGAACAGGAAATGGGCGGCGCGACCTGGCATCACTACCTCAAGAAATTTGGTTTTGGCCAGAAGACCGGGGTGACCCTGCCAGACGAAAGTTCCGGGACGTTATCCTTTAGCAACGCCACGACACAAGCTACGACGGCTTACGGTCAGGGAATCGACGTCACGGTGATGCAAATGCTACAAGCAATGTCAGCCGTCGCTAACAACGGGGTGATGTTGCGACCACGAATCATTAGTAAGACAGTTAGTGCTAACGGCACGGTGACTAAGTATGGCAAGCAAACTGAGGGCCGCATTATCAAGACCAGTACGGCGAAGGCCGTGCGCAAAGCCATGGTGAAAGTCGTGCAGTCTAGTATTGGGACCGGGAGCGCCTACAAAATGAACGGTGTTGACGTTGGGGTCAAAACCGGGACGGCACAAATTGCCGGTAGCAATGGTTATTTGACCGGCGCTTCCAACTACATCTTTAGCGTGGCGGGGATGGTCCCATCCAAGAATCCCAAGTACCTACTGTACATCACCTTGAAACAGCCGCAGAACTACACCAAGGCCCCTGAGGAAATGATGGCGGAGATTTTTAAGCCGTTGATTACGCGGGCCTTAGCATTGGATGCGGCCAGTGATGACGCGGCTAATGCGACGACGGACAGCACGACCACTAAGATGGTGAGTGTCACCAACAAGAGCACCACGACCGCGCAAAGTACGTTGAGTAACGCCGGCTACCACGTGGCCACAGTGGGGACTGGGAACAAAGTTGTGCAACAATTGCCAGTTGCGGGGCAGACCACACTCAACGGTAGCCGTGTAATTTTACTGACGAATGGTGCTATGACCATGCCCGATGTCAGTGGTTGGTCGAAATCGGATGTGTTAAAATTGGCCCAGATTACCGGAAAGAAATTTAAGTTGAAGGGTTCCGGTTACGCTAGCGCACAAAGCATCAATGCGGGCGCGTTAATCCCTGATACTGGCGGTACGATTACGTTTACCGCACAATAGAAAACGAGGTTTACCATGCAACTTGCACAGATGTTAATTCCTGCGGTGTCGGCTTTCGCCATCACCGTGATCCTCCTGCCGCTATTCATTGGCTTTATGCGGATGAAACACGAAGGACAGACCATTCGCGATGAGGGGCCAAAGTGGCACGCCAAGAAGAATGGTACGCCCACGATGGGTGGGGTAGTCTTCATTCTGGCCATCGTGGTTTCAGCCATATGGGTAGGTGCCTGGACGCGCCAATTGACCCTCAGCGTGTGGGTGGCGCTATTCATCCTGGTACTGTACGGCGTGCTCGGGTTCGTGGATGACTTCGTGAAGGTCGTCAACCACCGTAACTTAGGGTTGCGCGCATGGCAGAAACTTTTGGGCCAACTGATCGGTGCCGCCGTGTTTCTCATTGTCTTTTTGCACGCTGGTTTCACACCCGTGATTACGGTGCCGTTTGTAGGTCCCGTCAACAGTGTGTTGCTATACACCCTGTTTGCGGCGTTCTGGATGGTCGGCTTTAGCAACGCCGTCAACCTGACGGATGGTCTGGACGGTCTGGTGGCCGGCCAGGGGACGGTGGCCTTTGGTACCTACGCCATTATTGCGGCGCATGACCACCGCGTCGACGTGTTGATTATCTGTTTGGTCACGGTGGGGGCGCTGTTGGGCTTCCTGCTGTACAACCACAAACCCGCGAAGATCTTCATGGGTGACGTGGGAAGTCTGGCGCTTGGTGGCATGCTGGCCGTGGTGGCGCTGATGTTACACCGCGAATGGTCGTTGCTGCTGATCGGGATCATCTTTGTTTGTGAAACCGTCAGCGTCATCTTACAGGTGCTGTCCTTTAAGTTAACGGGTAAGCGTATCTTCAAGATGTCGCCGATCCACCACCATTTTGAAATGAGTGGGTGGAGCGAATGGCGCATTGACATTACGTTTTGGATTGTCGGCATCATTGCCAGCTGCCTGTACCTAGGGTTGGCATTATAATTTTCAATTAAGCCACACAAAATCATACTCCGCCGCAGTGACGGGGTCTACATAATAGAAGGAAGTTAAGGGCACAATGAAGCAAATTACGGACTATCAAAATAAGAAGGTCATCGTTCTTGGTTTGGGTAAAAGTGGGGTCAACGCCGCCCGGTTATTAAACAAATTGGGCGCGTTGGTCACGGTCAATGACGCGCAGGACTTTGACAATAATCCTGACGCCCAGGAGTTACTAGCAGAGGGTGTGCGGGTTATCACCGGTGGGCACCCAGTATCGCTACTGGATGAAGACTTTAGTTTGATGGTCAAGAACCCTGGCATTCCGTACAGCAACGTAATGGTCAAGCGGGCTCAAGAGTTAAAACTGCCCATCATTACGGAACCAGAATTGGCCTACCAGGTCTCTGAAGGTGAATGGGTCGGTATTACCGGGACCAACGGGAAAACGACGACCACCACGTTGATCGGGTTAATGCTCAACGAGGGTGGGGTCGAAGCCCATGTGGGCGGTAACATTGGGATCCCCCTGTCGCAGGTTGCCCAGGAGGCTGGGCCCGGGAGTAAGATCGTGGCCGAATTGTCTAGTTTCCAGTTGCTGGGCATTGACCACTTGCGCCCACATGTTGCGGTGTTAAACAACATTTATGAAGCCCACCTGGATTACCATGGTAGTCGGGCCAACTACATCGCCGCCAAAATGCGCATTACGATGAATCAGACCCCGGATGACTACTTTGTCGTGAACTGGGATAAGCAAGAATGGCGTGATCTTGCGCAAAATGTCCGTGCACAGGTCGTTCCCTTCTCCCGGACGGGTGTGGCCGGTGCCCGGGCCGTGGTCGATGGGGATGGTTGGCTGTGCTTTGACGGTGAACGCGTCGTCAAGGCGGACACCATCAAGATTCCTGGCGCCCACAATGTGGAGAACGCCCTGGCCGCCATGAGTGTAGCCAAACTGTACGGCGTTGATAACCAGGCGATTGCCCACGTTCTGGCGACGTTTGGTGGGGTCAAGCACCGGATCCAGTTCGTAAAGGAATTGCACGGACGCCGAATTTACAACGACAGCAAGGCTACTAACGTTGAGGCGGCCAGTGTGGCAATCGTGGCTTTCAAGGCACCGGAAGTGCTAATTGCTGGCGGCCTGGACCGGCACCTGTCAATGGATGCATTAATTCCGTTGTTACAAAAGCACGTGCACGCTTTGGTGACCTATGGGGAAACGGCGCCTTTGATGGTGGCAGTAGCCCAAAAGGCGGGTGTGCCGGACATTAAGCGGGTGGACAACCTGGACGAGGCCGTTCCGGCTGCGTACGCGTTGAGCAACCCTGGTGACGTGCTCTTGCTGTCACCAGCAGCAGCCAGTTGGGATCAATTCCACACCTTTGAGGAACGCGGCGACCGCTTTATCGCCGACGTTGATCAGTTAGGCTAAGCACGTACGCGTAATCATTAAGGAGACAAACTTATGCGGATCATTGTTTCAGGAGGAGGCACGGGTGGTCACATCTACCCGGCGCTAGCCTTGATCGACCGGTTAAAGGAACGCGACTTACTTGACGACGTACTCTACGTTGGCACGCACCGCGGGCTGGAGAATCGGATCGTGCCAGATCACGGAATCGCCTTTGAAACCATTGAAATTGAGGGCTTTCGGCGCAAGCTCAATTGGGCCGGCTTAAAGTACAATGCGCACACGATTCAGTTGTTCCTCAAGAGTGTGGGCGCGGCCAAAAAGATTTTGCGGCGGTTTAAGCCCGACGTGGTTGTTGGTACTGGCGGTTACGTGTCCGCCGCGACGCTTTACGCGGCGGCGCGCCTGCACATCCCAACCGTTATTCATGAATCCAATTCCGTGGCCGGGGTAACCAATAAGTTCTTGGGTCACTTTGTCGACAAGATTGCCATTAGTTTTCCCGAAGTGGCACGTGATTTTCCACGGGCCAAGGTGGTGATCACCGGGAATCCCCGTGCACAGCAGGTAGCGGGACTGTCTCCCAACGACCGGTTGACCGACTTTGGGTTGGACCCGAAGAAACGGACCGTGCTCATTTTTGGTGGTTCGCGGGGGGCACCGATGTTAAACAAAGCCGTGCTGGCGGCGTTGCCGATCTTTGCCCGGAGTGACTACCAAGTACTGTTTGCTACCGGGCGTACGCACTTCAAACGGGTGCGTGAAGACGCAGGGGACGTGGCCCGCAATATCAGCATCGTGCCGTACATCGACCGTATGGAACGGGTGTTGCCTGACGTGCAGCTCTTGGTTAGTCGCAGTGGTGCGACGACCTTAGCCGAAACCACGGCGCTGGGATTGCCATCGATTTTAATTCCTAGTCCCAACGTGACGCACAACCACCAGTTTCACAACGCGCAAGCATTGGCGGATGCGGGTGCGGCGGTCGTAATCACGGAGCCAGAGTTGGCGCAGGAGTTCACGCACACCATTGACGAGTTAATGGGTGATACTGCGCGGCTTGCCGCCATGGCTAAGGCCGCTCGTGGTCAGGGTGTGCCGGACGCCACGGACCGGTTGATCAAAGTCATGCAAGACGTAATGAGGGGGTAGGTGCGCGATGGCGCGTAACGACGATTCTCACGTACCCGGGACGGGTAATTATAAAAATCCAACACCGCATCCGGGCCCACGTGGCGTCGCCGCCCCGTTACCGCATCTGGAAGGGGTGCGTCGCCACCGCTTACGGCGGAACCTGGCGATTTTGTTACCACCACTGATCTTACTGACCCTGGTGACAGGTTACTTGGCGTTGCCGTTTTCCAAAGTAGCAAAGGTGCGGGTTCGTGGTAATCACGCGGTGGCCGCAGTTGTCGTGCAACGGGCTAGTGGGTTGACCGCTAGTAGCCTGATGCCTGCAGTCTGGTTGAACGGGCAACGCGTGAGTCACCTGGTGACTCGGCACGTGACCCGGGTGGCCACAGCCAAGACCCGGGTGACCGGAGCGCGTACGGTGACAATCACCGTGACTGAGCACGCGACGGTCGGGTACGTGCAACGGGGTAACCGCTACCACGCACTGCTGGATGACGGTACGATTTTGGCTCAGGGCCTGTCAGCGCCCAAGAACGGGACCCTGATTTTTAAGGGGTTTGGTTCCGGCCTGCAACGGGTCGTTCGGGTGGTGGCCAAGTTTCCAGCCAACATTCGACGGGATATTTCCGAAATTCAGTCAACCCGTGGTGGGGGGAACCCGTACCAAATCACCATGACCATGAACGACGGCAATACCATCGTGGCTGATAGTCGCACGGTGGGTAAAAAAATAAAGTATTATCCCACCATTATTAAGCAGGTTAATAAAACGGGGACGGTCGATTTAGAGGTTGGTGCATTCTTCACTCCTAAGGCCACCAAATAGCGTTTAAATGCGTCAATATGGGCTTTAACTGGTGCGCATGGGGGAAACAGTGTGGTACACTCAAAGAAGTAATAACAACTATTAAATTGACGATTACGAATAACGAAAAATCTAAAGGAGGGTCCAGATTAATGGCTAATCAAGACATTTATGTCGGCCTGGATATCGGGACCACCTCAATTAAGGTCATTGCTGCCGAAGTTAATTCTGGACAGATGAGTGTGATTGGCATGGGGAATCAACACTCGAGCGGCTTGTCCCGTGGGGTGATTGTGGATATTGACCAGGCGGCCACGGCCATTAAAGCTGCCGTGCAGCAGGCCGCAGATAAGGCCAGCATCACCATTAACCAGGTGGTTGTGGGGGTACCGGCTAGCCTGTTACAGATTGAGCGGGTCACCGGGATGATTGCGGTTGGTGAAACCAGCAAGGAAATTAACGATGCGGATGTGCGCAACGTGGCCGCTACGGCCATGATGCGTAATCTGCCGCCAGAGCGTGAGGTCATTGCGGTTATTCCTAGTCAGTTCACCGTTGATGGCTTTGATGGTATCCAGGATCCCCGTGGCATGATTGGCGTCCGGGTCGAAATGCAGGGCCTGTTGCTGACCGTACCGAAGACCGTGGTGCACAATATCAAGCGGGCGGTTGCTAAAGCGGGGTTGGCTATTCAACAACTCGTGGTCAACCCGTTGGCGTTGGGCGAGTACATACTTTCTGATGGTGAGCAGGATTTTGGGACCGTGATCGTCGACCTCGGTGGGGGACAAACTACTGCCGCCGTAATTCACGACCACAAGCTAAAGTTCACGTACGCTGACCGTGAGGGTGGCGAAAACATCACGAAGGATATTTCCATCGTGCTTAACACTGATTACACGTCAGCCGAGAAGCTGAAGCGTGACTTTGGTAATGCGGATTCCCTCAGCACGAGTGAGGATGAGACTTTCCCCGTTACGGTAGTGGGCAAACCGAACCCGGCCATGATTTCCGAGAAGTACTTATCAGAAATCATTGAAGCGCGGGTCACGCAAATCTTTAACCGGGTCCATGAGGCGTTGGAAGATGCGCACGCCTTGGACTTGCCAGGGGGAATTGTTATCACCGGTGGGACCGCGGCGCTGCCGGGCATCACGGCGTTGGCCAAGGATGTGTTCCAGTGTGAAGTTAAGTTGTACATGCCGTCAGAAGTGGGGTTACGGCACCCGTCCTTTAGTCAGGCGTTAGCCCTGATCAAGGCGGCGGCTGCCATGACAGACATCGACAAATTGGCTAACAGCGCGGTTAGCCAAGCCGATGCCTCTGCCGGTCAGGCGCAGCAAAGTCCCACTGAGCAGCCCCGGTTAGTGCGTCAACCGGCTGCGGGGCAAACGCAGCAGGAACAAACGTCACCGGATGTAGCTGACCAGCAAGAGGAGCAACCAAAGAAGAAGACGGGTAAAAAGATTCGTCACTTCTTTAGCTCGTTCTTTGAATAATCGTAAATATCACCCCTAGTAGGAGGAACGAAGATGGAATTCGCAGCAGATGAACAAATGAGTGCGAACGGCGCCGTGATCAAGGTCATTGGTGTCGGTGGGGCCGGTGGTAACGCCGTGAACCGCATGATTAGTGAGGATGTTAAGGGTGTGCAGTTTATCGCTGCCAACACCGATTTGCAGGCCTTAGGCGCGTCAAACGCTGATACTAAGATTCAATTAGGACCAAAACTGACCCGTGGTTTGGGTGCCGGTGCGGCGCCAGAGATCGGGCAGAAGGCCGCTGAGGAAAGTGAAGAGGCCATTGCCGAAGCGCTGCAGGGTGCCGACATGATTTTTATCACCTGTGGTATGGGTGGTGGTTCCGGTACCGGTGCTGCTCCCGTTGTGGCTAAAATTGCGCAGGAACAAGGGGCATTGACGGTTGGTGTGGTCACTAAACCGTTCACCTTTGAGGGACCCAAGCGTGCCAACAACGCTAAGGATGGCATTAAGGAGCTGAAGCAGCACGTGGACACGTTGGTTATTATTGCCAATGACCGCCTGCTGGAAATCGTTGACAAGAAGACGCCGATGCTGGAAGCCTTCCAAACGGCTGATAACGTGCTGCGTCAGGGCGTGCAGGGTATTTCTGACCTGATTACGAGTCCTGGTTACGTTAACTTGGACTTTGCCGACGTGAAGACCGTGATGGCTAAGCAGGGTAGCGCCTTAATGGGTGTTGGCTCTGCGACCGGCGAGAACCGGACCGAGGAGGCCACCAAGAAGGCCATTTCCTCACCACTACTGGAAGTCGGTATCGATGGTGCCAAGCAGGTGCTACTGAACATCACTGGTGGCCCGGACTTGTCTCTGTTTGAAGCCCAAGCCGCTTCTGAAATTGTGACCCAGGCCGCGACCAGCGACGTTAACATCATCTTTGGGACTTCCATTAACGAAGACCTGGGCGACGAAGTGGTCGTCACGGTGATTGCCACGGGTCTGGATGATTTGGACAACGGCAGCACGCCGCGGCGCGGTTCGGTTCGCCAGAGTATCAACCAGGCGGCCAAGAACGACCAGGCGGGCGACGCCAACCAGAGTAAGACCGACGATCCGTTTGGTGACTGGGACCTGCGGCGGGAGCCACGGAGTGCAGCCGCCGATGACCAGCAGGCCAGCTTTGATAACGTACAGAAGAAGGAGTTCGACGTGTTCGAATCCCAACCACACGTGCAGGACAGTGACGATAGTGATGACCAACCACCGTTCTTTAAGCGGCGGCGGATGGATAACTAGTAAGCCACATAAGTGAGGGGTTGACTGATTATGGCAATGGATAAACTTGGGAGTATGTTTGGCAAGTTTTTCGAGATGGACGACGATGCTGATGAGCAAGATTACGCCGATGACGAAATGATGCAGAGTGCGGTGGGGAATAACGCACGCCCGGATGCACCACAGGCCCGTCAGGCTACGCCAGCGGCAAATCATCCCAACACGGCGCGCACGAATAACGTGCTGCCAATCAGTGGCGCGCAAAAGGGCAACTCCAAAATTGAGTTGTACGAACCCCGCGTTTATTCTGACGCAAAGGAAGTTGGGCGCAACCTGCTTGGTGACTCGGCCGTATTGGTCAACTTTTCACGGATGGAGCCGGCGGATGCAAAGCGAATCGTAGATTTTCTCACGGGCCTCGTTTTTGCCATTAACGGTGAGATTAAGCGGGTTGGCAACATGATTTTCTTGGTGACGCCGGCCAACTTTGAAGTGAGTGGCAACCTCGCCGAGAAGATTCATGACGATTTGGACCTGGAATAGACATAGGTGAACACTGATGACGACTGGTATTTATCAACACTTTCGTCCGGAAGAGCGCATCCTGGTTGACCAGCTCCGTGATGCTATCGCGACGGCGCAAGTTGAGTACCGGCCTGTTGTGACCCCCTTTGCGAATCCGCGTACGCGTGCCATTGCGCGTATGTTATTGGGTGACGACGATAGTATGGGGATGTGGTCAGATGGTGCGTTCGATGACGCTGAATGGCAGCGCATCGTTTTTGCGCCGGACTATTTCACCCCCCAACCGGAAGACTTTCAGGTACAACTGCTGGACATCAAGTACCCGACCAAGTTTGCGGAGTTGCACCACAGCACGATTCTGGGCACTTTAGTGCACCAAGGAATTGAGCGCGACGTGTTCGGCGACATTGAAACCGATGGCACGCGTTGGCAGTTTGCGGTTGACGCCAGTATGACCAACTTTTTCGTAGATAATATCGACCATATTGGGCGGGTCGCGGTGCGGCTGTTTCCGGTAACCCGGGATGAGCGGGTCCACGGCTTGAGCGATTGGGAGGAAGAGGTGGCCCTGCTACCCGGGTTGCGGCTCGACGCGTTGGTCAGCCACGTCTACCATGTGTCGCGGCAACGCGCCAAGGAGTTGGTTGAGCATGGCGAGGTGACGTTAAACTGGCAAGCAACGTCGCGTCCGGACGCGGAAATTGCGCCCAACGATATGGTGTCTGTGCGTGGCTTTGGCCGAATCGCGGTTGATGCTGTTACCGGGCAGACCGCCAAGGGTAAACTGCGCTTGGTCACTCGAGTGATTCGTAAACAGCGGGGGCACTAATACGGGTGCCCGCTGATAAGTAGGAGGAATGAGTATGTTAAGCCCAGTTGATATTCATGATAAACAGTTTAACGTTAAAATGCGTGGGTACGATCAGGACGAGGTCAACGATTTTTTGGATCAGATCATCCAGGATTTTAGCGACCTCATCAAGCGGAACGAATCGCTCAGTGCAGACTTGAAACAAGCCCAAGCGGAGATCGACGAGTTCCAGGGCATGAAGGAAGCACTGAACAAGTCGTTGATCTTGGCCCAGGATGCCGCGGATAACGTCAAGCAGAACGCACAGTCTGATGCCGATGCCATTATTGCGCGGGCACAGAAGAATGCTGACCAGTTGGCCAACGACGCCAAGGCGCACCACGACCAGGTCGTGGGACGAGCTGCCGATGATGCCCGGCGTTACCAGATCGAGGCTGATGATGCCAAGCGTAACGTTCAGGAATTCCGCCAGCACATGAAGATGTTGTTGGAAGCCGAGCTGGAGGCCATTAGTGGTGCTGAATGGAACCGGACGATTGGAGCCAAGATCGACCAGCCCGTTCCGAGCCACACGGAAGGACCCCTTGACAACGAGGGTAAGGCTTCGGTAGAATCATCGTCGAGCGCGTCGGATGATGGTGTGACCGAAATCGTCTTTCCCGATGAACCAATTAAGTAAGTTTAACCATTGACGGACACACGTCGGTGGGATGGTGCCCTGCAGCGACCCGGTATGCTGGTGTGAGACTGGGAGTCGTGCCACCCACAGATATCACGTCCTGAGGTCCTGCCGAGCCAACGGTAGGCGGGGAGTTGCACGATATCGCAACGGTGAGGGTGGTCACTTGGTTTGTACCGGGTGGCGACCGAACTTAGGTGGTACCACGAATATCTCGTCCTAACAGGGACGAGATTTTTTTATGTAATTAAGGGGGCAGAACATGAAAGTCAAAGATACTTTGAATCTCGGTAAGACCGCGTTCCCAATGCGGGGTAACTTACCCAAGCGTGAACCAGAATTCCAGAAGGATTGGGAAGAAAACCATGTGTACGAGCAGCGCCAAAAGCTGAACCAGGGCCGGCCAGCGTTTGTGCTTCACGATGGGCCTCCCTTTGCCAACGGTGACATCCACATGGGTCACGCGTTGAATAAAATCAGTAAGGATATCATTGTGCGTTACCACTCCATGGCGGGTTACTACTCACCATACGTGCCTGGCTGGGATACGCACGGGTTGCCCATCGAGCAGCAGTTAGCCAAGCAGGGTATCAAGCGCAAGGAAATGAAAATGGCCGATTACCGTGAACTGTGCCGTCAGTTCGCCATGAAGGAAATCGACCGGCAGCGGACCGAGTTTAAGCGTCTCGGGGTATCAGGCGACTGGGACCACCCGTACATCACGCTGCTACCGGAATTTGAAGCAGCAGAAGTACGCGTCTTTGGTAAGATGGCCGAAAAGGGCTACATTTATCACGGTTTGAAGCCTGTGTACTGGTCATGGTCGTCAGAATCAACGTTGGCCGAAGCTGAAGTTGAGTACAAGGACGTGAAGTCCCCGTCCATTTACGTGGCCTTTCAGGTCAAAGATGGCAAGGGCATTCTCGACACCGATACCTACCTGATTATTTGGACCACGACGCCGTGGACCATTCCGTCTAACCGTGGGATCACCGTGAACCCGAAGTTTGAGTACGTGCAGGTAGCTGTTGATGGCAAGAAGTACGTGGTGGCGGCGGAACGCCTCCACGAAGTTGCCGCAGACCTCGGTTGGAGTGATCCGCAGGTACTCAAAACCTTTAAGGGTATCGACATGGACAAGATGGTGGCGCGCCACCCGCTATACGATCGAGACAGTTTGGTGATGAACGCCAACCACGTTACGCTCGATGCGGGTACTGGTTTGGTCCACACCGCTCCGGGTCATGGTGAAGATGACTACAACGTGGGTGTACGTTACGGCCTCCCAGTTGAATCTGTGGTCGACGCCAAGGGGTACATGAACGAGAACGCACCGGGCTTTGAAGGTGTCTTCTATGACGACGCCAACAAGATGGTGACGCAGCAATTAACTGATAAGGGTGCGTTGTTGAAGCTTGACTTCTTCACCCACAGTTACCCACACGACTGGCGGACCAAGAAGCCAGTCATTTACCGGGCTACGACGCAGTGGTTTGCCTCCGTGGCATCCTTCCGGGACGAGATTTTGGGCCAAATCGACAAGGTCAACTTCACGCCAAGTTGGGGCAAGACCCGCTTGTACAACATGATTCGTGACCGTGGTGACTGGGTCATCTCCCGTCAGCGGGCTTGGGGTGTACCGTTGCCAATTTTCTATGCTGAAGACGGCACGCCGATTCTGGAAAAGGAGACCATCGACCACGTGGCTGACCTGTTTGGTCGGTACGGTTCGAACGTTTGGTTTGAGCGCGATGCCAAAGACCTGTTACCAGAGGGCTACACGCACCCAGGTAGTCCAAACGGCAAGTTCACTAAGGAAACCGACATCATAGACGTCTGGTTTGACTCCGGTTCGTCATGGGCAGGGTGCCTGCAGGGTCGCGATGACCTGACTTACCCATCCAGTCTGTACCTGGAAGGCTCCGACCAGTATCGTGGCTGGTTCAACAGTAGTTTGATCACCAGTGTGGCTGTTAATGGGGTGGCCCCTTACAAGAACGTGCTGTCACAAGGCTTCACCCTTGATAGTAAGGGCCAAAAGATGAGTAAGTCCCTTGGCAACGTTATCGCACCTGAAAAGGTCGAGAAGCAGTATGGGGCCGAAATTGTCCGTTTATGGGTTGCTAGTGTTGATTCCAGTTCTGACGTGCGCGTCTCCATGGACAACTTTGCCCAAACCAGTGAAGCGTACCGGAAGATTCGTAACACGATGCGCTTCATGCTCGCCAATACTACGGACTTCGATGCTGCTAAGGACACCGTTGCTTGGGACGACCTGAGTGACGTGGACCACTACATGTTGGTTCGGTTGAACCAGGTGATTCGTGAGGCCCATGCCGATTACTTGAAGTATGACTTCAGCAGTGTGGAAAAGGTTATTTCCGCCTATCTGGTCAACGACCTGTCCGCGTTCTACCTCGACTTTGCTAAGGACGTCGTTTACATCGAAGCCGCTGACAGCTTGCAGCGGCGGCAGATGCAGACGGTGATGTACCAAGCACTGGTTGCACTGACGCAGATGTTGACGCCAATTTTGCCACACACAATGGAAGAAATTTGGCCGTTCTTGAACCGCAAAGAGGACTACGCCTTCCTGTCCGATATGCCACAAGCCAAGACGATTGATGGTGAAAAGGACATTCTCCAGCGGTGGCACGCATTCATGGAGTTCCGGAGTGAGGTTGCTAAGGCTTTGGAAGAAGCCCGTGACGCTAAACTCATCGGGAAGTCCATGGAAGCCAAGGTAACGGTTTACCCAACCCAGGAACTGGCGGACTTGCTCGGTAGTTTGGGTGACAGTAACGTGATGCAGATGCTGATTGTATCTGGGTTCAAGCAGGCCGCTGTGGGTACGGCTGCACCAGCTGACGCCTTGGACTTCAAGGATGGCGCGGTGTTGGTTGAACACGCGGACGGGGACGTTTGTGAACGTTGCCGGATGACCCGGACCGATGTGGGCACTGACGATGCTTTCCCCACCCTGTGTGCACGTTGTGCCGCCATTGTGCGGGCTAACTACCCAGAAGCAGTGACTGAAGGTTTGGAATCCAAGCAAGCTAAGTAAGCGTAATTGGAGGGCTGTCCTTTAAGGCGCCCGTATATACAAGTATGGACCAGCAACGATTCCCCCTGGGGATCGCCGCTGGTCCATACTTGTATCCGGGATTAACCCATTGGGGCCACAGCTTAAGTAAGTAGGGTTAAGGAGGTTAACCGCAATGCAAATGATTATCGCGCCTGCCAAGCGGATGCGGACCGACACGGATAACTTTGACGTGACCGGGTGGCCGGAGTACCTAGGGTCAGCGGACCAACTACTGGCGCAGTTGCGCACGCTCGATACCACCGCACTACAGCAATTGTGGCATACCAGTGACCAGTTGACCCAAAGTAGCCGTAGTTGGCTGAACCAAATGGACCTACGACAGCAGGTCACGCCCGCCGTCATGGCTTTTGTCGGCTTGCAGTACCAAAGCCTTGCGGCGGACTTGTTGACGGACGAGGCGTTAGCGTACTTGCGCGACCACCTGCGTATATTGTCCGGCTTGTACGGGATACTGCGGCCCTTTGACGGCATCGTTCCGTACCGGCTGGATATGGGCAGCAGGCTGGCGGTTGGTACGGCCCGTAATTTGTATGCTTTTTGGGGCCGGCGGGTTTACGCAGCGTTGGACTGGTCGGCACCGGTAATCAACTTGGCGTCTATGGAGTACGCCCGCGTCATTACGCCGTACCTCACGGGTGATGATTGCTTTGTGGATGTAGTCTTTGGCCGCCTGGTTGACGGCCACATCAAAACGCGCGCCACCTATGCAAAGATGGCGCGCGGGGCACTAGTGCGATTTGCAGCTTCGCACGCCGTGGACGACGTGGCGGGTCTGACTGATTTCGATGATCCCCATTACCGGTTTGCGCCGGCTCAGTCGAGTAGTCAGCGGTTGGTGTTTCTACGGCGTGACTAGTTAACTTTGAGGTTCCAAGTACAGCTGACGTAGGTCCGCCTGATTCTTTGACGATAGACGCAGCTCCTGACGGGCGTAATCGGACCAGGTACCGAACTCGCTGGTAACGAATTTCTGGACGGTATCAAAGTTATCACCGCCCGCCGCCGCTGCGTTCATTGTGTTGACCAGGGCGGACGCGCCGTGTTGGAGTTTGGCGTTGACAGCAGCACTCGACATGCCTTCGGGGTTGGCCAGTACTAGGTTGGTCAGCTGGTAATCCGCACGCATGACTGGGGTGGGTACGCCCAGCAGGCCCTCAATCATCATGGCACCGACGCCAGTGCGATCCTTACCGGCTGCACAGTGGAAGACCAGTGCGTGTCCCGGAGTGGTGTTGGCCAACAGGAGGTCAAACAACTGGCGGTAGGCGTGCAGCGCGTGCCGGTCGACCAGCATTTCAATGTAGGCATCACCCAGGTCCCAGCTTTGTGGCCGTGGGGGCTGCCGGTGCTTCAGCTTATCCCAAAAGCTTTGTTCACCGGACAGCGGGTAGACTGACAGGTGTTGGTAGTTAGTGCCGGCCAGCAATTTGTCGGGGGACATCGAGACTTCTGTATCGCTACGCAGGTCAACTACGGTGGTCACCCCATAATCAGCCAGTTGTTGTTCGCCCACACCGTCTAGGTAACTGAGGGTGCCGGAACGTAATACTTTGTGCCAGGCGACGGTTCGCCCGCCAGTCGTGGGATAGCCACCCAGTTCGCGCAGGTTAATTGCGTTGGGGATGGTCAACACGCGTTCATGCGGCATGCGTGCCGCCTCCTTTCATAAATACTTGCGACCAAAGACGCCCATTCCCATTGTTTAGGGTGGGCGTCTTAGCATGCATGGGAATTTACATGTGCATGCCCATCTTCTTGTAGGACTCCATTCCGCCGAGCCACAGGTCCTTCATGGCGACCCCACGTTCCTTGGCAAAGGCTTGCATGAGCGTGTGGTGGTCCATCAGGTGGTACTGGACGTCTGGATGGGCCGGGTCGACCACTTTGATCTGGGCCATCATCCCGCCGTCCTCATGCTCAATGATGTGGCAGTGATACATAAAGACGCCCGGAACGTTGAACAGGACCTTGATGCGGACGTGTTCGTGAGGGTTGATGCTGACCGTGTCCTTCAGCCCGGTTTCGTTCGGGTAGGGCGCGTGGCCGTTCCGCGAGATGACCTGGAAGGCAGTCCCGTGCATGTGGTACGGGTGGATCATGCCACCCACCATATCGTTGGTACTGGTGATGTCCCAGATTTGGCACTTACCCATGGGCATTTCGTAGTCGATGCGTTGCATGTCAAACTTTTTGCCGTCGATCATGACCTCTTCGTCCATGCCGGACAGCACCACGTTTTTCACGGGTAGGTCTGGATCAACGTGGTATTCCGGTACGTCGAACAAGTGTGCCGGAATAGTGCTGTGGTCTGGGGCAAAGTCGCGGATGCGAAACTGCACGATCGGAACGTCATCGGAGTATAGGGTGACCCGGTCACCAGGGTGGTACTGACCAAAGTCGACCACAATTTCTTGACGTTCGGCACACGTGATCATGAGGTGGGTAAACGTGACCGGTTCTGGTAACAGGCTGTTGTCCCCAGCAATTTGGGTAAACGGTAGGTCGCCACTAAAGTGCAGGCGCCATTCCCGCCGGTTGGAGCCGTTCAGGATGCGTAACCGCACCTTCTGCGTGGTGACGTCAAAGTACGGGTTAATGGTGCCATTGATCATGGCAGTTGGTCCCTGAACGCCATCCGGGTCGTAGTCGGCCCGGTAATCCCACTGGTTATCCTCGTGGAAGCGCCGGTCCTGCAGAATTAACGGAATGTCGTCGACCCCATAGTTCCGCGGCAATGGGAGGCGACTTTCGTGGTCATCCTGAACGATGGCCATTGCGGCTAAACCATGCCACACTTGTTCAGCCGTCGACGGACACGGGTGCGCGTGCAGCCAGTCGGTTGAGGCCGGTTGGTGGATGGTGAAGGTCACGTCGCGTGCTTCACCAGGGTACACGGGCGCGTGGCAGCCACCATCTTCGATGGGTCCGGGAATATCGAGGCCGTGCCAGTGGAAGGTGGTGACTTCGGGCAGGTGGTTGACTAAGTGTAGGTGTACCGTCTCACCATCATGGTAGACGAAGGTTTGCCCTAGTAACGGCGCGTTATACCCCCAGGTTTTGGTCTTGGCACCGGGCAGCAGCTGCACCTCACCGGTTTGGGCGGTGATGGTGTAGTATACGTCCTGCCCCTCGACGCGATCCGGGGTGGCAATAGCGGGAATGGCCAACGGTTGCGGGGATGTGGTCGGCGCTTCGAGGGGAATGTAGCCGCCGTCGTGCGTATTATAGGCAGCTTCATCAAACAAATAATCGGTAATTACTGGTTGTGACATGGTGTTAACCTCCCTTTACTTGCACCCTGATGATAACATATTTCCAATATCCCTTCATTGGATTTAATGCCCGCGTACCGGCATTGTATGCGCTTGTGCGGCGCACCAATAATTTGTTGACCACGTCCCGGACTAACACGGTAGTGGCGGTCTCCAGTGGCCTGCTAGTTGCGGGACAGCACGGCGGGGCTTGCGTTGCGGACCCCCTTTGGCAAACAGCGGCGGAACGTGTATAATTAATACAAGTTATAGGAACAGGAGGCACAGTGATGGAGCCACAAACACGTAAAGAAGTGCGCGAAGCACGTGAACGTGCAACGGCGACTGCCCGTGAGCGTGACCGCAAGCGGATAGCCGTGGAACGTGACTACGCGCGCGAACAGGCAGTGAGTCGGACCGCGGCTAAGAGTCAGCAACGCATCGACCAGGAAGCGTACCACAAGGTGTCGGTTCTGAAAGCCAAATTGAATTGGGCAATCGGGACGGTCGTGGTGATGTTGATCATTGTCGCCTTAGTCCTGTTTCTAGTGTAAGCAGACGTACGCGTGGGTCGTGATCTACGCATGAGGAGGAACTCAGCATGAAAATTGGCGTTATCTGTGCCATGGAAGAAGAAATTCGTGAACTTTTGGCCGTTTTGGAGGATCAGGAAGAAGCCGTGGTTGCCAGTCAGCATTATTACCACGGCCACATTCACGGCCAAGAAGTGACCTTGGTGGAATCGGGCATTGGTAAGGTGCAAGCCGGCATGGTGGCGGCCATCTTGTTGGACCACTACCAACCGGACGTCCTGATCAACACGGGTAGTGCCGGTGGTATTGGTACGGGGCTCAAAGTTGGTGATGTGGTGGTCAGCACCGGGGTGGCGTACCACGACGTCGACTCCACCGCCTTTGGTTACAAGCCGGGACAATTACCGCAGCAACCGCAAATTTTCACGGCGGATGCCGACTTTGTGGCGAAAATCACGGCGGCGGCTCAGGCGACGAACCTGACCACGCACACGGGTTTAATCGTGTCCGGGGACCAGTTTATTAGTAGTACGCCGGCCATTAAACGCATTAAGGGTATTTTTCCGCAGGCGCTTGCTAGCGAAATGGAAGGGGCAGCCGTTGGCCAGGTTGCAACCCAGTTTCACACGCCATTCGTCGTGATTCGGGCGATGAGTGATGTGGGTGATGAAAACGCTAGCGTCAGTTTTGACGAGTTCATTATTGACGCGGGCAAGCGGAGTGCCGCGATGTTGCTGGCGTTCCTTGCTGCTTTATAGGCGGATATGTGCGAGTATGCTTGGCCACGAACCCATTGCGGGTTGGTGGCCTTTATTAGCAATTGACGGTAAAGGAGATTTTCATGAAGCACGTATATTTAGATAATGCGGCCACGACGCCAATGCATCCAGATGTCGTCGCGGCCATGACTGAGCAAATGAACGCGGACTTTGGTAATGCCAGTTCTACCCACTACTTTGGGCGGCAGGCGCATGCGGCGTTGGACCACGCCCGGCAAACGCTAGCAACAGCGCTGCACACCACCACGGATAACATCGTTTTTACAGGTGGAGCGACGGAGAGCAACAATACCGCCATTATCCGTACTGCCTACGCGCGGCGTGAGCAGGGAATGCACATCATTACCAGTGCCATTGAACACTTGTCGGTGTTGAACCCCTTGCGGCGGTTGGAACAGGAAGGGTTTCGGGTCACTTACTTACCAGTAGATGCCAACGGTGAAATTAGCATGAGCGACTTTGATGCCGCCCTCGACGATGAAACCACGCTGGTGACCCTAATGTGGGGGAACAATGAGGTTGGTAGCCGGATGCCGATCGACAAAGTGGGGGCGCGACTGCGCAGCCACCAAGCATGGTTCCACGTGGACGCTACCCAGGCGTTTGGGCTAGCGGATATTAACCCGCAGGCGCTGGGCATCAACATGTTGTCGGCGTCGGCACACAAACTGAACGGGCCTAAAGGTGTGGGTGTGCTGTACCGCGATGATACAGTCCACTTTACCCCGTTTTTGCTGGGTGGTGAACAAGAGACCAAACGGCGGGCTGGAACGGAGAATGTGCCGGGCATCGTGGGGTTCGGTGCGGCGGTGGCCCGGTTAGATAATGCGGCCAAAGCCGCACTTACCACACGCTATGAGGGTTTTACCAAGCAGATTACAACGGCACTTACGGATGAGGACGTAGAGTTCCACGTGAACGGCAACCTCACGCACGACCGGCTACCACACGTTCTCAACCTGTGGTTCCCAGGGGTCTCGACCTACGCGTTACAGACAAACCTGGACCTGGCCGGCTTTGCGGTTTCTGGTGGTTCGGCCTGCACGGCCGGCAGTTTGGAGCCCTCGCACGTACTGACCGCCATGTTTGGCGCCGATTCCCCACGCATTGCGGAATCGATTCGCATTTCTTTTGGTACGGTCACTACCAGTGAGGATATTGCTGCGTTTAGTGCCGCGCTCATCAAGGCTGTGAACCGGCTACGGGCGCGCGCGGCCACCAAGTAAGCGGGCAGTTGCGGAGCAGTGGGAACGCTTGCACCATAACGGATGTGGTAAAATAAGGGTAACAATAACGAATGGAGTGGTGGATATGGCTTTGGCAACGACGGCACAGGTAGTAGGGGATAAGCGGAAGTTCCGGCTGAGTCCGAACGTGAAGCGCTACACCCTGATGGATACTGGTTTCAAGAAGACCAACAAGGGCGGCTTTGAACTGGAGCGGTCGTTGGACCTCAACAGCCCGTTCACCAGTAATACCAAGCTCAAAGTGTTGGTCAATGCTGACCTGGATCAATTATCGATGTCGGTGACCACGGCCAACGGGTTGCGGGCGGTCGACATCTTTAAGTCGGATAAAACGGCAGGAAATGTCGAGCAGTTTAACTACGTGATCAATGACTTGGTGCAGCGGCAGGTACTGGAGCCAGTCACTGACTAATTCATGGTATAGCAAAGGGCCACATGAATAGTGCGGCCCTTTTTGTATAATAATGTGCACTGGTCAGATTAGAATGCCAGACCCACGAGGTAGTGCAACGTGATGGTAATCAAGCCAATGATAATATTACGAATAATGGCACGTCGGGCAAAACCATGCCCAAGTTGTGCTGACAGGTAGCCAGTGATAGCTACCGCAACTACGGTAGCGGCAATGGTAGCTGGCCACTGCCATTGTCCTCGGACCGTGGTCAACGCTAATAAAGGCAAGATTCCCCCCAAAGTGGCAGAAATCATGGAAGCAAAAGCAGCGGCCCAGGGGTTCATGAGCCTCGTTGCATCGAGGTGGTACTTTGCCGTGACAATAGTTGGTAACGGGTCACTAGCCATCAATTCATCAGCAATGGCCGCTGCCGTGGTGGCGGTGACCCCACGGGAAGTATAACTAGTAATGATGACTTGCCGGGCCGTGTTGGGATCCTGCTCGAGCGCAATGGACTCCCTGTCTACGGCTGCGGCCTCGGTGTCCCGCTGAGCGCTCACGCTGGCATATTCACCACCCGCCATGGAAAAGGCTACAGCAATCAGATCGGCAACTGCCGCGATAAAGAGGGCAAAGGCGTTGTTGGTAGCCGCACCCACCGAAAAAAGCACTCCCACAACGGTTAGGATACCGTCATTGGCTCCTAACACACCTGCGCGGAGGGTGTTGGCCCTGGTGGCAAGAGAGGCATCTTTGTTAACTTGAATTGCTTTCATTATCGGCATCCCCTTAACGCGCAAATATGTGGCCCACTAACGTCGTGATGACCATCGTAACTAGACCTGCCACCACGTTGCGGACGGTGGCTCTCAGGATGTTTGCGTTACCTAGCCTAGCAGCAGTAGCTCCGGTAATCATAAGCGCCGCGACAACGGCGCCAACCGTTGCGGGGATGCGCCAGGTACTGTTGACCAAAGAAATCGTCAGTAGGGGTAGAAGTGATCCCAGTGGAAATGAAATGAACGAAGCCACAGCGGCTCCCATGGCGCTGGTTTGCTCGTGGGGGTCAATGTCATATCGCTCCCGGACCGCCGTGACCACGGGCGCACTCGTAAACATTTCACGGGCGGCCTGAGCTGCCAATTGGCGGCTCAGGCCGCTGGCGGCATACTTATGGGTCACAAAGTCGATTTCTGCCTGTGGGTCAAGTTTAAGCCGGAGTTTCTCGTCCGCCGTTGCCCGTTCTTCAGCGTCGCGCTGAGCGTGCACGCTGACGTACTCACCCATGGCCATCGAAATAGTGCCCGCCAGCATGCCGGCAAACCCGGCCAGGAGAATGTCATGTGTGTCGACGTTGGCGGCCGAGACACCGAGCACAATGGCGGCGACGGATAGAATGCCATCGTTGGCACCCATCACGCCAGCACGAATGAGGTTGATTTGTGCATTCAGACTCAGATTACGTACCCGAATGGTATTTTGTTTCATAATAATCAAATCCCTTCTTGCGGTTATTTCAGAGTGCGGGCACAGGTAAGTTGTTCGCATTCTAATAGTAATGGCTGCAATACGAGATACATACGTGGGTCATAATCCCCAGTTTGGTGACGATGGGTGCATCGCCACCAAGCTACTAATGATGACTCGAAAATATCGTCGTACCGCAGTTACGGCCAGCTATGTACCTAAGTGGTGGTCACTTTCTTTCCGTTATTTGATTGTTAGCGTTAATAACTGTAGGTACACCTAAAAATATGCCACTAACGGCGCAATTTGGCAACTAACGTTAGGTGTCGGGCAAAAAAAACGGTCGCGTCGATAACCAACGTGACCGTTACTATATCAATGCAAAGCTTACACCTGATTATGGTGCACAAAATACACTTTGCATTACGCTTTTTTCATGTCCTGTTAGCTAGCCACCTTAGTTCGCAAGGTGGCGGTAGCAACATGGGGTGCCCGAATCAACTCGACATCTTCTGGTTGACGGTGCGTCAGCTGGCTGAGGACATACTCAATTTCGGCGTTCTGGATGTTGCGCCGTTCGTTGCGAAGCACCACTTCTTGGTGGTGGGGAGACTCAGTGAAAATCACCGTTGTCTGGCCCAGAGAGTAAACCTGAACGAGCTGAGCGTTGGTGTGCGCCAGTTGTTGTTGCACGAGGTTCGGGAAACTATTGGTAATGTCGACAAGCCGCATGACAATCAACCCTTTCTTTGTCTGGTTACCCTTATTATACAATGATTGGGAGCCGGATGAAAGCGGGTGCAGAAAACGGCCCAAGGTGTTAAAGTTTGGCCGTCCATCCCGGTTATTGTGCGTGCGGTGATTGGTCCCCACATGTGAGCGGTCACAGAACGACTACCGCAAGATGTCAACCTTCAGGTCGTTTCCGATGCCAAACAGCCAACCCATCAACGCAAAAACCACCCTGACGTTGGGGTCAGGGTGGTACGTACAAACAGTATTCAGTTCAACCTTACTTTTTCTGCGCGGCATCAGCTGTGGCCGGGGCGGCAGCAATGGTGATCTCACCATCGCTGATCCGGGCCTCAAGCTGTTGACTGGTGGGGTGATCCAAGAAGTAATCGGCAACGCGGTCCTCAATCTGCTCCTGAATGACCCGCCGAAGCGGCCGTGCACCCATGGCCGGATTGAAGCCCAGCTCAACCAACTTCTCCTTAACCGGCGTGGTGACGTGGATGTTCAGCCCCTGCGTAGCCACGTTGGCGTTGGTATCGGCGATCATCAAGTCGACAATCTTCAGGAGGTCATCTTTCGACAGGGACTTGAACTCAACGATATCGTCAAAGCGGTTGAGGAATTCAGGCTTGAAGTAGTTGCCCAACTGGTTCATTACACTGTGTTCCTTACCAGCAGCTGCGGCCGCAAAGCCAACATTTGCCTCGGCATCCGTGGCGCCGGCATTACTAGTCATGATGATAATCGTGTCCTTGAAGGAAACGGTCCGGCCCTGACTATCAGTCAGGCGGCCATCATCCAGGATCTGCAGGAACATGTTCATGACGTCCGGGTGGGCCTTCTCGATTTCGTCTAGCAAAATCAAGCTGTACGGATGACGACGCACCTTTTCCGTCAACTGACCAGCCTCTTCATAGCCAACATACCCAGGAGGGGACCCGATCAGCTTTGACACACTGTGCTTCTCCATGTATTCCGACATGTCAAAGCGGACCATTGCGTCCTCGCTACCGAACAACTCGTTTGCAAGCTGCTTAGCCAGTTCAGTCTTCCCGACACCGGTAGGACCAACAAAGAGGAAGCTACCAATTGGCCGACCCGTCTTATTAAAGCCGATCCGGTTACGCCGAATAGCCCGCGCAACTTTGTCCACGGCCTGATTCTGACCAATAATTTTGGCCTCCAGGTGTGGTGCCAAGTCCTTTAACTGTTCTTGCTCTTGCTGCTTGAGTTCACCGACGGGGATGTTCGTCTTTTCTTCGACAATTTGTTCCATATCCTTCTCGGTGATCTGCGGCACATCTTCGTCAGCACTAGACTGCTGGTCGGACTTCATTTTGTTCAACTTGTTGACCTGGTCGCGGTAGAAGGCCGCTTTTTCATAATCTTCGGCCTTCAGGGCGTCCTGCTTTTGGGATTCAGCATCGCTAATCTTCTTATCAATAGCGGCAGGGTCGATTGGTGTGATGGTCAGGTTCTTACGGCTACCTGATTCATCCAGCAGATCGATGGCCTTGTCGGGCAGGAACCGGTCCTGAATGTAACGGGCTGACAACTGTGCAGCGGCCTCAATGGCCTTGTCCGTGTACTTGACGTGGTGGTAGCTCTCGTACCGTCCTTGAATGCCCTTCAAAATGGCAATCGTTTCGTCAACGGACGGTTCGTCGACCGTGACCGGCTGTAGCCGACGGGCAAGGGCAGAGTCTTTTTCGATGGTCCGGTACTCACTGTTCGTGGTAGCACCAACTAGTTGGATCTCACCACGGGCCAAAGCCGGCTTCAAGACGTTACCCGCGTCCATACCGCCTTCAGCGTTGCCGGCACCTACAATCTCGTGAATTTCGTCAATAAACAGGATAATTTGTGGATTCTGCTTCATTTCGGTGAGCAGCTGTTGCATCCGCTGTTCGAATTGGCCACGCATGCTTGTACCCTGAACCAGGGATACGACGTCAAGCTGAATCACCTGACGGTCTTGCAGTTTCTGGGGTACATCACCATTAGCAATCTTCAACGCCAGACCTTCAACCACGGCAGTTTTGCCGACCCCAGCTTCACCAATGAGTACGGGGTTGTTCTTGGTTCGACGGTTAAGAATTTCAATCACCCGGGCGATTTCCTTGTCCCGACCAATCACGGGATCAATTTCACCGTTCTTGGCCTGGGCAGTGAGGTTCACGCCGTATTGACCAAGGAGTGAGTTGCCGTTGTTCTGACCGCCACGGGGATTCCGTGGACCTTGTCCGCCAGCCTGATTCTGCGGACCTTGACTGTCGGAAGCACGCTGCTGATTTTCGTTCATAGCACGAAAGATACTTTCGAGGCTGTTAAAACCGAACGGATCACCAGTGGAGTTGGTAGCTTCTGCTTGTGCCTTTAATTCTTGGTAGCAGTTCTGGCAGAGGTTGATCTCACGCTTGGTGCCGTTCACGTTGGTATAAAGGTGAATTGTAGCAGGGTTCTGCTGACAGTTTTCACACAACATGCACAACACGTCCTTTCTTCGGGTTCTTGATCAACGTCAGGTACGTTTGACCTTTATTGACCTTGATGCTAGTGTACAACCAATACTTACTGAATGCAAGCACTCTCGAGGTGAGAGTGCTAAAAAGTGTTGCTCACCACTTTTTTCTGACCAACTATTCCTATTATATAACGCGAGTCCGGCGTGACAACGATGAGTGCAAACTTTTACTGGTGGGAGCCACGGCGCACGATTTAGGGGTGAAGCACAGCGCCTGGAACCCGAGTGAACATTGTCCCTGAGGTAGGGCGCTAGGGTGGATTCAGCGAAAAACTTATAATTTGGTGCTGGTTAATTGTGGTGTAACCGATTTCGTGATAAAATTGGAAGTACCTGTTGAAAGGAGTATCCATGTAATGGCAGATGATTATGTAGCACTGATGGATCAATTACGGGACGGGAGCCTCGCGGAACTACGAATCAAGCCCGAGCAATTCATGGCATTTCGTACCGCTTGGAACAATTACCCGCAACGTAAACAAATTGTTGGTTCAGCTGAACGTGGTGGCGACATTGTCTACCATGCCGAAAGCGACAAGTAGTAACCGCATCCATTAAAAGTGTTGTGCAGCGTCCGCAAAAATGGTAACCTTTACAGGAATTAACTTTTACTAGCAAAAGGAGAGATTTTTCATGGAAACACGTGATTATAACATTATTGCTGACAGCGGGATTCATGCACGTCCTGCTACCCTGTTGGTTCAGTCCGCAAGTAAGTTCCAGTCGGACGTTAACTTGGCCTACAACGGTAAGTCCGTTAACTTGAAGTCCATCATGGGTGTCATGAGTTTGGGTGTCGGCAAGGGTGCTGACGTTACCATTACCGCAGAAGGTGCCGACGAAGCCGACGCTATTGCTGCGATCGACGAAACCATGAAGAAGGAAGGCCTCGCTTAACATGACCAAAGAACTCAAGGGTATTGCAGCTTCCGACGGTATTGCCGTTGCGAAGGCCTACCTGCTCGTAGAACCTGATCTTTCCTTCGATCAGAAAACCATTACGGACACAGATGCCGAAGTTGCGCGGCTTAAGGACGCCACTAAGGCTTCTCACGACGATTTACAGCTGATTCGTGATAAGGCAAAGGAATCGCTCGGTGAGGAAGAGGCTCAGGTTTTCGATGCTCACATGATGATTCTGGACGACCCTGAGTTCACCGGTGCCATCGAAAGCAAGATTACTGATGAAAAGGTCAACGCTGAACAGGCGTTGGATGACGTCTCCAAGATGTTCATTGCTACCTTTGAAGGCATGACTGACAACCCATACATGCAGGAACGTGCTGCCGACGTGAAGGATGTTTCCAAGCGTCTGATGAGCCACCTGTTGGGTGTTGAGTTGCCTAACCCAGCCTTGATCGACGAAGAAGTTGTTATTGTGGCGCACGACTTGACGCCTAGTGACACCGCTCAGTTGAACAAGAAGTTCGTTAAGGGCTTTGTGACTGATATTGGTGGGCGTACCGCTCACTCGGCTATCATGGCGCGGTCGCTGGAAATTCCGGCCGTTGTGGGGACGGATTCCGTGACTAAGAGCGTCAAGGCTGGCGAGACCATCGCGGTTGATGGGTTAAACGGTGACGTCGTGGTTGATCCATCCGCAGAACAGCAGGCCGACTTTGAGAAGCAGGCTAAGCAGTATGCTGCCGACCGTGCAGAATGGGCTAAGCTCAAGACGGCCAAGACCGTTACGGCTGATGGTAAGCACTTCGAATTGGCCGCCAACATTGGTACCCCCAAGGACCTTGAAGGTGTACACGCCAACGGTGCCGAAGCGGTCGGCCTGTACCGGACTGAGTTCCTGTACATGGATTCTTCCGAATTGCCAAGCGAAGACGACCAGTTTGAAGCTTACAAGGAAGTGCTCGAATCCATGAGCCCGAAGCCAGTCGTTGTTCGGACGATGGACATTGGTGGTGACAAGCACTTGCCATACATGCCACTGCCAGAAGAAATGAACCCATTCTTGGGTTACCGTGCGATTCGGATTAGCTTGGACCGTCAGGAAATCTTCCGGACACAGTTGCGGGCATTGCTGCGGGCTTCTGCCTTCGGTAAGCTACGCATCATGTTCCCAATGATTGCGACGATTCAGGAGTTCGAGGCCGCCAAGAAGATCTTCTTGGAAGAAAAGGCTAACCTGGAAAAGGCGGGCACGAAGATTGCTGATGATATCCAGTTGGGTATCATGATAGAAATCCCTGCTGCTGCCGTTCTGGCGGATCAGTTCGCTAAGCACGTGGACTTCTTCTCTATTGGTACGAACGACTTGATTCAGTACTCAATGGCTGCCGACCGTGGTAACGAACACGTTTCCTACCTGTACCAGCCATACAACCCATCCATTCTGCGCTTGGTTAAGCACGTTATTGACTCTGCGCACAAAGAAGGCAAGTGGACTGGCATGTGTGGTGAAGCTGCAGGGGATCCAGTGATGGTGCCATTGCTGCTCGGCATGGGTCTGGACGAGTACTCAATGAGTGCTACTAGCATTCTGAAGGTACGTAGCCTGATGAAGCGGCTCTCAACCGAAGACATGAAGAAGTTGGCTGAGACTGCTATGAACGAAAATATTACCAATGATCAGAACAAGGAATTGGTTGAGAAGTTTGTTAACTAATTCGTTACGTCAACTGATTGTAGTTGCTCGCGGAGACGCGGGCAACTTTTTTTATGTTTGGCTTAGAGTAACGAGCTGATGTATGCGTCAATCGGTGCACTTGCCCGTGCGGGTACATCAACCACCACGACCACGAGCGCATAATTGGTGTGATAGTAGCGATGGTAGGGATTGCAAAAGGCCAATGTTTACCGTACTCTTACAAGGTAGGCAGTACACTAACCAATTATTACTGCACAGTATACGTTTTGGTTGGGAGGAAAAGTTATGAGCCATATTGCAATCATCATTGCCGGTGGTTCTGGCCGGCGGATGGGTCAGGATATTCCTAAGCAGTTTATTAACGTTTATGATAAGCCGGTTTTGGTGTATACCCTCGAAAGCTTTCAAAATCATCCCGAAGTTGACGCGATTGAGTTGGTTTGTCGCGATGGGTGGCAGAATGTGGCCCTCGCCTACGCCAAGCAGTTTAACATCACGAAGTTGCAATGGGTAGTTACTGGTGGTGGGACTGGCCAGGAATCGATTCGTAATGGTGTTTATAACCTTGAGGGTAAATGTGACGACAACGATACCATCATTATTCATGATGGTATCCGTCCCTTGGTGGATGGTGCGGTTCTTAGCGATGTCATTGTTAAGTGTGGCATTCATGGTAATGCTGTTACTTCGTTACCTTATAATGAACAAATTTTTGTTGTTGATCCTAACGACGCGACTAGTACTACACAATACATTCCGCGCGAAACGTTGCGCCGCGTGTCCACCCCACAAGCGTACCGGTTCGGTAAGTTGGATTGGGCCTACCACAAGGCCTTCAAGGAAGAGATTGGCATTTATGGGTCCTCCTATACCAACACCATGATGGTCGAGTTGGGTGAACGGCTTTACTTTGCGGCTGGTTCCGATAAGAACATTAAACTGACCACTAAGGATGACCTCGAGATGTTTAAGGCTTACCTGAAAGCCGATAAGGATAACTGGTTGAAGTAGGTGATTACATGACAACCGATATTCATTTGAATGCGCTCTACCGCGCAGACGTGGAGTATGTGGCTTCTTTGGCTTTGCCGTGGGACCAGATGAGTAACGTCGCAGTTTTGATTACGGGGGCCTCAGGCATGCTGGGTAGTTTTATGGTTGACGTGCTCATGCACCGCAATTTAACCGCAGGGATGCAGTGCAAAGTTTATGCTCTAGGACGTAACTTGGCTCGTGCCCAAAAACGTTTTGGGGCGTACTGGAATTCAGCAGATTTTGAGTTTATTGCGCATGACATTAACACGCCCCTCACGCAACCCTTGGCCAACTTAGGGTACATTTTCCATCTGGCCAGTAATACGCATCCGGTTGCTTACGCGACGGATCCTATTGGGACGATTACCACGAACATCATTGGCACGCACAACCTACTGGAGTTAGCAGCCAGTCAGCATATTCAGCGATTTGTTTTTGCTTCGTCAAATGAAGTTTATGGCGAAAATCGGGGTGACGTGGAAAAGTTTGATGAGGAGTATTGCGGTTACATTGACCCGAACACGTTGCGGGCGGGGTACCCTGAAAGCAAACGGTGTGGGGAAGCCTTGTGCCAGGCGTACCTGTCCCAAAAGGGTGTGGATGTTGTGATTCCACGGTTGACCCGTTCATACGGCCCCACCGTTAAGCCAGAAGACAGCAAGGCCATTTCCCAGTTCATTAATAATGCGCTGAGGGGTGAGGACATTGTCCTGAAAAGTGCCGGACACCAGCAATATTCCTTTACCTACGTTGCGGATGCAATTGCTGGTCTCTTGACCGTGGCCCTCAAAGGTACCAGTGGGAACGCTTATAATATCGCGGACAGTCGGTCAGATATCTCGTTGCGTGAGTTGGCCACAATCATTGCACATGCGGTGGGCCGGACCGTTACTTATGATCTGCCCAACGCCACGGAGCAAAAGGGGTTCAGTAAGGCCACGAAGGCGTTGTTGGACTCAACCAAACTACAGGGCTTGGGTTGGACCGCCAAGTATGATATTGCGGCCGGGATTCATCGGACCCTGAGCATCATGCAGGGGTAACGGGGGGCAAGTTGAATTATTTATCGCGTGATAAAGCCTGCCCACTGGTAGTGTTGTTTTCACGGGATGACGTCAGTTGATGTATATCTAAGCACGACTAAAGGAAATGGTTCCCAAAATGTGGGGACCTTTTTTTAATACATTGTGTTTACAAATGTAAATCTTAAGCGTACAATTACATTTGTAAACGAACGGAGGTAGCGACATGCACGACTTAACTTTTAACGTAAGCCCGGCTGAATGGTCGGTATTACGGATAATCTGGACCCTCGGCGGGGCGGATACGGGGACCATCGTGGACGCTTTGGTGGAAAAGCGCGGCTGGGCCCCAGCAACCATCAAGACTTTGTTGGGCCGGCTGGTCAAAAAGGGTGCTTTGACCACCACCAAAGACGGCCGGCAGTTTCACTACACGGCCACAATTGGTGAGCAGGAATCGATGGAACACGTGCTGCGCGGCCAGATGGCGGCGATGTGTGCCATGAAGGTTGGGGGCGCGTTAGCCCAGACCTTGGCCGATGTACCCCTGAGCAAAGCTGATATTCAACAGCTGATTACGGTTTTGCAGGGGAAGGCTGCTACCGCTCCGGACACGGTAGCGTGTGATTGCTTGCCCGCCAGCATGCGGGACGGTGCTCAACAACACCAGTGCTAACAACCGATGAAGATTGGGGAATAGACATGAAAAGAATGAACGCGCACGATAATGAAATGAAAATGGATGACACAGACATGGCGGCAATGGCTGATGGTAACATGTCAGGGATGGACATGCACAGTATGAGCGGCATGGACATGGACGAGATGGATATGGACGGAATGCCCGGGATGGATGATCCCGGCATGAAGTACATGGGTAACCTGAAGCAGAAGTTTTGGGTGAGCCTCGGGTTGATGCTCATCGTCGTGGCCCTGGCGCCCTTGATGGGTTTGAGTGTCAACATTGGTGGTTTACACTTACCGATTACCTTTCCTGGTAGTCAGTGGGTATTACTGATCGCGGCCACGGCACTGTTTCTCTATGGGGGCTTGCCGTTTATCCGTGGGGGTATTGCGGAAATTCGGGCCCACCAACCCGGAATGATGGCGTTGATTGGACTCGGCATCACGGTGGCGTACGTGTACTCCGTGTACGCTTTTGTGGCGAATAACCTGTTGACCGGGCACGCACACCTGATGAACTTTTTCTGGGAACTCTCGACCTTAATCGTCATCATGTTGCTAGGACACTGGGTTGAAATGAATGCCGTCATGAAGGCCGGCGACGCGACGGCTAGTTTGGGTCAGATGCTGCCGGACACAGTGCACATGGTGCATGACGGCCAGGTGATGGACATGCCGTTGGCGGACGTGCAAGTGGGTAGCCAGCTGCGGGTGTTAGCGGGTGAGTCCATCCCCGCTGACGGGCAGATCGATGATGGTTCAACCAGTATTAACGAGGCTTTGGTTTCCGGTGAGTCCGCCCCCGTTAGCAAGACGGTCGGCGACCAAGTGACCGGTGGGACCGTGAATGGCGATGGCACCATTACCATGACGGTCACGGCTGTGGGGGACGATGGCTTTATTGGCCAGATTGGCCACATGGTTAGTGATGCCCAGCAGCAAAAGAGTCGCGCCGAAAACATTGCTTCCCGGGTGGCCGGCTGGTTATTCTACATCGCGTTGATTGTCGGGCTCTTGACCGTCGCGGTGTGGTCACCCATTAACGGCTTTGGTCCGGCGCTGATGATGGGCGTGACCGTCCTCATCATTGCCTGCCCACACGCATTGGGGTTAGCTTTGCCCCTGGTCATCGTGCGGGCGACGGGGATGTCGGCTAAACGTGGACTCTTGGTGCGTAACCGGAATGCCTATGAGGCAACCAGCAAGGCCCATTACGTTATGTTCGATAAGACCGGGACGTTGACCACGGGCCACTTTACGGTCAACGCTGTGCAGCCCCTGGTCGATGACATGACCGCCAATGAGCTGTTAGCTGACTTTGCGGCGTTGGAACAAAGTAGCACCCATCCCTTTGCTACGGGGGTTATGAGTGCGGCTAAGGCTCAGGACGTGACGGTGCCGGCAGCGACCGACGTCCAGACTATCCAGGGTGCCGGATTGCAGGGCACAGTCGATGGTCATAAGTTGCTGATCGTGAACGCTAAGTACCTGGATGAACATGACGTGGATTATGCTCACAACCAAGTCCAACAACTTGCTGCTGCGGGCAATACGGTGTCGCTGTTAGTAGTCGACGGCCAGGTTCAGGGAATGATTGCGGCCGGTGACGTGGCTCGCCCTGAAGCAGCCAGCGCCATCAAGGGCTTGAAGGCAGCCGGACTCGTTCCGGTGATGTTGACCGGTGATAACCAACAAACTGCCGACGCCGTTGCCCAAACGCTCGGCATTGACGATGTACACGCTGAACTCATGCCCGCGGACAAGGCCCAACTGATTGCTGATTATCAGCAACGTGGTGGGGTATTGATGGTCGGCGATGGGATCAACGATGCGCCTAGTCTGGCGGGAGCCGACGTGGGTATTGCCATCGGTGCGGGTACTGATGTGGCCATTGATGCGGCGGATGTGGTGCTGGTCTCGAGCAAGACCACGGACATCCTCAACTTCGTCCGGCTAGCGCAGGCGACGAACCGTAAGCTGGTGCAAAATATCTGGTGGGCTGCGGGCTACAACATTATCGCCATTCCGCTGGCTGCTGGGGTCTTGGCACCAATTGGTATCACGATGCCGGCCGCACTGGGTGCTGTCGTGATGAGCTTATCGGCTGTGATCGTGGCGGTTAATGCCATGACGTTGCACGCACCACACTTGGAATAACTCGTTGTATACGCAAAAGCTGCGTCCAAATTATTTTGGGCGCAGCTTTTTTAATTAGGCTTGCTTACCGTTGGTACGGGTAAGGCGCTTAGTTTAGGGTTGCGGGATCGACGACCTTATAACCGGTCTCGAAGTATCCGTTAGCGCTGGCAGCGCGGTTGGTGAAGGCCTGCAGTGGCTTAAATGCAGGCGTGGTCTTCAGGGCAAAGTAGTTGCTACCGCGCAACCAGGAGGTCATCAACATGTAGTTGACCTCAGGGCCTTCCTCACGCATGAGGCACATCATGCCGACGCCGGGGTACTGGTCGCGCTGGTCGATCAGCTTGGCCATGTTAGCTTCAAATACCGCCACGTCATCGCTGGTCAGGCCAAAGTGCATAAAATGTATGTACTCGTTGAGGGCCACCTGACCCGTAAGAATGATGGGCCGGTAACTGACCGGCATGGCGTACTTGCCGGTACCACTCAAGTCGAGTAAGGCGTAATCAGCACCGTGGTTACTTGGTGCTAGTAAAAATTGTTGATCTTGATTGTGTAGCAGGGTACGCAACACTGCTTGCGTACCGAACACAGTTTGGATACGATTAGTCATAGGAACACCTCCACTTAAATTATACCGCGCATTGGCGGGTGGAGGACCGACGGGAGGTAAACAAAATGCAGATTCAGGTATTAGGATATTATGGCGGCTACCCAGCGGATGGCGTGGGCACGAGTGCGTACCTTGTTACCAGTGGTGATTACCACTTGCTGATGGATGCGGGGAGTGGTTCACTGCTGGCGTTGGAGCCGATTTTGGACCCGCTGCAGTTGGATGCGGTGTTATTGACGCACTATCACCATGACCATACAGCCGATGTGGGCACGTTACAGTATTACTGGCAGTTACGGCCTGGCGACAAAAAGGAGCCGGTTCTACCTATTTATGGGCACACTAAGGACCCATTGAACTTTGCGGCGCTCACCTTTGGCCAGTTTACGGTGGGACGTGGCTACACGGCGGACAGTACCCTCAACTTGGGACCATTGCGGTTGACGTTCCTGGAGACGCAGCACCCGGTGCCGGCCTTTGCCGTACGCATTGAGGAAACGACGACTGGCAAAGTCGTGGTGAATACCAGCGACACGCGTTACTTTGACGGCCTGGCACCGTTTAGTCAGGGTGCGGACATGTTGTTGGCGGACACGAACTTCTTGGCGGACCAGCCACAGCCGCGGTGGCACTTGACGGCTCCAGAAGCTGGACGGGTGGCGGCTGATGCCCACGTCGGGCAACTGGTGTTGACACACTTGCCACAAACGGTGGATCTGCACGAATTGCGTGACCAGGCGCAAGTCACGGCCGGAAATGTGCCGGTTTTACTAGCCAGTGAGCACCGCACCTTAAGGGTCTAAACGTAGTCGATGGTGGGTGTAGTTGCCAGTATGTGGTTCCGGTAGTTGCGCGGTATACTCGCCGCTTTGCGGCAGTCCCGGGTCAGTGGGCCAACGCTGTGGACTGATAATGTTAAGCGGTCAAGACGAGCGAGTACGGGCAAAAATCATCACCATCGCTGGTCGGCGCCTGCGCTCCGGGCAGCGGTCATCATCGAGTGGTTCAGCGTGCCGCAGTAGCCCGGCGCACGCACAACTTGTTTTTGTTTGGTCATTACTTACTATTTGCATGTGTCTGCATTTAGCGTTAGACTGTACTCTCGAGTGAGATTAATGCTTAAATTTGCGGGGCTGAGCCTGCAGTGAAGGAGTGATTGCAGCATGGAAATGGAACGAATTAACGCCGACACCATCCGCGTCTTCCTGGGTTCCGACGATTTGAAGTCGCGGGGCATCAAGATGTTGGATCTGTTGAGCAATCACGAAGACATTGAGCACTTCTTTTACGGAGTGCTTGAAGAAGTGGATACCAAGCACGAATTTGCGGGCAACGAATCCGTCACCTTCCAGGTAATGCCCAGCAGCGGTGGCCTAGAGATGTTTATTTCGCGCAACCACGATCAGGACAACCAGTCCAACAATAAATCCGCAGCCCGGCCGCATCAGGAAGCCCACGACGACGTGACGTCGGTGGATGAGTTTGCGGCGCTGGCCAAGCGGCATTTGGATCAGGCTCAAATTGATAAGGCGCAAGGCGATGAGGACGACGAGGAGTCACGTTTGTTTACTGACGAGTCGACGCCGGTGGCTGTGGCTTTGCGGCTCCCCGACTTTGAAGCCATGGTGGGCCTGGCACGGAGTCTCCGTTTGGACGGCGGGACCAGTGACCTGTACCAGTATCAGGGCCACTATTACCTAGTGTTGACCTTCCACCCCAACGCCATTAGTGAACGTGAGGCTGAGATTCAGTTAGCAATTGCCCATGAGTATGGTGATGCCGCCGACGTTACCGCTGAACAGCTGGCTGAGTACGGTCAGCGGCTGATGGCTACGAGCGCGTTAGAGACTACCCGGTACTACTTTGTGCGGGGACATCAGGCGTAGCCCTCGATTAAATATAAAACTTTATTGTATGGAAAAAATAATCCGTAGCGGGGCGCACCTCGCTGCGGATTTTTGTACGGATAGCGTTGAGCCGATTCACATGATCACCCTGATAATCGCTAAAGCCACGATGCCCACAACCGCCACGGCCAGCAGGGAGCGGGTGACGACTGCTGCAATCACCGCAGGGACGGTGGCAATGGTATAGGGCACGTTGAGGCTGGGCAAATGGCCCAAATGTTGGGTGAATAGGTTACTAATGACGAGGGCGGCCATAATGCTGACGGGCACAAAGCTGAGAAATTCCAACACGATGGCGGGTAGTTGCCATTTTTTTAACAGGATGAAGGGGATGACCCGGCACAACCAGGTGACCAGGCCGCAGCCAATGACGACTAATAACGAGTACTCAAAAGAAGACATGCTTAACCCCCATTCCTAATAAGCAGGACGTGATGGTGACGACCAGGACGAGCACACTGCTGGGAATAAAAATCAGCCCCAAGTACATCAATACGCAGACGATGGCGACCACGATGCCTTGCAGCAGTAGACCCATGCGCCGGTCACCAATAATTTGCAGGTACAAGAGCCCGATGAACATGGCGACGAGGGCAAAGTCGAGGCCAAACGCGTTGGGATTCGGAATTAAACTCCCAACGAGGTTGCCCACCAGCGACGCCAACGCCCAAATACTGTAGGCAAAGATGTTTGCGGCGTTAAGCCAGGTAAAGCTGAGGCGGTGGTTGGTATAGTTCAGCTTGCTCATGGTGAGGGCGAACGTTTCGTCGGTAATGAGGGTGCCGAGCCACACGTTACGCCACATGCTTTCTTTGCGAAAGTAGGGGGCAACGGTCATGCTGACGAGAATCATGCGGGCGCTGACCATGAGTACGGCGAAGATGATCGATATGTACGCGCTGCTGGCGGCAATCATGCTCACAATGATAAATTGTGCGGTGCCGCTGTATGCCAGCAACGACATGAGCAAGGTGATGAGTGGTCCGTGACCGCCACCCCGGGCGACAATTCCAAAAGCCAGGCCAATACCAATATAGCCAAAGGCGGTAGGGATGGTATCACGGATACCGGTACGGAAATCTAGTTGGTTATTCACAGGTGGGCGACCTCCTCATATGCGTTTGGCGTTGGTGACCAAGCAAGATAGTACACAAAAACGTGACCCCCGCCGTTAACTGCATCGACGAACGTCACGCGGTTGAGCTGATTGCTGATGCTACCAGGCTGCTATGCCGGCAAGGACCCGAAGTCCACCAGGTGGGACAATTGTGCCGCCTGTTTACGAATATCGTCAGGAAGCGCCTGTGAAATGGTAAATGTTGTCTGCATGTGGTGCGGATCAAAATCAGCGGGCACGCTGACGATTGAGTAGAACGTATTATCAGTATTATCGGGAATGGTGCTTAGGGTGTATGCCGTTATGGCGGCTTCTTCCTTTGGTAGTTGCTTTAGGAAGTCAGCCAGGACCCGGTAGGAGTAATAAACCGTCTCAGCATAGGTTTCTCCAGAAGCGTATAATTGTGGAATGTTGAGAAACTCAATGGTGTAGCCATGATCAGTTTTGGTATTTTTAGCAACAAAAAAGTACCGGCGCTTGGTTTCTGGCATATGGTATCACGTCCCTTCGTAGCAAATCTCCCTCAATAAAATTATAGCACGGTGAGAAACGGTAGTCCACACTCAAAAAAATCTAATTTTTACTAAAACAGGCATTTTTTTGGTGCACATGCTTGGCAGCAGTAAACGTGCATGCTATAATTATTTCCGTTGTTGCGGTCGTAGTTTAATGGTAAAATCTCAGCTTCCCAAGCTGATGTCGCGAGTTCGATTCTCGTCGACCGCTGTAGTTTGTCGGTATGTTAGAGGAAGTTCGTTAAGGCCTTTCAGTGAGCTCACGGGTGGTGCGATGTGGGTAGGCAGTGCGAACGGCGCGCTAACACGACACTTAAGTATAAATAGCATTTAAGTGGGCGGTCACGCCAACAAGAGTGGTACCGCGGGCGGAGGCTCGTCTCTTTCGTAAGAAGGGGACGGGCCCGTTTTTGAATACATGGAGGAACATAACGGTATGGATTACAAGCAGCAGGTTGTGCAGGCATTAGCGGCGGTGCTCGGTGATGAGTTAACTACTGACACAATTAACAAGTTAGTTGAACAGCCGAAGTCAGACGATTTAGGTGATTACGCCTTCCCGACCTTTGCCCTGGCGAAGGTGCGCCGGATGGCACCACCCAAGATCGCGGCGGATATCGTCGCGGCCATTGACCAGTCGCAGTTTGACCACGTGGTGGCACAAGGGGCCTACGTCAACTTCTTCCTGGACAAAGTGGCCTTTGCTCAAGATACGTTGACGACTATTGCTACCCAAGGCAGCCACTACGGTGATGCGCAGGTGGGTCACGGGAACGTTCCCATTGATATGAGCAGTCCCAACATCGCCAAGCCCATGTCAATGGGCCACCTCCGGTCAACGGTGATTGGGAACTCCCTGGCCAAGATTTTGACCAAGATTGGCTACACCCCCATCAAGATCAACTACCTGGGGGACTGGGGCACCCAGTTTGGCAAGCTGATCGTGGCGTACAAAAAATGGGGTAGTGAGGCCGACGTGAAGGCCAATCCCATCAAGCACCTGCTTGAATACTACGTGCGCTTTCACAAGGAGGCTGAGACCCAGCCCGAGTTGGATGACGAAGCCCGGGCTTGGTTCAAGAAGCTCGAAGACGGTGACGCCGAAGCGACAAAGCTGTGGCAGTGGTTCCGTGGTGAGTCCCTTAAGGAATTCAAACGGATCTATGACGTCCTGGGGGTCGACTTTGACAGCTTCAATGGTGAGGCGTTCATGAACGACAAGATGGATCCGGTGATCCAGGAACTCGAAGACAAGCACCTGCTGCATGAAAGCCAGGGTGCGGAAATTGTTGACTTGAGCAAGTATGACATGAACCCGGCGCTGATTCGTAAGAGCGATGGTGCCACGTTGTACATGACCCGGGACCTGGCCGCGGCCATTTACCGGCACAACCAGTACGACTTTGCGCAGAGTCTCTACGTAGTGGGGATGGAACAGAAGGAACACTTTGAACAGTTAAAGGCCGTGCTCCTCGAAATGGGCTACGACTGGGCCAATGATATTCACCACATTCCGTTCGGTCTGATTACTGCCAACGGCAAGAAGTTGTCCACGCGTAAAGGAAACGTGATCCTGCTCGACAAGGTACTGCAGGAGGCCGTTGATCTGGCCCAGGACCAGATCGCCGCTAAGCACCCAGACTTGAAACACGCAGATGCAGTGGCTAAAGCCGTGGGCGTGGGCGCGGTCGTCTTCCATGACTTAAAGAGCGAACGTAAAGACAGCTTTGACTTTAACCTGGAAGAAGTCGTGCGGTTTGAAGGCGAGACTGGTCCGTACGTGCAGTACACCAACGCACGGGCGCACAGTATCCTGCGGAAGACGGACGTACAGCCGGATGCACACGTACAATTGACCGACGATCATGCTTGGCCCGTACTGAAGCAACTAGCGGCCTTCCCCGACATCGTGTTGCGCGCCGCTAACGAATACGAGCCGTCCGTCATCGCTAAGTACGCTTTGCGTCTGGCCAAGAGCTTTAACCAGTACTACGCCCACACCAAGGTGTTGGTTGACGACGACGAATTAGCTGGGCGCCTGGCCCTTGTGCAGAGCGTCACGGTGGTTCTTAGCGCAGCTTTGGGTTTGTTGGGTGTGCAGGCGCCAGCAGCTATGTAGCTGGAGAACGCGGAGGCAACCATGAAGAAAGCAGAGCGTCAACGAATCGTGAGTCGCATCATTAGCGCGCAGGTGATCGAGACGCAGCAGCAACTGCTCACGGAGTTGCAGCGAGCGGGGGTCAAGGCAACCCAGGCAACGGTGTCGCGCGATATTCGGGAGATGAATATCGTTAAGGCCAAAGGTGCGGACGGTCGCACCCGGTACGTGATTTATTCGCAGAAGACGGATAGCAGTCTGGATAAGTTGTTGGCGTCAATTCGTGATAACGGATTGAGCATTACCCGCGTGCAGTTTTTAAACGTTATTCACACGGTACCGAGCAACGGGAACCTGCTCGCGGCCCTGATCGACGACATCGAGTTCACCCAAGTGGTGGGCACGGTGGCCGGCCACGATACGATCGTGGTCATCAGCCCCGATGAAGATGGAGCCCGGTGGTTCAACCAACTGTATCAGCGTGCGTTTGGTAACGCTTAGAATTGCGGACTCACAACAAAATAACCACAAAATGACCGCCAGCATGTGCTGGGGGTCATTTTTGTGGCGTCTGTTCAGCTAAAAGGGGACGGTACTCGTGACGGTTTGGGTGCGGGTACTGAGTGGTTTTTGCCACGTGAGTGTGGTGGCGTGCAACATCAACCGGTCCGCGGGCGCGTGCCCGTACAATGGGTCACCCAGGAGGGGATGACCAATGAAATCCATGTGTACGCGAATTTGGTGGGTGCGCCCGGTAGCCAGACGTAGGGTGATCCGATCATAGCGGGTGGTGCGGCTTTGCACGCGGTAGAAGGTGGTGGCCGGTAAGCCGTCCGTCCCCACCATTCGCCGCCGAATGTCGTCCGGCCGGTGGGCGATGGGAGCGTCAATACGGCCCCAATTTTGGGTCATTCCGGGCGTCACGAGCGCGGTGTATGTCCGCCGCAACGTCTTGGTGGCCAGCTCCCGGTTGATGATGGCCTGCGTCAGCGGATCGCGGGCCAGGAGAATTAGACCACTGGTAGCCATGTCGAGACGGTGCGTGATGTAAATGGGCGCGCCATTAAAGTGAGCGGCGACCCTTCCAATGAGGCTATCCGTATCTCCCACCGCACTCGGATGGGTCTTGAGACCGGCTGGTTTGAGCGCAACAATCACGCGCTGGTCGGCGTAGGCAATCTTGATGGGTGCTACCACCGGCGCAATGACCGGAGCGGGTGCGGCAAAGGCGATGGTGATGGTGGCGTCATCTGGGACCGGCTCAGTGAGTGATTGGTAGTGGCCGTTGACCAGGATCTGTTGCTGCCGCCGCCATGAGCCCTGAAAGTGTTTGGGTACCGTCCACGCGCGCAGTTGCGCCCGGAGGCTGGGGCCGGCCGGAACGTGGTTGATAGTGAAATTAAATTCGGGCATTGGTTTTCTCCTGCTGGTTAGGAATCGTATAAATAATGGCGATCAATGGGGTGCTACGGGCGGTTATGCTACAATTACGGGGATAGGATTGAAGGGAGTTTGTCTGGTGGATATACAGAAGATTGGACGGGTTATCCGTCACGCACTGGAGGTCGCTTTACGGGCCCTGTGGCGCTTTATACATCGTTTCCAACTCATTCGCTGGGCGATACTGATTGTTTTGACCCTCATTTTGGTGATGAGCGCCTATTTTACTTATGAAGCCAAAACGGTCGATATGGCCGACATCAAGAGTTCGTTGCAAACCAAAACGGAGATCTATGACCACAAGAATAACGCGGTTGGGTCGTTGTACTCCCAAAAGGGTACCTATGTGTCCCTGGGTCACATTTCTAAAAACGTCCAGAACGCCGTGATTAGTACCGAGGATCGTAGCTTTTGGACCAACCCCGGCTTTGATATCAAGGGCATCCTCCGTTCAGTGGTCAACCTGGTGATTCACCGTGGGGCCATTACTGGTGGGGGTAGTACCCTGACCCAACAACTGGTCAAGAACACGTTACTAAGTCAAAAGCAGACGTTCCTGCGTAAGGGTCAGGAAATTTTCATGGCCGTGCAGATGAACCGGATCTACAGTAAGAGCGAAATTTTAGCCATGTACTTGAATAACGCCTACTTTGGTAACGGGGTGTGGGGCGTTGAGGACGCGTCCGAACTCTACTTTGGCAAACACGCTAGCGAGCTGACTGTGGGTGAGGGGGCAACGCTGGCCGCCATGCTCCGTAACCCCAGTTATTACAACCCCATTGACCACATGGACAATGCAATCAGTCGGCGGAACCTGGTGTTGAGCCTAGAAGTTGAAGCGGGGCACCTGACGAGCGCGCAGGCGGCGGCCGCCAAGCAGACGACGCTGACACTTAACAACAATTATAACGAAGAATCAACCGATAAGTACCCTTATTATTTTGATGCCGTCATTGAGGAAGCCGAAAGCAAGGGTTTCTCTGAAAACGACCTGCTCAATAAGGGGTACAAAATTTACACTAGTTTGGACACCAATTACCAGGATGCGTTGGACCAAACCTGGAGTAACAGCGCCAATTTTCAGAATGACGCTACTGACGGGACTAAGGTACAGGCATCGTCCGTGGCCATTGATCCGCAAACGGGTGGGGTCCGGGCCATTGAGGGTGGTCGGGGCACGCACGTCTTCTTGGGGTATAATTACGCCACACAGCTCCATCGCTCACCGGGATCGACGTTAAAGCCACTAATGGTGTACACACCAGCGTTGGAGAATGGCTATCACTACGACTCCGAGCTATCGGATAAAAAGCAGTCCTTCGGCAAGAACAAGTATAGCCCGTCCAATTGGAACGGGGTGTACCAAAACACCGTGCCGATGTATTATGCGTTGGCCAACAGTTTGAACGTGCCGGCGGTGTGGTTGCTCAATAAGATCGGGGTGCAAAAAGGGGTGTCCAGCCTGCAACGGTTTGGCATTACCCTTAAGAAAGAGGATCAGAACCTAGCTGCCGCTTTGGGTGGGGTGTCAACTGGTGTCTCACCGCTGACCATGGCGCGAGCGTACGCCGCCTTTGCTAGTGACGGGAAGATGCCGCAGACGCATTTCATCCGCAAAATCGTCGATGCTACGGGGACCACGGTCTATCGGGCTAAAACGCAGAGCAAGCAGGTGATGTCGAGCTCAGTGGCTAAGGAAATGAACAGCATGATGATTGATACCTACAATGACGGGACGGGTGCGAGTGCCAAACCGTACGGCTACACGGTGGCTGGCAAAACGGGGTCGACGGAGACACCAAAATCTTGGAACGTGAACGGTGATAAGGACCAGTGGGCGGTCGGTTACACTCCCGACGTGGTGGTAGCGACCTGGACTGGTTTTGCTTATACCACCAAGACCCATTACCTGCAAAGCGGGGATGGTGGCGATGTTGACAGCATCTTCAAATCAGAAATGACGAACCTGTTACCGGAGACCGCACAAACGCAGTTCAGCGTCACGGCGGCATCAGCCAAGGTGGCGGCCACCAACGCTAACAGCAGTAGTGCCGGTAGCACCAGTGGTAGTAACAGCTCAGTCTGGAGCAGTATTCAGGATGGCTTACAAGATGGGGTCAATACGGTGAAAGACAAGGCCCATGAATGGTATAATGACGTGCAAGGTTTGTTTAACTAACGACCAGGCCCACGGGCGCTGGTACAAAGGAGAAAATTATGGTCAACATTTACGACAACGCTAACGCAATGGCGGAGGCGCTGCAGCAGACGCCCCAGTATCAAGAATTGAAGCAAGCTTTCGACATGCTGAAGCTGGACGCGGTGGGTTATGACTTGTTTAAGCAGTTCCAGAACAAGCAGATGGAATTGTCCCAGAAGCAGGCTGCCGGTCAGGATATTTCTGACGATGACATTCACTCCCTGCAGTCGTTAGGGGACAAGATCAAGGATATCGACGCCATCAAAACTTTGATGACCAAGGAACAGGCCCTCAGCCAGTTAATGGATGAGTTGAACAATACCATTAGCAAGCCCATCGTGGATCTGTACAGTCAGTCCTAATAGACCTAAAGGCCGGGGGCCAATACCCCTGTGATGATAGCGCGCACCAGCAGCCATCCCCGTCAGAGGATGGCTGCTGGTGCGCCCTTTTTGGTTGTCCGGTAGTTTTCGGAGCTAGCCCCAGGCCGTGCTAGCATTTTGGCCCGTGAATCGGTATGATAAAGCTAGTGAATGAAAGCGGGGAATCAACATGGCAAAGCGCTTGTTTGAATACCAAAATGGTGACGAAATGAAGTTACCCGTCCTGATTAAGTCAGCCGACGTGCGGGTAGCTAAAAACGGGAAGAAGTTTATTGCATTCATCCTGCAGGATACGTCTGGCCACTTGCCAGCCAAGTTGTGGGATGCCAGTGATGACGCTATTGCGCAGTTTAAGGCGGGCGAAGTGGTGCAGTTGTCCGGCAAGCGTGAGTTGTACCATGATAATCCGCAAATCAAAATTTACGGAATCCGGTTGGCCACGCAGGAAGAGGGTAACCAACCGCAACAATTTCTGGAGCGGGCGCCCGAAGCACCAGCGACTATGCAGGAAGAGATCAACGACTTTGTCTTTGACATCGTCAACCCGAACTGGAACCGTATCGTGCGGCGGCTGTTGGCGGAGCACAAGGATGCTTTTTTCAGTTATCCGGCAGCCAAGTCTAACCACCATGCCAGTGGTGGCGGGTTGGCTTTCCACACGTTGAGTATTTTGCGTTTGGCCAAGAGTGTTGGTCAGCAGTATTCCGGTATTAACATGCCGCTCCTTTACGCTGGCGCCATCCTGCACGATATGGGCAAGACCATTGAGTTATCGGGTGCCATGTCGACTGAGTACACGGTGGCGGGGAACCTGATTGGGCACATTGTCCTCATTGATGAGGAAATTATCAAAGCTGCTCAGGAACTGAAAATCGATCCGCAGCAGGAGGATATGTTGATGTTGCGGCACGTGGTGTTGGCGCACCACGGCTTGTTGGAGTATGGTTCACCGGTCCGGCCACAGATGGTGGAAGCGGATATCCTCCACCAGTTGGACGAACTGGATGCTTCCATCAACATGATGTTAACGGCGACGCAGCACGCCGATCCGGGAACATTTACCCAGCAATTGTTCGGGATGGATGGCCGGCGGTTCTACCGGCCAGAGTCGTTACAGCACTATTCTGGTGCGGGTAACGGTAGTGCAAATAAGCATGGCTAACTTGTGAAATAGACCTAGCCATTAGCGCCAACTACGGCCAGTACGTAATATATATTGATGCTTGAACCGGTGCCCGTGCTTAGTCGGGGCACCGGCTTTTTTTATGGTGCCGCTTGATTGCAACACTCACAGTATCAACACGCCAACACACAAAAACGTCCTCCCAATAAACGGTGGGGGGGACGTTCGTTTGTTACAACTTAATCGTACTTAGTTAGCCGTGGTTGCGGAGCTACTGCTGCTACCGTTCAGGTAGGTCGACAGGACGTTCTTCAGGTCGTCATCCTTGATGGTGACGTTGGCCTTCTTCAGCACCTTGGCAATAACCTTGTTCATGACGGTGGAATCACTTTCCCACTTAGTGTAGATTTGGCTCTTCAGCGCACTCTGCACCTTCTTGCTGGAGAAGCTACCCTTACCCGGATTGTTGATCATCCGAATGATGGAGTAGCCGTATTCCGTTTTCACCGGCGTGGTGGTGAACTGACCGTTCTTCGTCAGCTTGAACACAGCAGCCTTAAACGTGGAGTCCAACTGCGTGTCGGTGTTATCAAAGGCACTCAGCTTACCGCCGTTGTTCTTGGTACCAGTATCAATGGAGTTCTTCTTAGCCAATGCCGAGAAGTTGGCGGTGGTGTTCTTTTCGCCCTGGAATTCCTTGACGATCTTGTCAGCCGTTGCCTGGTTCTTGACCAGAATGTGTTGTACCGTCACCTTTGGCTGGTACTTCTTGTACTGAGCCTTCAGTTGCTTGGTGGTTGGCTTCTTCAAGTCCTTGAGTGCCTTCTCGGAGAGCAATGAAGTCTTGATTTGTTCCTTGAAGCTCGATTCGGTGTATCCGTTCGTGCTTAACGTGGAAGCAAAACTGGAACCATACTGCTTCTTCATGGCGTTGTAGCGCTTATTCACGGTCTTGTCGGAAACCTGCTTACCGTACTGCTGATCCAAGGCTTTTTCGACGATCATCTGCTGCAGCACTTGCTGGCCCGCAGAGCTCTTCTTCATCTTGGAGTAGTACTCACTTTGGGTAATCTTCTCACCCTTCATGCTAGCAACGGTTGAACTACCACAGCCGGCAAGCAATAAAGCCATTGCGGCGGTGGTGACACCCACGATCCATTTCTTCATCATGACACATCCTATATCTATTTTTTTGTTGTGGTCAATCATACGCCCAGTATGAGCACCCGGTGACTAATATAACATATTGCCCCACAATGGGACACAAATTGGGGTGAATTCATGCGTGGAGCGGGGTTTGACCACGACGAATCGGCCCCGTCACTATGCGTGGCGGGGCCGATTGATGATTTATTAAAGTTATTCGAGATGAACTATTAGTTGCTTGATGAACTGCTAGAAGAGGAGGAGGTGCCTAAGTACGTCGAGAGGACGTTCTTCAGGTCGTCATCCTTAATAGTAACGTTAGCCTTCTTCAAGACTTTGGCAATGACCTTGTTCATCACCGTGGTGTTGCTTTCCCACGTAGTGTACAATTGGCTCTTCAACTTCTTTTGTACACTTGCGCTCGAGAACTTACCCTTGCCGGGGTTGTTGATCATGCGGATGATGACATAGCCATAACTTGTTTTCACGGGGGTAGTGGTGTAGCTACCGTTCTTAGTTAGTTTGAAGGCCGCCTTCTTGTAAGCCGAGTTCAAACTGGTATCCGTATTGTCAAAGGCAGTTAGTTTACCTTGCTTGCTCTTGGTACTCGTGTCGGTCGAGTACTGTTTCGCAAGTTTACCAAAGTTGGCGGTGGTGTTGTCCTCGGCGGCAAATTCCTTGATGATGCTTTCCGCCTTAGCCTGCTTCTTGACCAAAATCATTTGGGTAGAAACCTTCGGCTCGTACTTCTTGTACTGAGCCTTCAATTGTGCCGTGGTCGGTTTCTTCAGGTCCTTCAGGGCGGCGGCGGACAGGAGGGAGATTTTAATTTGCTCCTTGTAACTCGAGGCCGTGTAACCATACGTGCTGAGCGTGGAGGACCAGCTCGAACCGTACTGGGACTTGACGGTCTTGTACTGTTTGTTGACCTTGCTGTCGGAGGCCTTGCTGCCGTACTGCTTGTCTAGGGCCTTTTCGACAATCATCTGTTGTAGTACTTGTTTGCCGGAAGAAGTGGCCTTCATCTTGGAGTAGTATTCACTCTTGGTGATTTTTTCACCCTTCATGCTTGCAACCGTGGAACTACCACAACCAGCAAGTACTAACACCATGGCAGCGGTGGCGGCGCCGAGGATCCATTTTTTCATCATGACACATCCTAATCTGTCTAAATTCGCCGGGGTCGGTTTCCCCGTACGTCATGATTCGTAATATAGCATAGGTCAGTCGCCAGAAACGAAAAAGGGCGTCGGTTTCACACAAGCTTCAAACCGACGTCCTAATATTCACAAATTATTCGCTTTCTGGTAATGCCTTTGTAATATGATCAATACTCGTGGTGAGTTTAGCAATTCGCGGTGCTGTCTGAAACTTAAAGTTCGTAATGGCATCATTAATGCCTGCTTCCGCAGCCGGCACCGTGTCCTGAATTGCTTGTTGGAGGGCGCTAGTACGGTGCCGTACCGTCGTGACGGCCTGCATCAAATGTTGGGCGTCATGGCCTACCCGTGTCAGGTTGTGCGCATCACGGTCTGCTGCCGCCGCGGTTTGTCGATGGGTGAGTGCCCAGGCGCCCGCTATTACCGCTCCGGTGATAAAACCGCCAAGAAAAGATTTCATGCTAGGCCTCCAGGTGTGCGCGGATACCCGCTGCGATTGCGTTCAATTGGTCACTGGTGTACTGGTCGGTGTGGTCGCCAAAGTGGATGTTAAAGTCATCGTCGGTGCTGTACCGCGGGATGAAGTGGATGTGACTGTGAAAGACACTTTGGTAAGCTACTTGGCCGTTGTTATTAATGATGTTCATACCCTTAATGTCGGGATTGCTGGCCTTGATTGCACGGGCCAAAGCGGGTACCCGGCTGAAGACGCGCTCCGCCATGTCGGCGTCGTAAGCAAAGATATCCTGAACATGTTGCTTGGGTACCAGTAGCGTGTGTCCCGGGGTTGCCTGTGAAATATCCAGGAAGGCTTTGACTTCGTCGTCTTCATATACCGTTACGCTAGGAATTTCACCAGCAATAATTTTACAAAAAATGCAATCGTCCATAATCGATGAATCTCCCTTCACCATCTGGTTTAAAGTACTGTTTTCATTAGGGTTGGTTGTAATTATGCTATCATATATCAGACAGGAATTCGAATGTGAACGGGGGTATAACCATGAGTCTTGAAGTTACAAACGTCAGTGGGGGCTACGGCCGGGTGCCGGTACTCCATGACGTCACCTTTAGCGTCCCGGACGGCCAGGTGGTGGGTTTGATTGGGCTCAATGGTGCGGGTAAGTCCACAACAATTAAGCACATCATTGGGTTGCTACAGCCCCAAACGGGTACCATCACCGTCGACGGGTTGACGTTGGCGAGTGATGCCAACGCCTACCGTGGGAGTATTGCTTACGTGCCGGAGACGCCGGTCCTGTACCCCGAACTAACGCTGCGGGAGCACCTCGAGCTAGCGATGATGGCCTACGGGTTGGATCAGCAGCAAGCGTGGCACAAGTTGGATCGGTTGCTGGCAATGTTCCGCTTGGACAACAAGCTGGACTGGTTCCCCGACAACTTTTCCAAGGGGATGAAGCAGAAAGTCATGATTGCCAGCGCCTTTATGACGGACGCCCAGTTGTTTATCATTGATGAGCCCTTTACCGGTTTGGATCCCGTGGCGGTGCACGACCTCATTACCCTGGTGAACGAGCAAAAGGCGCGGGGTGCGGCCGTTCTGATGTCGACCCACGTGCTGGCGACGGCGCAGGAGTATGCGGACGGTTTTGTGCTACTGCGTGATGGTCAGGTCCGTGCGCAGGGGTCATTGAGCGCGCTACGGGATGAGTTTAACCTGCCTAATGCCAGTTTGGATGACATCTACATGGCGATGACCCAGGAGGTGTAGTCATGCGGGAACTATGGCAAAAACGTTTGCGCCAGCACCTCATGGCTCAGGCACGCTACCTGAAATTGGTCTTCAACGATCAATTTACCATCGTCTTGTTCGTGATTTTTGGCGCTGCGTTGTACGGCTACGCGCAGTTCGTGCGGGGCATGAGTGCGACCACGGCGCACTGGTTGCCGTACGTCGTGTTAGTAGTGTTAGCTGCAGCGGTGCGCGTCGGTCAGGTAGTCACGCTACTCACCGACGCGGACGCCACGTTCTTGCTGCCGCGTGCAGCCGGAATGGGTAATTACCTGCTCGCAGCGATGCGCTACAGTTTAGTTTTACCGGTGGCATTCACCGTGTTACTCGTCGTGGCCGCCTGGCCCATCCTCGCGGCCACATGGCACGTCGGTAGTGCCGCCATCATTTGCTTGGCGGTGACCGCAGCGTTGGTGCAGTATGGCGATTTAATGCTGCAGACAAATGCCTTGTTGATGGACCAACCCGCGCAGGTACCCCACCGGATATCGTTGGTGGTCCTCATGGCGTTGAGCGTGTACGCCACCCAGTTGCCGGTGTACTGGTTCCCAGTCGTTGCTGCGTCCCTCATGGATGTGGTGCTGCGGGTTTGGCTGGAACAACGGTTGCGGCGGGGACAGGTCGCCCTATTAACGGCCGCCCGGCGTGAGAATAGCCGTATGCAGCGTATTTACCGGGTGTATAGTATGTTCACCGACGTCCCAGGGCTGCGGGCAACTATTAAGCGGCGGCGGTGGTTGGACGGTTGGCTAAGGACTGGCAGTCGCCAACAGCGCCGGACGTGGGACTACCTTTACCTACGCGGCTTTATTCGGCGCCCGGAATATGGTAACCTATTTATTCGGTTAACCGTCATTGCCGTGGTACTCATGTGTTTGAGCACGGTGGCCTGGGTCAGCATGCTGATCGGGCTGGTGGCGATGTACTTGACGGCGATTCAAATTGTGCCGTTGGCCACCCAGTATCGGGAGATTGTGTTTGCCCACCTTTACCCGTTATCCGCAACCGCACGGACTGCGGCACTACGACGGTTACTATTCAGCCTGATGTTGGTGCAGACGGTCATTTTTGCGCTGACGGGCCTCATTATGGTCGGGGTCTTGGCCGCAGCTGAGTCGGTTGTGGCCGGTGTCGTGTTGACGGTACTGGTTGCGGGTTGGTACGTACCCCGGTTTGGTCAGCGCCACTTGCAATGGTAGATTAAGGTACTTTAGTTGAAGATGGAGGTCCTATGCGACTGCGTAATAAGAAGTGGGCCAAGCCGTTGATTGCGGCCCACCCAGAAATGATTTCAATCAAACCCAATGGACAGCAGGGCACCTGGCAGCGACACTTTGCGACCGCCCAGCCGCTGTACCTCGAGGTGGGGTCGGGAAAGGGCCAGTTCATTGTGAACATGGCGCAAAAGTATCCTGAACGTAACTTTATCGCCCTAGAGATCCAGGAGGTCGCGGTGGCGTACATTTTGCGCAAACAGGTTGCGCTGCAACTGCCTAACCTGCACCTGATTTTGGGTGACGGGGCCGACTTGACCGAGTACTTTGCCGGGGCTGAGGTAAGTGGCGTCTACCTGAACTTTTCCGATCCGTGGCCCAAGAAACGTAACACCAAACGACGCTTAACGTATCAGCACTTTTTGTCGCAGTACGAACGGATTATGGCGCCGGCGGGTAAGTTGCAATTTAAAACTGATAATCAGGGGCTGTTTGAATATTCCTTGGTCAGCATGAACAATTACGGGATGCAGTTTGACCTGGTGAGTTTGGACCTGCATAGCGACCCGGTGGCCAACGCAGATAACGTAGAGACCGAGTATGAACAACGGTTTAGCGCTGACGGCGGGCGAATTTATGAATTAATCGCGCATTATCCAGGCGCAGACAAAGTGAATGAGTGAGGAGAAACAAAATGTTAATTGCGAGTTATAATCCCGATGCGATGGGCGATACGCTCATCGTGGTCTTGCAGCAGGACCAGGCTGGTGAGCAGCACCACCAGTTTGGCGACATTGTGGCCATTACTGGTGCCGAGGGCGCGGTTGTTGGTTACAACTTTTTTAACGTCAGCCAGATTCTGGGCCAGCTCGACGGTCGCGGCCAGGTGTTCTTGACGGACGCCCAAGTAGACCAGCTCAATGCAGCTATTACGGCGGCGGGGGCCCCGGGCCAACTGGTTGCCGATCACGCCCCGAAGTTGGTGATTGGTGTTGTGAACGAGCTAACGGCCCATCCCGATTCTGACCACTTGCATGTCGGGCAGGTCGATATTGGGCAGCCGGAGACCGTGCAGATTGTTTGTGGTGCGCCCAACGTGGCCGCCGGTCAGCACGTGGTCGTGGCGCTACCTGGGGCCATGATGCCGACCGGGCAGATTATCTGGCCTGGGGCCCTGCGTGGGGTCGATAGCTACGGCATGATTTGCGCGGCCCGTGAGTTGGACGTACCGGGTGCGCCGGATCGCCGCGGCATCCTGGTGATGCCTGACGATCTCGTTGCTGGTACGCCGTTTGACATGGACGTGGCTACCAGGGTCGTTGCCGCCCAGGCTTAAAGGTACCAATAGAGTAGAGTGGCCCCATTTCCGCTTTTGTCGGGAACCGGGGCCGCTACTTTTTACGGTCGTATGGGGGAGCATCGCGGATTGTTATGTAAAATTAAGGCTACAATGATTGCACGTGATGAATTACTCCTGTATTATAAATACTATAATTAACGGACAACGTAGGAGTTGACAATGCAGACAGCAATTGAAACTGTCATCGCACAGTTTGGTTACCTCGGTATTTGCTTACTAATTATGTTGGAAAACGTCTTTCCTCCGATTCCCTCGGAAATCGTGTTGACGTTTGGTGGTTTTGTGACCCACCATACCAGCCTGGTGGTGCCCGGTGTTGTACTGGCGGCTACGGTGGGCTCGGTGGTGGGGGCCATCATTTTGTACTGGGTGGGTCGTATCCTCAGTGCGGAGCGCATCGAGCGGCTAGTTGCTGGCCGGACGGGACGGGTGTTGCACCTGACCGTTGCGGATGTGCGCAAAGTGGAACGCTGGTTTACGCGGCACGGTAATATGGCCGTGTTCTGGGGCCGCTTTGTGCCCATTATTCGCAGTTTGATTTCTATCCCTGCCGGCACGACCAAAATGCCCTTTGCACGGTTTGTGGTGCTGAGTACCATCGGGACCAGTATTTGGAACGTGGTGCTCGTGGTGCTGGGTCGTGCGGCCGGGTCCGCTTGGCAGCGGGTGGCGGCGTACGTGGATACGTATGCCTTGGTTGTGCTGGTGGTGGTGCTCGTGACCGTAGTGGTCTTGAGCGCGTGGTTTTACAAAAAACGTGTGGTGAAAGGTGTTAAGCATGACAAATAAAGTAAGTACGACCCGTACCGCGGATTTTCAGCTGGTCGGTGATGCTGATGATCAGCAACGGCTGTCACATTACACCCGGTCGCAGTTTACGTTTATCGGGGTGCGGGCACCAGAACGACGGGCGCAGGCGCACGCCATGGTGCGTGATTCGCGCCAGTGGCCAGTGAGCGATGTACTGGCGGGAATCGCTGAGCTTTACGAACGGTCGGAGCGTGAGTATCAGTACGTCGCGGTTGACCTGGCTATTGCCAACGTGCAACGTTTTGACATCGATGACGTGCGCACCCTGAGTCACTGGGTGACGGTCCGCCCGGCGCGGGATACCGTTGATTTGTGGCGGCGGTTTTTCGGTTTGTACGTCCAGCACCACTTGGACGAGAAGCCCATCGTCTTTGCTTTGTTCTATAAGCACGATAATGTTTGGATGCGGCGGATTGCGATTTTGCTGCAGTTACCCGAGGATTACACGTTGGATGCGGACATGCTAACGGCGGCCATCATCTATGATCGGGCCACGCCGGACCCGCAGATTCAAAAGGCCATTGGGTGGGCCTTGCGTAGCTATGGTAAATATGACGCGGCGTGGGTACGGGGCTTTCTGCGTAGTCACGGGTTGAGCCAGATTGCCAGCACGGAAGCGCACAAGCACTTGCTGGACCTATAAGTTATGGCAACAAAGGGAGCAGGCACGTTGGTGTCCGCTCCCTTTGTTGTTGATTTGGTTCTAGCCAGCCGCGTTAAAACTCAAGGTTGACGGGTAGTCGCTACCGGTGTAGATGCGTTGGTGCGCCACCACACTAGTGGTCCCGTTCAGTCCCGCCCGGGTATTGGGGTTAGGGAAAATAAGGTTGCTGGCCGCGCTAGTGACGTCCAGCCGGAGCCGGTGCCCCGGTAAGAACTGGTAGGAAGTTTGTAGCGTCGCCAGGGTATATTCATTAATCGCACCCGGTGTCAAGTACTCGGCGTGCCGCGGGTCATGACGAAACTTAGCGTTCATGATGCCGTCCGTAACGTTACGGGCATGACCGTCCGGGCTGACGTCCGTCGCGCGGATGGCCCAGTCGGTGTCCACGGCACTAGAACTCGCAAAGAAGTGCAGGGTCAGGCGACCATTAATGGTTATGGCGTTGGTCAATGGTGGGCTAGTGAAACTGACCACGTCGGAACGGTGCTCCCAGTGAGCGTAGTCGGTTGGAAATTCAAACTCATTGCCCGAAACGTCGACCAACTGTGGTGCTGGGTCGTTAGGATCATAGTCGTAATCGACGTGGGCACTCCCGGGCTGTGCACCAAAACCAGCCGTGGTGGCGTCAAGTGGCCACTGGGTGGCGGGTGCGGACGGCGGAAAGGTGTCAGCAGTGTGCCACTGGTTAGCGTTCATGGTGAAGTATTCGGCAGTTGGTTGGCGGTCAATACCGTTATCGACACCACGGAGAAAGTGGTCAAACCATTGCGTGTGCAGAAGGTCCACGTCATGCCGAATAGCGTTGGCGGGTAAAGCGAGGTCATCAAGATCGTACTGCGCGTTGCCACCGTGGAGCCAGGGCCCTAGCAGGATGTGGCGCTGGCCGGGGGCGTAGTTACGGGTGACGTCCAGGGCTTCGATCGTTCCCATCGCGTCATCATCGAACCAGCCACTTTGGATAAAGGCGGGCACGTGGATGTGGTCAGCGCGTGCATGCCAGTCCGTGTTGGCCATGAACTCGTCATACGTGGGGTGTTGTAGGTAGGCGGTGTATCCGGGAATAGCATGGCCCAGACCCACTTGGGGAATATCGGCAATGGGCCGCGTCCGGAGCAGTTGGTCCCAATCATCTCGGTGCATGAGGTTGGGCTGGAAGCGTTGACCTGATACGGAGAAGAACCAGGCTAGTTGGGCCATGGATGGGGCGCCACCGTGGGCAAAGGTGTCGGTAAAGGCGCCACCAGCTGTGACCATACTGACGATGGCCTGGAGGTGCGGGTTACCCGATGCGGCTGCGGCCCATTGGGTGTAACCGCCATAGGAGCCACCAATCATGCCCACGCGCCCGTTGTTCCACGGCTGCGCGGCAATCCAATTCAGGGTGTCGTTAGCGTCATCACGTTCGTACTGAAACGGGATCCAGGGGCCTTCAGAATCTTCCCGACCGCGGACGTCCTGGACGATGACGGCATAACCACGGTGGGCGAACCGTTGGTAACCGGGGATGAATTGGTTACGGCCATACGGAGTGCGTTCCATAATGGCTGCGACCGGTTGTGTAGTCGCGGGCAGGAGTACCTCCGTGGCCAAACGTGTACCGTCACGCATGGGTACCATTGCGGTGAACCGGCGACCCAGTGTGCCCACGGATCGCATCATGTGGGCGTTTTGCCAGGCAGCAACCACGGTGGCACGGGCCCATGCGGGTTGAACCAAAACGCTGGTAACGGCGCGTTGTGTTTGTTGGTATCCCACCACGGTGCCGGCGTCGTCGACAATGATGTCCAGCGCGGGCCGGGCATGGCGGTTGAGCCAGTAGTGTGCGTCACGCCGTTCGTAGGTGGCCTGCCAGGTGGTGGTAAAGGTGGTACCGGTCCTCATGGCTGGCTGCCAGCGGCCAAATTGTGGTAGGCGAGCTAAAGCCTGGGCTGGATCGAAGTGCATGATGGCTCCCAGCTCTGTGGCTAAGGTCGGCGTCAGTGGTTGCGGGCTTGCTGTGGGTCGGTCGTGACGGGTCACTAACACTTGGTCTGACGTTACGCTAAAGTCGATGAGACGCATGCCAGCTTGGTAAAAAGCATATGTATTTGACAAAGTAACTTCCTCCTCACGGGTGGGTTGTATCCACAACATAATAAATTGCTGAGATTTTCTCTCATTATTGAATTAGCATACACCCGTTGGCACGACTTTGCACCCACCGAGCGGGCCTTGATCCTGGTACTTACTTTTCCAAAGTGTTGCGTTTTCCGGGGTGGGCCTTTATACTGATAGGTACTGGAATTCTCGACCTTCAAACCGTGAATTTTAGAATTTGAACGAAATGATGGTGATAATTGTGGATAATGCCAACACACGAGTGGTAGTGGGCATGTCAGGCGGGGTGGATAGCTCCGTGGCCGCACTGTTACTCAAGCAGCAAGGGTACGACGTTGTGGGCGTCTTCATGAAAAACTGGGACGACAGTAACGACGATGGGGTTTGTACCGCCACTGAAGACTACGAAGATGTAGCCAAAGTCGCAGACCAAATCGGTATTCCTTACTATGGCATCAACTTTGAAAAGGAGTACTGGGACCGCGTGTTCACGTACTTCCTGGATGAGTACAAGGCGGGGCGGACCCCGAACCCCGACGTCATGTGCAACAAGGAGATCAAGTTTAAGGCCTTCTTGGACTACGCCGAGGAGTTGGATGCCGATTACATCGCGATGGGCCACTACGCTCAGGTTCGGCGCGACGCCGACGGGACCGTGCATATGTTGCGCGGTGCTGATCAGCACAAGGACCAGACCTACTTCCTGAGTCAGCTCAGCCAGAAGCAGTTGCAGAAGGTCATGTTTCCTATTGGTCACCTGCAGAAGTCCGAGGTGCGCGCCATTGCGCGGCGTAACGGTCTTGCTACCGCAATGAAGAAGGATTCCACCGGGATCTGCTTTATCGGTGAGCGGAACTTCAAGCACTTTTTGAGTGAGTTCCTGCCAGCCAAGGCGGGGCGGATGATGACCGTGGATGGTCAAGACATGGGCGAGCACGCCGGTCTAATGTACTACACCATTGGTCAGCGGTCCGGACTCGGTATTGGTGGTAGCAGCGATAACTCCGAGCCGTGGTTTGTTGTTGGCAAGGACCTCAAGAAGAACATTCTCTACGTCGGCCAGGGCTTTGATAACCCTGCCTTGATGGCGACGAGCCTCGATGCCTCCGGGTTGAGTTGGGCGACGGGACACCAGCCGGGTACGGAGTTCCACGTGACGGCGAAGTTTCGCTACCGGCAGGCGGACACTGGGGTGACGGTGCACGTTCTGGACGCGGATCACGCTAAAGTTACCTTTGACGAGCCCGTTCGTGCCATTACACCTGGCCAGGCCGTAGTGTTCTACGACGGCGAGGAGTGCCTTGGTGGTGGGACCATCGATGCTGCCTACAGTGAGGCCAAGCAGTTGCAGTACGTTTAATTTTAAAATCTTAATCTGGGTGCGTATACTTCCGTAACGGGGCGTACGCACTTTTTATATGTCGCTATATGTTGTTAATTGGTGGATGAATCCGCAACTAGGGGGTACCTACGGCTTACGTGGTCGACACCATAGGCTACACCCGGCCGCTGTGACCACGCCAACCGGATTAATAAGCACTAATACCAAAGGGAAGCGCATGATGATGCTGTGGTACACTAGAAGGCATATAAAGTTTCAGAAAGAAGGTTAATTGTGACGGTCAAAAAGAGGCTCTTTAATCGTGATGCGGTACTCATTTTACTCGGGAGTTTTTGCTACATGTCTTCATCCATGCTTATTAACCCCTTAATTGTCGGCTTTACCCACAGTCTGGGTGCGAGCGCCCTCGTTGCCGGAATTGTGGCCGCCGTCATGAATCTGTGTTCGTTGTTTTTCCGTCCGTTTGCTGGACAACTCACTGACCGCGTGTCTAAATTTCGGCTCGCTTTTCTGGGTGGTGTGCTGCTATTGATTGCGGGGGTGGGCTACGCAATATCGCCGTCACCATGGCTTGTAGTGGTTTTCCGAATCGTGAACGGGTTCGGCTTTGCGCTCTGCTCCGTCTGTATGGCAACCTGGTTGTCGGGATTGCTGCCGCGAGATCGCATCGGTACGGGGATGGGCTATTACGGGATGATGAACGCACTGGGCATGGCCATTGCGCCTGCGCTCGGGATTTTCGTCTACGGCCGACTAGGTTATCGTTGGGCGTTTTTGTGTGCGACCTGCTTTAGCCTCACCCTCATTGTGCTGATCCAGTTCGTTGCCAACCACGGGGAACCCGTTGCGCACCGCGCGGCGCCAACCAGCGGTCACCTACGAATCGTGCAACCGCGGGTAGTACCCATCGCGTTGCTCATCATGATTTTGTCGTTGCCATACTTTGCCACCCAATCGTACATTGTGGAATACGTGGCCAGTCGCCACCTGCACGTAGCAGTGGGCAGTTTCTTCCTCATTTATGCCGCCATTCTCCTAGTTATGCGGTTGGCATTAAAGGACTACTTTGACCGCGTACCGTTTTATGTATTTTTGGCTGCGGGTATCCTCAGCAACCTCGTGGGGATGCTCGGCCTCACGTTCCTGGTCAACAACTGGATGATGGTGGTCGCCGCCTTTGGTTTGGCTGGTGGCTACGGTCTCATGTACTCAGTTTGCCAAGCCACCGCGCTACTGGTGGCGCCACTGGACCAGCAGGGGTTGGCTAACAGCACGTTTTATATTGGCATGGACTCCGGGATGGTGCTGGGGCCCATCATCGGCGGGGCGCTGTTCGACATGTTGCCGTATAGCTGGTTTTATCCGGCGCTCATGTTGACGTTACCGCTGGCTGCCGTTGTGTACTGGTGCTACCGCCGCAGCTTGGGGCCACATCACGATGCGGCCCAACCCACCGAGTAAGGCGTGTATTGCTTTGGCGATGGCCATGGTTCCGTACTGGTATGATTAGTGCGGGGCCATTTTGGTGTCAACGGGGGTCAGCGTCGTGAGCAATTGGTTGATCATAATTGGTCTGGCGGGACTGTGGAGGCAAGCCACTGTGAGCACGGTGGAAGGGTATGGTGGCGATGAGCCTTGTCACGCCGGGCTTAAAATGATTTATGCACAAAGGTTTCAGAAAGTGGCCCATTTACCAAACTGGCATATTACCGTTGATTCAACCAAAATGCGTGATGATAACGGCCATGGTGAATACCGGTTACGGTACGCCGCTAGCGTAATGTTAGCGGTAATTAGTTGTCCATCAGGCGGACCACAGAAAGCGTTATCCATGTTATCCACAATTAATGAAAATGCCCGTGAAAGGTCACAAATGATGGGGTGTGAAGCCATTTCACGAGCAAACGAAAAAGCAACGTAGCACAACCAATTGGTTGTGCTACGTTGCTGGATAAACAATTATTAACTGTGATGGTGACGCTCAGTTGGGGCCTCAATGAGGGCGGGGACCGCCGCTAAGCCAGATAGGAGCAATCGCCGCGTGGTCACCGCCATGGATTTGCGCGTCCGAATACGTCCACGGCTCAACTCACGCGCCAGCCGGGCCACGTTCGCCTGCCATTTTTGTCCAAACTGTTCAAAACTGGTGGCACCAGTCCGACTTAACGCACCGAACAACCCGTCAACGAATAAGGCAATGTGTTCGCGGTCCAAGCTACCAACCCAGCCAGCGAGCGTGTGCTGCCAGTAGTGGGCCCAGCTATCGATGTGGGGGCGGCGGAGAAAACGGTCTCCTGTAGTCGTCCAGGTGAAGGGGTTATGCTGATCCATCCACGCGGCGCGGGCCGCGATCACCCGAAAGTCCGATGTGGGGTCCAGCAGGATGCCAATGAAAGTAGTCTGCGGCACCATCTTGGTGATGCGACTACGGATTCGGCCTAAGGGTAGGCGGTCTGGTGCATCTAAGCTAAAGCAGTGCCGGAGGCGTTGGTTGAACTGGTGAGTGAGGTGGCAAAAGGCGTACACGGCGAGGCTACCACCCTTGGAGTGGCCACCCACGTAATAAGCCGCCTGGTTACGCGCCATGGCCCGACCCAAAAACTGTAGGGCGGATTCCTGGGCGGGGATGACCCGCATGAAGGCCAAACTAAAATCCTCCCGCCAATCACGAAAGTCGGATTGGGTACCACGGAAAGCCACGTAATGAGTATTGGGGTCGAGTTCAAAGTCCATGGCGGTACAATGGCCGTGCATACCGGTCAGCATGACACTATCCACACACCGTACGTTGCGAAAACGCTGGCTTTGAGCCATTAACCGTACGAGTTGGATGCTCTTCTGTGGTTCCCATACGTGGTGGGTGAGCCGCTGTAATTGAAACTCGGTGAGCGTACAGAGTGGGTATTGACCAGTGAATTTGGGAAAATTCAAGTAGGCTAATTGGGCCAGAATAACCGCATCAACTTCGGTTAGTGGTTTTTCTGTAAATGTTTGGTTGCCGTACTGCATTACGTAATCGAAGAGATCTGCCATCCTGAGTACCTCGCTTACACTTGTCTCTGCTTATAACTATACCTCGTTGGCGGTTAACGGATGTGACTTTTTAGCGAAAATTTATGCGCTTTCATTATCACTTAACTAAAACTCTAGAAAGCCAAGAAAGAATTTACCGGGTTACGTGCGGTCCCGGGCACCCATTTGAGTATAATAGTTAGTATGAACATGCGCCCGGTGTGGTCATGCTGGGCCAAGCAGTGTAGCGGTCGGTTGTCGTTGGAATCCTCATGAATTTTAGGGTCGGGCAATGACGCACCCATGGAGGGCAAGCGCACAAAAATAAGTATGAACGTAAAGGATGGTAATATGACAACAAACCACAAACAGCAGCGCAATAAGGCGGCTGTGATTACCAGTGAAACGGTCAGCTTCATGAATCGGTGGAAGCATGATTTTGCCAATGATGCCCTGGCCGCGCAGCAACAAATTGTGGACCACATTGCCCACACGCACAAGCTGGTGTCGGTCGACGAGGCGCGCGGGCTGGAACGCATGGCGTTGATGAACGCTTGCTTGAACAACGCCCGGTGCTATTCGCAGATCCTAGCCTTTGCCAACACACACCTGGAAGCAATTTTGCACACCAGCACGGGTAACTTGATCAGTGAGTTGATGGGGTGCATTGACCTGCAGTTTGACCAACCACGGTTGCCTCTAATCGTGAAGCAGGCGTTGATCAAGTTGGCGGACCAGTTACTCGCCGAGGAGGCCTAAGTCTGGTTGATCGTGCGTTGATGGCGGTTGCAGTTAAATTCAACTAAATATTAACGGTGGCGATGCGACGGCATGGCCACCGTTTTTTTGGCCTGGAGCGCAGGTGGGTGGTCACCCGATACGACAATTACCAAGCGATTGTTGGTATTTGGTATCCCTGATTGTGTCGGCAAAACCGACAGTGCTATGATGAAGTTGACGTTGTTAAATAATACGGATTGTAGCGTATACAGTCGCGGGGATGGTGGTAGTGATGCCGGAACACATTTACGGTTTAGTTGTTATTGAAAGCCAAGGGGTCGGGTTTAGCGTGACCAACTTGCAGCAACTTCACAAATTGGACCGCGGGTTTTACCCGGTGGCTATTGGTAGTGATAGTTTTAGCGATAACGTTTTAAGTGTGGAAACCGCCGACGCCCTGGAGACAGCTCTCAACACGGTGGTCCGGCTGTTTAAGGATTACGGTGTGGTCGATTATGGTGGGTTCGCCGGTAACGTCTTCTTTGAGGCCAGCAACGCGGAGTTCGTGCGGGACCAGTTATACAACCGGACAGGTGTGTGGTTACAGCAACTCGCCGTATCCGAAGAAACGTATCACCGGGCCAACGCCGTGATGCAGTATTTTCCCCACTTTGACCAGTTAGCCCGGGAGGGAACCCTCCTAATCGATATTGGTGGTGGGACGGTGGAATTGCTGGCCTTCCAGAACGGACAGTTTTGCTTTGCCCGTAACCTGCCACTGGGACCAATCCGCGTGGTGGAGGAACTCAAACAGGTACAACGGACAGAAACTAACTATGTGGCGGTCCTCCGTGATTACATTGATAGCAAGCTGATGAACTTCATTCGGCTGGTGCCTGATCCCCACACCTACCAACACCTGATTATCATGGGTACGGGGCAACACCTGCTGAGTAAGCTCCTTCCCGCTGGCACGGCCAATCAGGAGGTTTTGTCTGCGTTACAACAGGCTTACCAGGTGGTGGTGCCAGCTAGTGACCAGTTGCTGGCCGAGCGTTATGGGTTGAATAGTGCCGAGCTCGACCAAGTGTTACCGACGGTGCTATTGGTTCACGAACTGGTAGCGAACTTGCGAATCCAGCACGTGTGGACCAGTAGTATTGACCTGCTCGATGGCTTAGCGGTTAACGCCGCCATCAACGCCGACAGCCGGGCCATTAAGTTTGACCATACCAGCATCATTCGGGCAAGTGCGACGTGGTTGTCTGATTGGTACCGCGTTGATCAACCCCATCGGGATGCGGTGACCAAGATGGCGTTGCAACTCTTTAACCGGCTCAAGTCCCTGCATGGCTTGGGTAAGCGCGAACGGGTGCTACTGGAAACGGCGGCGCTCCTGGCTGATGTTGGCACTTACATTGATGAACAAGACGTTGGTAGCAACAATGAATACCTGATTCGGGCTACTGACGTCATAGGCCTGTCCATCCACGAACAGCGTATGGTCGCACTGATCACGCATATCTATACGAGCCACAAACCCGGGGTGTACTTGTCAATGGACAACGGGTTGCGCCGGGCGGAGCGGGTAGCGGCCGCCAAGTTAGCGTCATTGCTGCGCATGGCGGACGCGTTGGATGCGTCCCGTCGGCAAAAGGTACAGCAACTGCGTGTGTCGTTACGGGGCGGGCGGCTCGGGATCACCGTGACCAGCCAGGATAACGTTGACCTGGAGCGGTGGTCGTTTACCAGCCGGAGTCAGTTTTTCGAGTCCGTTTTTGGTATTCCGGTTGATTTTAAGTGGAGGAACGTACAATGAGTGCAAAGTTGAAACTAGATAACCCCAAATTTTATACCAACCGGGAATTATCGTGGTTAGCGTTTAATGACCGGGTACTGGAGGAAGCGCGTGACGCCAATAACCCCCTGTTTGAGCGGGTGAGTTTTCTGGCCATCACGCAAAGCAACCTGGACGAATTCTTCAACGTTCGGGTTGCCTCGCTCCGCAAAATGGTGTCGGTCAAGTATAACGAACCCGACGCTGCGGGTATGACCCCCAAAGAGCAGCTGAAGGCGATCAGCAAGCAAGCACACGCGATGGTCGCCAAGCAGTACCGGACGCTGACCCGGTCGTTGTTACCATCGTTACGGCACCGGCACATTTTGCTGCACGGGGTGGACGAATTAACGGTTGCTCAGCACGACTTTTTAGCCGATTACTTTCGGCAGGAGGTCTTTCCCATCCTGACGCCGTTGGCGGTGGATGCGTCGCGGCCGTTTCCGTTTCTTTCTGATGGCAGTATGAATATGGCCATCCGTTTGACCCGGCCAGATGCCGATGGCAAGCACCACACCGAATTTGCGACCGTTCAGGTACCGCACGGTGTGCCCCGGGTGATTCACTTACCGGGTGGCGATGAGTTCGTGCTACTGGAAGACGTTATTCGGGCCTTCATTGACGATTTATTTATCGGCGCTACGATCAAGGAAACAGCCATGTTCCGCGTAACGCGGGACATGGGCCTCGACGTGGATGAAGCCGACGCGTCGGACCTGATTAAGGAAGTCCAATCCCAACTGAAAAAGCGGGAGCGGGGCCGCGTGATGCGTCTGGAAGTGGACGCGGGGATGAGTAAGCGGTTGGTGCGGTACTTGACCAAGCAGATGCGGATTGACGATGATGACGTGTATGCCATCAACGGCCCTATTGACCTGACCTTCTTGAAGCAGATCATCAAGCGGGTCCATGCCACCCCGGACGTGGTATACCCTGAACACACGCCCTACTTGAATCCAGTGTTGCAACACCAAAATATTTTTGACGTGATTCGACAGCAGGATGTGTTCGTGCACTTACCGTACGATAGTTTTGCCCCGGTGACGGAGTTTATTCACCAGGCCGCGGTGGATCCGCAAGTGTTGGCAGTCAAGATGACCCTTTACCGTGTTTCCAGCCAGTCACCCATCATTAAATACCTTAAGCAAGCCGCCAATAACGGCAAACAGGTCACGGTATTGGTCGAACTAAAGGCCCGGTTTGATGAAGAGAACAATGTCCACTGGGCCCGTGAACTAGAGGAAGCGGGTTGTCACGTAATCTACGGCTTGGTGGGTCTCAAGACCCACTGCAAGTTGACGCTGATCGTGCGGCGGGACGAAGATGGTATTCGTCGGTACATGCACATGGCGACGGGTAATTACAACGACGTGACTGCCCGGCTGTACACGGATATGGGGTTGTTTACCTGCAACACGGAAATTGGCGTTGATGCCTCCAGTATCTTCAACATGCTCAGCGGTTTTTCGGAACCACCTTTCTTCCACAAGCTGGCCATTAGTCCCGATGGCATCAAGGATTTTCTCAGTGACCAAATTGATGCGGAAATTGCCGAGGCCCAAGCGGGACGGAAGGCCATTATTTGGATGAAGATGAATTCCTTGTCCAACCCCCACATGATCCGGAAGTTGTACGCGGCATCAGCCGCCGGGGTGCAGGTCCACCTGTTGGTTCGGGGTATCTGTGACCTCAAAGTAGGGATCCCCGGCGTGTCCACCAACATCACGGTGCACTCGATCGTGGGCCGGTTCCTGGAACATAGCCGCGTGTATTACTTTTACGCGGCGGGTGCGGAACATGTATACTTGTCCTCAGCGGACCTGATGACGCGGAATTTAAAGCGCCGGGTGGAGATTTTGTTTCCCATCCTGCAGGACAATATTCGGGTCCACTTACTTCAGATTTTTGACCTGATGTGGTCCGATACGGTCAAAACGCGGGTGTTACAACCAGACGATACTTGGCAACGGGTCGACGGGCGTGGGCGCCCGGGGTTGGACGTGCAGGCATACTTTGTCGAACACGCCGAGCAGATGAGTCAAGAACTGTTGCCGGTACCCGCACCCAGGGCCGCAGTCACCAATGATGGTCAGGGGATGCGGTTCACGCCGCTTCAGTCGCCTGATGATCGGAAAACAGGAAGGACAGGTTCACGTGCATGACACACTTTGCAGTTATTGATTTAGGCAGTAATTCGGTGCGGCTGTCGGTCTGGTCGGTTAAAGCGGACGGCCAGCCCGTGGCGGAGACCAAAGCCAAAGAAATGGTCCGTTTGTCGGAGGATATGGGGGACGAGATGACCCTCAAGGAGCCGGCCATTGCGCGAACCATCGCCGCCCTGCAAAAGTTTAAGGCCATTTATAGTCCTCTGGAAGACCTAACCATCAAGGCGTATGCCACCGCCGCTACCCGCCAAGCGAAGAACCAGAAGAAGTTCCTCAAGCGCGTACAGGACGAGGTGGGCCTGCAAATCGAGGTTATTCCGGGTGTGCGTGAGGCCGAACTGGATTACGTGGGGGTGATCAACACCCTCAACGTTCAAAGCGGCCTGATTATGGACACTGGTGGGGCCTCGACGGAGCTTGTGCTGGTGCAAAACCGCCAGCTTGAACACCGCATCAGCATCCCGTTTGGTTCCGTGAACCTGACCGAACACTTTGTGCATCACGACCCGATTACGCCGGGCGACTTGTTTCGGTTGTGGTCGTCCGTGACCAACGTGTTTAATGGCATTTGGTGGTTACGGGAGGCGCAAAACCTACCGATTATCGCCCTGGGCGGCTCGAATCGGACCTTGGCCAAGGTGCAACGCCGCAAGCACCATTTCCGCAACTTTGAAGATATTCATGGGTTCCGTATGCTCAGTCGCAACGTAAACCGTGTCTTTGCGGAAATTGTGGATGCTGACGTGGAGGCACGGAAGGCGATTCCGGGCCTGTCGCGGGACCGGGCAGACATTATCGTGGCCGGGCTGGTGCCCGTGGTGACGATGTTGCGGTTTATTGACGCAGATAAGATCATCTTCTCGCAGAACGGTTTACGTGAAGGCGCCTTGTATGAATACCTGCAGGGGACCCAGCGGGTGGCCGCGGATGAAAACGTCGTGGACGAAACGTTAACCGACTTTACTGTTGACGACTAGTGATTATAAGCCAATCAAACGTGGTATTACGCAAACGAATAGCCGTTGTTAGCGTCACGTCATAACAATTGACGTCACGCTAACAACGGCTTTTTGTGTGGTTGCAGGTCGTTAATTATTGGTGTCGACGCACCCGGGCAGTCAGCAACCAAACCAGGAGGATTTCCACTAGGGCAATGATGACTACCGCCAACAGCGCGTGCGTCGTACCGAGGACGGTACCATGTGCCAAGTTGTGGGCGCTACTTTGTCCTGCTGCCACTAAGGCCGAGGCCATGCTCGTACCCACAGCCGCGGTAAATTGCTGAGCCGTGTTGAAGATAGCATTACCATCGGTTTGCGTGGTTGACGCTATCTGTTGGAGCCCGGTCGTCATGAGGTTACCCATACTGATACCGATACCGATCATCACCAGAATGTATAACACCACGATGCGGGAATTAGTCAACCCGGTCGCACTTAGTAGCATGCCGCCAACACCCACGAGGCTGATAATGCTCCCCAGGCGCAGTGGCAGTTTGGGGCCATTGTGGTCCAGTAAGCGGCCGCCAATGGGCGCCATAATGGCGCCAATAGCCGCGCCCGGTAATACCACCAGCCCCGCGAGGAGGGCGGTGTTGCCGTTGACCAGCTGAATGTAGTTGGGTAAAACGAACGATAGGGCCAGCGCAATAATTTGCAGGCAGGCAAAGCTGAGCAGGCTGATGGTGAATAGTGGTTGTTTGAACAGTCCTAACCGGATGAGTGGGTGCTCCAGTTGGTGTGACCGCCAGACAAACACGAGCAGGGCAATCACGCCCACCGCCATGACACCGGCTACGGGCCAACTGGCAAAGGCGACGTTGCCGATGTTGCTGAGACCGTAAATGAGGCCGCAAAACGTGATCACGATTGTCACCACGCTGGGGGCATCAATGTTTGCCGGTTCCGGTGCCTGTTTTTGTTCAATGCAGAACAGGCCGAGAATCAGGGCAAAGATGAGCAGCGGTAGGAGGATGGCAAAGATGTAACGCCAGTTGAGGGTGGACACGATCAGCCCGCCAAACGTGGGACCGATGGCGGGGGCCACGCCGGTAATGAGTGTCCCGACGCCCATCATGGTACCAACTTTGCTACGGGGCACCTGTTCCAAAATGATGTTAAACATCAGTGGCAGGGCCACCCCGGTGCCTAGGCCCTGAATTCCGCGACCTAAAAGGAGGACAGCAAAGCTGGGCGCGATACCATCGAGAATGATCCCGATAATGAACAGCGTGATGGCGACGAGAAACAGGCTCCGGGTCCGGAAGCGCCGTTTGAGGGTGGCGGACAGCGGTACCATTGAGGCGACGACCAGCAGGTAGAGGGTGGTCAACCACTGGACCTCGTTGGTGGTGATATTGAATTCGCGCATCAGGGTCGGAAAGGTGATGTTCATGGCGGTTTCCACGATGACCCCGCAGAAGGACATCAGGCCGGTCGCCACAATGGCCCCGATGACGCGTGGGCGAATTTTATCGGCCACTGTGTTGATCACCTCCGTTAATTTGAATGAAGCGGTCGAGCATCCGCACAATGAGGCGTTGCTCTGCCGGCGTAAATTCGGCGTCAATGGTGGCTTGTTGTTGCGCAATGTAGTTGGCAACATGTTGTTCGAGACGTAAAGCCTTGGCGGTTAGGGTAACCTCTTTTTGACGGGCATCGCGTGCAGCTGGTTACCGGTGAATGAGTGCTGCCCGCTCCATGCGTTGTAGAGCCACGGTGGCGGTGGAGCGCTGAATGTTAAATTCGCGTTCAATGTCACGTTGCAGTACCCGTTTGTGGGTACCAATAAAGTCGATGATCGACATTTGGGTACCAGTGAGGCCAAATTGCTTGGCGTACTGGTCCATTGATTGGTTCATTTGGTTAGTGGCGTGCTTAATGATTTTACCAAGTGTGGGCATAATCAGTGCCTCCTTTTGTTAGCAAGCTAACGAATATTATAGCAAACCAAGCAATTCATGCAAGGATGAATTGCCGTGACTTTGAGTGTGGGGCACGTGTGGGTTAACCCCTAACTGCCACCAGGTTGCAAGGGGATTGCCGTGGGCCAGTATGTGGTGCATTCTTGCCACAGTTGTTATAATGAACTGCGTACCGGGAGCGCAACTAGTGGTCCCGACTTCAACGCGGCGGTGTAACCGTGGCCCGCCCAGATGGGAGTATCAGATGCTAATTCATCATAGTGAGCGTCCACGAAACTTATGGGCACTTCTCCAGCCCCCGAGCGTGGTGCTGGGGCCGACGAGTGCAAATTAAGTCAAAGACGAGGAGTAAGTAAACATGATTGAAGCAATTAATTTGAAGGCCGGAATGGCGTTTGAGAAGGATGGTAAGTTGATCAAGGTGCTATTTACCAACCACCACAAACCTGGCAAGGGTAACACCGTGATGCAGATGAAGTTGTACGACGTGCGTTCCGGGGCGATCGTGCAGACGACCATGCGGCCAACCGAAAAGGTGGAGCAGGCGGTCCTGGATAAGAAGCAGGCGCAGTTCCTGTACAGTCAGGACGACACCGCTTACTTTATGGATACGGAAACTTATGATCAGTACGAACTGCCAATTGCCAGCATCAGTGACGAGATGAAATTCCTGTTGCCAGATACTATGGTGGAGATTGAATTCTACGGTAACGAGGTGATTGGAATCACGTTGCCAAGCACGGTTACTCTGGCCGTTAAGGAAACCAGCCCAGCTATCAAGGGAGCTACGGTCTCTGGTGGTGGCAAGCCGGCTACTTTGGAGACGGGACTAGTAGTGCAGGTGCCGGACTTCATCAAGGAAGGCGACAAGCTGATCATCAATACGGACCGCGGAGGCACTTACGCCAAGCGGGCCGATTAACCACCAACGTGAATTGACGGACACCCCACGCGGATGATGTTGTTTGTGTGGGGTGTTTTTGACGTTGTCGACGGTGCGAGCGGATGGTGCACTCTGGCAGTGCGTACCACGTAAAAATTGGTCTACAAACCGTTAACGGCATGGTGAATATGATAATATGACACTAGACCAAGCAGTGGCTTGGTACTATCATACCGGGCATAATCCCGATAATTAGGAGAGTGTTTTTGCATGGATGATTCTGCGCAACCAAGTCCTCAACGGGATGAGCAAGACGTGGATAAACCACCTTTATGGCAACTTGATGCCGACCAGATACGGGCGCGTTACGGCACGGACACCACCAATGGTTTGACCGACGCCCAAGTCCAGAAATTGCGCCAGCGTTATGGCTTCAACGAGCTGACCGCGAAAAAGCAGTCGCGGTTGCTGCGCTTTTTGCGTCAGTTTAATGACAGTATCAATTACATTTTAGCTGGTGCGGCCGTGCTGACGTTATTGATGCAGCACTGGTCGGACTCGTTTGTTATCTTCTTAGTGATTTTGGCAAACGCGTTTATTGGTTACTTCCAGGAAGTTTCCGCGGATAACGCGCTGGCGAAGATCCAAGAGTTGCTGGTTTCCCAGAACTTTGTGTTCCGTAACGGGGTGAAGTTGGAATTACCGTCACGTGAACTGGTCCCTGGTGATTTGGTGCAGTTGGAAGCGGGCGACGCGGTGCCGGCGGATATGCGGTTGATTGCCGCCGATAACTTAGCAGCGCAAGAGTCGATTCTGACCGGTGAGACTAACTCGGTGGCGAAAACCGAAGAGCCCATCACGGCGGCTGAATTACCATTGGCGGAGCGGACCAACATGGTTTACGCGTCGACCGACATCACGCAGGGCTCCGGCCTGGGCGTGGTGGTGGCGACGGCCGCTGATTCGGAAATCGGCCACATTCAAACTAGTGTTAAAGCAATTAAATCGAAACCCACCCCGCTGGTCCAGAATCTGAACCGGCTGGGGTTAGGGCTATCGCTGGCTATCGTGGCGGTAGCGATCATCCTCTTTATCGGGGGGATGATGACCCACATCTACAGCCTCCCGACTTTGACTATTGCCGTGATTACCATGGTCGTGGGTTCCATGCCGGAAGGACTGCCAGCTAGCACCTCGGTGGTGCTGGCGATGGGAACGCGGCAGTTGACACGGAAGAACGCCATTGTAAAGACGTTACCCGCTGTGGAAACCCTAGGTGCTGTGGATATCGTCAATACGGATAAAACCGGGACGCTGACTAAAAATGAAATGACGGTAACGGATGTTGCCATCCCGGGTCAGGACTTCACGGTTTCCGGCGTGGGTTACGACGCGGATGGCACGTTATTGGACGCCGCGGGACAGCCGGTGGATTGGCGGCAGAATGATCGCCTAAGCTGGTTGGTGCGCATCGCTGGTGAAACTTCAGACGCCCAGTTCCACGAGGAGGACGGTCAGTGGCAGTTGACCGGGGAACCAACGGACGGGGCGCTGACCGCTCTATACCACAAGCTTGACGGGCGTGCGCCGGATGTTGATGAAATTGATTCGTTACCGTTTGACTCACAATTCCGCTATTCTGCCCGACTGGCCGATGTTGACGGGCAGCGGGTGCTGATGGTCAAAGGTGCACCGCAAACCCTTGCTCGGTTGATTCGGGAGCACGGGGGTCAGGTACAAGGTGATGCTTTGGCCGCGACCATCACGCGGTTTGCCCAGCAAGGTAAACGCGTGGTCGGACTCGCGCGTCAGTTTGTCGCTCCTGACGTGACAACCATTGATCAGAGCCAAATTGGCCAGGACATGGAGCTGATTGGGTTGGTGGGCATCATTGATCCGCCCCGGCCTGAAGTTGCGGCTTCCGTGCAGCAGCTCCGGTATGCGGGTATCAAGGTGAAGATGATTACCGGGGATGACCCGGAAACCGCCGCAGCCATTGCCCAGCAGTTGAACTTGGGTGAGGACGTCAAGGCAATTACCGGACCCGAGCTAGACAAAATGAGTGATGCGGAGCTAGACCGCGAAATCGGTCAGTACACCGTCTTTGCCCGCGCAACGCCAGCGGAAAAGTTACGAATCGTGCAATCGCAGCAGCGTAATGGCCACGTGGTCGCGATGACGGGTGACGGGGTCAACGACGCACCCGCCTTGAAGCAGGCGGACATTGGGGTTGCCATGGGAATCAAGGGTACCGACGTCGCCAAAGGGGCGGCGGACATGGTGCTCGCCAATGACGACTTTACGACCATCCAAACCGCCGTCAAGGAAGGCCGACACGTGTTCGACAACATCCGTAAAACGATTCGGTACCTGCTACCCACGAGTTTTGCCGAAGGTTTTGTCGTGGTACTCAGCATGTTGCTGGGGCAAGAGTTACCGTTGTATCCCACGCAATTGTTGTGGATCAACATGGTTTCCGCGTTGACCATTCAGTTTGCGTTTATTTTTGAACCGCCAGATGAAGGAATCATGTCCCGCGGGCCGCGTAACGTCCGTGAGGGGATCATTACCAAGTCAGGGGCGGTCGAAATTGCCTTCGTGGCACTGATGATTTCTGGTTTGGGAATTTATATTTACGACCTGCTGACGAGCATTGGTTTCAGTCACGTGGTCGGCAGTACCGTTACGCTCCAGGTGATTATTTTTGGTAAGGTATTCTACCTGTTTAACTTGCGGACGGAGCACCCGGTTTTCTCACGCTACCTCTTCCAAAACAAGATGGCGTTCTGGATTATCGGCGTCCTAATGTTGTTACAGTGTGGGATTATCTACCTGCCGTTCATGCAGGATGTGTTCCGCACCACGACGGTGGGCTTCGCCGTGGGTTGGGGCATCCCCATTGTGGCTGGTCTGATCGTGATGACGGTTATGGAAGTGTGGAAGTTTGTCCGCACGACCTACCAACACCACGTAGGCCGCGTTCACGACAAAATGGAAATCAAAGATTAATCCAGCCGTATTGACTTGGCCACCCCTGTGCTCGATGGGGTGGCCTTTGTTGTGCACCTCACCGCTAAGCTCAAACCCGCTGGTAGTGGCTTGCGGCAGGGCGGGGACAATGGGATAATTAGGGTTAATGAAAACGGAGGGTGTAAAAGGTGACAAAACTGTATTTTGTGCGACACGGAAAGACGGAGTGGAATCTGGAGGGACGTTACCAAGGCGCATTTGGTGATTCACCACTATTGCCAGAAAGTTACGTTCAGGTTCACGCGTTGGCCAAGTACCTGAACGATCAGCACATTCACTTTGACCACGCCTACGTGAGTCCACTCAAGCGCACCCGGACCACCGCGATTGAACTAATGACCCATTTGGATCAGACCGACATTCCGCTGACCATTTTACCCGCCCTGCGCGAATTCAATTTGGGCCTAATGGAAGGTCAGAGCTTTGAATCCGTTGCCGCGCGCTTTCCCCGCGAGCTCAAAGCGTTTCGGCACGCACCAGCCGACTACGATCCGTCCGCCCTGCACGGGGAGACCTTTGACCAACTCCTCGAACGGATGACCCCACCCATCCAGGAAATCGTTGCTAACGATTACATGGGCAACTCTAACTACCTTTTTATCGGGCATGGCGCCTCATTAGCGGCGCTTATTCAACACCTGGTGGGTACCCTGGTCGCTGATTTACGCAAGGATGGCGGGTTGACCAACAGTAGTTTGACCACCGTGCAAGCGGATGGCCCCGCGCTGCCGTACCACATGGTGCACTGGAACGACACGCACTTCCTGCCGGGCAAGCGGACCGCCACCGATACCATTTAGTCACAGCAATTTTGAAGGAGGCATGGCACATTGACCCAGACCGATGACGCAATTACCCAGTTTAATCACGGACACCAAGAAGAGGGAATTCAAGCCGCCGTTCATGATATTGACGCACACCCACACGATCCGCAGCGCTACTCCGTGTTGGCGACGATGCTGATCACGGTGCGGGCTTACGATCAGGCGACAACGTTGATTACCCGGGCACTGGGACTCTTCCCGGATAATCCGGAATTGCGGTATTCGTGGGGCTTGTTGGCCTACGCACAACAGGACTTGCAGGATGCGTTAGCCCGGCTGCTGCCGTTGACTGACGTGCATGCCGACGTGCCGATGTCGCTGCGGGGTGACGCCGCCTACATGGTGGCTCTGTGCTATAACGATCTCGGTCAGTCGGCCCGGGCACTGGCATTTGCCATGACGGCCCACGACGTGAACCCGCGTGCTCATGACGCGGTAATCCTGATGGCCAACATTTTGTTGGCCCTGGGCGAGTTTAACAGCGCGGTGGATACGTTGGCGCCGTTGATTAATGCGCATGACCCGCAGATTGATTTTGCGTACGGGATGGCACTGTCGGCAGCGGGCCGCGATGGCAGTAAGTACTTGGATGCAGCGCGTAAAGCGGATCCGGCTTTATTTGCTGATCAAAGGGGTAAGGTCAAAGATATTGCCCGGTTCCTGCAATTGCGGCATGCGGATGACGAAACGGAGGGGCATCAGGATGCCTGATATGGATACGGTCACCGGAACGGTGCGCAACGTAATTTTTGCGAGCCATGACAGTTTGTTCAAAATCGTGGCGGTGGACATCTCCGCCACGACTTTAGTGTGGACTGAACCGGAGATTGTCGTGAAAGGCAACCTGGGCGACCTCCAAGAAGGCACCGAGTACGAATTCAGCGGGCACCTGGTGGCCCACCCGAAGTACGGACAACAGTTTGACGCCGTGTCGTACCAAAGCCAGCGCCCCACTAGTCACGACGGCCTAGTTGATTATTTGGCCAGCGACCGCTTTCCGGGCATTGGTCCCAAAACTGCGGCTAAGATCGTGGATGCGTTAGGCATTGGGGCGGTGGATACCATCGTGAAGGACCCCGATGTGTTACAGAAGGTGGGCTTAAGCGCCAAAAAGGCGGACATGCTCGCTAGTTCTTTGCGTGAGAACCTGGGGCTTGAACAGGTAATCATTGGTCTTGGTGAAGTGGGACTGACGGGTGCCTTAGCCAATAAGGTGTACGGTCGCTACCAGGAGGACGCCCTCGACGTGGTCCGGGCTAATCCTTACCAACTAATCGTTGACATTGAGGGCATTGGTTTTCGGGTGGCTGACGGAATCGCCCGGCAGCTTGACATTCCCGCGGACGATCCGCAGCGATTGGGCGGCGCGCTAATGGATGCCTTGTTCCAAATAACCGACCGTGACGGTGATACATATGCGGAGCCCGCCCGCCTGTTAGACGGGGCTAAGTCACGACTAGCTGGTGGTGGCCTCGGCGGTGTGAGCGACGAGCAACTAACGGCGGCGCTGCGTGATTTGGCTGATGACCGGCGTATTAGTATCACTGATGGGCGCATCTTTCCTAAGCGACTCTTTGACGCCGAGTGGCAAATTGCCAACCATCTCTTTGCGCTCAAAAGTGCTGCGGAAGGGTATGATGACGATGACATCACGACAACGTTAAACCAGGTGGAGCACGATTTGGACATTGAGTATGATGCGACCCAACGCACTGCAGTGGTGGATGCATTGCAAAATCACGTTTTCCTGCTAACTGGGGGCCCGGGGACGGGCAAAACCACCGTGGTGAACGGGATCGTGCGCGCTTATGCCCAACTCAACGCCATCCGGTTGGATCCGAACAGCTATGATAGTGATACGGCCTATCCCATTATGTTGGTGGCACCTACCGGTCGGGCGGCAAAGCGCATGTCCGAAACGACGGGGTTGCCGGCCAGCACGATTCACCGGTTACTAGGTTTAGCTATCGACACCACTGATTACGAGCCCCCGGAGTTACCGGATGGCCTGTTGATCGTGGATGAGATGTCGATGGTGGACACCTACTTGTTCCGCATTCTACTGGATGCAGTGCACCCGGGCATTACGTTGATTCTCGTTGGTGATAAGGACCAACTGCCATCCGTCGGGCCGGGGCAGGTTTTTGCGGACCTGTTAGCGAGCCACACGTTACCCCAAGCGGAATTAACACACATTCACCGGCAAGACGCGCGGTCGTCGATTACCACGTTGGCGCATGACATTAATAACGGCCAGCTGCCGGACGACTTTACCGCCAAGCAGGCTGACCGTAGTTTCATTAGTTGTGGTCCCGGGCAGATTCAGGCAGCAGTACGCCAGGTGGTGACCGCCGCCAAGGCTAAGTTTGACGCCATGCAGGTACAGGTCTTGGCACCCATGTACCGGGGCGTGGCTGGTGTGGATGCGTTGAATCCGCTGGTCCAAGATATCTTTAATCCCAAAGCAAGTGAACGTACTAAGGAAATTGATGCGGGCGACCACCAATACCGGATTGGCGACAAGGTGCTCCAACTAGTCAATAATCCCGAAAAAAACGTGTACAATGGTGAAATCGGGTTGGTCACCGGTATTGTGTCAGCCACCAAGGATGATGGGGCACACCTGATCGTCGATTTTGATGGTAACGAAATCGATTATGCCAGTAATGAACTTAAAAGCATCACCCTAGCGTATGCGACCAGCATCCATAAGGCGCAAGGGAGTGAGTTTGATATGGTGATCTTGCCCCTAACGATGGCGAGCCGGCGCATGCTCAAGCGTAACTTAGTGTATACTGCCATCACGCGGGCCAAGAAGTTTCTGATCATGATTGGTGACCAGGAGGCTTTCCGGACGGCGGTGACCACGATGGCGGACAACCGGCACACCGGGTTGGTGGACCGGCTGCGTAAAGTCTTCAAGTTGGCGCCCACCGAGCCGGACGCCACTGACGGCGAAACTGCTGCTACCACCACCAGTAATGCTAGGGTAAATGACGCGCAATCGTTAGCGGTAGCGTCAACCGCGACGGGCCAGGTATTGCACGAAGCTGTGGCACCCCCAATTGCAGCTAATGGTTCTGACCAAGCGGCGGGCCCCACGATTTTAACGCCGGCATTGGTTGCCCGCGACGCGGTGGACCCCATGATTGGTATGGAGGGCATTACCCCGCAAACAGCGTAGTATGGATCCACGGTTAAATTAAGGAGAAGCATGATGACAGATATTCGCGAACAACTATCAATGCGTCCAGTTACACCGGAATATTTAGACCAGTTTAATGATTTGCTGGGGTATGTGTTCCAGGTCACCGCCAAAGAAGTGAGCGAGTCTGGTTACGAAGAGGGCGAACTCGAGCGGGCCAAACGACCAGTGCTGGAGGAAGCGGACGTTTTTGGCTGGTTCCACGGTGACAACCTGGTCAGTCAATTGGCCATCTACCCGTGCAAAGTCAACATTCACGGGCGGCAGTACGATATGGCCGGGCTTACTGGCGTGGGTACGTACCCAGAGTACGCCGGGCATGGCTTAATGCACGACCTGATTAGTACGGCGTTGGAACACATGCGGTCCCGGCACCAATGGATCTCCTACCTGTACCCGTACAGCATTCCGTTTTACCGCAAAAAGGGGTGGGAAATCATGTCTGACCACCTGACTTTTGACGTACGCGATATCCAGTTGCCTAAGCAACAGAATCTGCCTGGTCACGTTGAGCGAATGGATATTGATGCCGAGGATGTGATTCGGACCTATGACCGCTTTGCCTTGTTGAACCATGGTGCCATGATTCGTAACCAGCTGAACTGGGACGAGTATTGGCGCTGGGAAAACGAGGAGGAACGCACGGCGGCCGTGTTCTACGATGAGGACGACGAACCGCAGGGGTTCTTGCTGTACTGGATTGCTAACGAGGTCTTCCATATTAAGGAAATGGTGTACATCACGCAGGAGGCGCGGATCGCACTGTGGAACTTCGTGTCGGCCCATTTCTCCATGGTGGAACACGTGCGCGGCAACATCTATAAGAACGAACCGCTGCACTTCTTACTGGATGATGGCGACATTAAACAGACCATTAAGCCGTACTTTATGGCGCGCATCGTGGACGTTGAACAATTTCTCCGCGCCTACCCGTTCGCGGAAGTAGGCCAGCCATTTCACCTGATCGTCAGTGATCCCATGGCGCCCTGGAATGTCGGGACGTTCGGAGTGAGTTGGGATGCCAACGGTCAAGTAAGGGTGGAGCGTGATGCCCATCCCGGTTTGCCAGTGCGGTTGGACATCCAAACGCTGACAACGATGCTGATGAGTTACCGGCGACCGTCTTACCTGCGCCGCATTGAACGACTGGATGCGGACACCAGTGCCGTTAAGAATCTTGAGCAGGTCATTCCCATGGAAGAGCCGTACTTTTCAGATTACTTTTAGATTGGCGGCGCTTAGTCGGACGACGTTGCAAATCAACCAGTGGCTAGTTATAATTTACAGCGTTAACGTTGAAAGGAGTTGTGGCGCTACGTGGCCTTTTTTCAAATGATTTTCAATCCCGCAGCCGGCGGGGGTAATTCTGTGGCTACGTGGCACATCGTTAAGGATGAGTTGAATCGGCGTGGGGTCGATTTCCGGGTTCGGACATCCAAACATCCTGGGCACACGGTGGAGTTGGCGCACCAAATTGCCAAGTTCAATGACCGGGATGATACGGTGCTGTTAGTGATTGGTGGCGACGGAACGTTGAACCAAGCGGTAACGGGAATTCGTGAAGCTGGCAACACGACCATGCCGGTGGCGTACGTACCGGCAGGGAGCGGTAACGACTTTGCCCGGGCCAACCGCATCAGCAAGGATCCCCTGACGGTACTGGATGCTATTCTCGACACACAGGCACCGGTGCGGGTCGATATTGGTGAATTCCACGAACGGACACGCGACCAACACGGTTACTTTGTGAACAACGTGGGCGTTGGGTTTGACGCGGCCGTTGTGGATGCGGCGAACCAAAGTCGGTTAAAAGGGTTCCTGAACCGGGTACACCTGGGGACCTTGGCCTACATTCTGAGTATTTTCGGAGTGTTGTTTAACCGCCATGCCTTTGAAGCGCGGGTGCACGTCGGGGATGAACACGACATAATACCTAACGCATACATCTGCACCACGACTAATCACCCCTACTTTGGTGGTGGGTTTCCCATCATGCCGGGGGCGTCGGTCATCGATGGTCAGCTGGACTTGATCGTCGTGGAAGAACGGCACTGGTGGATCTTCATTTTCCTCTGTGCACAAATTTTGTTGCGGAAGAAGTTGGACTTTGAGGGAATTCATCATTACCGGGCGGCCAAACTGTACGTGGAGACCAGTTCACTCGAATTTGGTCAGATGGACGGTGAGGAGCTGGGCACGCGGCCGTTTGAACTGGAATTTAACGTGACGGACCAGTTGTTTTGGATGGGTGATCTCAATCCGCAATAGGGTTGCCGGTATTGTTTAGTTAATTTCAGTTTCTTCGGTGTCATTATGGCCAGCTAGACCCATCTGTAGCAGGTTTGTCACCAGTGTTCAGCACGAGTGTGGTCAAATTTATGGTGGCGCCAACTTGTCAGATTTGGCGACAGGTGCTAATATTTCAGTGTGCGCTGGTGTACAAGTGTGCATAAGCGGTGTTCATTGTGGCCAGTGCCAGGTGTAAGAATGAGGTGCTCATCGCCATGGTGGGCACGTAAGCAACCACAGAACGTCAAAAAAAGGGCTGACCGTAGCTATTGCCTAGGGTTAGCCCTTTAATTTTTAATTCAAAACAGTAAACGGGTCGGCAACCATGAATGATTGCCGACCCGTCTTGGTTATGCATGCTGTCAGCACAAGGCGCGACAGCATGTGTTTATAGCGTAATCAACATTGGTAAGATCAGTGGACGCCGTTCCGTCCGTTCGAACAGGTACTCACCAAGGTTCTTCACGATGGCGTCCTTCAGCATTGCTTCACTGACTTTTTCATTATCGTTAAACGTGTTCTTGATGGTGTGGAAGACCCGCTTTTGGGCGTGGTTGATCAGTTCGCCAGATTCACGCATGTAGACGAACCCACGCGACAAAAGGTCGGGACCCGCCAAGACCGTGTGCTTCTGCATATTGATAGTGGCAACGACCACGACCAAACCTTCTTCAGAAAGGATCCGGCGGTCACGAATGACGGCATTACCAATGTCGCCCACACCGCTACCATCAACGTAAACGTCGCTAGCTGGGAAGTGACCAGCACGACGCGCATGATCCTTGGTCAGGGCCAGCACGTCACCATTACCCATGATGAAGGTATGATCCGCCGGCACGCCACAAAGTTGGGCAAGCTCGGTGTGGATCTTCTGCATCCGGTATTCACCATGACATGGCATGAAGAACTTAGGCTTCATCAACCGCAGCATCAGTTTCTGTTCTTCCTGGCCACCATGACCGGAAGTGTGGATGTTATTGACCTTCCCGTGAATGACGTCGGCACCAGCTGCTTCCAGCTCGTTAATGACTTCGTTCACGCTGGTTGTGTTCCCAGGAATAGGGTTACTGGAGAAGACGACGGTGTCGCCAGGTTGAATGCTGATCTGCCGGTGCGTCCCGTTAGCAATCCGCGACAGGGCGGCCATGGGTTCACCTTGCGAACCGGTACACAGAATCAACACCTTGTTGGCGGGCAACCGCTTCAACTCGTGGGCATCGATGAGGTCTTCATCCGGAATGTTCAGGTAGCCCAATTCACGGCCGTTAACAATCGCATTTTCCATTGACCGGCCAAAGACAGCAATCTTGCGGCCGCGCGCAATGGCAGCGTCCGCGGCCTGCGCGATTCGGGAGATGTTTGAGGCAAAGGTGGCAAAGATAATACGGCCATCAATGCGGTCAAAGATATGGCGGATAGAGTGGCCTACAAACCGTTCCGACTTCGTAAAGTTAGGAATTTCGGCGTTCGTGCTGTCAGACATCAACAGCAAGACACCTTCTTCACCCAGCTTAGCCATCCGTTGCAAGTTGGGTGCCGGCTGATTGCCAACCGGGGTCAAGTCAAACTTGTAGTCACCAGTTTGAATGACGATTCCGTTAGGCGTGTGTACCGCGATCCCGAGGGTGTCGGGAATACTATGAGTCGTCCGGAAGAAGGAGACGGAGAGCTTGTCAAACTTTAGCTCAGTGTCTTCGTCAATTTCCGTGAGGCTGGTGGAGCGTAGCAAGCCGTGTTCCTCCAACTTGCCCCGAATGAGGGCAGCAGCTAAGGGACCAGCGTACACATCCACGTTGGGTACCTGCTTTAGAAAGTAGGGTAAGCCGCCAATGTGGTCTTCGTGGCCGTGGGTGATGACCAACGCCTTGATCTTGTCCGCATTCTGCTTCAGGTACGAGTAGTCAGAAATGACGTAATCGATCCCGAGCAAGTCATCTTCAGGAAACTTGATGCCGGCATCAATGACGATAATTTCATCACCGTACTGCACACCGTACATGTTTTTACCAATTTCACCCAGCCCACCTACAGCAAAGGCGGCGGTTTCATTGGGTTTAATATTTAATTTCATATGCTAAAACTCCGTTAACTTGTAGTTATCGGACTGCTGCTCGTACTCTAAGAACTTGCCTTCAAGTGGCTGGATCAGTTCGATGTTGTAATCCGTGTTTTCTTCGAGCAGTTTACGTGCCGCGCGTTCGCTGTCGGCCTCCAGGTAAAGTGCTACCGTGTTTTCACGCATTGGGTTTTCCAACCGGGATGGCTGGTACAGAACTTTATAAATCATAAGTGCTCCTTTCATGTACACAAAGAAAGCCCCATTAGGGGACTATTCAATCATATGCCCGCATTTTGCTAGGTCACCCTAGCTAGTTGTTATCATTCTACCATACGGTGGCGGGATTGGCGAACTTCCGCGCCAAATCGGTTGTGGGTCCATCTTAATCTGGTGGTTATGTGTTACGGCGACGGTTGAATGTGCCATAATAAAAGTAGTAGTAATGCAGTTTTCATATAGGGGGTGGACTGATTGCCAACAGTGTCTACGTTGGGCCTAGTAATCATTGTGGCCGTGCTCATCATCGCCGGAGGCTGGTGGTGGGCTCGGCGACGGCGCTTGCGGATTCAGCACGAACACGCGCAGTGGATGCGGGCCATCAATTTAGGAGTAGGTAAAGCGCTACACGATGCTGGTCTGGCCGTGGGGCTGAAGGTTACGGGTCAGCCCGTCGAAGAAGTTTGGCACCGGCAGGTCATGCTGGCCCACTTTACCCTGCCGGTGGGGTCCGGTGTGACTGTAGCTCAGGTGCAGGCCGCGTTTAGCGGTGCACACCTGGCGCAGTTAGCGTTGACCGATTGTTTTGTACAGGCAGAGGACCAACAACTGAACTTTGACGTTGCCTACCTGGTCAACGACGCGACTAAGGCGTACGTGGCTGACCTGGCCCGGGTTGAGTAACACAGCATTGCCCCATTAGCGGTAAAAGTAGATGTTAAAAATTAACGGCTTCGGCTGAGTACGGACGTATCATGATGCGTCTGTACCAGCTGGAGCCGTTAATTTGTTGGGGCTACTTGCTAATCGACGATGACCGCTTCGGGGTCAATGTCGAACGGGTGGTCCTTACTGATGTGGTCGTAGAACAACGTACCGTTGAGGTGGTCAATTTCGTGCTGGCACACGATGGCCGGGTAGTGCTTTAGGCGCACCTTCTTGTTCTCACCGTCAACGTTTTGGTACTTGATGGTGATACGGTCGTGGCGCATCACCAAACCGTCGTGTTCATCATCAACGGATAGGCAACCTTCGCCTTCACGCAGACCGGCTTGCTGGACGGATTCGCTGACAATGTGTGGGTTGACCAACACCTCTTTGAACATAATGGAACCGTCGTTGTCCGGTACCAGTACGGCGGCCATGGACAGACTCTTGTTTACTTGCGGTGCGGCCAGGCCAACGCCGGGACGAAGGTGGTACTTCTTGTTTTCTTCTTCATCTTGACTGATGATGAGGTACTCCATCAAGTCATGTGCCAATTGCTTATTTTCGTCCGAAAGGGGGAATTCCACCTGCTGGGCGCGTGCGCGGAGCACCGGGTTGGGGTCGCGAACGATATCTTTCATTAGAAACACAGCTATCTGCCTCCTAGAATAATCTATGGTTAAGGTTACCACATAACGGCGGTGAACGGGTGGCGGTCAGCTGCTTTTACCGCGTTCGCAGCAAAATACCGTTCGGGCGCGCATTGACTCGTTGTCTTGGGACGGTTACAATTAATGAGTAGGAAAAAGGTTCAGTGCGCGTTTTTGACGCGCGCATGTGTACGCATAAGGGGGTGAGCATAATGTCATCAAGTCTTGATCAGCCTAGTCATTCGGCGAACAACGAAGATCCCGGAAGACGTGGCGTTATGCCGCCGCTGAGAGTTAGATTCAGGTAACTGACGTTAGGCCGCAATGGCCGGGCTGACGGCAGCGGCTGTTTGCCGTGTCTTCCTAGTAATTAGGAGGCATGAGCGTGATGCAAAAATTTAATATTACTGGTCTGACCCGTCATGAGGCGACCAGTGCGCGTCTAGCTGGCCTGCGTCCGGAGACTGGGTGGGTACGTCAGGTATGGTTGTTACCAATGCTGGCTCTCGTTTGGGGGCTACTAGTATTGGGTACAAGTGTTCTGGGTATCCTGAACTGGGGCGTCGGTGCAGGCCTAGCGGGGACGGTAGGCGTAGTCGCTCGTCAGGCTTGGCGGTGGCTACAGTTTCGGCAGGTAGTTCAGCACGTCCACACGGTAGTTGTTCTTCGGGATGGCTTACCACGGGTGCTACCAGTGCAGCGCGTTGTTACTGGTGATGTAATTATGACGCAGACAGGGGACCGTCTCCCGTTTGCGGTCGTTCGTGATGGTGTAGTTAGTGGTGCCGGTAGCAAAGTTGCTGGTGGACTGGTGGTCGCTAGCGATACGGTGGTATCGCAGGCAGTGGTGGCCGCTAATGTCTGGACTCAGGGTGTATTGGTAGCCGTGATGGCCGCCATCCGGAGCGTACGACAATTGGCCTTAACTAAGGGCGTCATGCTGAGCCGTTGGTTGGTTCAGCAAGTACGGACTGCAGTACAAATTCTTGGCCGGTTTGGCTGGTTAGTGATCCAGCGGTTAACGGGTCGGATGATTCTTTTTAGACGAGAATCAGCCTTCCGGTACAATCAGGCCTCAGTCCAACGTTCCTGGCTGGCTGTTTAGTTGAATGAGTTAGTTGATTAGCCGCGTTATTCATGACGCGGCTATTATGTTGGGTTCCGTTACACCGTGTCTTTCCAACTTTGTAACAAGAACTTAATGCGTGCCTGTATGTGCGGGTACAAGCGTCGTTTGCCGGTGCCGTTCAAACAGTCAGGGTGGAGCTACTGCCCGTGGGCGGACCAATTGGGTATAATTAACGGTAAGCAATGGGGAGGGGTGTAGTTATGCAAACAGTGGTTGTTTATGGCAATAGTCCGACTACGACGGCGACCATCGCCGCGCTCATGCATTTGGATGATGGGTTGGTAGTGACGGTGCCGGACGATAGTAACGGGGCGTTGTTTAATGACCTCGTGGCTTTAGGAGGCATGGGGCATAACACACTGGCTAAGGCTACACCCAAAGTCGTGGCGGAGGCAGACCTGTTGGTGTTTACCGACACGCTACCCGCTGATGCGGATGCTGACGATGCGAATGCGCTCACGGCGGCTAACATCAAAATGGTGCGGGAGGCGCTCAATGGGGCCATGGCCAACGGTTTCACCGGTACCTTGTTGGTGGCCACCACGCGCGACGAGTTACTGACCTACTTTGCCCAACGCTTCTCGGGTGTCGCCAGTGATCACGTGTTGGGGGTCGGCACCGCGGCGCACAGCCTGTTTACGGCCAACCGCATTGCACAAGAACTTAATGTTCCGGTTCATAACGTGGCCGTGGACGTGGTCGGCACCGCGACAGATTACCAGGTCTTGTGGAGTCGGGCGGCCGTTTCGACCGTGCCGTTACTCAGCATGGTGCAAAATGATGCCGCCAAGGTGAGTGCCGAAATCATTCAAACCGTTAACCGTGAATTGCAGCAATTTGCCGCTGGCATCGGTGCGGCGGTGACCGCGGATGTGGTTGCGCGGATTGCGGCGGTATTGTTGAGTACGCAGACCGACATCGTGCCGTTGACGTTGATCGATGGCACGGGGGCTGGCCTGACGGTAGTAGCGCGTCCGGCCGTGGTGGGTCGCCAGCACGTACAGGTATTGCCGCGCGTTGCCGGTGCCCAAGCTGAGGAGGAAGCCCTCAAGGAGATTACGGACCGCGTCCTCGCGGCCATTCATGACATTGAACATCAAAGTAACGGGAGCAAATAGATGAAGGCAAATTATGGTTACCCGCTGGAACTTGATTGGACCACGGATGAAAAAATTGCGGTGACTACATTTCTGCAAATGGTTGAAGATGCCTATGAGCACGGCGTGAACCGGGACAACCTGTTAGCCGCCTATAATGCGTTTAAAAAGGTGGTCCCGGATAAAGCGGGCGAACGGCAGATCGACCGCGAATTTGAAGAGGTCTCAGACTATTCCACTTATCGAGCGATACAAGCGGCACGGCAGGGGGCTGGCAAGACGGTCCGGCTACGTGTGGATCACCGACGATCGAAGTAGTCCAGCCGCCTGCTTGGTGTTATGCGTATGCCCGGCGGCGTGAATGTTATAAATGATTTCAGAAAGATAGAAATGTTTTGACCGATGTGCTAAAATGATTAGCTGTATGCTGTGGCCGTTAAGTGGCTGAGCAAGCAGGCCACAACGGTCGAAAAGCGAAAGGAAGTTAACATGAAAACACGTGATGATATTCGGAATGTTGCCATCATTGCCCACGTCGACCACGGTAAGACGACGTTGGTTAACGAAATGCTGAAGCAATCCGATACCTTACCAGAACACACCCAGATTGGGGACCGCGCGATGGATACTAACCCCATCGAAAAGGAACGTGGTATCACCATTCTGAGTAAGAACACCGCCGTTAAGTACGGTGATACAACCATTAACATTGTGGACACTCCAGGACACGCCGACTTCGGTGGTGAAGTGGAACGTATCATGAAGATGGTTGATGGGGTACTGCTGGTTGTTGATGCCTTTGAAGGCACGATGCCGCAGACCCGGTTCGTGCTGAAGAAAGCATTGGAGCAGCACCTGACCCCTGTGGTTGTCATCAACAAGATCGACCGCCCAGGTGCCCGTCCTGCCGAAGTGCTGGATGAAGTACTGGAACTGTTCATCGACTTGGGTGCCGATGAAGACCAGCTGGAATTCCCAGTGGTTTACACTTCCGCCATTAACGGGACTTCCAGTATGGACCCAGATGTTTCTACCCAGAAGCACACCATGAAGCCTGTCTTTGATACCATCATTAAGACGATTCCAGCGCCAGAAGACACCTCCGACCAGCCACTGCAGTTCCAAGTTTCGATGTTGGACTACAACGACTACGTTGGTCGTATCGGGATCGGCCGGGTCTTCCGGGGTACCATCAAGTTGGGTGACCAGGTTGCCCTGATCAAGAAGGATGGTTCTACGAAGAACTTCCGCGTCACGAAGATGTTTGGGTTCTTCGGTTTGAAGCGGATCGAGATCAAGGAAGCCAAAGCTGGTGACTTGATTGCCGTTTCCGGAATGGAAGATATCTTTGTTGGTGAAACCGTCACGGATCCGGAACATCCAGAAGCACTACCAATCTTGCGGATCGACGAACCAACTTTGCAGATGATTTTTGCCGCTAACGACAGTCCGTTTGCTGGTCGCGAGGGTGACCAGGTCACGGCTCGCAAGATCGAGGACCGTTTGAACCAGCAGTTGCAGACTGATGTCTCGCTGCGGGTGGAACCAACCGACACTGCTGGCCAGTGGGTCGTTTCTGGCCGTGGTGAATTGCACTTGTCTATCTTGGTTGAACAGATGCGGCGCGAAGGTTTTGAACTGCAGCTGGGGCGGCCACAGGTTATCTACCGCGAAATCAAGGGTGAACTGTGCGAACCGTTCGAATCCGTCCAGATTGACACGCCAGACCAATACACTGGTGCCATCATTGACGCGATGGCTCAGCGTAAGGGCGAAATGAAGGACATGGAAAACGAAGGTAATGGTCAGACCCGCATGGTCTTCCTGGTACCTTCACGTGGCTTGATCGGTTACTCGACTGAGTTCCTGTCCAGCACTGGTGGTTACGGGATCATGAACCACTCCTTTGAAAAGTACGCACCGGTCATCAAGAACTGGAACCCAGGTCGTCAAAACGGGGCCCTGGTTTCCATCAATGCCGGGACCGCGACAACGTACTCACTACAGTCCGTTGAAGACCGCGGTCAGTTGTTCATTCCTGCTGGTACCGAAGTTTACGAAGGTATGATCGTGGGTCAAAACTCCCGTGATAACGACATTGCCGTTAACGTCACAAAGGGTAAGAACCTGACCAACACCCGTGCCGCTGGTAAGGACCACGCCGCTGCCATCAAGACGCCAAAGGATCTGTCCCTGGAACAGTCCATTGAATTCTTGAATGACGACGAATATTGTGAAGTTACGCCAAAGAGCGTGCGTTTGCGTAAGAAGATTTTGAACACGAGCGAACGCCAAAAGGCTGACAAGCGGCGTAAGGCTGCTTCCAGCAAGTAACCAAATGAGCATTGATAGAGCCACCCGCCAACGGGTGGCTCTTTTTTGCGTGCGGGGTGAACGGTGCACGCTGATTTTGTAGCGATTCCATAACGTTCACTGTGTGGTGACGTTACCTTACCCCTGGGTTCCGCGCGGGGGTACATATGCTATAATTGTGTGTATTATTATGGTTTAAAAAGGAGACCGAAATTGGGTCCAAAACGTGCTTACATAGATTTATACGTGCTGGTACCTTACGTGGTACTGTGCCTATTCAGTATCGTCATGGTGTATTCCGCCAGTGGTGACTATATTCACATGCAAATGGGCCTGAGCACAACGGCGTACATGTGGAAGCAAATGGTATTCGTGGCGGTCGGCTTTGTGCTGTGTGGACTTACGTTCATGCTGAAGCTCAAACTGCTCCGCAAACCTGGCTTGCTGGGTGGCGGGATGCTCGTGACCATTGGTTTGTTGGTGTACTTACTGATCAAGGGTAAGGTCAACCCGTCTTCAGCCATCAACGGGGCAAGTTCCTGGATCCCCGTGGGGCCCATTAACATCCAGCCGTCCGAAATTGCCAAGTTACTGTTGGTACTCTACTTAGCGCACATGTTTACTCGCCGTGAACGTGACCTCAATCCTGGGTCATTGATGGGTTCTGCCAAGGTGCTACGCGCGCCCTTACTGATGGTGATGGTCATCTTGGCGTTGGTGCTACTCCAACCGGATACTGGTGGGGCGGCGATTCTCATGACGATTATCTTTGTCATGGTGTTTGCGAGCGGTTTGCGTTGGCAGATGGGCCTGGGCTTTATTGCCTTGGGTTTTGGCGTTCTGGGGGGCGGTTATTACTTGCTCATCACACGGATGCACGGTTTCCTGGCGACGCATTATCAGGGGCGCCGGCTATTGGCCGTCTTGCACCCCTTTGCCATGCAGAGAGTTGAAGGCAAACAGTTAGTTAATTCCATGTACGCCATCAATCATGGTGGCCTGTTCGGCGTGGGCTTGGGCAACGGTACCATCAAGCTCGGGTACCTACCTGAACCGTACACCGACTTTATTTTGTCGGTCATTACTGAAGAACTAGGAATTTTGGGTGGAATTATCGTAGTGGGGATGATTTTCTTCATTGTTTGGCGGACAATGTTAGTGGGTATCAGGGCGCGTTCCACGTACAAAGCGTTATTGATGTACGGAATTGCGACGATGCTGTTCGTTCAAACCACCTTCAATGTTGGTGGTGTGGTCGGCGTGTTGCCCATTACTGGGGTGACACTACCGTTTATTAGTTATGGCGGTTCTAGTTTATTGATTTTGTCTGTTGCTATCGGAATCGTGCTCAACGTGAGTGCGACGGAAAAACGTGACCGGTTAGCGGGCGTCACCGCTAGCGGCCAGTTAGATGTGCGTTAGTAACAATGGTGGGCGTTGCCTTTGGACAGCACGCACCAGTTCATGATTAAGGAGGCACGATGATGCAAAAGGTGTTGGTAGCCAACCGTGGGGAAATTGCGATTCGCATTTTCCGTGCGTGTCAAGAACTCGGTTTACGCACGGTCGGTATATACGCCGCTGAGGACAGCTTATCTTTGCACCGGTTCAAGGCCGACGAGAGTTATCAAGTCGGCAAGGGGCGCGAAGCGGTGGCTGCTTACCTAGACATGGATGATATTATTCGGATTGCCAAGCAGTCCGGTGCGGATGCGATTCACCCCGGCTACGGCTTACTGAGTGAAAACGCGGAATTTGCCCGCAAGGTGCGGGCGGCCGGGTTGACTTTCGTGGGCCCACAGACCGAGTTGTTGGAAACGTTTGGCGACAAGGTGGCGGCAAAGGCGGCCGCCGTGGCGCACGGGCTGACGGTCATCCCGGGGACGCCTGAGCCTACCCGCGACTTTGACGAGATTGAGGCCTTCGCCGAGAAACACGGGTTCCCGCTCATGCTCAAATCCGCCAGTGGTGGCGGTGGCCGGGGGATGCGCATCGTGCATTCGGACGCCGAGTTACGCAAGGTATACCCAGTCGCGGCTTCGGAAGCGCTGACCAGCTTTGGTGATGACCGGATGTACGTGGAGCGTTACCTGCAACACGCCAAGCACGTGGAGGTGCAGGTAGTTGGCGATAGCCACGGACACCTCGTTCACTTGTTTGAACGTGATTGTTCTGTCCAGCGGCGGAACCAGAAGGTGGTCGAAATTGCCCCCGCAGTCGGATTGCCACAAGCCCTGCGCGACCGGATATGCACGGCAGCGGCTCACTTTATGGCCGCAATGCACTACGAAAATGCCGGGACGATCGAGTTTCTCGTTGAGGGGGACAAGTTTTACTTCATTGAAGTTAACCCACGGGTTCAGGTCGAGCACACCGTTACCGAGGCGATTACGGGGCTCGACATTGTGCAGGCGCAGTTGCAGGTAGCTGCTGGTGCCGACCTGTTCGCTGATATCGGTTGGCCCCACCAGAAGGATTTGACCTTCCGGGGAGCGGCCATCCAGTGCCGGATCACGACTGAAGATGCGCAGAACGATTTCCTGCCGGATACCGGGACGATTTTGACGTACCGTTCACCGGGTGGTTTTGGTGTGCGGTTGGACGGCGGTAATGCTTACGCGGGTGCCGAGATCACGCCGTACTTTGATTCATTACTGGTGAAGGTCAGCGTGTCCGGATTTAACTTCCAACAAGCGTGTGCCAAGATGCACCGCGTCCTGCACGAATTTAAGATTATTGGCGTCAAGACCAACCTGCCGTTTTTGGAGCAGGTGATCACACACCCAACGTTTACGAGTGGCCAAGCAACGACCACCTTCATTGACGAGACGCCAGCGCTGTTTGATTTTGAGGCGCCAAAGCATATTTCTAACCAGGTTTTGAATTACGTCGGCAAGATTACCGTCAACGGGTTCCCTGGCCAGGAGCACAAGGCCCAGCAAAGCTTTCCTAAGCTGCAGTACCGGGCTCACGTGGAGGCGTCAAAGCCGACGCAACCAGACCTTGTGGCTATGTTGCACGACCAGGGGGCCGGTGCGGTCGCCAAGTGGGTACAGCAACAGCCACAATTACTGCTCACGGACACCTCGTTCCGTGATGCGCACCAGTCGCTTTTTGCCACGCGGATGCGCACGGCTGACATGCTGCGCGTCGCCCCTGATTACGGGCGCGCCTTCCCGAACCTCTTCTCCGCTGAAATGTGGGGTGGGGCGACGTTTGACGTGGCCTACCGCTTCCTGGCTGAGGACCCCTGGGCCCGTCTGGCCGCTTTGCGTAAAGCCATGCCGAACACGCTCTTACAGATGCTGTTCCGGGGTAGTAACGCGGTTGGTTACAAGAACTACCCGGACAACGTGATCAAGAGCTTCATTGCTGAAGCGGCCCGCACGGGGATCGACTTGTTCCGCATCTTTGACAGTTTCAACTGGTTACCACAGTTGCAGCCCAGCATCGAGGCCGTCAAGGAAACGGGCAAGATTGCGGAGGCCACGATTTGTTATACCGGGGATATTCTCGGTTCTGCGCACCCGCATTACGACCTGAAATACTACGTTGATTTAGCCAAAGAGTTAGCGAACACTGGGGCTGACATTATCGCCGTGAAGGACATGGCAGCCTTGCTGAAGCCAGAAGCCGCCCGTGTCTTGATCAGTGCTTTGAAAGATGCGGTGGACCTGCCAATTCATCTGCACACGCACGACACGACCGGTAACGGGGTGGCAACTTATGTTGCCGCCGCTAAGGCCGGTGTCGATGTCGTTGACGTGGCCCAATCGGCAGTGGCTGGTACTACCAGCCAGCCAAGCATGGAGAGCTTGTACTACGCGCTGGCCGGCAACGAACGGCAGCCTGATTTGAACATTCAGCATGCAGAATTGATTGACGATTACTTCCGGGACGTGCGGCCCTACTACAACAACTTCGCCAACCGCGTTACTGGTCCGTTGACCCGGGTCTATCAGGTAGAAATGCCTGGTGGGCAGTACTCTAACCTGCAGCAGCAGGCGAAGAGCATGGGCATTGACGATTTCAATACCGTCATGGATATGTACGAACAGGTTAACGACATGTTTGGTGACCTGATCAAAGTAACACCGAGTTCCAAAGTAGTGGGTGACATGGCCCTGTTCATGTTGCAGCAACACCTCACGCCGGACGACGTGATGGAGCGCGGCGACCACATCGACTTCCCAGAGTCCGTGGTGGCGTTCTTCCGTGGCGAATTGGGGCAACCGCCGTTTGGGTTCCCCAAGAAGTTGCAGCAAATTATTCTGCACGGTGCCAAGCCGTTGACACAACGGCCAGGTGAGGTCGAACCTCCAGCTGACTTTGACAAGGTGGCCAAGCAGTTGCAGGATGAGGGTGTTGCGCACCCGAATCAACAACAGATTCTGAGTGCGATTTTGTACCCAGAGGTTTATGCCGACTACCGGAAACGTCAGGCTGAGTTTGGTCCGGTCACGGCGCTGGACACCCCGGTATTCTTCCAGGGGTTACACGTCGGTCAGCAGACGGCGGTGACCGTTGCGCCGGGGCGGACGTACGTGGTTCGGCTGGACACGATCGGTGACCCCGACGCCGCTGGGTTGCGGATGTTGTACTTCACCGTTAACGGTCAAAAGCGTCAGATCACGGTTCGTGACGAGGCGGTCGGACATTCAGCTGGTAGCGTTCAGTTTGCGGACCCGGTCGATAAGCACCAAGTTGCGGCCCCCATGGGTGGTCGGGTACTGGAAGTCAAAGTCCAGTCCGGTGACCAGGTGGCCGAGGGGGATGAACTGTTTGTCTCCGAAGCCATGAAGATGGAGACCGTGGTGCACGCGCAGGTTGCGGGTACGGTCAGTCACGTGTACGTCAATAGTGGCGACACGGTGGCATCCGGCCAGTTACTGGCTAGGATTCAAGCACAATAATTTTGTAATTAAAGGAATGAGAAGATGCTCACAGTAAAGGACCGACTAGGAATAGCAGTATGGTTATATTCCATGCGGCAGGTGCGGCAGTTACGCCGCTACGGCACGGTGATGTACACCACCAAAAAACTGAAGTATGCGGTTCTATACGTGGATCGTGATCAGGCGGACGCCACGGTCGATAAGTTAAAGCATTTACGGTTCGTCAAGGACGCCGAAGTTTCCCATCGGCCGGAGCTAGACCTGACCTTTAGTGGTTCCTTGGGTGATCCGGAGGCGCGGCGCTACGCCGATGAGTTCCCGCCGGATGAACATGGTTACGAAGAGGAGACGCAGCATGAGGGTCGTTAGTGGTGAATTTCGTGGTCGCCGGCTCAACATGGTGCCAGGGGACACCACCCGGCCCACCGCCGATAAGGTGAAGGAGTCCATTTTTAACATGGTTGGCCCTTATTTTGAGGGTGGCCAGGCGTTGGACTTGTATGCGGGCACTGGTGGTTTGGGCATCGAAGCCGTTTCGCGCGGCATGGACCACGCAACTTTGGTGGATTCGGCCTACCAAGCAGTTAAGACCATCAAGCAAAACGTGCAGTTACTCAAAGCGGCGGACCGGTTTACGGTCATCAAACGCTCGGTACAGGCGGCCTGTACAGCCCTGGCCGCGGAGCACCAGCAGTTTGACCTCGTGTTGATGGATCCACCGTACACCCAGCAACGGGTGTTGACTGAACTGGCTAACTTCGTCCAGCTCGACCTACTCAAACCTGGTGCCACCGTGGTGGTTGAAACGGGCATGGACGTACAGTATCCGGACGCGATTACTGGTTACCGAATTCGCCGGTTGCAAACCTACAAAGTTGCCCAGGTGTTGGTACTGGAAAGGAATGAGGACGCATGACTGAACGTATCGCCATTTTTCCCGGCAGCTTTGACCCGTTCACGAACGGGCACTTGGACACGGTGCGCCGGGCTAGCGCCATCTTTGACCGGGTCGTGGTCGCCGTGATGACCAACACGAGTAAGCAACCGCTGTTTAGCGCGTCCGAAAAGACGGCGTTGATCGCGGGTGCGCTTGTGGGGCTGCCTAATGTGTCGGTGGTGGCGCAGTCGGCGGCTTTGACCGTTGACTTTGCGCGCCACCTACACGCGCAGTTCATTGTCCGTGGTTTGCGTAACGTGCAGGATTTCAGCTATGAGAACGATATCGCGGCAGTCAATGCGCGGTTAGCGCCTGACATTCAGACGGTGCTGTTGCCGGCCAAGCCGGAATATGCAGCGATTTCGTCGTCGATTATTAAGGAAGTCGCCGCGTTTGGCGGTGATGTCAGTACCATGGTGCCCGCAAACGTGGCGCGCGCCTTGCAGCAGAAGCTAGGAGGGACCATTCAGTGAGCAAACAGCGTCAACAACGACGCCGGTTGGTCATAGCGGTAGCGGTAGTCATCACGTTAGTGGTGGCTACCTTTCTGTTTATGCCCACCGGCAAGTACGTCGAGGTACCCGGTTCGGCCAGTGTGACCAGTAAGTTTGTCCACGTTGCCGGTAAGCGGGACCGTCAGCGGGGCAGTTACCGTTTGATGACGGTCTCCGTGATCGGTCCAGCTAGTCCCGCGGTGCTGCTGTGGGCTCACTGGCAACCCTTTGCGGAGGTGGATAGCAAAGCCGAGCTGATGGGTTCTGCCACTACGTCCGAGTATACTGCCCTGCAGCGTTACTATATCAAGAGTGCCGCCAACGATGCCGTGGTGGCAGCTATGCGGGCGGCCCACCGCCCCGTTAGCATCCATGGCCAGGGTATTTACGTCATGTCGCTACTAAGCAATTCACCCTTGCGGGGGCATATCCACGTTGGTGATATCATCACACGCGTCGATGGTCAGCGGTATGCCCGCGCACAAGGCTATACCCGCGCCATTCAACGGCACCGGGTGGGCCAACGGGTACGCATCACCTATACCCACCGTGGGCGCACGCGGCACGTGACGGTCAAATTGGTGCGGTTACGGCAAACACACCGTCCGGGAATTGGCATCACGTTGACTGACCACACGCGGGTGGTCAGCCAGCCACGGGTACGGATCAACGCTGGTCAAATCGGTGGTCCGAGTGCGGGCCTGATCTTTGCTTTGGAGACTTATCAGCAGGTAACCGGGCAGAACTTACGTCACGGACGAATCATTGCTGGCACCGGGACAATCAGTACGAACGGCCGGGTCGGGGCGATTGGTGGTATCGATAAGAAGGTGTACGCGGCGGCCAAGGCGGGAGCGCGCGTCTTCTTTGCTCCGAACATCCCCGCCACCAAGACCCTACGGCGTGAGGACCCTGATTACGTGAACAATTACGTCGAGGCGCAGCGAGCGGCCAAGAAGATTGGAACGCACATGCGGATCGTGCCGGTGCGGAGTTTGCAACAAGCCATTCGGTACTTACGCATGCATCCATAGCACGGGCTAGATGTTGGTCCGTGCTGAGTGCCTAAACGTAATCATTGGTGCCATTATTGAATATTTTAAATCCGAAAATGGCCGTACGTCTGCTGGAAATCAGCGGCAGGTGCGGCCGTTTTGATTGTGGTCTGCCCACAGTCAGTTTTGACGGTGCTCAATAATTTTTTGTTCACTGGCGTAGTCGTGGATACCCGCTTGGCGAAATGTCATTGCAAAGGGGGTGAACAGCATGGACAAAGTTTGGTCACTAGTCCGCGATTACTGGCAGTACGTTGCGATGGGGGTGCTGGCCGCCCTGGTTCTTGGTACTTGGGGCTGGGCACAATGGCGACAATCAAGCCAGATCACTGACCCAGTCGTGGCTTCCACTAACTTAATGACCACTAGCAGTCATAGTGCCAGTGTCGTCACGACCGTCGCCAGTGCCAGTACCGGTGCCGCTGGGTACGTATATGTTGCGGGGGCGGTGCGTCATCCTGGTTTGTATCATGTCCGTAGCACTACGCGGTGGGCTGACGTGGTACAGGCCGCTGGGGGCTTGACTGACGACGCTGATGCTAGTCAAGTGAACCTTGCCCGCTTTGCCCGTGACCAGGAGAACCTGACCATCCCCGTGCAGGGGGCCTTGGTGGTCAGTAGCAGCAGTGCCACTGATGTGAGTAATGCCGCGGCAACTGGAGCCAGTGGTGTAGCTAGCGGCGCAGCGGATACCGACCAGATCGATTTGAATACGGCGACGCTGGCGCAACTGCAAACTATCTCTGGCGTTGGCCCGAAGCGCGCGCAGGACATTATTGATTACCGTTCCGAGCACGGCGGCTTTCAATCCGTGGACCAGCTCAAAGATATTAGTGGCATCGGCGACAAAATATTTGCTGACTTGCAGCCACACGTCACGGTGGGGAGTACGCCATGAGCCAACGGGTACTAATCATCCTGGTGCCGTTATTAGCCTGCCAGTTATTATTGCTAGGGCCAGTGTGGTTAGGAGCCAGTTTACTGACGGTGGCGGTATGGCGTGGCCGGTTGTTGGGGTGGCGGTGGTTGTTATTAGGCTGTGTTTTGGGGCTCGTGAGTGCCGCCATTGAGGTAGCCCGGACACAGCATCCATCAGTACCGGTCGGGGCCGTGGTGGTCCAGCCGACAAGTTGGCAACCAGGCAGCGACCATTATTACAGTTTTAGCGGTCGAACCACTAACGGCGTGTATGTTTCTGGTGGTGGGACGGTCGATGAAGTTGGCGCGCGCCAAATTGATAATGCGCGTACCCCCATGACCGTCCAGTGGCACGGTGACCCCACACGCATTAGTGGCCCCCGCAACCTGTACGAGTTTGACTACCGGGCGTTTGCGTGGGCGCAATACCACCAGGCATACCGGTTGCCCAGTCAAAAGTTGCGGGTAATGGTGCGTCCCCGCCAGAGTGTGAGTGATTGGCTGTTTGGTGTGCGGATGGCGTTGCTCATGCGGATGGACCAGTTACCAGACAAAATGAACACTTACGCACGAGCACTGATCTTGGGGCTGATGGACGGTGATATGAACGATATGCGTGACGTATTTAGTCGGCTGGGAATCATCCACCTGTTTTCGGTATCGGGTCTACACATCTTTGCTCTGGTGGGGATGCTGTACTGGTTGACCGACCGCTGCCGCATTCCCCATGAATGGGTCGATTGGGGCTTGTTACTGCTATTGCCGACTTTGCTAGTGATCATCCCGCCCGGAGCGGGAATCGTACGCTCTGTGTGGATGCGGTTTACACAGGTGGTCAACGAACGGTGGTCCTGGCACTTGAGCACGCTCGATATTTTCTGTCTGGTGCTGGGCGGGAATTTGTTGTGGCAGCCACGCGTGCTCACGACGTTGGGCGGTCAGTTGACGTACTTGCTCACTTTTTTCCTGGTGGTGCAGCCCGTGGCGGGGCGGTGGCGCAGCGCTGCCACCATGGCGGCAGTCAGCATGCCCCCGTTGGTCGTGGCCTTATACGGGGTGCACTTGCTGACCTTTGCTTACAACTGCCTACTCATGCCCATCTTTGAACGGATCTTAATGCCACTCCTCATTGTGGCCTGTCTCTGGCCGCAGTGCCCGCTGTGGCCGACGTGTAACCAGGTCCTAGGCTGGTTTGAAGCGGGACTAGGTTGGTTGGGTACGTTGCCGGGCTACTGGCAGTTTGGGGCGTTACCCTGGGTAGCGGGCATAATACTGCTGGTGCTAGTGTTGCGGGCCGTGGTGGTAGGGCGTTGGCGGTTGGTGCTGGTGACCACCGCGGCGATGTACGCCAGCGTGAACCTTCATCCGTATTGGCGCGTCACCATGATCGATGTAGGTCAGGGGGATTCAATCTTGATTGAGGCACCCTGGAAGCGAGCAACCGTTCTGATTGACACCGGTGGCCGCGCCTTTGGGACCACGAGCAGTCCCCCGGCGAAGCGCGTGACGCTCAACTATCTTGCCGCCCGCGGACTGACGCACATCGACATGTTGGTCTTGACCCATCCGGATGCGGATCACGTGGGGGATGCAGCGGTCATCACGCATGGCATCCGGGTGCGGCGCATGGTGACGACACCGATGTCGGCGGGGGATGAGTTGATTACCGGCGCCCAGATCAACGGTCGGCCCGCCGTTGCCACGGTGATGGCCGGCAACGCGTTGACGGTGGGGCCACTGCACTTGCGGGTAGTGGCGCCCGACCACGATGCGGGGGAGACCAACGGTAACTCCGTGGTGCTGTATGGTAAAATTGGTGATAGTAATTGGCTACTGACCGGGGACGCGGATCAGGCGGTTGAAACTGAGCAGCTATTGCCGCAAAACTTAGCGGTCGACTTTTTAAAGGTGGGCCATCACGGTTCAAAGTCGGCGTCCAACCCGCAGTTCATTGCTGCGCTGCACCTGCAATATGCGTTGGCGTCCGCTGGGGTCAACAATCGCTACGGGCACCCCAACGCAGAAACGGTGAATACGTTCAAGACGTTGGGAATTCCGTTACTGGTGACCAAGGACGCGGGCATGATCTGGGTGGACGCAACGGTCCGGGGGCACCGGGTGCATACCTTTCTCCACTAGACAAATCGTTGTGCGGACGTGCTGTGCGTCCGGCCAAGATGTGAGGTTTAATTAAATGGATGTTAATCAACTTAAACAAAGTATTCAGGCCGGGCAAATTGCGCCGGTTTATCTGGTGACCGGGACGGAGTCGGCGCTAAACCAGCAAGCATTGGCGGTGCTACGGGATATTATTCCCGCTGATCAACAAACAATGAACTACGCCCGCTTTGATCTCCACGAAACGGAGTTGGACGCCGTCATGAATGAAGTGGACGAATTACCATTCTTTGGTGATTATCGGGAAATTGTGCTCGACAATCCGGATTTTTTGACCGGTAGTGGCAGTGTGGCCAAGCAAGAAAGTGCCATTAACGACCTGGTGGACTACCTCCAGCAGCCGGCACCGACGACGGTGCTAGTATTGCTGGCCAACTACCCCAAGCTGGATGCCCGGAAGCGGGTAGTCAAAGCGCTCAAGAAAGCCGCCACGATGGTCGCGACCAAGCCGCTAAGTGAGGCCGAAGCGCGACGGGCAATTCGGGCCGAACTGTCCAAGCAACGGGTGGATATCGACCATGAAGGGCTAGACGCGCTGATTGCCCGTACCCAGTCGGATTATTCAGCGATGGTGGCGGCGCTCCCTAAACTCAGCATGTACGCCCACAATACAGGCAAGGTCGATGCGCAGGCAGTCACGCAGTTGGTGCCGCGGCAATTGACGGACAGTGTCTTTGATATGGTCAACTCCGTGATGCAACGCAATGTGGCCGCGGCATTACGCCAGTACCGGGAACTGTTGCAGCAGCAGGAGGAGCCCCTGCGGTTGATCAGCCTACTAGAATCGCAATTTCGGCTCCTGATTCAAGTACAGATCTTTAGTACTCGTGGCTATACGCAGGGCGCCGCCGCGGATGCGTTAAAGGTCCATCCGTACCGGGTGAAGTTGGCCTGGCGGTCAGTGCGGCAGTTGGCGCACGACGATTTGACTACGGCATACGACATGCTGGTTCGGACTGAAGTGGCCATGAAGCGGGGTACCGTGGACAAGGAGTTGGGTTTTGAGCTGTTTGTGTTACAGTTTGCCGGCCGGGGCAAACGTTATGCACGGCAATTTTGATTAGTTGGTGATAACAAAAAAGCACCCCTTCACGAGTAAGGGGTGCTTTTTGACAGTAAGTATTTAATTACTTGTTGTTAATAGCTGCAAGACGGGACTTGTCACGCGCTGCTTTGTTAGCGTGGATGAGGCCCTTGCTCTTAGCCATGTCGATGGCCCGGGTAGCAGCCTGGAACAGTTCCTGACTGTTGTCGGCGCCGGTAGCCTTAGCCGTCTTAAACTTCTTAATAGTAGTACGAAGAGCGTTACGCTGAGCAGCGTTGCGCTGACGTGCACTTTCTTGAGTAATGACGCGCTTCTTTGCGGACTTAATCTGTGGCATTTAATTCACCTCCGGGGTGGAATATTTGGTTAGTTGCAAACTCCTAGTTTCAACAGGAATAAATTATACCCAAAAGCCGTCAAGGTTGCAACGTTTACACGTGAATTCGGCAAAAACTTGCAAATTAGGGTGGGCTCCGGTACACTTAACAACTGTATTGCGAACCCTGACTTGGTTTGGCGACTCACCGGCGTCTTACTCAGTTAGTGGCAATAACACTAAGAAAAGGTGGAAATAACAATGGCTATTTCACAAACACGCAAGAACGAAATTATCAAGCAGTATGCACGTCATGATGGTGACACTGGTTCACCAGAAGTGCAGATCGCCGTATTGACGGCTGACATCCTGGCACTCAACGAGCACCTGGCTGTGCACAAGAAGGACCACCACTCATACGTTGGTCTGTTGAAGAAGATTGGTCAACGCCGTAACCTGTTGGGCTACCTGCGGAACAAGGACGTTGTCCGGTACCGTGAGCTGATCAAGAGCTTGGGTCTGCGTCACTAAAAGCAAAATTTATGGGAAGACCGCGACGTTACGTTGTCGTGGCCTTTTTTTGTGTGGAGCGTCAGTGCTGCATGCGTGCTCTCCGTCACTGCTGGATGCTTACAGCTAGCGACTAAATCTACTATTACTCTACGCTACTGTACGATTGTACGTTACTTAAATTAAATTCAGTAAGTTCGCATCAGCGCCGCTTCCCAGCGACCATAATACCTTGCTGTTATCACAATTGGGTTTGCACGCGCCGTAACTCCCACTGTTGAGCACATTGTCTGCTTTGCCGGGGCGGTGGCATTATTTATTTACAGGCAGATGTGGTAGACTTGCAATAAGTGCTTTTGTGTACGGATTGGTTGCTCAGTCTGCAACCTAGAAAAATCTCTGAGGTGAACTAATGACTAAGATTAACGTAGTCGCACTCGGGGGTGTACGTGAGAATGGTAAGAACATGTACGCCGTCGAAGTTGACGACCAGATTTTTGTATGTGATTTTGGGTTGAAATACCCGGACAACGACTTGCTGGGGATTGATATTGTGATTCCTGATTTGTCGTACCTAGAAGATAATATTGACAAAGTTGCCGGAATCTTTCTGACGCACGGTCACGCCGATGCGGTAGGGGCTTTGCCTTACTTCCTGGCTGAACACCAAGTACCAGTGTTTGGTAGTGAGCTGACCATTGCGATTGCCAAGATTTTCATGAACCAGCACCCGCGGGCCAAAAAGTTTAAGGACTACCACGTGATTGACGACAAGTCCGTCATCGACTTTGGTAACGTTTCGGTCAGCTTCTTCAAAACCACGCACTCCATTCCGGGTTCGTTGGGCATTGACATCGATACCCCTGAAGGTCAAATCGTGTATACTGGGGACTTTAAGTTTGATCAAAGCGCGACCCCAATGTACCAGACGAACTATCAGCGTCTGGCCCAAATTGGTAGCAAGCGGGTTCTTGCGCTGCTATCTGATTCCGCTAACGCTGAATCGCCTTACCAAATTGCCAGTGAACGCGAGATTGCTGACACAATTGAAGAAAACTTTAAGTACCATGAAGGACGTATCGTGGTGGCGGCCGTTGCTAGCAACATTATGCGTATCCAGCAGGTGCTGGATGCGGCGGCGGCCACGAATCGCCGGGTTGTTTTAACCGGCCGCGACGTGCAGAAGATCGTGCAGACTGCCATCAAGATGGACTATTTGCACCTGCCTAAAGATGACATTTTAGCCACGACTAAGGAACTCAAGGAGTTGAAGCCGGAAGAAACGGTCATCCTGGAAACGGGTAAGATGGGTGAACCATTAAAGTCCCTGGACCGGATGGCTACTTCCCGCCACCGTTTGGTGCACATCAAGTCTGGCGACTTAGTATACATCGTCACGACGCCGTCCCACGCAATGGAAACAGCCGTAGCGCGGACCAAAGACGCCATTTACCGCGCTGATGGTGAGGTCAAGACCGTGACGGACAAGTTCCACGTTTCGGGTCACGGTACCCGCACGGACTTACAGTTGATGCAAAATCTTTTGCACGCGGAGAACTTGATTCCGGTGCAAGGCGAGTACCGCAACTTGTCCGCACACGCGGAGGCGCTGCACGAAATTGGCGTCCCGTTTGAGAACATCTTCATTCCTAAGGTTGGTGACATCATCAGCTACGCCAAGGGGAAGATGAACATTTCCGGAACCGTGCCAGCTGGTAACACCATGATTGATGGTATTGGCGTGGGCGATATTGGTAACATCGTGTTGCGCGACCGGAAGATGCTGTCAGAAGACGGGATCCTCATTGCGGTCGTGACGATTGACCGGCGTAAGAAGCGCGTAGTGGCCCGGCCCAAGATTCAAAGTCGTGGTTTTGTGTACATCAAGACCAGCAAGGATTTACTAGCTGAATGTGGTCAGATTGTGAAGGATACCATCCAGCATAATCTTGATGAGAAAAAGTTTGATTGGGGCGACCTGAAACAGGACGTCCGCGACAAGCTCTCTCGCTACCTCTTTGACCAAACCAAGCGCCGTCCGGTCATTTTACCGGTCATTATGGAAGTTAACCAAAATAGCGCCAAGCGGCAGTAAACCAACGCGAAAGGGTGAACGAAATGGGCGACCTTGTAAATTTTCCGCAGTCGGCCAAGCAACTTCGCGAATTGGGCCTACAAGCTTTTCGCAACGGCAACTTTACTCAGGCGGTGCAGCATCTCGACCAGTTATGCCATCAATTTCCGGATAGTGTCACCCCCGGGGATGTGCGTACGTTAGCGGGGGCTTACCTACAACTGGATGAGTTGGACGAGGCGGCCGATACGGTGCGCGATGCCAGCGATGATCTGGTACAGGATGCTAATGGTCGGTACCTGTTGTTGCAAATTGCTACGCGACAGCCCGATTTTCCGCTAGGTGCCTATGTGATCAATGCCACCACGGATCCGACCGAGCATGAGGATAATTTGATGACTATGACTCAAACCATGGCGGATTATGACGAGACTCACGCGCACGAGGTTGCGGTCACTAAGCGGCACCTACGCCATTTGGGCGGGATGACGGTTTTGGAACAAGAGCGTTTCATCACCACGGAGTTGGCGCGTCTACCTTTTAACGACGTGGTGGACCCGTTGTCTGCTGCCTTGGTTGATCGTGATGTCCATCCGGCAGTGCGGAGTTCGTTGGTCACGTGGGCGCGGGTCGCGGTGCCGACCACGCCATTCCCAGTCTGGGTGTATGACCGGTTGGTGACGATTACGCCGGCCGAGTTGGATATGCCCGTTGAGGATGCCACGAGTCAGGCCGTCTTAGGAGCTATCGTGGACCAGCTGCCTGAGCAAGAGGACATGCTGGAGTCGGTTCTACCCACGTTTTACGTTTTGCTGGGCTTCTTGTATCCGGCGGTGCCAGAAATCATTACTGATACGGATGAGTTTGCCCGCGCAGCGCTAAATCCGCAGCGTGAGTCAGCGTACAGCGGCCTTATTGAGTGGTTGCTGGCGGCGGCACAACAATTGAATGACGCGGGGACTAGTTTGGACCAGTAATTTAGGTAATAGTGCGAATAAAACGTAATTTATGGTTTACATGAACCTGAAAACTCGATATAATCACTTTCGGAAATTAAATTCCAGTGAAACGGGTTTGCGTTTCCCGCTATATGTAGTACACTTAAACGTAAAGAATTCACGGGATAGGCGTTCTGTCCTGGTTTCTTACAAATAATTCAGGAGGTTCGTTTTTTCATGGCTGAAAAAGAACATTATGAACGTACCAAGCCCCACGTAAACATTGGGACTATTGGTCACGTTGACCACGGTAAGACCACTTTAACCGCTGCTATCACTAAGGTGCTTAGCGAAAAGGGTCTGGCAAAGGCGCAAGATTACGCAAGTATCGACGCTGCGCCAGAAGAAAAGGAACGTGGGATTACCATCAACACTGCCCACGTTGAATACGAAACGGAAAAGCGTCACTACGCCCACATCGATGCACCAGGGCACGCTGACTACGTTAAGAACATGATCACTGGTGCCGCCCAGATGGACGGTGCGATTCTGGTTGTTGCCGCAACTGACGGCCCAATGCCACAGACGCGTGAACACATTCTGCTTGCTCGTCAGGTGGGTGTTGAACACATCGTTGTCTTCTTGAACAAGACTGACCTGGTTGACGACCCAGAATTGATTGACCTGGTTGAAATGGAAGTTCGGGAACTCTTGTCCGAATACGATTTCCCTGGGGATGACATTCCTGTTATCCGTGGTTCTGCCCTCAAGGCTCTTGAAGGTGACCCAGAACAGGAAAAGGTTATCATGGAACTCATGGACACGGTTGACGAATACATCCCAACCCCTGTTCGTGAAAACGACAAGCCTTTCTTGATGCCTGTTGAAGACGTCTTCACTATCACTGGTCGTGGTACTGTTGCTTCTGGTCGTATCGACCGTGGTACGGTTAAGATCGGTGACGAAGTCGAAATCGTTGGTTTGAAGGAAGACATTCTGAAGTCCACCGTTACGGGTCTGGAAATGTTCCGTAAGACGCTGGACCTTGGTGAAGCCGGCGATAACGTTGGTGTGCTGCTTCGTGGTATTAACCGCGATCAGGTTGAACGTGGCCAGGTTTTGGCTCAGCCAGGTTCGATCCAGGTGCACAACAAGTTCAAGGGTGAAGTTTACATCCTGACAAAGGATGAAGGTGGCCGTCACACGCCATTCTTCTCTAACTACCGTCCTCAGTTCTACTTCCACACGACTGACGTTACCGGTGTCATCGAATTGCCAGATGGCGTTGAGATGGTTATGCCTGGTGACCGTGTCACTTTCGAAGTTGACCTGATCGCACCTGTTGCCATTGAACTTGGTACTAAGTTCACCGTTCGTGAAGGTGGCCGTACCGTTGGTGCCGGTGTTGTTACGGAAATCTTGGACTAATTAGCACGTTAATTAGGACGAAGAAAAGATGCCTACGGGTGTCTTTTTTTTATTATTACGGATTATTAGTGAAAATTGTTTTACAACTATACCCGTTTCAGGTATGATAATACGGTATGTATAGCGGTATTCAGAACAAATGGATACTGAAAATACCAAAGTCGGAGGATTAGCATGACCGCAAAATGGACTAAGCAAGGCGCCGTAACTGGCGAATTGACTTTTGATATCGCACAGGACGAAATTAAGCAGGGGCTGGACAAGGCCTTCATCAAGGTACGTAAGAGTTTGACCGTACCTGGTTTCCGCAAGGGCAAGGTACCGCGCGTCATCTTTGATCAGATGTACGGTGAGGGTGCCCTTTACGAAGACGCACTGAACATCTTACTGCCAGATGCTTACGAGCACGCTGTGGACGAAGCTGGCATCGACCCAGTGGACCAACCACAGTTGTCCGTTGAAAGCATGGACGAAGGCAAGCCTTGGTCAATTAAGGCTACCGTTACGGTAAAGCCCGAAGTTAAGTTAGGCGACTACAAGGGCATCAAGGTGCCTAAGCAGAACAAGCGCGTCTACGTGGCTGACGTGAACAAGGAACTGGAAAAGAAGCGTGAGCAGCAGGCTGAGCTGGTCGTAACTGACAAGGCCGCCAAGAAGGGTGACACCGTTGTCATTGACTACGTCGGCACTGTAGACGGCAAGGAATTTGATGGCGGCTCCGCCAAGAACCACAGCCTTGAATTGGGCTCGGGTGCCTTTATTCCCGGCTTTGAAGACCAGTTGGTTGGTCACAAGACCGGCGATGAAGTAACGGTGAAGGTCACGTTCCCGAAGGAATACCAAGCATCTGATTTGGCCGGTAAGGACGCTGAATTTGCCGTTACGGTACACGAAGTTAAGGTTAAGGAAATGCCTGAACTGGACGACGACTTTGCCAAGGATGTTGACGACAGTGTCGAGACCCTGGACGAGTTGAAGGACAAGATCAAGGCTGACCTGAAGAAGCAGAAGGAAGACGCAGCTGACTCCGCAATTGAAGAAGCTGCCATCAAGGGTGCTGTGGACAACGCCACCGTTGAAGAAATTCCTGACGCCATGATGAAGTCGGACGTTGACAACCAGATGCAGCAGTTCCTGGGCAACATGCAGCGTCAGGGCATCAACCCTGACATGTACTACCAGTTGACGGGTACGTCTGAAGATGATCTGCGTAAGCAGTTCAGCAAGGATGCTGAGACTCGGGTCAAGACCAACCTGGTATTGGAAGCCATCGTAGCTGCTGAAGGTATTAAGGCTACTGACGACGAAATCGATGCTGAAGTAGCTGATTTGGCTAACGATTACGGCATGGAAAAGGACGCGGTACGTCGTGCCCTGACTGATGACATGTTGACGCACGACATTGCCGTCAAGAAGGCCATCAAGTTGATTAAGGATAACGCGGTTGAGGAAAAGGTAGCGAAGAAGGACGACGACAAGAAGTCTGACGACGCTGACACCGATTCCGACAAGTAATTTTGCCCCATCAGCACCAATAATTCGCTCCCCCTGGGGAGTAAACAGGGATGACCAGGTTTTAATCCGGGTCATCCCTTCGTTTTTCTGGTATGATGGGTGCAAGAAGGGGTTGAATGCTAAATGTTTGATAACGTTGAGACCAACGGACCTGTGACCTGCTCGTTTTGCGGCAAGTCGCAGGACGAGGTAAAGAAAATTGTCGCCGGCCCCGGCGTCTATATTTGTAACGAATGCATTGATTTGTGTAAGCAAATTATTGATGACGAATTTCGTGACGAATCCATGCAGAACCTGACGGAAGTACCCAAGCCGTTGGAAATTTTGCAGGTGTTGAACAACTACGTGATTGGTCAAGATGCAGCCAAGCGCGCGCTGGCCGTGGCGGTGTACAACCACTATAAGCGGATCAACCAGAACGCGGTGGCTTCAGACGACGAGACTGAGTTGCAGAAGAGTAACATCGCGCTCATTGGTCCGACCGGTAGTGGGAAGACGTTCCTGGCGCAAAGCCTCGCACGGATCCTGAAAGTACCGTTTGCCATTGCGGATGCCACCACCCTGACTGAGGCTGGTTACGTCGGTGAAGACGTGGAAAACATTCTGCTCAAGTTGTTGCAGAATGCCGACTTTGACGTTGAACGGGCGCAAAAGGGTATCATCTACATTGATGAAATCGACAAGATCGCCAAGAAGAGCGAGAACGTTTCGATTACGCGTGATGTGTCTGGTGAAGGGGTGCAGCAGGCGTTGCTGAAGATCCTTGAAGGGACCATCGCCAGTGTGCCGCCACAAGGTGGACGGAAGCACCCGCAGCAGGAACTGATTCAAATTGATACCACCAACATTTTATTCATCGTTGGGGGAGCCTTTGATGGCATCGAGAGCATCGTGAAGAACCGGTTGGGCGAGAAGACCATCGGCTTTGGCACGGACTCGAAGAACGTCCAAGTTGATAAGAATGAAAGCCTCATGCAGCAGATCATTCCGGAAGACCTGATGAGTTTTGGGATCATCCCTGAATTTATCGGTCGGATTCCGATCCTCGCGGCGCTGGAAAAATTGACGGAAAATGATTTGGTCCGTATTTTGACTGAGCCGAAGAACGCATTGGTCAAGCAATACACCAAGTTGATGGCCCTAGATGGCATCGACTTGGAGTTCACGCCGGCCGCACTGCGCGCTATTGCGCACGAAGCCATTGAGCGTGATACCGGGGCCCGGGGGTTACGGTCGATCATGGAGTCCGTCATGCAGGACATCATGTTTGATCTACCAAGTCGTGATGACGTGCAGAAGGCTGTGATCAACAAAGCGGCCGTAACGGGTAAGGGCAAGCCTGAACTTGTTTTACGCGGTAAGGAAGCTTCATAACATGAATCATTATTCACGGGTGGTATGATCCGTGGATAGGAGACGTACGCCGCACCGGTTTTCGGGGCGGGGGGGGTGTCTCCTTTTTACATAGCGGAGTAATCACAAGGAGGCGTCGTGATGCAGGAAGCAGACGATTTACGGTTGTTGGTGGCACCGGATAAGTGGTTCAGCGTGCGGGCTGCCGTGTTGTTGGTCCACGGTACGGACGTGTTGGTACGCGTAATGTCGTTGCCGCAGGGTCAGACTGGCATTTTACTTCCGGGTGGTGCGGTCAAGTTTAACGAGTCGGCGGTGGACGCGGGGGCGCGGGAAATGCACGAAGAATTAAAACTGGACGACCTCGATTTACGCATGGTCGGGGTGACCGAAAACTTTTGGCCACTGAATCAGGAAGTGCAAGCACACCAGCTGATGATGATTATGATGGCGACGTTGTCCGCCGACCAGTACGCCCACGTTCAAAGTTTGGACATGGAACAAGTGGATCTGCCAGCCCACACGCGGTTAGCGTGGTTACCGTTAGCGCAAGTACGTGCCAGCATCCGGCCCACTGCAGTCGGTGCACTGCTGGGTACGGATGATCAAGTACATTATGGGGTTGATCGCCGGGACGCGTGAGTGCGTGACGCCTTGGTTAAATTTAGCCGACTAATTGTGTGTGCGCCGGGTGCGTATGCTACACTAATAGCAGTCAAAGAGAGTGAGGTGCCACATGCAAGTAAACGATGTGGAGTTAACCATCAGTGCGTTGTCGCCCGCACAGTATCCTGACACCCAGCTAGGCGAAATCGCCTTTGTGGGGCGTAGCAATGTCGGCAAAAGTTCGTTGATCAACACGCTGTTGCAGCGGAACAAGATGGCCCGGACGTCGAGCACGCCGGGGAAAACGCAGACGCTGAATTTTTACCTAGTTAACCAGGCCCTATACTTTGTGGATGTGCCCGGATTTGGGTACGCCAAAGTCAGCAAGAAGGCCCGGGCCCAGTTTGCAGCCATGATCGAGGAATACCTGCAGACGCGCCAACAGCTCGGTGGGGTCGTTCAGTTAGTCGATGCGCGGCACGAACCGACCGAGCTAGATATTTCGATGTACGATTATTTGCGGTACTACGAAGTGCCCGTATTAGTCGCGGGTACGAAGATCGACAAGGTCAAAAAGAGTCAGTGGAATAAGAGTGAGTCCAGTCACCGCAAGGGATTGGGCATGCAACCGGGCGATGAATGGGTGCCGTTTTCGGCACTAAACAAAATTGGTCAGGACACCGTCTGGCAGTGGATCGCAGAGCACGCAACGGGGGAAAATCATCGTGGACTTTAATGAATATCAGCAGTTAGCAAACCGGACGCTTGAGGGTAACGAACACGTTCTGACCAACTTGTCGTTAGGGTTAGCCAGCGGGACGGGTTCAGTCATTGAGTTGATCAAAAAGTACACCTTCCAGGGGGCGGACTTGGATAACGCGCAGTTGGAACACGAACTGGGTGACGTACTGTGGTATCTGAGCCAGGTGGCGCTATGGGCCAACATTGATTTTGACGATGTTGCCCAGCGGAACATTGACGAGCTCAAGAAGCGGTACCCTAACGCTAGTCGCCACGAATAAGGCGTTTATGCATTTTATACATGCATATTGACGGTAAATATACAACTCGATATACAAAAAGTGGGGCAGTCGCCATTGGTGGCTGCCCCACTTTTTATGCTTAGCTTAAACCTTTTTGTCCTGATTCTGCTTTGCGTGCCGGTCGATCTGCTCGTACGCGCGTTTGCGTGCGGCCTCCTCGGCCTTCTTTTTGCTATCAATGACGTCATGGCCGAGGTCGACGTCGGGCAAACTGGCGAATTTGTCGAACAGTTTATCCATATCGTTCTGGCGGTTGACCTTTAAACCCATTAATGCCGCCTCCTTTCAGTTCCTGGCCGTATTATACCATGCTCACTCAGACAAAAGAATTGAATTAATTTGCAAAAAAATGTGCTTAAATATTGCATAAATATCTATTTCCATGTATAGTAGTCCACATAGAAACGGAGGAACGAGCGATGAAGAAGTTAACGCACGTGCTTTTAGCACTATTAATCAGCATTATCACCGTGGTGGGTCTGACTGGGGGTCACACCGTACACGCCGCTACGGATGACAGCCTGCAAAAGATCCAACAGAAGGGTTACATAGTGATGGGAACTAGTCCCGATTACCCACCATACGAGTTCTTGTCCAAGAACAAGGTTGTGGGGATGGACGTCCAGGTGGGTAAAAAGATTGCTCACGACTTAGGGGTCAAGCTCAAGATCAAGAAGATGGACTTTGACCAACTGCTGGTCGCCCTGGAAACCGGGAAGGTCGACATGGTCATTTCCGGGATGTCGCCAACGTCCACGCGCGCTAAGCACGTCGATTTCTCCAAGGTCTACTATAAAGGCGGTCAGAACATTATTGTCAACAAGGCTGACGCTAAGTTGTACGCCAAGGGGAAGTCGTCCCTGGCCGGTAAGAAGATCGGGGCCCAAACTGGTAGTTTGCAGCAACAGTTGGCCAAAAAGCAGATCAAGAACAGTAAGGTGACCGGTTTAGCCAAGACGACCGACCTGCTGCTAGACCTGAAGAGCCACAAGGTCGACGCAGTTGTTTTGGAAAAGCCAGTTGCTGATGCCTATGCTGAAAACGATAAGTCGCTCACTTCAATTGATGGTCATTTTAATTTGGGTAGTGATATGCAGGGGACGGCCATTGGTTTTGCCAAGGGTTCGACCGCGTTGGTCAACAAGGTGAATAAGAGTATTGACCAAATGGATAAGCATGACCTGACGGAAGGGTACCTAAAGACCGCTGCCAAGTACATGAAGACCAACACGAAGAACACGTCGATGCTGGCCTACTGGAAGGTGTTTGGTAAAGGGGTTTGGTACACCATCTTCATCTCTGCCATCTCCGTTATCTTTGGGGTCATTGGTGGGATTATCTTTGCCCTGATGCGTTTGTCCAAGAGTAAGGTCCTGCACGGGATCGCGGTTGCCTACATCGAGTTTATCCGGGGCACCCCATTGATGATTCAAGTCATGTTTGTTTACTTCGGGATTGGGATGGTTGTCAGCATCCCCGCCCTGGTTTCTGGGATTATCGCCGTGGCCATCAATTCCTCCGCGTACGTGGCCGAAATCTTCCGGAGTGGGATCAACAGTATTCCGGTAGGGCAGACGGAAGCCGCGCGGTCACTCGGCTTGTCCCAGCGTGAGACCATGCAGAGTGTGGTTCTGCCGCAAGCCTTGAAGAACATCTGGCCGGCGTTAGGTAACGAGTTTGTTTCCCTGATCAAGGAAAGTTCTATTGTTTCCATCATCGGGGTTTCCGACTTGATCTACCAGTTAAAGGTTGTGCAGACGGATACGTACAAAGGGGTGGCACCAATTGCTGTCGCCATGGTCTTGTACTTCATCATGACGTTTACGTTGTCCAAGGTTCTGAACCACTTTGAAGGGAAGATGAAACATGAAGGATAGCAAAGCATTAATTGAGATTAAGGATCTCAAGAAGTCGTTTGGCGACAACGAAGTGTTGACTGGTATCAGCGAAACCGTCCACCAAGGCGACGTGATCGTTGTCATCGGGGCATCTGGTGGTGGTAAGAGTACCTTCCTCCGTAGCTTGAACTGCCTGAACGCGCCAACATCCGGTGAAATCGAGTTTGAAGGGACCAACCTTGTGGGCCTGTCCGAGAAGGAACTGGACAAGGTCCGTGAAAAAATGGGGATGGTGTTCCAGCAGTTTAACCTCTTTCCCAACATGACGGTATTGGACAACATTACTTTGGCCCCGAAAAAGGTGAAGGGGATGGATGAGGCTGAAGCACAAAAGTTAGCCAAGCAGTTGCTTGATCAAGTTGGCTTGGGTGATAAAGCGAACGCTTATCCGGCCAGCCTGTCTGGTGGGCAGCAGCAGCGGGTGGCCATTGCCCGGGCGCTGGCAATGAAGCCAGACGTGATGCTGTTTGACGAGCCAACCAGTGCATTGGATCCCGAAATGGTTGGTGAAGTTCTGAAGGTTATGCAGGACTTGGCCAAGTCGGGGATGACCATGATCGTGGTCACCCACGAAATGGGCTTTGCCCGTGAGGTGGCCGATCAGGTTTGGTTCATGGATGGTGGCCAGATTGTTGAGAAGGGCAAACCGGAAGACATCTTCAATCACCCCAAGGAAGCCCGGACCCAGGACTTCTTGAGCAAGGTATTAGCACAGTAATGACCAACACACTTATGTCTGGCTTGGAGCCGGACGTAAGTGTGTTTTTGTATGTGGACGGCGGCGGGGGTGACCAGACTTGGCGGTAATTCCGCAGCGCCGCAGTCATTCCCTGTACTCCGAACTTGCACCACCAACTATGATCCGGTCACTGCAACTTGCGCCGAGCCCCAAATGTCGTTAGAATATAACACTAGCGAACAAATGTTTTGGCAGAGAGGAGGCACACCGATGGCATCAGCCCACATTGAGGCTAAATTAGCGTTACTGCCCGACTTACCGGGTAGTTACCAGATGAAGGACATTAACGGCAAAATTATTTACGTTGGTAAGGCCAAAAACCTTAAGAACCGTGTGCGTTCCTACTTCAAGAGTAGCCACGAGGGTAAGACGGCTAAGTTAGTCTCCGAAATTGCGGATTTTGACTTTATTGTTACTAGCACCGACAAGGAAGCCTTTCTGCTGGAAATTACGTTGATCCAAAAGTACCAGCCCTACTACAACATCAAGCTGAAGAAGGGCACAGGCTATCCGTACATCAAGATCACCAATGAACGTGATCCACAGATCCTGATTACGGGTGACGTGAAGAAGGATGGCGGTTACTACTTTGGCCCGTATCCTAACGTCTACGCAGCGGAAGAGACGTTGCAGTTTATTCAGCGGGTGTACCCGTTACGGCGGTGCCACGGATACCAAGGGCGCCCGTGCCTGTATTATCACATGGGGCAGTGTTTGGGTGCGTGCTTCAAGGAAGTACCGCAAGAGGAGTACGAAGCGCAGATTAAGCGCATCAAGAGCTTTTTGAACGGTAACACCGCGAAGGTCAAGCAGCAGTTGACTAAGCGGATGGAAGACGCCGCGGCCGACTTGGAGTTTGAACGGGCTGCGGATATTCGTGACCAAATTAAGTACATCGAAGCAACCGTGGAGAAACAAAAGATTATTTCAAACGACCGGACGACCCGCGATCTGTTTAACTTCTACTGGGACAAAGGCTGGATGTCCATCCAGGTGTTCTTTATCCGTCAGGCGCGCTTGATGAAGCGTGAAAAGCGGCTTTTTCCCATTGTGAACACGGCTACCGAAGAGTTTGAATCGTTTATTTTACAGTTCTATAACCGTAAAAACAACGTCAAGCCGCACGAGATTTTGGTGCCCAAGGGCATGGACAACCAGGTACTCAGTGACATTTTGGGTGTACCCGTCCGGACCCCCCAGCGTGGTGAAAAACGGGCGCTGCTGGATCTGGCGGCGAAGAACAGCCGCATTACGCTGGAGGAAAAGTTCCGGTTGTTGGAGCTGGACAACCGCAAGACTTCGGGGGCCCAGGAAGAAATCATGGCGGCTTTGCACCTGCCCAAGTCGGGACACGTGATCGAGGCCTTTGACCACAGCCATATTAAGGGGTCAGAACCAGTCAGCGCCATGGTGCAGTTTGTCGACGGCCGACCCGCCAAGAGTAACTACCGTAAGTACAAGTTGGCCCAAGATGAGGGCCAACACAGTGCGAACGAAGACGCCAACACCCGTGAAGTGATTCGGCGGCGGTATACGCGGCTGCTGAAGGAGCACCACCCGTTACCTGACCTCATCTTGATGGACGGTGGTGCCATTGAAATGAATGCTGCCAAGGAAGTACTGGCCGACGAGTTGAATTTGGACATTCCGGTTGCGGGGATGGTCAAAAACGACAAGCACCGGACGGCCGCGTTGCTGTTTGGTGATGCGGACCAGCCAATCAACTTGGATCCGCGGAGCCAGGGCTTTTACCTGCTGGAACGGATTCAGGACGAAGTGCACCGCTTTGCGATTACGTTCCACCGGCAGAGGCACTCCAAGAACAGTTTGAGTAGCCATTTGGAATCAATTCCCGGCGTGGGTCCTAAAACGCGGGGCAAATTGTTACGCGAATTTAAGACCATTAACAACATTAAGGGTGCCACGGTGGATGAGATTCGCGCTTTGGGAATCAGTAAAACCACCGCGCAAACCATTAAATTGTCACTCTAAACTAGCATTGGGGCTGTGTGTCCTGTATGCTTAGGGGCAGAGTAACAACGGACGTAGTGGAGGATTTTATGTTTGTAGATCAAGTCAAAGTAGCCGTTAAGGCTGGCAAGGGTGGCGATGGTGTCGTTGCCTTTCGCCACGAGAAATTTGTGCCGTTTGGGGGCCCATCCGGTGGTGATGGTGGCCGCGGTGGTAGCGTCATTTTTTATGTCGACACCGGGTTAAACACGTTGATGGACTTTCGGTACCGGCACGTGTTTAAGGCGGCGGCTGGCGGTAATGGTCAGAGCAAAGCCATGTACGGGCGTGCAGCGGCAGATACGCGGGTGCCCGTACCGGCGGGGACCACGGTCACGGATGCCGATACCGGCGCGTTGATCGGTGACCTGATTCACCCTGGTGATGAGCTGGTGGTGGCCAAAGGTGGCCGTGGTGGTCGCGGTAACATCCACTTTGTGACCCCTAAAAACACCGCACCGGAAATCGCCGAAAACGGTGAACCGGGGGTTGAACGCAACGTCAAGCTGGAACTTCGCGTACTGGCGGACGTTGGTTTAGTTGGGTTTCCCTCCGTCGGTAAGTCGACCCTTCTGGCCACGGTGACCAGTGCCAAGCCGAAGATTGCCGCCTACCAGTTTACTACCTTGGTACCAAACCTAGGCATGGTGCGGCTGGATGACGGTACTGACTTTGTCATGGCTGACTTACCGGGGCTCATTGAAGGTGCGTCGAATGGTGTGGGACTGGGCATCCAGTTTCTGCGCCACGTTGAGCGCACCCGGGTCATCTTGCACCTAGTCGAAATGGACCCTGATAGCGGGCGTGACCCGCTGACTGATTACCATCAGATTCAAAAGGAATTGACCACCTACGATGACAACATGTTGGCCCGGCCCGAGATTGTGGTGGCCACCAAGATGGATATGCCTGGAGCACAGGAACGTTTTGACACTTTCAAGCAGCAGTTGCTGGCTGAAGGGGTAGCGGCAGACCACATCATGGCGATTTCGAGTGTGACCCACGATAATGTGCAGCCGCTGTTGTACACGACCGCGCGGTTGTTAGCGGACGCGCCGTCCTTCTTCGAGGAGGCCACGGATACTGATGCGGCACAGAACGTGGACTACGCATACCAAGGTAATGCGGATGACCAGTTTAAGGTGACCGAGGATGAGAACGGGTTTACCGTTGTCGGTGCCGGTGTTGAGCGGGTGGCCGCAATGGCCAACCTGGACCACGATGATGGTGTGCTTCGGTTTGCCCGGAAGCTCCGCCATATGGGGGTCGATGCCGCGTTGCGTGAGGCCGGCGCCAAGGAGGGTGACTCCGTGACGATTGGTGATTTGACCTTTATATACGAAGACTAGCATGTTACGTTGAGAAAGCGCACGGTGTTGGGTGGCCCACGAATGGTTGTGGCGCTGATCCGCACGGGTGGCGCTTTTTCATATGGGGGCGATGTTGTTGCACCCGGGGTTTTGCTTAGGTGGTAATTGTTATAGTATAGACGTGTACGCGGTGTGTGGGGAGCACACCACAGAACTAGATTATTCCAGGTTGTTGAATGGGGATATCCGATGGACGTGAAGAAGAAGACGCCAAAACGTCGTTATATTACTGGGTTTGATGGCCTGCGCACGATTGGTGTGCTGGGCGTCATTTTGTACCACCTGCGACCAGAAATTTTCAAAGGTGGTTATTTGGGTGTGCCCATTTTCATGGTGGTTTCCGGCTACTTGATTACGGACGGTTTGGTGATGGAATTTAACCGGACGGGTCGGTTTGACTACAAGCGCTTCTGGATGAAGCGAATTCGGCGCTTGTATCCGGCCTTGCTCGTCGTTTTATTTGGGACCGCTGCCTACATTACTTTGTTTGCGCGGGCGTTGCTACACAATCTGCACGCCATCGTGGTCACTAACTTGCTGTACGTTTACAACTGGTGGCAAATTGGCAACGGGCAGTCGTACTTCGCGCGGTTTGCGGCGGGGGAGAGTCCGTTCACCCATCTGTGGACGCTGTCGATTGAAGGGCAGTTTTACCTCATCTTTCCGTTGCTCGTCATGCTTCTGTTAGGAGGGCTGCACCTAAGTCGAGCCAAGGTCGGCGGGGTCACCCTCAGCTTGGCCGGACTGTCAGCAATTTGGATGGCGGTGCTGTACTGGTTGAGCGCCAAAGGACCCAACTTTGATCCTAGTCGCTTGTATTACGGGACTGACACCCGGGTGTTCTCAATCCTCTTGGGTGCGGCGTTGGCGTTTGTGTGGCCCAGTGCGCACCTAGCTCGCCACGTCACTGACAATGCCCGCCGGACGCTTGATGGTACTGGGGTCGTGGCGTTACTATCGATGTTGCTGATGGTCATTTTTGTGGGGGACCAGTCGGTCTTTTTGTATGAAGGCGGCATGTTGCTATTTTCCATCTTCGTCACAATTTTGGTGGCGGTGGTGGCGCACCCGGCGTCACACCTGAACCGGTGGCTATCCAATCCACTCTTTAGTTGGGTCGGTAGCCGTAGTTACGGCATTTATCTATACCAGTTCCCGGTGATGATTTTCTTTGAGCAGCGGTTTACACACGTGGCCGATCACCCGTGGGCGTACCCCATTGCGGAAGTAATCATTATCTTGGTGTTGACAGAGTTGTCCTACCGCCTCGTGGAGCAACCCGCGGCGCACTGGTTATTTCGGCGGCAATTGTCGGGCCAAGCTCCCGTGGCGTCACAGTCACAGCGGCCAGTTCGTGACCGCCTAGAAGCTTGGTGGCGTAGCCTGAAGCCTGTGCAGATGGCGGTGGTGGTGGTATTAACGGTCACCTTTGCCGTCGGTATGACGGGGGTGGTCCAAGCACCATCAGCGAAGGTTCAACGTACGGCGCTGCAAAAGCATCTCCACGAGTCTGCCCGGGCCAAGGCAGCGGATAAGCGCCGGTACGCGGCATACAAGTCCTCACTGCACGCCCAGAGCAAAGGTGGCACCAAGCACCGGCGGCCGCTAGGCAAGAATGCGTTTGCCCGTTATGGGTTGACCGACGCGGAGTTTAAGTTTGCCGCTAAGGTCAGCCTGACCGGGGTGGGGGATTCAGTCATGGCGGACGGGAAGCCGTTACTGGAAAAGATTTTTCCGGAGTCCTTTATTGATGCCGCAGTGAGCCGGCAAGCCACGGATGGCATCCAAATTCTGAAGCAGTACCAGCAATCGGGTACGCTGGCCCGTAACGTTCTGGTGGGCCTGGGGACCAACGGACCGGTGACTAACGGCGAGATTGCCGACTTGATGCGGACAGTTGGGCGTAAGCGGCACGTGTTTTGGGTCAACACCCACGTGCCGACGCGTCAGTGGCAAAACCAGGTCAACCGCACGTTGGCCCAGGCCGCCCGGCACTACCGCAACCTGACGGTGATTGACTGGTATGGCTATGCCAACGGCCATCCCGAATGGTTCTATAATGATAACGTGCACCCAAACCAGCAAGGTAATCCGCGGTACGCGGCGTTTGTAGCCAAGCAGATCGTGGACACGTTGCGGCAACAGTAACTCCGGTTTATGTATCCAGGGGCCACTTAACGGTGGCCCCTTTCTGATGCCGTTAGTTTTCGTAGAGACAATTTCGGGCGTATGCTACAATAGTACGGAAAGGTGCCGGCGTTACGGCGCGGTGGCGATGATTTGTGGGTCGCCCCGGCGAACGGCGGCCCGTTGATACAACGTAAACAGATTGGATGGCACGCATGGAGATTCAATTTTTAGGTACGGGGGCAGGTTCGCCCTCGCGAAGTCGGAACGTTAGTAGCCTGGCGTTAAAGTTGTTGGATGAGCGCAACGAGGTGTGGCTCTTTGATTGTGGTGAGGGGACGCAACACCAGATATTGCGCACTGCCATTCGGCCCCGTAAAATTAGCAAAATTTTTATTACCCATTTGCATGGCGACCACATCTTTGGGCTACCGGGCCTGTTGGCGAGTCGGTCTAACCAGGGGGGCACCGAGCCGTTAACGATATATGGGCCCAAGGGTATTGCCGACTTTGTGAAGACCAGCCTGCGGATCACGCAGACGCACCTGGCTTATGCCATCAACTTCGTAACGGTACAACCCGGGGTGGTGCTCGATGATGCCACGTTCACGGTCACGGCGGACTATCTGGATCACCGCATTACCTGCTTTGGCTACCGGGTCTTTGAAAAGCCACATCCGGGTGAACTGTTGATCGATAAGGTGCGGGCGGCCAACATTCCGTCCGGTCCGGTGTACGCCCAACTCAAGGCGGGCAAGACCGTGACGCTGCCCGATGGCCGGACCTTCAATGGCGCCGACTTCATCGGGGCTGCCCAGCCCGGCCGGACGGTGACCATCTTTGGTGACACGCGCCAGGTAGACCGCGAACTGGCGCTGGCTCAGGACGCCGATGTCATTGTGCACGAGAGTACCTTTGACGGTGCGGACGCTAAGCTTGCCCGGCGCTACTTCCACTCGACCGATTTAGAAGCGGCGCAACTCGCCCAGCGGGCGCATGCGGGGCAGTTGCTGTTGAACCATATTTCGGCTCGGTATGTAGGCAAAGTCGCCCGGGAATTGCAAAAAGAGGCCCGCACGGTCTTTAAGAACACGCGGGTGGTCAGTGATTTGGATGAAATTGATATTCCTTTTCGGAAGGTGAAATAATGGCTGATTTACGGGGACAAGTAGTTGTTGTGACCGGTGGCTCTGGCGGTTTAGGCCGGGCAATTGGGATGGATGCCGCGCGACAGGGAGCCACCGTGGTGTTCTTGGCGCGGCGGGTCAATGCATTGCGCAGTGCGCGGATTGAAGCCACTGCTTTGGCCGGAACCCCAGCGTACGCGTACCGCCTGGATGTTTCCGACCCCGTCCAGATTGACGCGGTATGGGCACAACTGCTCGCAGACGTGGGTGGTCACGTGGACGTTTTGGTGAACGCAGCTGGCTTCGGGCAGTTCCTGCCCGCACTGGCGACCGATGCAGCGGTCACGAGCCGCATGTTTCGGGTTAACGTGCTGGGGCTGATCTACATGACCCGGCTCGCTGGTGCCCAGATGATGCGGCAAGGTACTGGGCACATCATTAACATCGCTTCGATGGCGGGCAAGATTGCTACTCCGCAGTCGGCGGTCTATGCTGCGACCAAGGCGGCAGTAATTGCGTACAGCAACGCCTTACGACTGGAACTACGGCACACCGGGGTGTACGTCACGACGGTCAACCCTGGGCCGGTGGCCACGGACTTCTTTATGCACGCCCACGCGCAGGATTATGCACGCGCCGTGGCTGCGTTCACCTTGGACGCGGATAAGTTAGCGGCCCGCATCGTGCGGACGTTTCACCGGCCGGTCCGGGAAGTGAACGCGCCAGCCATTATGCAGCTGGGCGCGGTATTGTACCCGCTCGTCCCGCGGCTGGGAGATTGGCTCACGGCCACGGTGTTCAACCGTAAATAGAATAGGTTTGTGACAGTGGTGAGTTGTCCGTCAGTAGCTGGCGGCGCTCGCCACTTTGCGTTGATGGCCTGGCGGGTGAGTAGGTTGGCGAGCGGTGATATTGTGTTTTGACCAATTTTGACCTTTGGGGGCTGGGCGTGGTAAAATGTCCTCAACGAAAGGGGCGAGACGTTTGGATCCAGAACAATTAACTGAAGCCGTGACGAAGGCAATTGGCGCTGCACAGCAGGTGGCGCAGACCCGGCACCACCAGGATATCGATATTCCCCACTTGTGGAAGGTGTTGGTACAGCCAAATGAATTAGCTACGCAGATCTACCAGCAGGCCGGTGTGGATGTGACCGGCTTGAACCAGGTAATTGACCAAGCGCTGGACGCAGAATCAGTGGTCGAGGGTGTGGCTAATTACGGGCAAAGTATGAGTCAGAACCTCAGCCAGTTAATGCAGGACGCCGACCGTGAACGGCAGGCATTGGGTGACCAGTACATTGCGACGGACACGCTGCTGCTCGCCCTGATGCAGCAAAAGTATTCTCCCATCACGGAGTACTTGACCAAGAACGGGGTTACGGCGAAAAAGTTGCGCCAGGTGGTTGACCAGGTGCGCGGTGGTCAGCACGTCAACAGCCAGGGTGCCGAAAATACCTACCAGAGCTTGAAGAAGTACGGGACGGACCTAGTCGCCGAGGCGCGCAGCGGTAAAATGGACCCAATTATTGGTCGTGATGAGGAAATTCGGAATGTGATCCGCATTCTCTCCCGGAAAACGAAGAACAATCCGGTGCTAATTGGTGAACCTGGGGTTGGTAAAACGGCCATTGTTGAAGGCTTGGCCCAGCGAATCGTGAAGGCGGATGTCCCGGATAACCTCAAGGACAAGACCATTATCAGTTTAGACATGGGGAGCCTGATTGCTGGCGCCAAGTACCGGGGCGAGTTTGAGGAACGCCTCAAGGCGGTGCTGAACGAGGTCAAGCGTGCTAATGGCCAAATCATCGTGTTCATTGACGAAATTCACACCATCGTGGGCGCCGGCAAGACCGAGGGTTCCATGGATGCCGGCAACTTGCTCAAGCCCATGCTCGCTCGTGGGGAGCTACACCTCATTGGTGCGACCACGCTGGATGAGTACCGCGAAAACATTGAGAAGGACAAAGCCTTGGAGCGGCGGTTCCAGCGGGTCTTGGTTCAGGAACCTAGCGTAGAGGACACCATCAGCATTTTGCGGGGACTCAAAGAACGCTTTGAGATCTTCCACGGGGTGCGGATTCATGATGCCGCGCTGGTGGCCGCGGCGACGTTGTCGAACCGCTATATTACCGACCGGTTCTTGCCGGACAAGGCCATCGATCTGGTCGATGAAGCCAGTGCCAACATCAACGTGGAGATGAATTCCCGTCCGAACGAACTGGACGTGGCGCAGCGTAAGCAAATGCAACTGGAAATTGAAGAAGCGGCGCTGAAAAAGGAAACCGATAAGGCCAGCCAGCAGCGCTTAGCCCAGGCGGAAAAGGACTTGGCCGAGGTCAAGGAACAGACCAGTCGGCTGAACGCCCAGTGGCAGTCCGAGAAGCAGCAGATCAACGCCCTCAACGCCAAGAAGTCTGAGGTGGAGCACGCCAAGCACGAGTTGGAGGATGCGCAAGCTAAGTACGATTTGGAAAAGGCGGCGCGGTTACAGCACGGTACCATTCCCCAACTGGAAAAGGAGTTGGCGGAGCTCGAGCAGCGGGAGCGGCCCGATACCTGGTTGGTGCAGGAATCAGTGACCCCGAATGAAATTGCCGCCGTCATTAGTCGGCAAACGGGCATTCCCGTGGCGAAGTTGGTGCAGGGTGACCGGGAGAAGCTGTTACACTTAGCCGACAACCTCCACCAGCGGGTGATTGGGCAGGATAACGCCGTGACCGCGGTGAGCGATGCCGTGATCCGTTCTCGTGCCGGGTTGCAAGATCCTAGCCGTCCGCTGGGGAGCTTCTTGTTCCTCGGTCCTACCGGGGTCGGGAAGACGGAACTGGCCAAGGCGTTGGCCGAGAACCTCTTCGACTCCGAAAAGCACATGGTGCGGATCGATATGTCCGAATATATGGAAAAAGAAAACGTGTCGCGGCTGGTCGGCGCAGCTCCGGGTTATATTGGCTACGAGGAGGGCGGTCAACTGACCGAAGCGGTGCGGCGGAATCCGTACACGATTGTCTTGCTGGACGAAATTGAGAAGGCCCACCCAGACGTGTTTAACATTTTGCTACAGGTCCTTGATGATGGGCGCCTGACGGATGGTCAGGGCCGCACGGTCGACTTCAAGAACACGATTATCATTATGACTTCGAACCTGGGCAGCGAAATTTTGCTGGACGCGGCCAACCAGGGCGGCATCACGGATGCGACCCGGGCGGCGGTGCGGAAGCTGATTCAGACCCGGTTCAAGCCAGAGTTTCTTAACCGGATCGACGATATCATCATGTTTAACCCACTGAGTGCGGACGATATTAAGCGGATCGTGGTTAAGGATATTGACGGGTTGCGGACCCGGTTGGCTGAACAGGATTTGCAGTTGAAGTTGAGTCAGGCGGCTGTCGATTTGTTGGGTGATGAAGGTTACCAACCAGCATTTGGGGCGCGGCCACTCCAGCGGTTAATTACGACCAAAGTGGAGACCCCACTGGCCAAAAAACTGATTGCTGGTGAAATTGTTCCTGAAAGCACGGTGACAGTGGGTGTAAAAGATGGTAAACTAACTTTCGAGGACTCAGCGACAGCGCCAAACCCAGCGTAATTGAGCGCTGCGCCTTGCAAAATAATGGTTTTCCGGTATAGTATATTGGAATACCAATAAAAAGGAGTTTATAATCATGGCAGTTCCTGCACGTAAGACTTCCAAAACGAAGAAGCGCATGCGTCGTGGACACATCAAGTTGAGTGTTCCTAACTTGCACTTTGATGCCACGACCGGTGAATACCGTGTATCCCACCATGTTTCCCCCAACGGTTACTACAAGGGCAAGCAGGTTGTTGATACCAAGAGTGACGCCAACGCGTAATTAAACAGTTAAGTCAACTTCTGTGAGGTTGGCTTTTTTGTTGCGCAAATTTCTGCCAGTGATGATGACATGTGCTAGTATTAGAGACGAGGTGTAACAGTGCTTGTGTCATTTTTGGGAGGATTATTATGACCGACAACAAAGCGTTTTCCGATTATTTGAACCAGTTGGCGCGGGCCAATTGGCCCCGGTGGGCGGACCTGCCCCAGTTTGACTTGTACATGGACCAGGTTTTGCAGTTTGTCAATGACTTGACGGCGCCGACGGGGATGGGAGAACTGACGGCCACCATGGTTAATAATTACGTGAAGAAGGGCGTCATTAAGGCGCCAATCAAGAAGAAATATACTCGGGCGCAGGTGGCCAACATCATCGTGATTGCTATTCTCAAACCTGTCTTTGCGCTGGATACGATTGCGGACGGGATCCGCTACCAGCTGGTCAACCGGACGCCTAGTCAGGCATACGACGCCTTCATCTTGGACTTTGCGGGGGCAATTCAGCAGGCCAACTCCGATTTCACCGGTGAGGTAGTGATCAATGCCGTGAACAAGGAGGACACCACCAACGTGCAGAACGCGATGGTGCAACTAGCAATCAACGCCGTTTTGCAGAAAATGTTAGTGGAAACGATGACTGAAATTGTGTCGCCCCGGCAGGTATCGAAGAAGGCCAAGAAGGAAAAAGCCAAGTAGTTGCAGGTGAATTGTGACAATGAGTCACATTACACTTGTCGTGGGTGTTGAGGTGGGGTACATTAAGGTGCGTAACTTTTTAATAAAGGATGATTTCACTCATGAAAAAAATATTAACCGCAATTAGCGCCCTGGCCTTGAGCATGGTGCTGGTTGCTTGCGGAAATAAGTTGACCACCACCAAAAGCACGTACCACCAGAGTGGCATGGTCGCAGTCATTAAGGGTGAGGCTAGCAGCAAGCACATTCACTACCGTGCAGCTAACCAGCAGGGCACCAAGAAGGTTAACAGCGGTACCTTTGCCTTTTCCGTTCCCATCACCGCCAGCAAGCAGCGCGTGCGCATTACGGCGGGCGACCTGAAGCGGACCGTTACGGTCACGGCCGCGACGCCACTGGCTGATTACCAGCAGGCGGCCAATAAGTATAACATGGCGGTGGCCTTGAGCAGTTTGACCACGGCCCAGCAGAAGCAGGTGACCAGTTTTAAGGCACCAACCAAAGCCAGCCTAGCCACGATGACGCCAGCTGAGCAGGCCAGCACGATGCAGGCGGCCGCTACGGTCAAGGCCCTGATGACGAAGGCCACCAACGCGACTAAGTCACAGCAGCTGCCTAGTCACGTGAGCGACGGCGTGCACCAAGTCATGAAACACGGTGTGGTGCGCGTCCGGGCCAACGTAGATGGTAAGCACCTGATGGGTTACACCATGATCATTCCCGTTAAGGCGATGAAGAACAAGGCTGACGCTAAGCAATTTGGGACAACGTTGGCCCTGCTGGGGACATCAGCTGGTGCCAACGCCAAAACGGTGATGAAAAAGTTTGCCAAGGAAACTAAGGACCAGAGGGATAGTCAAACGACGATGAAGACGATCAAGAGTAACGGCGTGAAGTTTAACGTCGGGTTCTCGACGAGCGATATCTACGTATATATCACTAAATAGACTATGAAAAAAAGCGACTCAGTGATGAGCCGCTTTTTTGGTGTTTCAGGGTAAATTAAAACCGGCTCACGGCCGGTTGGTCAGCACGCATTACTTAGTCGTACTCTTACTGGTGCCCGAAAAATGTTCCATTAATGGTGGCAGGAAGACCAACAACACGACAAACACGGCACTGATAATCAGTGACTGGACGGGCTGGAAAGTCGAACTCGTCAATGAGGCGGCTAAAAACCCGGTGATTTCACCGTAAATCACGCCCCAGAAAATGGCTGTTACAAAGCGCATGTCAATCCCTCTTTTCTAACTGTCGCTATCTTAACGCACTGCGTCTGGTCGTTGCAAGCACAACTTTGAAAATGGGGTGTGAAAGTCGACCTTTGTCATGAGTCTTGTTAATAATCGTTAGCTAGGGCCACCATTTAACCCAGCGTAGTGCAGGCCAGCGTGGGGTTCGTTATAATGATGGTTGAGGTGGCAACATGGAGTTTGTACAACTACAAGTGGTGTCGAGCGGTAGTATCTTGCAGAGCCCGACCAGCGTCCAGGCGTATATTTCAGCAGCAACCGCGCGGGGTTATCACGCGTTGGCGATCACCGACGTCAACGTGGTGTATAATCTGGTGCCGTTTTATGATGCCGCCAAAAAGGGGGGGCTCAAACCGCTTTTAGGTATGACACTACGGTTAGGGGATGGGACTGATTGTATCTTGCTGATCCATTCCCAGGCGGGGTACGCCCAACTCATGCGGCTCAGTAGCCAGGTCATGACGAACCAAGTCGCTGGTATTGACGATATTGGTGACCTGAACGGTTTAGTGGCCGTGACGACCGCCACGGGGCGCATGATGGCCGCGTTAACTGCCGGTGATGGTAACACCGCTTGGAACGTCGTCAGTGCGCTACAAAGCCACCATCCTGACCAGGTATTTGTCGGCATTCCGGCGTCCGCTTTGGCTTCCGACCTGCCCGCCTTTGCGCGGGTGCACCACCTGACCGCTGTGGCTCTGGGTGACGTCCGCTACCGCGATCCTGATGATGCCTTGGCGGCCCGGGTCTTGCAGGCAATTGGTGCCGGTGAGCGAGTGGACCTGCAGGCCGACGGTGGTCCGGGTGCGTACGACCTGCCCGAGATGAATGCGGCGGCCGCACCATTTGTTGCCGCAGACATGGCGTCACTGGTTGCGACCACGGTGGCACTAGCGGGAGAGTGCACGGTAGATATTCCCGTCGTGCGCACTCAGTTGCCAGCTTTTCCGGACACGGATGGGTTACCGGCGGGTGAATACTTGGCGCGCCTAGCGTGGACCGGATTGCAAAGTCGTTTGCAGGTCAGCAGTCGGGATGATATTCCTGGTGACTACCAGGAGCGCATGCACCACGAATTGGCCGTGATTGGCTCGATGGGGTTCGATGATTATTTTCTGATTGTGGGAGACATTGTTCAGGAGGCTCACCGGCGGGGCATTTTGACCGGCCCAGGGCGTGGGTCCGCCGCCGGGTCCTTGGTCGCCTTTGCCTTGGGCATCACCACCGTGGATCCGCTGCATTACCACTTACTGTTTGAACGGTTTCTGAACCCGAACCGGGGCCAAATGCCCGATATTGACTTGGACATCCAGGATGATCGGCGTGACGAAATGATTGATTACGTCCGGACGCGGTACGGCACTGACCACTTTGCCCAAATTATGGCGTTGGGGACACTGGGGCCTAAGCAGGCCATTCGAGACGTCGGACGCGTGCTCGGGCGACTCCAACACGAAGTGGATGCTATTGCGGGTGCAGTACCTAGTGGTGCCGAGACCATTGACGCCGCGCTCCAAGGTTCCCAGCAACTTGCCAACATGCGGGCGGATAGTGCGACGGTGGCGACCACGTTGAACCTGGCTAGTCGTCTGACGGGGATTCCCAGGAACGTTACGACCCACGCGGCCGGCGTAGTGCTGTCCCGGCCGCCGCTGGTGGAGACCATTGCTGTGCAGACGTTGCCAACGGGCTCGGGTGAGCAGACACAGGGTACCAAAGAGGTGGTCGAACGCCTGGGACTGTTAAAAATCGACCTACTGGGTCTGCGTACGTTGGGGTTATTGGCGCAGATTTTGTTGTACGTGCGGCGTCAAGCCGGCGACGACTTTGACCCAGAGCAGATTCCCCTCGATGATCCCGACACACTGAAATTATTCCAGGAGGGTGATACTCTCGGCGTCTTTCAGTTTGAAAGTGCGCCGATGCGGCGCGTGCTTCGGCAAGTGCGGCCCCGCGGCTTTGAAGACGTGGTCGCCACGACGGCTTTGTACCGGCCGGGACCAATGGAGTACATCAACGACTTTGCGGCCCGCATGCACGGGGAACAGCCGGTAACTTACGTAACGCCACTGCTCGCGCCAATTTTGGATGCCACTTATGGCATCATCGTCTACCAAGAGCAAGTTATGCAGGTGGCCAGCGCTATTGGCGGTTTTGATATGGCGGCCGCCGACGATTTACGGCGGGCGATGAGTAAGAAAAATAAAGCAAAAATCGATGCTGGGCGTACCCGGTTTATTCAGGGAGCGGAGGCGCACGGGCTGAGCGCGGACGACGCCACTGCGGTGTACGCCGACATTGAGCGTTTTGCCGGTTACGGCTTCAATCGCAGTCACGCGGTGGCGTATGGTAAGCTGGCTTTTTGGTTGGCCTACCTCAAAGTGCATTACCCCGCAGCATTTTACACGGCGCAATGTAACCGTAATTTGGGTAATACTACCAAGTTGCGGACGCTGATCAACGCGGCGCGGCATGCTGGGGTCACCGTACTGGGCCCAGATGTCAACTGGTCTGGACGGGGGTTCCACCTGAACCGCAAAGGGGCGATTCGGGTGGGCCTCAGCAACGTCCGTGGGTTGCGCCGTGACTTTGTGGCGGCCCTAGTTGACGAGCGGCAGGCGCACGGCCAGTTCCAGTCATATGCAGACTTGCTACTACGCCTACCCGCGCAGTGGCTTGACGCCAAAGTGCTTGCGCCGTTGATTCAGGTGGGAGCGTTGGACCGGCTGGTAACTAACCGGGCCGTGGCCTTGGCCGAGCTGGAGGGCGTCCTGACCGCGGTAGACTTGGCCGCGGGGGATGCGGACCTGCTCAAAAACTTATGGCCTAAGCCGGTGGCGGTAACGCCCAGCACGACCGCCGAGGATGATGCAATGGCCGCTAGCGTTTTGGGTTACTACCTGAACGGCCATCCTACCAGCCAGTACGCTGATGTGGTTGCGGGTACTCATGCGGTTGCGCTGAACCAAGTGGGCATCGGGCGTAACGTGGCCGTGGTGGTGCTAATCACGGCTGTGCGGCAAATCAAAACCAAACAAGGGTTGACGATGGCTTTTTTGACCGTCGAGGACGGCACCGGGAGTGCGGACGTGACCGTCTTTCCGCGCACTTACCAGGAGTCGCAGCCACTGACCACTAACGCGGTGTACTTGTTACGGGGCAAAGGTGAGCGGCGTGAGCGCGACGACGGACCCGCCATCATTGCCAATTCGCTCACTCCGATTGCTGCGGCGCGGGCTGCCTTACCCCAAATTGTGTTTCTGAACCTTGGACAGCAACCGGACGTCGCGTTGCGTGCGGAGGTGGCGGAAATCATCGCCACTCACCGCGGACCTAGTCCAGTGGTGCTCGTAGCTGATGGACACCGGCTGCCAACTAAACGGCCCCAATCATTAGCGGTTACGGCTGCCGTGCTAGACCAATTGCGGACTGTTCTGGGTACGGATGCGGTGGTCACCCGACCGTTACGACAAAAGTAAGATTCTCTTGAGAAAAGTGTCGGTTGCTGGCGACTTTATTTCTGAAAAGTGGTAGACTGATTTTGTTTGGGGTTGAGGTTTTTGACCCACAGAAATTCACGTGAGGTGGAAAGATGAAACGCATTGGTATTATGACCAGCGGTGGGGATGCTCCGGGCATGAACGCCGCGGTGCGTGCCGTAACGCGTAAGGCTGAGCACGAAGGCCTAGAAGCATACGGCATTAACTACGGTTTTGCCGGCCTGCTGGCTGGTGATATCTTCCGGATCGATTCCCGCACGGCTGATGACATTATCAACCGTGGTGGGACCATCCTTTATTCTGCACGGTTCCCTGAATTTGCTCAGGAACCCGTGCAGTTAAAGGGTGTGGAGCAACTCAAGAAGTTTGGTATTGACGCAATCGTTGTTATCGGTGGTGATGGTTCCTACCATGGTGCACTGCGCCTGAACGAGCATGGTTTCAACGCCATGGGTCTGCCGGGGACAATCGATAACGATATTCCGTACACGGACTTCACGATTGGTTTCGATTCTGCTTTGAACACTGCTGTCCACGCGATGGACAACCTGCGCGATACGGCTGCTAGCCACGAACGGACCTTCGTCGTGGAAGTGATGGGTCGTAATGCTGGTGACATCGCTATGTGGGCAGCGGTTGCGAGTGCCGCGGAGGACGTGATCATTCCTGAAAAGGATTTTGATGTCGCTGAAGTGGCCGCTAAGCTCAAGAGTAGTCGTGCCCGCGGCCAGAAGCACGCCATTATCGTGCTGGCTGAAGGCGTCATGACCGCTGCTGAGTTTGCCGACAAGTTGAAGCCATATGGAGACTTCCAGCTACGCGCCACGACCATTGGTCATGTGCAGCGTGGTGGGAGCCCAACTGCCTTTGACCGGGTATTGGCTTCGCGGATGGGTAGCTACGCCGTTGAACTCCTGATGGAGGGCAAGGGTGGCCTGGCCATCGGTATTCAGAACAACAAGCTGGTTACCCACAACATGCTTGATTTGTTCGACGCTAAGCACGAGCCCGAAATGGACGTTTACAAGGTTGCAAAAGAGCTCGCGTTTTAGTTAACTTAATTCTGGTAACACTGTTTAAAAACATTTTTGCAAAAAAGGAGATTTTTCATTTATGAAAAAGACCAAGATCGTCAGCACGCTTGGACCTGCTAGCAACACGACCGATATCATCGTTAAGTTGATTGAGGCTGGTGCCAACGTTTTCCGCTTCAACTTCTCTCATGGTGACCACGAAGAACACCTGGCCCGCATGAACATGGTTCACGAAGCCGAGAAGATTACTGGTAAGACCGTTGGTATCATGCTTGATACTAAGGGTGCCGAAATCCGTACGACCGTTCAGAACACGCCTAATGGCAAGATTGAATTCCACACCGGTGATGTGGTTCGTATCTCCATGGATGCATCTCTGGAAGGTACTAAGGACAAGATTGCCGTTACTTACCCTGGTCTGTACGATGACACCCATGTTGGTGGCCACGTGCTTTTTGACGATGGTTTGATCGACGTTCTGATTACCGAAAAGGATGACGAACACCGTGAACTGGTTACCAAGGTTCAGAACGATGGTGTCTTGGGTGGCCGCAAGGGTGTTAACGCCCCTGGTGTTGCTATCAACCTGCCTGGTATCACTGAAAAGGATGCCAGCGACATTCGCTTTGGTTTGGACAACGGTATCAGCTTCATCGCTGCTTCCTTCGTTCGTAAGCCACAGGATGTTCTGGACATTCGTGAACTGCTTGAAGAAAAGCACCAGGAACAGGTTCAGATCTTCCCTAAGATCGAATCCCAGGAAGGTATCAACAACATTGATGACATCCTGAAGGTTTCCGATGGTCTGATGGTTGCCCGTGGTGACATGGGTGTCGAAATTCCATTCGAACACGTGCCATTAGTGCAGAAGTCTTTGATCAAGAAGTGCAACGCCTTGGGCAAGCCCGTTATCACTGCTACCCAGATGCTGGACTCCATGCAGGAAAACCCTCGTCCAACGCGTGCCGAAGTTAACGACGTTGCTAACGCCGTCTTCGATGGTACTGACGCAACGATGCTTTCCGGTGAATCCGCTAACGGTGATTACCCCGTTGAATCCGTTGCCGCAATGGCCCGGATCGACGAGTACACTGAAAAGGCCATGGTTGACCAGGATGCTTACGCTTTGAAGCAGTACTCCAACCAGTCCGTCACGGAATCTGTTGGCCAGGCAGTGGCTCACACCGCTCGTAACTTGGGCGTTAAGACCATTGTTGCCGCTACTAACTCCGGTTACACGGCTCGTATGATCAGCAAGTACCGTCCAAAGGCTGACATCTTGGCTTTGACCTTCAGCGAAAAGACCCAGCGTGGTTTGATGATCAACTGGGGTGTTGTCCCAGAAATCATCGAGAAGCCATCTTCTACTGACGACATGTTCGATGTTGCCACGAAGAAGGCCCAGGAATTGGGCTTCGCTGAAGAAGGTGACCTGATCCTGATCACTGCCGGTGTGCCAGTTGGTGAAACTGGTACGACCAACGTTATGAAGGTTCAGCTGATTGGTTCTAAGCTGACCCAGGGTTCTGGCGTTGGTGACCAGACTACTGTTGGTAAGGCTGTTGTTGCTACGACTGCAAGCGAAGCTGTTTCGAAGATGCAGAAGGGTGACATCCTGGTTACTAAGACGACCGACAAGGACTACCTGCCAGCAATCGAAAAGGCTGCTGCCGTGGTTGTTGAAGCCGGTGGTTTGACTAGTCACGCTGCCGTTGTGGGTATCGCTATGGGTATCCCAGTGGTTGTTGGCGCCGATGACGCAACGACTGTCATCAACGATGGTCAGGTCATCACCGTTGATTCCCGTCGTGGTATCGTCTACAAGGGTGCTACGAACGCCATCTAATGGTGTAACCATCAAATAATGTTTTCAAACTCGAGGGGTGTGACACACTTGGTGTGTTGCACCCCTTTGGGTTATACATAGGCAGTTCTGGGGTAGCGGGTGAGTCCCCAGGATGGCCATTACCCCTTTCCGGTGCGTTGACATGGTCAATGGCTGGCAGGGGTGGTAAACTAACAATTAAGAAAGCCTTACGACGCACGCATCCTGCAGTGCGTCGGGGCAACCAAGGGTGGCCGTAAGCCCTGGCCAAATAAGGAGAAAATAATGGATTTTAACGGACAGACAGTTACTGGTAAAGTGACGGATAGCAATGACGAGTACGTGTATGTGCAGTATCAGGGCATCACGATGGCGGTGGCGCGCGATGAGTTTACTGACGTGCCCACGCTGGGGAGTGATGTGACTGGCTTTGCCTACGAAAACGAGCATCGCGATCCCCGGATGACCACCAAGCCGTTGGCTATCAGTGAGTCGGAGTATGCTTTTTGCCCCGTCGTGCAGGTGCGGCGGGATCTGGGAGTGTTTGTGGATGTCGGTTTACCGGACAAGGACGTGGTGGTCAGTTTGGACGACCTCCCGTTGGAGAACCGCTTGTGGCCAGCCCGTGGCGATAAGTTAATGGTCCGGTTGGAACTGGACAAAAAGCACCGTATGTGGGGCAAGCTGGCTTCACCGGACTTCTTCCCGCAGTTGGCACACATTGCCCATGATGACATGAAGAATAAAGACGTTACCGCCACCGTTTACCGCTTGAAGTTGGCGGGCACGTTGGTGTTCACTGATGACCATTATTTGGGTTTTATCCATCCGAGTGAACGTGATGCGGAACCGCGCTTGGGCCAGGTACTGCACGCGCGCGTAATCGGTATCCGCCAGGATGGCGGTTTGAACCTCTCATTGCGTCCACGGGCGTACGAAGCCATCGATGATGATGCGGCGATGCTGCTGGCGGTCCTGCAACACAGTCATGATGGACGGTTGGCACTGACTGATAAGAGTGATCCGGCGGTCATTCGTCAGCATCTCGACATCAGTAAGGGGGCGTTCAAGCGGGCTTTGGGACACCTGTTAAAGGTTCGCCGCGTGCGCGAAACGGATGGTTACGTGGAACTACTACCACATGACGACACGGCCACCAAGGAGTGATGCGTCATGGATGATTTGATTACCGACTTTTTACACTACCTGGCCGTGGAACGTGGCTTGGCGGACAATACCCGCATCAGTTACGGCAATGACTTACACCGGTACGCCACGTGGTTAACCCAACAGCACATCACCACCGTGCCGGAAGAACGGACCACGGTGGTGGCGTTCCTGACGTCAGAAGCCGAAACGCTCGCTGCGACCAGTATGGCGCGCGAACAATCAGCGCTGCGCAAGTTTTACCGGTTCTTGGGGCGCCAGGGCGTCGTGACTAACGACCCCATGGACTTGATCGATGCCCCCAAGCCGGGCCGGCACCTACCGACCGTCCTGAGCATGGCGGAAATTGACCAACTGATGGCCGCTCCTGACGTGGACAAACCGCTGGGGTTGCGTGACCGCGCCATCTTTGAGGTGATGTATGCGACCGGGATGCGGGTGTCAGAAGTGGTCAACCTGAGCATGAACCAGTTACACTTGGACATGCACCTGATCCAGGTTATCGGCAAGGGCGATAAAGAGCGGTTAGTGCCCATCAGTGAGCAAGCCGCTACCTGGTTGCGGCGTTACCTCGAGGACAGCCGACCGCAATTACTTCGTCGGACCGATCCCCACGTCGTCTTCCTTAACTTTCATGGTCGTCAACTCACACGCCAGGGAATTTGGAAGAACCTGAAGGCGTACATTGTTGATTTGGGGATCGACAAAGACGTGACGCCACACACATTACGCCATAGCTTTGCGACTAATTTGCTTGCGAATGGCGCCGATTTACGGGTGGTCCAAGAAATTTTGGGTCATGCCGACATTAGTACCACGCAGTTATACACGCACTTGTCGAACGGCCGGCTGGCGGAGGTCTATCACGCCACCCATCCGCGCGGCTAACGGCGGATAACAGTAAGGTTTAGGTGAAATTATGTTAGTAAAGTATAAACGCGACTACCAAAAAATTGCGATGGGTTTCTTGTCGTTTGAACCTGACTTGAAGGTCCTGAGCAATTTGCAGGCCGAATTGAAGTTATTCGCTGAGGATGCGGGGCACCAATTGTACCTGTACAAAGACGCGGATGATGATTTTTCTGGTGTGGTGGGGATCGAAGATGGTGATGGCTACGTGTTGGTCCGCCACCTGCAGTTAGCCCCGGCTTTGCGGAATCAGGAGACCATCAACACAGTGTTGGATGAACTGGCCGCCCTCGTGGGGGCGCGCCGCATCATGGGCTCTCTAGAGACTACGCCGCTCATTATGCGGTGGGAGGAGCACAGAAGGGAACAATAGCGCATGGCGTTAACGATTGTATTGAAGGATTTTGCGGGGCCACTTGATTTATTGTGGCACCTCATTAAGCAAGACAAACTGGATATTTACGATATTCCCATCGCCCAAATTACCGGTCAGTATTTGGAGTACCTGCAGGCCATGCAGGATAATGCCCTGGATATTGCTGGTGATTATTTTGTGATGGCCGCCAGTTTGATGGCCCTCAAGAGTCGGATGTTGTTGCCCGAACCGGAGCCAGAGCCTGGTGACGACATGGTCGTTGACGATCCGCGCACGGAGTTGGTTGAGCAACTGCTTAATTATCAGGTTTATCAAGAAGCTGCGGGCCAGTTGCGTGATTTGGAAGTTGAGCGGAGTGCCTCGTTTGCCAAACCCGCTTCCTTACCCCCAGCCGACGTGACGGCCCCACTTGCGCCCGGTGCGGTCAAGCTGATTGACTTTCAGCGCGCCGTGGCGGCGGTCGTCCAGCGGGTGCAACGGCAGGCTACTGCCGTGCGCCACATTGAAGCGGAGGCCAGTGCGACCATTGAGGAGACTATCGCGGCGATGAATAATCAGCTGCAAGAACTTGGTGATTGTGAGTTTACCCGGTTGATCGATGGTCATAACGTGGCTGCGGTGATTACGAGCTTTTTAGCCTTACTAGAAATGATGAAAACGGACACGATTATTTGTACGCAAGCCGGGCCCACGGAGCCCATTCACGTGTACTTGAAGGGGGCGGCATAAGCTTGCTGGGAGTAATAGAGGCAGTATTGTATGCTGCTGGTGAAGACGGAGTGGACCTACACACCTTGGCCGAGATTCTTGGTGTCAGTGTGGCGGCCACGCGGCAGCAGGTGGCCACGTTGGCTGACCAGATGGCGGCCGATGAGCAGCGAGGGTTGTTCATCCAGCAGTCGGGAGAGCGGTTTTACATGCTGACGAAGCCCGCGACGGCCTCGGCCCTCAAGAAGTACTTTCAGGGTCCGCCAGCAACTGGCCTGTCAAAAGCCGCGCTGGAGTGTCTGGCAATCATTGCTTACCAGCAGCCGGTCACACGGATCGATATTGATGAGGTCCGCGGGGTGCAGAGCTCGGGTTCGTTACAAACGCTGGTGACCCGGCAGCTTATTGCTGAAGCGGGGCGCAAAGATGCACCGGGGCGGCCGATCATGTACCGGACCACGGACGTGTTCCTGGACTACTTTGGGTTACGCAGCCTGGATGATTTGCCGCCATTACCAACGACGGGGACACCGGATCCAGAAACGTTGGACTTGTTTGGACGCGAAGATATTGATGGTGAGCCTACCAGTGTGACTAGTACGGACGGTACGCCCACGGAGGAGAAGTAAATGGCTGAACGACTACAAAAAGTGATTGCCCATGCAGGGGTCGCTTCCCGGCGCCATGCTGAGGAGCTAATTACCACGGGTCACGTAACGGTCAACGGACAGGTGGTTACCACGTTGGGCACCAAGGTGGATACCGGCGACCAGGTGGCCGTCAACGGCGTGCCGTTAAGCAAGGAGAAACTGCAGTACTTTCTCCTGTACAAGCCGCGTGGAGTAATCACTGCGGTGACAGACAACAAGGGGCGCAAAGTTGTGACGGACTTCTTTGAGGATGTGCGTGAACGGGTCTACCCGGTCGGGCGCTTAGACTACGACACTTCGGGCGCGCTGATCATGACCAACGACGGTGATTTTGCCAATTTGATGATGCACCCGCGCTACCACATCGATAAGCGTTACGTGGCCAAAGTGGAGGGAATTCCAACTAACCTGCAGTTGCAACCGCTACGTGAAGGCGTGACGGTGGACGGGCGTAAATTGGCGCCGGCGAAGGTCAAAATTTTGTCCCGCGATAACGGCGGTAAACGGACCGCCATTGTGGAGTTAACGATTCACCAGGGGTTAAACCACCAGGTGAAGAAGATGCTGAAGCAGGTTGGTTTCCCCGTCATTAAATTGGCGCGTGAAGCCTTTGGCCCGTTAACGTTGGCGGGCATGTCAGCAGGCGATTACCGCAAGTTGACCCACCAAGAAGTGGCCAAACTGAAAGAGTTAGCTAAATAGGCTTGTAATTATATTGCGACATGTTACTATTAATTGGTAATTAAATAAACTGGTTCGTCTTCAGGGCAGGGTGCAATTCCCGACCGGCGGTAATAGCCCGCTACTCGTCACGGTTGTGGCGACCGACTTGGTGTGATTCCAAGGCCGATAGTGAAAGTCTAGATGGAAGAAGATGGGACTCTTTTTGCTGTCCTGACAAAAAGACCCGTCATCCTTGTGATGGCGGTTTTTCTTTGTCAGCATGGCGGTCTCTCCGGGGCGAACCGCCTGGAGGTTTTTCTGATGAATAATGTTGCCAGTACCCGTATTCACCGGATGGCGGGTATCGCCATCCTGTCGGCGTTTGGGTTCGTATTAATGAACTTTGCGGTGCCGATCATCCCGGCCTTTCCGTTCCTGAAGCTGGATGGTAGCGATGTGCCGGTACTAATTGGTGCCTTGCTGTATGGGCCGGTTGGTGGTGTAGGCGTGGCGTTCATTCGTAGTTTGGTGCACTTCGTCCTGACCGGCGGTGGCGCGGTCAACTTGGTGGGCGACGTGGCGGCGTTCCTCGCTAGCTGTGCGCTGGTTATTCCGGTGGGATTGACGGTGCGCAAGCAGTTTTCGTGGCGGCGCCTCGTGACTGGTTTGGTCCTGGGAGTCGTGTTGCTGACCGTGGTGATGTCGATCATGAATTACTTTGTGCTCATTCCGGTCTACATGGCGGTATTGAACTTCAAGCTGGGGGTGTCCCTGGCGCAGTACATTGTCATTGGGGTGGTACCGTTTAACCTGATCAAAGGGGTGCTGTTGGCAGTGATTACCGCTGTCGTGGCGCGGCCGTTGAACGGTTGGATTCAGCATAATCGCCATGATTCGACGGTAGTACGATAGTTTACTAGTTTTAAAAATTTCGGAATAGCAAGACAAGGCCGCTACTGAGCGGCTTTTTTAATTGCTTGGCGGGGTGAAAAACCATTGTCGTGATACTGATGGTTTGCAGTCGGTAGTGGCAATTTAGTGTGTTACTCAGACGACGGTTCTACCGAAGCTACCTGGATTTACGGTATACTGGGTGCTAGGAGGGAGGCTACCGGCATGCTGAATGACTACTTGATCCAGTTTTTTGATCACCATGCGCGTCGGCCCTTGTCAGTCCTGAGTTTATTGACGGGGAAGAAGACGATTTCGACGTTGTACGCGGCTCTGGTCAGCAACCAATTGCAGTGGTTAAACCTGATGCCCACGTTACGACGGGACGACTTTTTACGCTCCGTGGCGCGGTTGCAGGCGGCTGGATGGCTGCGGGCAGTCGGCCCCGATGTGGAGATAACGGTAACGGGCGCGCGGCAGCAGGTGGCCAGTGCGCACCACCACCCCTTGCCGAGCCACTACGATTTTCGGCTAAATGTCACCGAGTTTGCTGACCGGCTTTTCTTGGCCGTACAGGTGGTTTCGGAGGCCAGCTTCGACAATAATACATACGTGCCCGTCAGTTCCGAGTGGTCCGTGCAGCGGGCCATCAAGCGGTGGTACCGCCAGTATGGCCACGATTATCAGGCGGTGGTGACGGAGTTGACCGACGCTTTCGCCGCCATGGCGCCGGCGCAAGCTGACTTTTTGGCTGCCCGGTTAGTAGGTCACGACTTTGCGGGGAGTGCTGAATTAACGAGTGATGAATGGGGGTGGCAGTTACTAGATGCTGTGGGCACCCTGATTCACGTGCTACACCGTCAGCCAGATCACTTTCCTTTGTTAACTGCATTGTGGGGCGGGCCCATTAATCCGCTCCCGGCACTAGGTCAAAAGAGTTTGGAATTAGTCAACCAAGGGCTGGATATTCCCACGGTCGCCCGCCGGTTGCGGCGCAAGGACAGTACCATTAATGAACATATTCAGGCGGCTGCCATTTGGGGACTACCCGTGAATACGCACGTGTTACTGCCGGAGGCGTTGGCCCAACAATTGGTGTCTGCCTGGGCTGGCGGTGCGCACGATTACCGGCAACTGCAAGCGCTGGTCCCAGACGCGTCATTTCTACAAGTTCGGTTAGCGCAGGTCGCTTGTGTACGGAGGGAGCAGGGTCATGGTGATTGACGAGCAACAAATTAATGCAGCGTTACAGCAGCTCGGCTTTGCTACATTTCGTCCGGGTCAGCGTGAAATTATTACAAACGTTTTGGCGGGGCACAACGTTTTGGGTGTGTTGCCCACGGGTAGTGGCAAAACGTTGTGTTACCAACTGCCGGGCCGGCTGCTTGGTGGTCTGACGATTGTCGTCGAGTCGTTGCTGGCGTTAATGCGTGACCAAGTCGCCCGGCTACAGGCGGCGGGTGAGCGCCGCGTGGTAGCATTAAACTCGACGCTGGATTCCCGAGACTTTAACGAGATACTCCGTGATTTAGACCGGTTCCGCTTCTTATTTATTGCACCCGAGATGTTGCAACGTCCTGACGTCGTGCAACGGTTACGTAACCTGGCTGTGAGTTTGTTTGTGGTCGATGAGGCGCACTGTATCTCCCAGTGGGGCCCGGATTTTCGCCCGGCCTACTTGCGTTTAGGTGACGTGATCGCGCGGGTGCAGCCCGCTGCGGTCTTGGCGCTGACAGCTACGGCCCCACGGCAGGTGCAGGCGGACATTTTGGCCCAGTTACGGATTCCAAACGCGCGGACCTACATTGGTTCGGTGAACCGGCCCAACCTATTCTTAGGGGTCGAGCAAGTCTTGCGGCCACAAGCAAAGGTGGCCCGGTTAATTGAGCTGCTGGATGCGGTCCACGGCCCTACTTTGGTCTACTGCGGTACCAAACGGCAGACGGAGGAACTAGCCGCGCAGATCACCAAGACGACCGGTTACCACGCGGCGTTCTACCATGCCGGGCTGGATGCTCACAGCCGGACGTTGCGTGAACGGCAATTCATTCAGGGTGATTTGGACGTGTTATGCGCCACCAGTGCTTTTGGTATGGGGGTCGATAAACCTAACGTGCGGTTAGTTGTACACATGTTCGTGCCGGAATCTCTGGAGGACTATTCGCAGGCCATTGGCCGTGCGGGCCGGGATGGCCGACGCAGCGTGACGGAATTGCTACTGACACCTGCGGACCTGGCGACGGCACGGCAGCACGTTGAGGCTATGCCCGACCGGGACACCATTGCCAGTGTGTACGCGCACCCGCAGGCCTTCATGAGGATGGACGACGCGCAGGTCCAGTTGATTTTGTCTTATCAGCACCTCGGCTTTACGGCTGAGCAAGTGTGGGCGCAGCTACAGGCCCGCAAAACGGAAAGCGTGGCTGGGTTTAGCGCTATGATTGCGTTTATTGATGACCAGCACTGTCACCGTAGCGTGTGGTTACGGCACTTTGATAGCCCCAGCGTTGCGCACGATGACGAGTGGTGTTGTGGGTCCGTCACGCCGGCAGTGATTGACGCGATGGGCCAGGCACCTGTAACTGCGTCCTTATCGCGGCCTGCACCGCAGGGATGGCGGGCAGTATTTAGTGAGATTTTTAACGTTGAGTCCCAGGCGCAAGAATAAACTGTGGTAAAATGACAATAGCAGTAAGAGAAAGAGGAGGCGGTGACCGTGGCCCAGACACCCAAGGATAAGCACGATAACCAGCAAAACCAACCCCAAGAACCATGGAACACCAAGTTTGACGACGATTTAGACGACGAGGGTAACTACTCACGGGTAAAAAAACGCCGTCGTAGTCATGGTAACTCCGTCTTGACGTGGTCAATCACGGTGGGTTTGATTGTTATTCTACTGGTGCCGATCATTTGGATGGCGGTCGATAAGCGGATGCAAAATTCGGCGGATTCGCAGGACTCGACTAGTTTGTCCGTATCGTCGAGTACCAAGGCGCGCAGTCGGAGTGAAGCCAAGGCCGCGAGTTCGTCCCGGGCGAGCAGCCAGGCAGCCGCTAAGAAGAGCAGTAGTGCCAAGCAGGCGAGCATAGCTAAAGCGCGGTCGGCCAAGTCCAGTAGTAAAGCTGCCGCGGCAAGTAGCCGGGCAGCTACCAGTGCCTCTAGTACTAGTACCGCGCAGAGTAGCAGTAGTAGTGCTAGTTCGAGTTCCAGCAGTTCTAGCAGCGCGGCGGGTACTTATACCGTTCAGGCTGGCGATAACCTTTACCGCATTGCCACCAACCACGGCATGACGTTGTCGCAGATTCAGGCGTTGAACGGCATGGGTTCTAGTACCTCCGTCACGCCGGGTCAGGTGCTGAAAGTCAAGTAGTCAAATCAATGAGTGGCGTTGCTGGGCTGTGGCCGTGTGCCCCGGCCCATTTCTATGGGTATTTTTTAACTTTAAAGGAGAATGTAAGTACAAATGCAGATTGCAATCGACGGTCCGGCAAGTGCCGGCAAGAGCACCATCGCGAAGTTAGTGGCGACCAAGCTAGGCTATATTTATTGTGACACGGGGGCGATGTACCGCACGGTTACGCTGATGGCTTTGCGTAACGGCATCGATGTCCACGATGCTGCAGCGATTACGGCGCGCTTACCGCAGTTACGGATCGACTTTAAGCCAACTGCCACCGGTCAGCAGGTCTTGATGAATGGTGAGGACGTTTCGCTGGCCATTCGCCAAGAAGATGTGACTAATAACGCTAGCGCCGTGGCCGCAATTCCGGCAGTGCGGGCGGACCTGACACAACGCCAACGGGATATTGCCGCTGCGGGCAACATCGTCATGGATGGCCGGGATATCGGGACGACGGTGCTACCGCACGCAGAACTCAAAGTGTTCATGGTCGCGAGCGTGGCTGAACGGGCGCGTCGACGCTTTCTGGACAACCAGGCTAAGGGGATTGACGTGCCAGTGTCAGTGCTTGAAGAAGAAATTGCGGCTCGGGATCACAAGGACTCAACCCGGGCAACGTCACCGTTGAAGCAGGCTGAGGATGCGGTACGTATCGACACGACCCACATGTCGATTGACGCGGTGGTAGCCGAAATATTGCGCTTACATGATGAACGCTTGGGGCAAAAAGCCGGTGAACAGTCCGGGTCCCCAAAATAAATTACAATAATTAAAAAACTATCCCTGAAAAGTTGGCAAAAGTGCTGCGTATCATGTATACTGGCATTTGATGATAGTCGTTAAGGAGGATTTTTTGGCATGAGTGAAAACAGCGTAAACCCAGAAACCATGGCGGACGCTCTGAACAGCGTTCAAACGGTCAATGTTGGTGATACCGTTAAGGGTGAAGTTCTGGCAATTGAGGACAAGCAGTTAACGGTGGGCATCCAAGGTACCGGCGTGGAAGGGGTTGTGCCACTTAAAGAATTAAGTACCCAGCCAATCGAAGATATCCACGATGTTGCCAAGGTCGGCGACGTGATGGATCTGGTTATTATTAGCAAGATTGGTAAGGATAAGGAAAACGGGCAGTTCCTGCTTTCCAAGCGCCGCCTCGAATCGAAGAAGGTTTGGGACGAATTGAAGGCCAAGTCGGACGCCGGCGAGACCATTACTGCACCTGTCACCTCTGTAGTTAAGGGTGGCTTGGTTGTTAACGCAGGTGTGCGTGGCTTTGTACCAGCATCGATGGTTGCTGATCACTTTGTCGAAGACCTCAAGCAGTACCAAGGTCAGGAACTGGAGTTCAAGATCATTGAGATCGAACCACTGGACAACCGCTTGATCTTGTCGCACCGTGCCGTTTTGGAAGCGCAGAAGGCCGAAGCCCGCAAGGAAATCTTTGCGAAGATTCAGCCTGGTGATGTGCTTGACGGTAAGGTTGCACGTTTGACTAACTTTGGTGCCTTTGTTGACTTGGGCGGGGTCGATGGTCTGGTTCACGTTTCGCAGATTTCCTTTGACCACGTTGACAAGCCTAGTGATGTGCTGAAGGTCGGTCAGGACGTTAAGGTTAAGGTATTGAACCTGGATCCAGATCGCAATCGGATCAGCCTGTCCATCAAGGCCACGTTGCCTGAACCATGGGATGGTATTGAAGAAAAGGCTCCAGTTGATTCTGTATTGACTGGTACTGTGCGTCGTCTGACTAACTTTGGTGCCTTCGTTGAAGTATTCCCTGGTGTTGAGGGTCTAGTTCACATTTCCCAGATTTCTCACGAACACATCGGTACTCCAGCTGACGTGCTAAAGGAAGGCCAAGAAGTGCAGGTCAAGGTACTTTCTGTTGACCCATCCGCACACCGTCTGGGCTTGTCCATCAAGGCCCTGACTGAAGCCCCAGAAGGTGCTCACGAAGAGGAGCGTGGTAACAACCGTCCTCGTCGTAACAACAACGGTGGCAACAACCGCGGTCGTCGTGGCGGTAATGGTGGTCGGACGAACATTCCGGCTGAATACCAGCAGGATGACTCTGGCTTCTCCCTGGGTGACATCTTAGGTGATGCTCTTAAGGATGCTGGTAAGGACAACGACAACAAGTAGTCTTAACTAGGTTATTAGTGATACGTAAACGTTGGGCCAACGGCTCAGCGTTTTTTGATAGGAGGACAACATGAGTATTCCCACACTAGCAATTGTTGGGCGCCCCAACGTGGGTAAATCAACGATTTTTAATCGCATCGTGGGTACCAGGCAGGCCATTGTTGAGGATACCCCTGGTGTCACGCGTGACCGGCTATACGGGCGCGCAACGTGGTTGACCCGGGAGTTTGCCGTCATCGACACCGGTGGGATCGACATGGGCGATGAGCCGCTGGTGCAGCAGATTACCCAGCAGGCGGAGATTGCCATTGATGAAGCTGACGTTATTCTGTTCCTGGTGAACGTTGAGAACGGGGTTACGGACGCTGATGAGCGTGTGGCGCAGATTTTGTACCGTGCGGATAAACCGGTGGTGCTGGCCGTGAACAAAGTCGATAACGCCGAACGGCGCAATGACATCTTCGATTTCTACAGCTTGGGGTTTGGTGAGCCACTACCGCTGTCGGGAACCCACGGGTTGGGCCTGGGTGACGTTTTGGATGCCGTCATGAAAGCCTTCCCTGAGGATCAGGCAGAGGCTGAGGATGATAGTATCAAGTTTTCATTGATTGGGCGGCCGAACGTCGGCAAATCTTCCCTGGTCAACGCTATTTTGGGCGAAAACCGGGTGATTGTTTCCAATATTGAGGGAACCACGCGGGATGCCATTGACACCCACTTTGAAGCGCTAGGTAATGAGTTTACGATGATTGACACTGCGGGTCTGCGTAAACGGGGCAAAGTGTACGAAAACACCGAAAAGTACGCCGTTTTGCGGGCTATGCGGGCCATCGACCGGTCGGACGTGGTCCTGATGGTGCTCAACGCCGAAGAGGGCATTCGCGAACAGGACAAGCGGGTCGCGGGATATGCCCACGAAGCTGGCCGCGGGATCGTCATCGTGGTGAACAAGTGGGACACACTGGACAAGGATCAGCACACCATGCAGGACTTTGAGAATCATGTGCGTGATCAGTTCCAGTACCTGGATTATGCGCCCATCGTGTTTGTGTCCGCCAAGACCAAGCAGCGGCTGGACCAACTGCCGCGCTTGATTATGCAGGTCGCAGAAAACCAGTCGCGGCGGATCCAAAGTAGTGTGCTGAACGATGTGCTCGATGAAGCCATTACGGTCACGCCGACCCCAACCATTAACGGGAAACGGCTGCGGATCTACTACATGACTCAGGTGGCCATCAAGCCGCCAACATTTATCGTCTTTGTCAATGACGTGGACCTGCTTCATTTTTCCTATCAGCGGTTTATCATTAACCGGCTACGGGAGACCTTCGATTTCGACGGGACGCCAATTCATTTAATTGCCCGGAGACGGCAATAACACCGGGTTGACGGCGGTAGTCGCGATATTGTGAAAAATTTTATGACCAGCGTGTTAAATATACTGATTTTTTGGCTAAAAACACGAAAACGCTTGGCATAAAGCCTTTTCCATGCTATATTTACGTGTGAAATAGTGTTGCTTAGGTGCTCATTATTTCCTCATTCTTAAACCACTAATATGGTGGATTTTGTGGTTAGAATAACTAACTGCATCACGGAGGTGAAATACACATGGCAAACAAAGCAGAACTTATCGACAGCGTTGCATCCGCAACTGGCTTGACTAAGAAGGACGCTACGGCCGCTGTTGACGCAGTGTTCGGTTCTATCCAGGATAGTCTGGCTAAGGGCGAAAAGGTCCAGCTGATTGGTTTCGGTAACTTTGAGGTCCGCGCACGTGCTGCCCGCAAGGGTCGTAACCCGCAGACTGGCGCTGAAATCCAGATTCCTGCATCCAAGGTACCAGCATTTAAGCCTGGTAAGGCCTTGAAGGACGCCGTTAAGTAATTAACGGAGATGCAATAGTACTTAGAACGGCTGAGCCCAAAGCGATTTGGACTCGGCTTTTCTTTTGGCGAGAGCCGTACCCCGCGGGTGGAAAGCAATTGCAGCACAGCACTGCTTCAACCCGTACCACCAGGCTCAGATCAGTAACGAATGAGGAGGATAATAATGAGTGATAGCTATTCAGCACAAATGTTAGACGCAATTGAGGGCGGCCAGTTGGATCGGGCGCACCACTTGTTCAAGTTGGCACGGAAACACGATGACGACGAAACGCGCTTTAATCTAGCTGAGGAATTGTATGGTATCGGGTTTACACCTGAGGCCAAACAACTGTACACGGACCTCCTCACAAAGTATCCCGATGAGGGTGACGTGTTGACCGCGTTGGCTGACATTGCGGTGGCTGACGGTGATAACGACGCGGCCTTAAACTACCTAGACCGGGTCAAGCCAGACAATCCCGCCTACGTACAGGCATTATTGGCCGTGGCCGATTTGTACCAAACGCAAGGCTTGTATGAAGTGAGTGCCCAAAAGTTGCACGAAGCCGCCCAGTTGGCGCCGGATGAACCGGTGATCACCTTTGCTCAGGGAGAGCTGAACCGAGCCTGGGGTCACACGCAAGATGCCGCCGCTGCTTACCTGCGTTTGCTCGACCAGGGCGAAGAGTTGATTGCTGGAGTGAACGTCCGCGGACGTTACGGGGAAGCGTTAGGCAACTTGGGTCGGTACGAGGACGCCGTGGCTGTATTTGACGACGTGGGGATCGACGCGTTAACGTTGGATGAGACGTTCCAACTCGGCGTGATGGACATTGAGTTGAAGGAATACAAAGACGCGGTGGATGCGCTCCAACGCGTTGTTGGCCAGGACGAGACGTATACTAGTGCGTACCTGCCCCTAGCTCAGGCCCAGCAGGCTGCGGGCAACACCAGTGGTGCGTTACAAACCGTTCAGGCCGGGGTCGCCCAGGACGATACCAACGCCGATTTATACGCGCTGGGTGGCACCTTAGCCCTGGACTTGGAGGACACTGAGACCGGCGAACGGTACCTGCAAGCGGCCTTAAAGATCGACCCCAACAACCAGGCACACCGGTTGGATTGGAGTAACTTCTTGTTACATGAGGGTCGGCACGAAGAGAACGTTGAATTTCTCGGCGCCCTGGATGCGGACGGCAACAGTGATCCACAGCTCTACTGGAACCTGGCGCGTTCGCAGGAGCAATTGGAACGTTACGACGAGGCGCGGGCTAACTACCTGTTGGCGTTTAGTACCTTTCAGGATCGCCCCGCATTCCTGCGGGACATTGCCCAGTTCTTTCGGACAACGGCGGCTGCGGCCGAAGAGCGGGCAGCCTTACAGCGGCTCGTGCAGCTGGAGCCCGACGATGTCGACGCACAGGAGCGGTTGGACGTTTTAAATGATTCGGATACGCAGGCTTAGTTTGCGCGCAGTTACATTGCGCAAACGCAAAGATGAAATGAATGATTAACGGAGGTAGGTAACTCATGCAGGTTGATTTAAGTAACCCACAATTTCAGGCGGCCATCCCAATTCTACAGCGTATTGAGGATGCGGGGTTTGAGGCTTACTTTGTGGGTGGCTGTGTGCGTGATGCCCTGTTAGGGTTACCGATTCATGACGTGGATATTGCGACTTCTGCCTATCCGGCTGAAGTCAAGGGGATTTTTCGGCGTACCGTCGACACGGGCATCCAGCACGGGACCGTGACGGTGCTCGACCATGGCGCGGGCTATGAAGTCACCACTTTCCGAACGGAGTCGGGCTACCAGGATTTTCGGCGTCCGGACAGCGTGCAGTTTGTGCGGTCCCTCAAGGAGGACCAGTTACGGCGGGACTTTACCGTCAACGCGTTGGCTGCACGGCACGACGGCACCGTCATCGATAATTTTAACGGGTTGGCCGATCTACATGACCACGTGTTGCGCGCCGTCGGCAACCCCGATGACCGCTTTGGTGAAGACGCCTTGCGCATGATGCGGGCGGTGCGGTTTGAAAGCCAGCTCGGGTTTACCTTGGAACCAGCCACGGCCCAGGGCATCAGTGACAACGCGCCGTTGCTACAGCACATTGCGGTGGAGCGCATTGCGACGGAATTTACGCGCTTGCTACTGGGAATTGACCGGCGCGCGGGTTTGCGCACCCTGATTGACTCCGGTCTGTACCAGTATTGCCCCCAGTTTGCGGCGGCGGGACCAGCGTTGGCCCAACTGGCGGCACTGCCCGCTAGTCAGTGGCCTAACGCCGCGGTCGCTTGGACGCTCTTGGTGGTCACCTTGGGTGTTGCGCCGCGCAAGTTTTTGCGGGCGTGGAAGCAGTCGAACGACCTGATTGAAGCGGTGCAAGCGGCAACATCCATGTGGCCAGCGCTAGGCGGCACGGTGCCCGATAACTGGACGTTGTATGCTGCTGGTACGCGTGGTGTTACGGTCGCCCTAACGGCGTATGGGTGTGCCCACCCCGATCGTGACGTGACGGCCATTCGTGCTGCCTATGATGGACTTAGTATTCATCACAAAGATGAGTTGGCGTTGAGCGGCAGTGATTTGATTGCGGCGGGCATGCAGCCTGGCCGCGCGATGGGCCAAGCGTTACGGCGAGCGGAACGAGCCGTGGTGACCGGGACGGTAGCCAACACGCGTACGGCCTTGTTGGCCTACGTGCAGGCCGCGGACCAAGCAGATTAGTGAGAGGGGTAAGTATTAGTGCAAACATTAACCGCCACCGATATTAGTAAGGCGTATGGCGACAAACAGTTACTACAAAACGTTAATTTTTTGATCAATGAGGGTACCCGTATTGGCCTAATTGGGGTCAACGGTACGGGCAAAACTACCCTGTTGGCGGGCTTAGCCGGCACCGCACCATTTGATGCGGGGTCCGTCGACACCCCCAAGAATTACCGGATTGCCTATCTGGCCCAGCAGCCAGCACTGCCTCAAGGTGACACGATTATGGATGCAGTGTACGGCGGTGACGCCCCCGTCTTTGCGGCCATTCGTGAATACGAGGCCGCGCTGGCGGCGTACGGTGATGCGCCGATGAGCGATGCGGTACAGGAACGCTACACCAAGGCCATGGCCAAGATGGACCAGACTAATGGGTGGGATGCCGAGACCGAGATTAAGACGATCTTGACGCAATTACACCTGGATGATTTGAGTCAGAAAATCGGCACGCTCTCCGGTGGCCAGGCTAAGCGGGTCGGCCTCGCCCAGGTGTTGATCGAGCAGCCCGACCTCTTGATGCTGGATGAACCGACGAACCACCTCGACTTTGATTCCGTAGCCTGGCTGGAAAAGTATCTGGCGGCTTACAAGGGTGCGCTACTGGTCGTGACCCATGATCGGTACTTCCTGGACCGCGTCGCCAACCAGATTTGGGAACTCGACCGCGGGCACTTGCAGGCGTTTACTGGTAACTATCAAGATTATGTTGCCCAAAAGGCTGAGCAGAATGAACGCGAAGACGCCATGGCGCACAAGCAACAGCAACTCTATAAACACGAGTTGGCCTGGATGCGCGAGGGCGCCCATGCCCGCACGACGAAACAAAATGCGCGGGTCAACCGCTTCAAGGACATGAGTAACGGTCAGCAGGAGCGGCCGACCGCTAAGGTTGATATTGACATCAGCTCCCAACGGCTGGGCAAAAAGGTGATCGAGATGTCCGGGGCCAACCTACGCTTAGGTGGGCACGTGATTCTGGACGACTTTAACTGGCTAGTGCAACCCGGTAAGCGCATCGGTATCACGGGCGCCAATGGAGCCGGTAAGTCCACGCTGTTGAACGTGCTTACCGGTCAAATTCCGCTAGATAGCGGAACCTTGGATATTGGCGAGACCGTCAAGTTCAGTTATTACCGGCAGCAGATGCCACCAATGGACGGGAATGAACGGGTCATTAGTTACCTTCAGGCTGTCGGTGAAGGGGTGACCAACAATCGCGGTGAGCACCAGAGCGTGACGCAATTATTGGATGCCTTTCTGTTTCCGCGCGCCATGCACGGTGAGCGGATCGACCGGTTGTCTGGTGGCGAACTCCGGCGGTTATACCTGTTACAAGTGTTGATGCAGCAACCCAACGTGCTGTTACTGGACGAACCAACTAATGATTTGGATATTGCGACGCTGACCGTCCTGGAAGACTATCTCGATAGTTTTCCGGGTACGGTAATCACCGTGTCCCATGACCGGTACTTTCTGGATAAAGTGGCGGAGCAGCTGTTCATCTTTGGCGGTGAGGGACACATCGAGCGTGCCGTGGGGCGGTTCACCGATTACCTGCGGCGGCAGCAGGAACAAGCAAATGCTGCCACCCCCGCCACGAAGAGCACGGACCAGCCGCGCAAGCGCGAGTCTACGACGACCAGTGCCCCAACGGCCAAGAAGAAGGTCAAGCTCACTTACGCGGAGCAAAAGGAGTACGAGGGCTTGATGCCACAAATTGATGCCCTAGACCAACAAATTAGTGATCTGCAGGCCGCTATGGCCGCAACGGATGGCTATGACTACCAGACGTTGGCGGGTCAGCAACGACGGTTGGATGAATTGAACGCTCAGGAAGACCAGCTGATGGAACGGTATTTAGCACTCGATGAGTATGTAGACGATTAAGAATAGCCCAAAAATGCAGGTCGCATCTGTCAGAACGGATGCGACCTGCATTTTTGATTGGGTGCGGTAAGTGGTTAAACGAACAGATAAATGGACACGAACATGAGTGCGGAGCCCACCATGACAAAGACGTGCCACACCACGTGGATATAGGGGATGCTACGGCGGGTATAGATCAAGGCCCCTACCGTGTAGGCCACGCCACCAGCCACCAGCAACCAGAAGCCGATCACGCCGAGGTGTTCCCACAATGGTACCATCGCGATCAGGCACAACCAGCCGAGCAGCACGTAGATAGCCACTTCAATTTTGTGTAGTCGCTTGCTGGCCGCCAGGCAGTCTAATAGGATGCCAGTCAGGCACAAGGCCCAAATGGTGATGAGCAAGCCCACACCAAGTGGCCCCCCGATGGCTACCAGGCAGTAGGGTAAGTAGGACCCGGCAATCAGTACGTAAATGCTGGAGTGGTCTAGTGCCTGAAACACTTTGCGTGCCCGCGTAAAGTACAACGCGTGAAACAGCGTGGAGGACGTGTACAGCACGATGAGGGCAATCCCAAAGCCGGCAAACGACCAGATACGGGTCCAATCACCGGTTGGTACGGCCCGCACAAGCAGAAGGACCAGGGCGGTAATGGCCAACGCAATGCCAACACCGTGGGTAACGGCGCTCCACACTTCATTTTTGATTAAGTAGCGGCGAGACTTTAAACGGTTAGCGGTCATTTGCATTCATCTACCCCCAAGGTTAACTGGTTCCCATAACTACATCCTAGCGGGTTGCGACTTCAAAGTCAACTACAGCTAGTTTTGAAAACTATTTAATCTATGCTAGATTTTAGCCCCTGGTTTCGGTATACTGACATGGTACAAACTAAGCAAAGACCAGAAAGAGTGGCGTACAGATGACCAATATCAAAATTGTGGCCGATTCTTCGGTGCAGATGACTCCCGAAGAAATCGCTCAGTATCAGGTAACCATTATCCCGCTGACCGTGATGATCGACGGCACCGTTTATACTGATGGAGAAACCATTACGCGTGATGAGTTTGTGAACAAGATGTTCACGGCCAAGGACCTACCGCAGACCAGCCAGCCGGCGATTGGGTCGTTCGTGGAGAAGTACGAGCAGCTCACGGCGGATGGAAGCCAGGTCATTTCAATCCACTTGGCGGAGAGCCTGAGCGGGACGGTGAACGCAGCGCGCCAGGCTGCCGAAATGGTGGATGGTGACGTGACGGTGATTGATTCCGGTCTGACCGACCGCGCAATGGCGTTTCAAGTCATTGAGGCGGCGAAACTGGCGGCCCAAGGTGCTGATGTGGATACCATTGTGGCCCGGTGCAAGACCGTTGAGGACCACACAACCTTACGGATGGGCGTCGTCAATTTGACCAACCTCGTTAAGGGTGGTCGTCTATCCCGGGCGGCGGGCATGATTACGTCGGTTTTGAACATCAAGATTGCGTTGACCATGGAACATGGTGAGCTGGGCATCCTGAAAAAGGGCCGGGGCATGAAGACCATTAAGCGGTTTGTGGACGACGTGGTGCAAACGATGAGTCAAAAACCGGGCATCAAGTCAATCGGGGTCTCGTACGTTGATGAGACGTCAGGGGCTGATGCTATTGCTGAACAAATTCGGGCGGCGGTGCCCGGGGTTGACGTCTTGGTACGCCGGACGGGCCCCATTGTCGCTACCCACGCCGGCAAAGGCGCCTTTGCGATTATGTATTACGAAGATTAAATTGCGCAGCTAATGCGTGAAGAGGGTCGTTCCGTTGAGGAATGGCTTTTTTCGCGTGTTAAGACTGGGGACAAGAAAATTCTTAAACCAGCAGGTGACCACTGAGCCAGGGGCCATTTTGTGCTACCATAAATTATAATTATTAGTAGCTGTTTTGAGGACAGTTTGCGTAAACGAGGGATGAATAATTTGATATTGAAACGGATGATACGCGCGCTGGTGGTGCTAGCGATGGCCGTAGTGGTCGGTGTTGGCTGTACTACCCTATTCGTGCATAACGCGCAACCATTAGCAACTGGTGGCGGTAACTCAACGACCGGTGCGGTGAACGTGGTCGCCGTGGGTGATTCATTGACTCATGGGGTGGGCGATACGACCGGCCAAGGCGGTTACGTGCCACTAATTGCGGAGGATATTCGCGTGGAGACGGGGGCCACGGTGCACACCAGTAATTATGGGGTGACCGGGGACACGTCGCTGCAAATTCTCAAACGGGTCCGCAACAACACCAAAATGCAGGCCCAGCTCAAACGGGCCAACGCCATTACGCTAACGGTGGGTGGTAACGACCTGATGCACATCCTACAAAATAACCTCAACAACATCAATACGGCGGATGTGAACCATGGTATTCAGTTGTTCCAGCGGCACGTGCAGACGTTAATTGCGACTATTCGCAAGTATAATGGAAATGCGCCGATTTACTTGTTTAGTATTTACAACCCGTTTTACGTGTACTTCCCGAATCTGACGAAGATGCAGACCAGCGTCAATAATTGGAACGCGGCGACCAAGAAGACGGCAGCCACGCTTCACCGGGTCCACTTTGTGGATATTAACGCGGTTTTGTCGAAGGGGACGGCGGCCGATCAACGGTCGATGAAGGCGGGTAAGTCGAACTTGACTAACCACCTAATTTACACCAAGGATCACTTCCACCCGAACAACGCGGGTTACGTCAAGATGACGGCCAAGTTATGGTCAGCAATGTCAGCAACGGAGGATGAATGGGAATAATGGCAAACAATGAGCACACACCCAAGCAAGCATCACGGCGAGAGCACAATCGCGCGCAAACGGCGGCGACTACCAGTACTAAGCCACGGCGCCATATCAGTTGGTGGTTTTGGGCGTTTATCGTTCTGTTGGGACTGGTCGTTGGTGCCAGCGGCACGTTGGTGTACAAAGCATCACGTCCAGTCGAAACGACGACTGCGGTTAAACCGGTCAAGTCGGCGGGCGACGTCATGCACGTCAGTATGACCAAGAAAGAGGTCAACCGCCTGATTGCCACCTACCTCAGCCACCAGTTGAAGGCGGGTGACGTGAAGTACTCGTTCTCAGTTGGTAACCACGCGGTTTTAAAGGGTACCTTCAAATTCTTTGGTACCCAAGTCCACTTCGGCATGGTACTGGATCCGTACGTGCAAACGAATGGCAACGTGCTACTGAAAGTCACCCAGATCAACGTTGGTAAACTAGGCGTCCCGGTTAGCTACGTCATGAGTTACGTGGCGAACAACTACAAGCTACCGGGGATGGTGGAAGTTAATACCAAGCGTAAGATGATTGTGCTAAGATTAAACAAACTCAAGTTAGGCAACGGGCTACGCGTACGCGCGGACCGAATCGACCTGGTCCACGACGAAATTGACGTCACGGGCTACACGGTCAAGGCCGCGAAGTAGACAGGAGGGTATTCATATGGCAACAGCAATTTTTGCGGGTGGATGTTTTTGGTGCATGGTGCAACCCTTTGAGGAACAGCCGGGCATCCAAAATGTGGTGTCGGGTTATACTGGGGGTCACGTACCCAACCCGACGTACGAGCAAGTCAAGAGTCACACCACGGGCCATACGGAGGCAGTGGAGATCACCTTTGATCCGGACGTGATTTCGTACGCTGATTTGGTGGAAATTTACTGGCAGCAGACTGACCCGACCGACGCTATGGGGCAGTTTCAGGATCGTGGCGACAACTACCGCCCGGTCATTTACGTGAACTCACCGGAGCAGCGCCGGATTGCGGAGGCGTCCAAAGCCAAGCTGGAAGCGTCCGGGATGTTTGATCAGCCCATCGTGACGCAAATCGAGGATGCGGGCCCATTTTACCCGGCTGAGCCCGAACACCAGCAGTTTTACGCAAAGAATCCCCGGCGGTATGCGGCCGAACACGCACAGCGCCAGGAGTTTGTCGATGCGCACTGGAAGGAGCACAAATGACCGAACCGTTTTATCGCTTCCTGATGACGTTGCGTAATCCCAACGATCACGGGGAACTGGCCACCTTTGCCCAGAACGCGTTTTTGGATCAGGCCTTCCCCAAGCAGGAAACGGATTTTGATACATTGAGTAACTATCTCGAACTAAATGGTAATTACCTGCCCAGCATGGACGTATTCGACGCGGCATACCAGTTGTACCGTGAACGGCGTTCCTAAGGGCGACGGAGGCAAGCGTGAGTAACGAAGACGAACAGCAGCAACAACCAGCACCACAAGATACCCCACACCGTCATGGCGTGCCCGTTTGGGCTGCCACGGTGGGGATGGTCGTGACCCTCGTGTTAGGTGGGGGCATTGGCTACGGTGCATCAGCCATCCACAATGCGCAGCAAGCGACGACCACGGCGGCCGTCCCGAGCGACATGAGCAAAGTGGTCAAGGCCTACCAAACGATTTCGCAGAATTACTATCAAACGACCAGCAGCAAGAAGCTGGTTAATGGTGCCATTAGTGGCATGGTGAACTCGTTGAAGGATCCCTATTCGGTCTACCTGCAAAACCAGGATGCGACCAGTTTGAACACTGAAATCTCCGGGTCCTTCGGTGGGATTGGCGCCACCATGGAGCAGCGGAGTAGTGGCGTCTTTGTTGAATCGGTCAACGCTGATAGTGCCGCTAAGAAGGCGGGCATCCGGGCTGGTGACCAGATTGTGAGCGTCAATGGTCAGTCGGTCACGAAACAAGACCTGAATAAAATTGTGGCTAAGGTGCGTGGCAAGATCGGCAGCAAGGTGACCGTGGGCGTTAAGCGTGACGGTCACACCATGACCTTCACCATGAAACGGGCCAAAGTGACCGTGGCCAGCATCACGGGTAAACTCGATAGCAGCAACAAGCAGGTCGGGATCATCACCTTTACCACCTTTACGGATAACTCCGGTAAGGAAATGAAGCGGGTCGTTAAGAAACTGCGCCAAGAGGGGGCAAAGAAGTTTGTTCTGGACCTTCGTGGCAATCCAGGTGGGGTGCTCGACGAAGCGCTCGCGATTGACTCGATGTTCCTGAAGAATGGCCAGACGATCCTGAAGGTCAAGTCACGTGGGGCCGAGGCGGAGGTGTACAAGGCTGGCAAGAAGTACGATGGCGGCTTCAAGATCACGGAGCCGACCGTCGTACTGATCGACGGTGATTCCGCGTCCGCTGCCGAAATTACGGCCGCCGCGCTCAACGAGCAAGCCCACATTCCGCTGGTTGGGCAGAAGAGCTTTGGTAAGGGGACCGTTCAGACCGTTGCGGATATGGGCGGCGGCAACGAACTCAAGCTGACGATTGCCAAGTGGCTAACGCCAAACGGCACGTGGATCAACCATAAGGGTATCCAGCCAACTGAACATGTGGCCAACCCTAGCTACGCCAACATCCCCGCCATTACGGTGACGAGCATGAAGGAAGGAGACGCCAACAAGAGTGTGAAGTCCCTCCAGCGGGCACTGAATGCGTTGGGCTACAACGCCGGGACGGCCAACGGTTATTACAGCAGTACCGTCACGGCAGCGGTCAAAGCCTTCCAGAGTAAAACAGGATTGGCAGCCACTGGGGTCGCCAATGAAGATACCATCAGTGAGCTGGTCACCAAATTGAGCGCCAAAATTAGTGCCAACGACATCGTCATGAAGGCGGCGTTGACCAAAGTCGAGAGTATGCACTAAGCCACTGATCATGGTTGTAAACAGTCCTTCCGTTCGTAACGGGAGGGCTTTTTTGATACGTGCAAATTGTTAACCCCAGCTTTCCCGAGAATGTTCCTGCCGCCTGGTTGATGTGTTAGTATGCCAGTAACGTGAGTAGTGGGGTCATCACACGATTAGAGGGGGCACGACCAATGCTAAGTCGAAAGGATTTACACGAACTGGCGCAACGGTGGGCATCATGGTTTGCGGATAGCGATAATCGGGACGCGCCAGTGAGTAATATCAACCTCACGGACGAACTGCAGGGTGCGGGTTTGGTGGCGGATAATTTTGTGTCAGTGCCGGTGGCATTTCGGGCGCACTTAGTGTTTGATGATGGGCCCGCCGCCGTGGCCCTCCTGGACGCCTTTGACGATCCACTGGCTCTGGGCAATAGCATTGCGGCCCGGTGGGAGCAAATTAGTCATTGGCTTGCCGATGGTGAACTGGATCATTCTTCCTGGTGGTGGTTAACCCGGGCGTTTCAGCGGCTGGCTACTTTAACGTTGCCCTTGGTCGACATTCGCACCATCATCATTGAGTCGTTCGATGGTGCGTTTGGTCGCCGCACTGAGGACGCGATTGTGGCTCAGAAAGTAACGGTGAATCGCGACGGAAGTATGGTGAAGGTCGACCAGCCCGTGCAAGGTCCGCCGCGGACCCATCACGGACAGGTGGATGCGCAGGCGTTGGCCCCTTTACTCACGGCGCTGGCGGACTTGGCTGGTGCTGGCACGGATGATTGGTCGGTCATGGATGCGGGTAACTGGGAACTGACGGTGGTCAGCACTACCGGGCGTCAGCGCCGCACGGGTCCCTTAATCGTGGGCGAGGATCAGGGATTGTCTGAACGGTTGCGCGACCTGCTCCACGTGTCCGGCTTGCTGCTGATGGATGGGGCACCGCACCGGTTGCAACGGTTTAGTGCGCACTATCAACCTGCGGCGAAAGTGCAAGAAGACTTGGTGCTGCGGCGGGGTGACCAATCGGTGTCCTTCACGCACCAAGGACCGACCCGACAGGTGCAAACACGCGTGGTGGATGAGTCAGTGGGACGGCTACTTGATTTACTAGCAGATTCGTCCGCCACTGAAGTGACGCTATTGGCTGACCCTGCGGACAACTTGACGGTCACGTGGAATTATCGAGATAAGGCGGCTAAGTCGGTCCATGGGACCCTCAATCAGGATCACCCAATACCTGCCTGGGGCGAGGTGGCCGCTATCTTGCGTACCTGGATGTCATCGGTAGCACCGGCGATGTTGGATCCGCACGTCATCAATCTGCCGACAGCCAAGCAGGATGAAATTTTGTATGCGCAGGTCCTATTCCCCCATGGCGATCGTGCGTATAGTTACTTGGCCACCACCGATTACGTGGTGGGTGACCGCGTCGTGGTCCCGGTCGGTGGGGATGGAGAAGCCGATGGTATCATTGTTAACTTACAGTACTACGCGCCGAGCGAGGCTCCGTTTCCGCCTGACCGTACAAAGGCAATCTTGCGCAAAGCGGATCCACTGGGCGTGGTCAATGAATGGCGCAACCAACAATCGTAACCTCACAATACCATCTACCAACGAGGATTAGTGGTAGGTGGTGTTTTTTGTGTTAGCGTGTCAGCAGTCCGTCAAGTCAGCAATTGGCAAATTTTCTTATAGTAGTATATACTTATATTTAGTAAGCAACGGTAGGAATATTTCCTGCCAGTTTACGGGCATCAATAAAATGTGTGTAGGGGGTTATCATTTTGGTTGAAGCAAGTTTTATTTCTGAGCGTCACTCTGCGCGGCAGTTCTCGGACCGCCAAATTGACCGTGATGTCTTGAACGCAATTCTCACGGAGGCTCAGCAAGCACCGTCATGGGAAAATAGTCAACCGTGGAAGGCATATGTTGCTATGGGAGCAACGGCAGCGCGCATCCGTGCCGCTCACGAGCGGGCGCGTAAGGACGGCACCAAGAGCTGGACGGAAGTTGTCCCACCGCAAAGCTGGGGTAAGTATCCTGCTAGCAACATTGCCGATTGGCAGCAGCATTTGCAGCAAGACCCGCACGGCGACCAGTTAGGTAGCTGGAACGGCAAGTTGTTCAACGCACCCGCTATTGTGTATATCACCGTGGCCAAAGACGCGTCGAATTACTCGGCTTATGATGCGGGTGCTTACGGTTATGGTATTTTACTGGCAGCCGCGGAACGCGGTGTGAGTGGCATTCCCGCCTTTGAACTTGTCCGTTACCCCAAAGAGATCCGTGCGGAGTTTGAAATTCCGGATGATGAATCCATCTTGATGGGCATCGGTTTGGGCTACCCCGTGGACGCGCCCGTCAACAAGTTCGTTACTGGGCGTAACACTTTGGATCAGGTCGCGCAGTTTAAGGACTAGCGTGGCTTCGAGACAAAAAAATAGGTAGTGTTACGTACAGCCATGAAAATTAATACACGCCCGCGTGGTGGGTCCTGATGATTGATGGGCGCACCACGCGGGCTTTTGGTAGTTTTTCCCCGTTGCGGTAACCCGCCCGCGTTGCCTTTACAGTCCCGACGAAAATCGGTACAACTATCGCAATAACTAACTGTGAGAGTATTAGCCTTGGCAAACATTAAATGATTGAAACAAGGCCGGTTGGCAATGCGACTCGTATTGGATAGGACACCTCTGACACATCTGAATATAATTAGCAAAAAGTCCGTTAATTCGGGCTTTTTGAATACGCACATGCTTATACTTATTTTCCACAGTTGAATCTACCGTGCGCTTTGCTGTCACTCCGTTGCGTGAATTGCTGGAAAATATGTCAAATACAGGATGCATATAATGAATCTGATTCCTAAGGGTGTATCCAGGGACTACCACTATCAAGAAGGCCAGGTGAGTCTGCACAACACAATTTAAACGACCGTCGGTCATGGAGTTGTTAATACTCGGTTTGGCAAGTACCGTGTCTACAAAAATAACGGCAGTTCGTATTCATGAAAGTAAACGATTGCAATTAAGAAGGAATTAAGGTTTATTTCACGAAGCAGTTAAGAATTGGCCACTATACTAAAAAATGTAGAGGGGGCCTCAAAATGGTAGACACAGTTTTGTCGGTTCAAGATGTATCCAAACGATTTGGCCGTTACCAGGTGCTTAATCATTTATCATTGACGGTACACCGTGGTGACATCTATGCCTTAATTGGCGAAAACGGTGCGGGGAAGACGACCCTTATGCGTTTGATCTGCGGTTTGTCACCACTACGGCAGGGCGCAATCATGTTGTTGGGCGAAGATGCACGGCATTACCGCATGGCACTCAGACGGACGGGGGCAATCATCGAATCCCCAGCTGCCTATTCTAAACTAACGGTTACTCAGAATTTGCACCTCACCGCAATCCAACACGGTCTCAGTGACTATCAAGAAATTGGGCGTGCAATTGCCTTTGTTGGGTTAACGGAAAAACGTAAAACTAAGGCCGGTCATTTGTCTTTGGGGCAGAAGCAACGACTGGGGCTGGCCACAGCAATTTTGGCTCACCCTGACTTTCTGGTTCTTGATGAGCCAATTAACGGGCTTGATCCCACAGGTATCGTCGAATTTCGACAGCTTTTGCACCGCCTTAACGCCGAATTTGGGACGACGATTTTAATTTCCAGTCATATTTTGGGCGAACTTTACCAAGTCGCAACTGTTTTTGGATTCTTGAAAAATGGCACGATTATTAAAGAGCTGAGCAAGCAGGCGCTGGACCAAGAAAATGCGGGTGGATTACGCTTAGTAGTCGATTCGGTCGAAGGTGCCGCTGAACTATTGGATGTACAAGGTATCAAGCAATTTACAGTGATTAACGATCATGAAATATCAGTAGCACCTGGTCAAATTGAGGCCCCCGCATTAAACGCCATGTTGGTTAAAGCCGGTATTGCGGTGACAAGTATTACCCAACAGTCAAGATCGTTGGAAGAGTACTTCACACAACTGATTAAAAAGGGGGGCGGTTGCGCATGATTAATCAAATTCGGGCCGATTTTTATCGGCAGCTGCATACGCGTGGTATCGCATTAATGGTTATTGTGATCGCAGTGTATGCGGCGATAACTTGCGGATGCCAGGCCCCCGGCGGCATTATGATTAATGGCCAAACAAAATTGTTGAATCAACTGACGGAAAACGATTGGAGCATATATGATGGCGTTCGCGGTGCTACCCTTTCAAGTTCCATTTTGTTGTATTTATTCATTGCGTTTTTTGTGATCGTTATCGGCTACGAGTTCAGTCAACACACGTACAAAAGCACCCTAGTATCGGGAGCTTCGCGGTTGAGTTTTGTGCTGAGTAAGTATGTGGTGATGTTGATTGATATATTGGCGGCGATGGTATGGTATTTTGCTGTCACGCTCGTGACCGGCATGCTTGCAGGACGCACGCTGGGCTCTACAATTGGGCAATTAGCCAACTTTACCGGAACGAGCCTATTTGTAATAACTTTCTTCATTAGCGTCGTATTTAGCTTAGCAATTATTGTTCTGATTGCCACCAAATCTCTCGTAATTGCCGCAGTGTTTGTTGTGGTGTGGCCAGTTGGTTTATCAATTGTGCGCTTGGTGACGGCGTGGCACTGGTTAATTTACCTGGACTTTTTTAATGCTGCTACTGGAATCAGTTTAAGGACTTTGTCTTTAAATGATGCTTGGCGCAGTGTGACTGTTAGTCTAGTATTGTTAATAGTTAGCATAGTTGCATCAAGCATGATCATGCGAAAACAAGAATTGTAAAAGGCGGACTCAATGAAAAGGCTCTTAATTGTAGAAGATAATCAAGATATTCAAGCGTTACTGCGCGCCGTATTAGAGCCCGATTATCAATTAACGGCTGCAACCAATGGGGCACAAGCCTTACCTTTGTTAAAGCAACAGTCGTTTGATTTGATGATTTTAGATCTCATGTTGCCGGGGGTTAGTGGCGAAAGTATTCTAAAGACTTTGCGGCAGACATCTAACTTACCAGTCTTAGTGCTCACGGCTATTCGTGATAAGGAGCATATTGCGGCGGTACTGAATGCGGGCGCAAATGATTACCTGACTAAACCATTCGATATTGATGAGTTGGTTGCCCGGGTCCGTGTTCAACTGCGCACACAGCATACTCACGCAACCCAAGCATTAAACGTTGAGGGCATTGTTCTTGACCCCCAAACGCATACGGTCAAAGTAGACGGGCAGTTAATCGAGCTGTCGCGCAAGGAGTTTGAATTATTAGCACTGCTCATGCAAAATCCACATCAGGTGTTTGCAAAAGAAGATATCTACCAGGCCATCTGGCATGAGCCCTATCTTGACGCAGAGAACACATTGAACGTCCACCTGAGCCATCTACGGAGTAAGCTGAATATTGGTAAAAAGCAGTACGTGACCTCGGTATGGGGTATTGGAGTCCGGTTGGTATGAGTGCTAATGGGTGGCTTTTACTAGGCATGATCGCAATTGTAATTGCGTGTGTGCTTGTGGTAGTTATTTTGATCTTTGAATTGTTGCGGGTGATCAACGAACTTGAGTATATCAACTCTCGGCAAACAAATGCGGAGCTAACCAGCGCCACTCGTTGGCCCGTCATTCGCCGTTTGGTTGCGGCTGTTAATCACTCACTTGTACAATCGCGTAATTTAAGGGCGCAACAGACCCAGCAAGAGGCACAGATACATCAGCTCTTAACCAACCTCACGCATGACATTAAAACCCCATTAACGGTGGCCAGTGGGTATGTGCAGTTAATGCAGCGAGACGCGCCGGATAGTCAACGTTTGGTGCGTATCGCTCATAATCTGACCGCAGTTAATTACTATGTGCGGTACCTAATGGATTTCGACGTGGTTCAAGAGCAATCAAACAAGCTTGATCTGGCAGAAATCAATTTAACAACCTTAGTTCAAGAGCAGCTGTTTGATGTTTTCGACGATCTCAATGAAAAGCATCTACAGCTTAAACCGTCTTTAGGTACAAATATCAAGTTAATTAGTGATGCCTCGTTGATTACCCGCATATTGCAAAACCTGATTGGCAATTGGTTGAAATATGCGACTGAAAACGTGCGTGTCTCACTTCGGGAAAAAGATGCCACTCATATTGAGTTAACCTTAGCCAATCAGACCGCGGTGCCCGTCGAAAATATCGACCATCTCGTGGAACGGTTTTATACGAATGATGTGGCACGTAGCGACAGTAAGGGGTTAGGTTTAAGCATCGTCGCAAATTTGATGACCCGGTTGAATGGAACTTTGGGGCTGTCCGTCGAAGATGGTTGGTTCACGGTCACCTTGGTATTTCGGAGAACTGATCACTAAACTAAGTAGTAGCAGGGTATTGGGGGTTTAGGGCCTATATTTTAAACAGAAAATAAAACCCGTATTATCCCGGGGGCAAAGAATAAGGCGCACAACTAGCGGTGAGCCTTATTCCTTGTCCCATTGGTGTTGCGGAGTTGGGTACGCGGCTAGAACTGCACGGGCAGGGCTGCCGTCAAGTGGACATCATTCTGCCAAGTAGGGGTGCAACCTGATATGATTGCTTAAACACTGCCTGGGTATGAACGACGTGATGAAACGAGCATCACGTTATACTTTGGGTTGTGCTTCTGTCTTTATGAAAAAGCAGTCAATGATTTGCTTAGTTACCGTAATGAAAAATGCCCAATATTTGGCATCATCAAACGCTAACTGCGCTTTGTGGACGCTCAAAAAGGTGAGCCGCGATGGGACTGCCTAACCAATAATAATTGGCAATGATGTACCGATCATGATCATCACCGCGGTTCCAGAATCGCTTGACCGCAGCCGAACACGGGCGCGGATTGATAGGCAAGCTCCACTGATGGAGCGAGTGGTCCTCGAGATTGGCGCTTACTGGGCAAATCAGCAAACAATGCCATCCATGCGTAAGGCAATCTTGGCAAATATACTCATATTTGGCCCATGTTTTTGCCCACACACTGCGTTGATCGGTTCCAGGGCATTTACGTGAGTCTTGATTGGCCATGTGCCTTTGTTATGTAAACTGGCTATTATTCCGCATTTTCAGTTATCCGATATTGATTTCGAAGTGTGAGATAATCAAGCTATTCAAGATATTAAGTGAAACGTGCAGTGGTGAGATGATGTAATGACAAAAGAACGCGTGACCGTATTTATTGATGCAGTGTTGGCAATTGTGATGACGATTTTGGTGTTGGAGTTGAAGGCACCTGATCAAGTGACGATGGCAGGTTTTTTGGGCGCTTCGGGACCAATTTGTGGCCTATTTCATTAGCTTCTTCTGGGTAGGCACTATGTGGGTTGGGTTGCATAACAACTGGAATGCCGTGAAGACGATTCGGCGTTCGACGCCTTGGCTGGCCGTGATCTTGCTTTTTTTCAGCTCACTTTTTCCATATGCGACCAAGATTGTCTCTGGTCACTTCATGAACTTTGAGGCGCAAGCACTGTATGGCATGGTCGTGATTGCCGTGACCGTCAGCAACCTGTTTCTTTACCGGTCGGTGATTCGGACCGCACGGCGCAACCGTTGGCTGGTTTGGGACATCGTGATCAAATGCGTGGCACTTGGGTTGTCTGCCCTGTACCCACCCACGATCATGTTTGTCACGCTGATTGCCGGCGTTTTTTGGGCCATCATGAGCGTCAAGGAGATCTGACGATACGAAATAATCGCCGGCAGGGACACAACCTTGCCGGCGATTTTGTATTTAGTAGATCGGCCGGTTTTCTCCGGCAGTGTCAGGGCCGGCTATACCGATGCTGTTGTTGGCGGTGTCAGTGGGATCAGCGACGATTTTTAGCATGACGTTGGCGATGCTTTGGCGTGAGCCGGACACGCCGACGTAAGGTTCGTCACGGCTGGTGACCATGTAGTTCGCTTCTGGGTGGTCGCTGAACCACGGTAGGCGCAGTATCGTGTAGGTCAGGCCGGCAGCTGTTCGAACACTGATGGCGAATTGCTCAAAGCGTCTGTGCCAAGGGCGTCAGGATCGTGTGCCTTTGCCCTTTATCTAGTACCACCAAGCTTGCCATTTCATCATCGGTCAAGGCGAAGTCGAAGATGCTTTGGTTAGAAGGGCCGGACGCTGAATGCACCGACTTGGGGGACACCACGACGACCAAAATAAGGCAGCCATTTTGAGCCGATACGATGGTTTGAACAAATCGCTAGCTATGTGAGATGCGCGACAACAGGCGGTAGCGGGATGAGGTCCTGAACCCAACGCACAAGCTCGTCTTCATTAATTTCGAAGTATTCGCCGACTTCTGGTACTGGAAGACGCACGGCCATTCAAAATTGCGCAGAAAATAAGGGGTTTGGATGTTAAAATAGAATCTGCTAATAAAGACTCAGTTTTGCCCTTTGTCTTACCCGGAAAGGGTAAAGCATGTATTTTGAAGAAGAAAAAAGTAAGAACGGTAAGTCAATTTATTACGCAGTGGATCGTTATGTTGATTCGCTGACTGGTAAAGCAAAACAAGAATTCGTCAAGTTTTCTTCTCACCTCGCACGGTTGCCGTGAGATTCTGACACGAATCAACCAGTCGCTGACGAAGCACTGTCAAAAATGGTATGGCTTTGCATGGACGAAGAACGCGGTTCCTCATGGTTTACATCACATGCATATTGCGGTGCTGCGCGACGATCCGACAACTTCACTTAAGGAAGTGCAAAAAGCGAGTCCGGCATGTGTGGACCGCAACCGCAGATGGTTGTACCCATACCCTTGACGGCAATCAAGGCAAGTCGGTTGAGACCAGCACGCGGTTCATTAAAAAAATTGGGTGATTTTGAACGGTAGTGTTTGGTAATTTAGCCACGCTGTCCACGTTTTGCCCACGTTAACGAAAAATGATCACCCGAGGGTCTCAAACCCTTGGTACTAAAGGAGTTACAAACTATGACAAACATTAATTGGTTCCCCGGCCACATGCAAAAGGCTCGGCGTGAAGTCGCGGAACGCATCAAGCAAGTGGACATTGTTTTCGAGGTGGTTGACGCCCGGGTACCCGAGAGTTCCCGCAACCCGATGCTATTGTCCATGTTGAACCAAAAACCACGCATCGCCATTTTGAACAAGGCGGATCTGGCTGATCCAAACCGCACCAAGCAGTGGTTGGCGGCCTACCAAGCGGCTGGTCAGTCGGCGTTAGCCATCGACGCGCAGCACGCCAACCGACTGCAGCAAGTGGCGCAATTAGCAACGCAACAGTTAGCGGATAAAATTGCGCGGAAAAAGGCGCGGGGGATTAAGAACCCGCACATTCGGGCAATGTGCATCGGCATCCCCAACGTGGGTAAATCGACCATCTTGAACCGCCTGGTCCACAAAAACATTGCGGTGACCGGCAACCGTCCGGGGGTCACGAAAAACCAGCAGTGGTTGAAGGCCGGCGATAACCTGGATTTGTTGGACACCCCCGGCATTTTGTGGCCGAAGTTTGAAAACCAGCAGGTCGGGTTGCGTCTGGCGCTCAGCGGTGCGATCGCGGATACGGTGTTTAACGATGATGACGTGGCACTGTGGGGCCTGGAGTACTTTATGCGTGAATATCCGGCGCGGTTGCGTAAGGCGTACGGGCTCAATGATGCTGATCTGGCCTTAGCGCCCAACGACTTGATGGTGCACCTGAGTGATAAACTCGGCTTTGGTGAGGAGTACGACCGCATGGCCACGCGGTTCATCAACGATGTACGCAAAGGTGAACTGGGCCGTTACACACTCGAAGTACCGGAGGCGGACCATGCCGACGCTTAGTGATTACCGGCAATTATTGGCTACGGGCAACGTGGCCCCCGAAGTGTTAACGGCATTGGCGGCTGACCCGCACAAAGGGGCACAGCAACTCCTACGCCAGTATCAGCGGCGTCAAGACCGGCAGGAGGCGGCCCGGGCCAACTTTGAGGAACGGTTACAGTTTGAACGGTCATTATGGCCCCAGTACCCGCGAATCGCTGGTATCGACGAAGTGGGACGCGGTCCGCTAGCCGGGCCCGTTGTTACAGCGGCGGTCATCATTGATGACCGTTTTAACGTGCCCGTCAACGATAGTAAGCAACTCACGGCACACCGGCGGAGCGAGTTGTACGCCCAAATTTTGACGCAAGCCGTGGCGGTTAGCTTAGGGGTGGAAGACGCCCCGACCATTGACCGCGAGAACATTTATCACGCCACGGAGCTGGGGATGGCGGCCGCCGTCAACGGTTTACGGGTGCGGCCCGACTACCTGCTAGTCGACGCAATGACGGTGCCGGTGAACATTCCGCAGACGAAGTTGATCAAAGGGGATGCGCGCAGCATTAGTATCGGTGCGGCCAGCATTGTGGCCAAAGTGGCGCGTGATTGCCTCATGATGACTTATGACCGAGTTTATCCTGGGTATGATTTGGCGGACAACATGGGTTACGGGACCGCTAAGCACCTAGCCGGGTTACGCAAGTTGGGCGTGACGCCGATTCATCGACGCTCATTTAGCCCGGTGCGCGCGGCATTGCGAGGTATGTGCTAACCGGGATGAGCGGGTGAGCGGCATGAAATTGCCTATCCCTTATTAGTAGTAGACAAATGGTCCGTTTGCGCGAAATCTCCCTGTAGAAACAGTGGAGGTACGCAGATGGACTTACGGGAGTTCCTATTACTGACCCACGTGGCGACGGGGGCTAGTCCCACGGTGGCGCGGAACGTCATGCAAGCGTTGGCGGCGGGAGCACCGCCGGTCGAGGCGACCCTGGTGGCAGCTGCCCCGGACCGGTCCCGCGCGCGGCTGACTGCTTGGCTAGCAGTCCCGGCGCACCGTGAATGGTGGCACCATTTGTGTGGGCAACCGTACTTAACGGTGACCGATAATATGTATCCGGAGCGGTTGCGCATGATTGAGCAACCGCCCTTGGTGTTGTTTTACGCGGGTCACCCGGAGTTACTGCGGCTAGCGTGTTTGGGCATCGTGGGCGCCCGCTCTGGCGGCGAGTATTCGCAGCAAGCGCTCGCCTACATGTTGCCGGAATTGCCCCGGAACGTGGCGGTGGTCAGCGGTTTAGCCAAAGGTGCAGATGGCATTGCGCACCAGGCGGCGCTGACGACAGGATTACCACCCATTGGTGTCATTGCGACCGGCCTGGACCAGTTTTATCCACCGCGGCACCGGCAGTTGCAACAACGCGTCGCCCAGCACGGATTATTAGTATCTGAATATCCACCAGGCACGGGTTCGCTACCGTACCGTTTTGTGGCGCGTAACCGCATCATTGCGGGTTTAAGTCACGCGCTGTTAGTCACGGAGGCTCGCCACAAGAGCGGCAGTTTGATCACGGCCACCATGGCTTTGGAAGCCGGCCGGACGGTTTGTGTCCTCCCTAACCGCATCGACGCGCCGCTGGGGGTGGGCCCCAACGAGTTGATCCAACAAGGGGCAACGTTGGTGCGTCAGGCGGCGGATATTGTGGCGGAATTACAATATTTTGCGTAAAAGTTTGACAGGGCCCCGCGTAATGGCCTAAGATTGGCCTTGATTTTGTGTGTCGCAGATGACGACGCACCGTACTATTGAAAGGAGGACGTTTATGTCCGCCAAGAATCTCGTCATCGTGGAATCACCCGCGAAGGCCAAGACAATTGAAAAGTACCTAGGTCGAAATTACAAGGTGATTGCGAGCCTGGGCCATGTGCGTGATTTACCTAAGAGTCAGATGGGGGTCGACATTGAGCATGATTATGCCCCTAAATACATTTCCATCCGTGGTAAGGGCGACGTCATCAAAAGTTTGAAGCGCGAGGCCAAGAAGGTCGACCACGTGTACCTGGCAGCCGACCCGGACCGTGAAGGGGAAGCTATTGCCTGGCACGTGAGCTACCTGTTGGGCTTGGACCCCCACGATAAGAACCGCGTGGTGTTCAACGAAATTACCAAGGACGCAGTGAAAAACTCGTTCAAGGAACCACGCAGCATTGACGAAAAACTCGTTGAGGCCCAACAGTCCCGGCGAATTTTGGATCGCCTGGTGGGTTACTCCATCAGCCCGTTACTGTGGAAAAAGGTCAAGAAGGGCCTGTCGGCTGGACGGGTGCAATCCGTTGCGTTGAAGCTCATTATTGACCGTGAACAAGAAATCAATGACTTTAAGCCAGAAGAATACTGGACGATCGATGCCGAGTTCAAAAAGGGGCGGGGCAAAGCCTTCCCGGCCACCTTTTACGGTTTGGACGGCAAGAAAACCAAGCTACCAGACAACGATGCGGTTCAGCACGTGCTTAGCCGCGTGGATAAGAGCAAGCCGTTTGACGTCACCAGCGTAGTGAAAAAAGAACGCAAACGGTTCCCCGCACCACCATTTACTACTAGTTCCCTACAGCAGGAAGCTAACCGGAAGCTAAACTTTCGGACGCGGAAGACCATGATGTTGGCCCAACAGCTGTATGAAGGGATCAACCTTGGTGGCCGGGCCGGGACGGTCGGGCTGATCACCTACATGCGTACTGATAGTACGCGTGTTTCTAGTGTGGCCAAAGCGGAAACCAGTAAGTTTATCCACGAAGAATATGGTGAGGCTTACGCCGCCACCAAGATCCGTCAGGGTAAGCTTCAGGAAGGAGCGCAGGACGCCCACGAAGCCATTCGGCCTAGTTCGACGTACCGTACGCCCAAGAGTTTGGCCAAGGTGCTCACCAAGGACCAAATGCGGTTGTACCAGTTGATCTGGTCTCGTTTTGTGGCCAGTGAAATGACGCCCGCCGTGGTAGACACAGTGTCGGTCAAACTGCACCAAGGTGGTGCCGAGTTCCGTGCCAACGGTAGTCACACGAAGTTCCAGGGTTTCACAACTTTGTATGTGTCCTCTCGGGATTCCGACCAGAAGGACCGTGAGTTGCCCGAACTAGCGGAAGGTGACCAGGTGAAGTTAACCAAGACCGATCCGGCCCAGCACTTCACACAACCACCAGCCCGGTATTCCGAAGCCAACTTAGTTAAGGCGCTGGAAGAAAATGGCGTTGGCCGGCCGTCGACGTACGCGCCGACGATTGAAACCATTCAGAAGCGGTACTACGTGAAGTTGACCGCGCGGCGCTTTGAACCCACTGAGCTGGGTGAAATCGTCAACTCACTCATCGTGGAATTCTTCCCGGACATCGTGGACATTAAGTTTACGGCCAACGTTGAAGGTGAGCTGGATGCCATCGAAACGGGTGACGCTAACTGGGTCAAGGTCATCGACCAGTTCTACAAGCCATTTGCCAAAGAAGTCGCCCACGCCGAAGAGGGAATTGAAAAGATTCAGCTCAAGGATGAACCGGCCGGCTTTAATTGTGACATCTGTGGCGCCCCGATGGTCATCAAGATGGGCCGTTACGGAAAGTTTTACGCTTGTTCCCGGTTCCCTGATTGTCGCAACACGAAGGCCATCGTCAAGGAAATTGGCGTGGTGTGCCCAAAGTGTGGCCAGGGACAGGTTGTTGAACGTAAGAGCAAGCGAAACCGGACATTCTATGGCTGTTCACGCTATCCCGACTGTGACTTTGTGTCCTGGGATAAGCCGGTTGGGCGTAACTGCCCCAAGGATGGTCATTTCTTGGTTGAAAAACGCAGCCGCGGCGGTGTGCAGGTCGTTTGCCCCACCGGTGACTACGAAGAAGCAGTGCAAAAGTAAAGACTACGTAACCCTGGCTAACCCACGTTAGCCGGGGTTTTGTGTTTGCGCACGGTGACGTTGATAACGCTTATGCGTCAGTGAGTGGTTAGTGTGCCGCACTGCCGCGACTTGCAGGACTATTTTGGTGGGCAATTAATCAATTTTTTACCACAATGCCCCGTTGGAATTTATCCGGTACTAGTTGCATTGACGGCGTAAATATTTAGCGGGTTGCTTGACTTAGGGATGGCGGCATTGGCACATTTACGTAAGCGCATTCGTACGTTCTGTGATACGATAATTGAGACAGAGGTGAGCAAATGGAACCATTGGATGAGTTTATTAATTATCTCAACGTTGAGCGCCACTACTCGCCCGCCACGCAGCGCGCGTATCGTAACGATATTACCGCGTTTCGGCAGTTTTGTGAGGACAGTGGCGGCTTTGATGGGTACGACCAGGTCGATAACGTGACCGTGGCCGCCTTCATGACCGATATGAACGATCACCATTATAGTCGAGCCACTACGGCGCGGAAGCTGAGTAGTTTGCGCAGCTTTTACCGCTACCTGATGCGCGTCGGCCAGGCTGATCACGATCCCTTTGCCATGGTCGAGACTAAAAAGGAGCATCGGCGGCTGCCGCAGTTCTTCTACGAGCCCGAAATTGCGCAGCTGTTCAAAGCCGTTGAGGGCGACGACCCCGCCGATATCCGCGACCGGGCGTTGCTCGAAGTGCTGTACGACACCGGTATGCGGGTCAGCGAGGTGGCTAACCTCACCGTGGAACAGGTAGACCTGCAAATGCACGCCATCCTGGTCCACGGGAAAGGCAACAAGGACCGTTACGTGCTGTTTGGTGACCAGGCGGCTACCGCCATCAAGTGTTACGTCGACACCGTACGGGCTGACCTGATGGCCGTCAGCGGCTTGTGGACGAACCGGATGTTCCTCAATCAGCATGGTCGGCCGATCACCCCTCGCGGTATCGAGTACGTGTTGGACCGCGTGGTGGAGCGTACGAGCCTGACGACTAAGATCCATCCCCACATGCTGCGTCACAGCTTTGCCACGCACATGTTGAACCACGGCGCGGATCTGCGGACCGTGCAGGAACTTCTGGGACATAGTAGTTTGTCGACGACGCAGATCTACACCCACGTGACGACCGCGCACCTGGTGAAGGATTACCAAAAGTACTTTCCGGAACATCAATAAGGCAGATTCAGACTTTAGTATGATGATATGACAGCGTGTCACCGTTATGATGAACACACCATCGATAATGGGTGAGCACGAACAACAAGGAGATTAAGTAATGACAACAATTGTAGCAGTACGTCGGAACGGCCACACCGCGATTGCTGGTGACGGCCAGGTCACTGGTGGCGAAAAGGTCATCATGAAGGGCACCGCCGAAAAGATTCGGCCCATTTACGGTGGCAAGGTCGTGGTCGGTTTTGCCGGGGGCGTGGCGGATGCCGTGACGCTTCAGGATTGGTTTGAAAAGAAACTCGAGTTGTTCCAGGGTAACCTACAGCGTTCGGCGGTTGCCTTGGCGCAGGATTGGCGCAAGGATTCGACCATGCAAAAATTGCAGGCAATGCTGATTGCCATGGACGGGAAGGACTTGTTGCTGGTTTCCGGCAATGGCGAGGTGATTGCGCCTGATGAGGACGTCCTTGCTATCGGTAGTGGCGGCAACTTTGCCCAAGCCGCGGCGGTCGCGCTGATTCGGCACACGGAGATGGACGCCAGCGCGATTGCCAAAGAAGCCGTGGGTATTGCTAGCGGCATCGATATCTTTACTAACGAACACATTAAAGTGAGTGAATTATAGGAGGGTGACCATGAGCGATTTAACACCAAAACAGATTGTCGCCCAGCTGGACCAGTACGTAATTGGTCAAGACGAGGCTAAGCGAGCCGTGGCCGTGGCGCTGTACAACCGGCGGCGACGTATGCAACTGAGCCCGAAGATGCAACAAGATATTACCCCCAAGAACCTGTTAATGATCGGGCCAACCGGGGTGGGGAAAACGGAAATTGCCCGGCGGTTAGCAAAAATCGTGGACGCACCGTTCGTTAAGGTTGAGGCCACTAAGTTTACTGAGGTCGGTTACGTCGGCCGGGACGTGGAGTCCATGGTCCGCGACCTGGTGGATGTGGCCGTCCAGATGGAAGAGAAGGCGCAGTACGCCAAGGTCCGCACCCGCGCCGAAAAAGCCGCGAATAAACGCTTAGTCAAGCTTTTGGTGCCTGGTATCAAGAAGGAAAAGCGGCAGAATAACATGGCCGACTTGATGGCGATGTTCAACAATCTGCAAAACGGCGGGGCACCGCAGGAAGATGAAGATGAAGGCGAAGTCACGGATCAGATCCGTGACGAGCGGTTATCGGTCGCTGAGCAGCTGGATAAGGGACTACTGGAAGACCGCGAGTTGACTGTGGCTGTAACTGATGAGAAGAAGGCCAACGGTGGTATGAACGATATGTACGGCCAGATGGGCATTGACTTGGGTCAGGCCCTGGGCAACATGTTGCCCAAACAGAAGGTTGAACGCACAATGACCGTGCGGGAAGCCCGTGAAGCCTTTATTCGGGAAGAATCCGCCAAGTTAGTTAACCACGCTGACATCTACGCCGCCGCAATTCGGCGGGCCGAAAATTCTGGAATCATCTTCATTGATGAAATTGACAAGATTGCCAAAGGAACCAAGAATGGCAGTGGCGAAGTTTCTCGTGAAGGGGTGCAGCGTGACATTCTCCCCATCGTTGAAGGGTCACAGGTCAACACCAAGTACGGTATGATCAACACCGACCACATCCTGTTTATCGGTTCTGGGGCGTTTGCGGACGCTAAACCGAGCGATTTGATCGCCGAACTGCAGGGGCGCTTCCCAATCCGGGTCGAATTGTCCGACCTGACTGAGGCTGACTTTGTCCGGATCCTGACCGAGCCGGACAACGCGCTCACCAAGCAGTACATGGCGTTGATCGGGGCCGATGGGGTCAAAATCACGTTCACCCAGGAAGCCGTGCAGGCCATTGCGCACATTGCCGCGACGGTCAACACCACCCAGGAGAACATCGGGGCTCGGCGGCTGGCCACCATCCTGGAAAAGCTACTGGAGGACATCCTGTACGAGGGGCCTGACATGCAAATGGGTGCCATCACCATCACCGAACAGTACGTCCTGGATAAGGTCGGTAACATTGCGGCTGATGATGATATGAGCAAGTACATTTTTTAACGATAGTTGAGGAGGACTTTTTTCATGGTAACGATTGCAAACGAGAACTTACAGGCGGAGATCAATCTGCATGGTGCGGAGTTATCCAGCCTGCAGAGCACGGACGGTACGGAGTACATGTGGGATGCCGACCCCAAAGTGTGGGCCCGGCACGCGCCCGTATTGTTCCCCATTGTGGGGGCACTGAAGGACGACCAGTACCAGTATCAGGGCCAGACGTACCACATGACGCGTCACGGCTTTGCTCGCGACATGGACTTTGAGGTGCTGCATCAGGAAGATAACGCCGTCGACCTGGTACTGACCGATAATGATGCTTCCCGCGCAAAGTTCCCGTTTGCATTCCGGCTGGTAATCAGCTACCGGTTGACCGGTAAGAGTCTGACGGTTGGTTACAGTGTTAACAACCCGAGCGCCAGCGATGACCTGTACTTTAGTATCGGGGCACACCCGGCGTTCCACCTGCCGTTAGACGCCCAGTCCCAGTATGAGGACTACACGCTGAGTTTCGATCCCGCCGAGCAGCGGACCCACATTCCGTTGGCTGGTAAGTACGCGGATTACGCCCAGCGCGACCAGCGCGACGTGAACCAGTTGTCCTTGACGCACGAGTTGTTCAAAGACGACGCGTTGATCTACGAACTGAATGGCGACGAAACGACCATGACGTTGAAGTCGCAGCGTGGCGGTCACGGCGTGTCCCTGACTGTCAGCGACGCACCATACGTCGGCGTGTGGTCTGCCTACCCTGTTACCGGCAACTTCTGCTGCATCGAACCGTGGTGGGGGATTGCCGACGCGCCGGACGCTTCCGGCGACTTGACGGAGAAGCGGGGCATTAACCGCCTCGCCCCAGGTGGTACCTTTGTTCAGGGCTACACGATCAAGACTTTTTAGCTCCTTGAAGACAATCAAAAAGCCGCGGGCAACCGCGGTTTTTTGGTGTGTCCACGCAGCGCTATCGCTGTCGTGGAAAGCATGGAATTCAATTAGGATTGGTGGCGTTGACGGTACCAGTAGTACAAACCGAACGGGACCAAGTTTTCCTGACCGCGCCGGATCCGGGCAAAGTTGGCGCGGTGACGGATGAAGAACACCACCGCGAGGATTCCCGCAATGGCCGTCAGCAACGGATCGTGGTAGCCAAACCAGCTAATGATCGTCACGATGGTGATGGCGCTCGTGCTGGCAATGCTAACCATGGAGGTTAGCAGGATGAACGAAACGAACAGGGCCGAGGCAATCAGGAAGAAGCCTGGGTTATATGCGAGCAGGATTCCGGCGCTAGTTGCTACCGCCTTGCCACCTTTGAAACCGATAAAGATACTGGCAGTATGACCGATCACGGCGGCGACCCCGCAGACCAACACCAGCCAGTGGTGTTGGTAGCCAAACAGTACGGGAAGACTAGCGCCAAGCGTGCCCTTGAGGATATCCATCACCAGCACGATGGTGCCGGCGACGGGGCCTAAGACCCGGTACACGTTGGTGGTCCCAATATTATGACTGCCCGCGGTGCGGACGTCCTTGTGGTATAGTGCTTGACCGACCCATACCCCGGACGGAATTGAGCCCAATAGGTATGAGAGAATAAAAGCTAGTACAAGTAGCATGCTGCCACTCCTTTCAAGCTAACATTTTAGCATGTTTGGGGTGGGTGCGCACCGCACCGGGTGTAACGGATGCGATTATTTTGACAGTTACGCGGCACCCGGGTAAAATTGTTAGGTCAATACGAACATACTTTCGCCACCGAAATGATTGGAGTGGGTCGTCCGAGTGGTGTAAAGTAACATTATTGTGTAAAAGGAAAGGTTGTCGATTTATGGCGAAACCAGTAGATGCGTATAATGATTCGTCCATTCAGGTGCTGCAAGGCCTCGAAGCCGTACGGAAGCGGCCCGGAATGTACATCGGTTCCACCGACGCACGTGGGTTGCACCACTTGGTGTACGAAATTGTAGATAACGCGGTCGACGAAGCGTTGGCCGGTTACGGTGATGTCATCGCCGTGACGATTCATCCGGATAACAGCATCACCGTCAAGGACCATGGACGGGGAATGCCGACGGGGATGTACGCCAGTGGGCGCCCAACCATTGAGGTCATTCTGACCGTGCTGCATGCTGGGGGTAAATTCTCCCAGGATAGTTATAAAACCAGTGGTGGGCTGCACGGTGTGGGTTCATCCGTCGTGAACGCCCTTAGTGAGTCACTGACGGTGCGCGTGGTTCGCGATAAGCACGCCTTCACGGAGACGTTCGTGAACGGCGGGCACCCGGACGGTAACGGGCTACAAAAGTTGGGTAAGGTCAACGAACCGAACGGGACGACCATTACCTTCAAGCCAGATCCAACCATTTTTCAAACGACGACCTACAGCTTTGATACCCTGGCGGAACGCCTACGTGAGTCGGCGTTCCTACTGAAAGATATTAAAATCACACTGACCGATGAGCGGCCAGATGAACCCCGGGTCGAGGAGTACCACTACCCGGAGGGGCTGAAGAGCTTTGTGGAGTACCTGAACGAAGGCAAAGACACGATGTCTCAGGTCATGCACTTTGAAGGGGAAAAGGAAGGCATCATTGTCGACTTTGCCGGCCAGTACAATGACGGCTACTCCGAAAACATCCTATCGTTCGTCAACAACGTTCGGACGCCTGATGGGGGGACCCACGAGGCGGGGATGCGTGCCGGCATGACGCGCGCCTTCAACGACTTTGCCCGCAAGGTGGGGCTGCTCAAGAAGCGGGACAAAAACCTGGAGGGTAGCGATGTGCGTGAAGGCTTAGCCGGCGTGCTCGCCATCCGGGTGCCAGAGGAGCTGTTGCAGTTTGAAGGCCAAACCAAGGCCAAGCTGGGTAGCCCCGAAGCGCGACCGGTCGTCGAAAGCGTTGTGACCGAGCAACTGACTTACTGGCTCATGGAGGGCGGGGATGCCGCCCAGGAGTTGGTCAAAAAGGCCATGCGGGCGCGTGAAGCGCGAAACGCCGCGCGCAAGGCTCGGGACGCCTCCCGTAATGGTCGGAAACGTAAAAAGGACCAGGGGCTATTATCTGGTAAGTTGACCCCTGCCCAAAGTAAAAATGCGGCCAAGAACGAACTGTTCCTGGTCGAAGGTGATTCGGCCGGCGGGTCCGCCAAGCAAGGGCGTGACCGCCGTTTTCAGGCCATCCTCCCGTTGCGGGGAAAGGTACTGAACACGCAGAAGGCCCGGTTGGATGATATCGTCAAGAACGCTGAAATCAACACTATCATCTACACGGTTGGTGCTGGGGTCGGCAGCGACTTTGACGTGAAGAGTTCGAACTACGATAAGATCATCATCATGACCGATGCCGATGACGACGGGGCCCACATTCAGATCTTGTTGCTGACGTTCTTCTACCGCTACATGCGGCCACTAATTGAAGCCGGCAAGGTCTACATCGCGTTGCCGCCGTTGTACCGGTTGTCCAAAGGGGTACGGGACAAGACGCGCATCCAGTACGCGTGGACTGATGAGGAACTTGAAACTGAAGCCAAGAAGATGGGTAAGGGCTACACCCTGACCCGGTTCAAGGGGCTGGGTGAAATGAATGCCGACCAACTGTGGGAAACCACCATGAACCCGGAAACACGGACGTTGATTCGGGTACGGATTGATGACGCGGCGCTCGCGGAACGGCGCGTCACGACCTTAATGGGTGACCGCGTTGAGCCCCGGCGTGAATGGATCGAACACAACGTCAAGTTCACGCTGGACGATGAGGGTTCGATTCTGGAATCTGATACGGACCACGCCGACATGCAGTTTGGTAAGCAAGCCATTACCAAGCAGTTGAATAAACGGAAAGGAAAGTAGTGAGTTATGGCCAATAACGTTCAAGAATTAACGCTTGAAGACATTATGGGTGACCGCTTTGGCCGGTATTCCAAGTCCATCATTCAGGAACGGGCGCTCCCGGACGTACGTGACGGGTTGAAGCCCGTCCAGCGGCGTATCCTCTTTGCAATGAACAAGGATGGTAACACCTACGATCACGGTTTCCGTAAGTCGGCCAAGTCGGTGGGTAACGTCATGGGTAACTTTCACCCCCATGGTGACAGTTCCATTTATGAAGCCATGGTGCGCTTGTCCCAGGACTGGAAACTGCGGGCACCACTCGTGGAAATGCACGGTAATAACGGGTCCATGGATGGGGACCCGCCGGCTGCCATGCGTTACACCGAGGCCCGGTTGTCTAAAATTTCGGGCGAGTTGCTGAAGGATATCGATAAAGATACCGTCGACATGGTGCTCAACTTTGATGACACCGAGCAAGAGCCGACCGTGCTGCCTGCAGCATTTCCGAACCTGTTGGTTAACGGGGCGACCGGGATCTCAGCCGGCTACGCCACGGAAATTCCACCGCACAACCTGCGCGAAGTCATCGGCGCCTTGCTGATTTTAATGCACAACCCCGATGCCACGCTGGATGACCTGATGACCCAGGTCAAGGGTCCCGACTTTCCTACGGGCGGGATCGTGCAGGGTTTGGCGGGGATTCGCCAAGCTTATGAGACTGGTCGCGGGAAGATCGTCGTGCGTTCCAAGACCCATATTGAAGAAATGCGCGGTCACCGCCAGCAGATCGTTGTGACGGAGTTACCGTACGAAGTTAATAAGGCCGAATTGGTCAAGCGTATCGACGAACTACGAATCAACAAGAAGGTCGACGGCATTGCCGAGGTGCGGGACGAAAGTGACCGCTTCGGGTTGTCCGTGGTCGTTGAGCTGAAAAAAGACGCCAACGCGGAGGGTATTCTGACGTACCTGTTTAAGAACACTGACTTGCAGGTATCGTACAACTTCAACATGGTGGCCATTGCCCACTTACAGCCGCAGCAGTTAGGTTTGAAGGCCATGCTCACGGCGTACCTTGAACACCGGCGCGATGTGGTGGTACGACGGGCTAAGTTCGATTTGGCCAAGGCCCAGACGCGGGCGCACATCGTTGAAGGTCTTATTAAGGCCCTGTCCATCTTGGACCAGGTGATCAAGACCATTCGCGGTAGCAAGGACAAAGCTGACGCCAAAAACAACTTGGTGCGGGAATATGACTTCACCGTTGCGCAGGCGGAAGCCATCGTTTCCTTACAGTTGTACCGTTTGACCAACACTGACGTGACCGCGTTACAGGCGGAAGCGGCCGCGTTAGCAAAAACTATCGCTCGGCAGCAGGACATCATCAGTAAACCTGCTGTGCGGGACAAGGTGATTACCGATGAGCTGCAAGCCATCGGTAAGACGTACGGTTCGGACCGGTTGACCGAGATTGAAGCCGAGGTGGAAAACCTCCAGGTAGATACGACGGTTTTGGTGGCCGATGAACAAGTAATGGTCCAAGTCTCCCGTGATGGGTACGTCAAGCGTAGTAGCTTGCGTAGCTATCAGGCGGTGAGTCCGGATAGTAACGGGCTCAAGGACGAGGACGCGCCGGTCTATACGGCTCAGTTGTCGACTTTGACCCACCTGTACATTTTTACCACCAAGGGCAACATGATTTACCGGCAGGTGCACGAACTCGCTGATACTAAGTGGAAGGACTCAGGTGAACACCTCAGCCAGACCGTGGGTTTGGCGCCAGACGAACAGGTGCTGTCGGTCTTTGCCTTTGACCAACTGGATGGTGACGGTGCGTTCACCATCGGCACCAGCGACGGTTACATCAAGCAGACGTTGCTGTCCGAATTGCAGCCGACGCGGACGTACAAGAGTAAGGCCATTGTAGCGATCAAACTCAAAGATGCTGATGCCACCGTCACTAACGTGTATTTCAACGCAGCGGGTGCGGACGCTCTGACCGTTTTTGTCGCCACGTATGGTGGTTACGGCTTAACCTTTGCGCTCGATGAAGTGCCAGTGAGCGGTGCCCGGGCGGCGGGGGTCAAGTTGATTAACCTCAAGCCGGCGGACCACGTGGCCAACTTTGCCGTGTTTACACAGCCTGACAACGCCGTGGTGGGTATTTTGACTCAGCGCGGGGCGTTTAAGCGGATGCGGGTCAGCGAGGTGCCAGTTACTAGCCGGGCCAAACGAGGCTTGCAGATTTTGCGGGAACTGAAGAAGTCACCACACCGCATTGTAGCGATGATGCTGCTGAGTAGTGGCATGACGTTGGCTGTGACGACTGATCAGGGACAGCAAATTACCCTGAACCCGATGGACCACCCGTTGAGTGACCGCTATAGTAACGGGTCGTTTGTAATCGATACGGACACGCAGGGGACGCCCGTGGCCGTAGTGCCTCAGGTGACCCCGACTACGGATGATGATAACCAGCAGTAGGCGGCGCGTGCCGTTAAGTAAGTAGGTTGGTACCAGAATTAAGGAACTGTCGTCAACGGTGAACCGTTGGCGACTTTTTTGTTAGCCACAGCGTGTTAGCGTTACCACCAGTGGCTAAATATAACTGCACAGTCAAAAAAGTTATAAGAAAATAATCGTAAGCTATTGTTTTTAAAGGCCGAATAACTTATTCTAACTATTAGAATGTAAATGGAAGGGCCGTGCCGGGATGCCCCGTGGTAGTTGTGGCGAGGTAGTCTGGAACCGGGGTGGCTAAACAAAATTAGAGGAGACTAGCTTATGGCTACAAATCATGATGCCTTGTTTTCAGCTAAGACTTTGGCGTACTTCATGCAACTAGCAGAATCGATGAACTATACGCAGGCTGCCCAGTTGCTGGGCATTACGCAGCCAGCGTTGACCCAGCAAATCAAAAAGCTGGAGCAGTCCGTTGGCGCCCCACTGTTTTTCTCTGTGGGGAAGAAGTTACACTTGTCTGATGCCGGGGCAACGATGTTGACGGCAGCTCAGGAAATTTACCAGGTCATGAACAACGCCACGGATGAAATCCAGCGGACGACGAGTGCTAATTCCGGTGAAATTTCAATTGGTTTTCTGTCGTCCATTGAGGATGCGGTGTTTGCGGACTTCATCGCTAAATATTACGAAGAGCATCCAGATATTACCGTGACTTTCCGGATCATGACTCGACGCGAAATTTGGGAAAGCCTTGAAAACAACCGGATCGATTTGGCGGTCATGTATCTGCCTGACGACTCCATCAAGAACTGGAAGCCGTACGAATCACGTAAGATTTTTGATGAAGAATTGTTGTACCTGCACCACGGCGCCAAGTTGGAGGGCAAGAAGCGAATCAGCTTTGAGCAAACGGCTAGCTACCCATGGGTGTCCTACCCGGATGATTACTTTCTGTCCCACTTACTGGCAGAGACGTACAAGAACCAGCTGGTGACGATGCCGGAACCCGTGGCCCGCTTCACCACACCGTACCAGTTGGCAAAGTTCTCGAACGCGACGCGCGTCAACACCGCTTTGCCGCCCAGCTTTTACGGTGCCCACAAGGACGCCATCGACGCGGAGGCTTCCCAGTTTAAGCCGGGCATTCACTTTGAATTAAGTTACGTCTACCGGCGGGGGAAGGACCAGATTCCGCGGATTGCGGGCTTCCTGGATGAGTTCAAAGAATATCTGGACGAGGAGGATTACTACGCTCGTATCAGTGGGACCCGTGGTAGACTATAAAAGGTTGCATAAGCCGTTAATTAAACATAAAGGAGCAATTATTTCATGACAACTTTGATTTTTGGACACCAAAGCCCTGATACTGATGCTATTACCTGTGCCATTACCTTTGCGGAATACCAGCGCCAGGCTGGTAACACCGACGTGGAGGCTGTTGCGCTAGGCGAACCTAATGCCGAGACTAAGTTCGCGCTCGACTACTTTAAGCAGTCCGTACCGCGGGTCATCAAGACTGCGGCCAACGAAACGGACAGTGTTATGCTGGTGGATCACAACGAAGCCCAGCAGTCAGTGCCGGACCGTGACCAGGTCACGGTGCAGTACGTGGTTGACCACCACCGGGTCGCCAACTTTGAGACGGACGCGCCAGTAAACATTTGTATGGAAACTCTGGGCAGTTGCAACTCCGTAATCTTCCACATGTACAAAGAAGCTGGCTTTAAGATCAGTCCCCAGATTGCGGGCTTGATGGCTTCTGGCTTAATTTCTGATACGTTGTTGCTGAAGAGCCCAACGACTACGGATGAAGACCGGCGTATTTTTGCCGAGCTGCAGGAATTGGCTGGGATCGATTTGAACGAATACGGCCTGAAGATGCTCAAGGCCGGGACTAACCTTAGCGCTCGCAGTGATCAGGATCTGATTGATGGTGACGCCAAGAGCTTCGACATGAACGGTACCAACGTGCGGATCGACCAGATCAACACCGTTGACCTTAACGAAATCTACGACCGTCAGTCAGCTATCCAGGACGCCATGAAGGCTGAAGCAGACAAGGAAGGCTACGACCTGTTCCTCGTTATCGCCACTGATATCTTAAACAGCAACTCGGTCGGGTTTGTTATTGGCGACCGTAGCAAGGTTGAGGAAGCCTTTGGCAAGAAGTTTGATGATCAAGACCGGATTGCGCTACCAGGTGTAGTTTCCCGGAAGAAGCAGGTTGTGCCACCATTGACGGCTGCCTACAAGGGCTAATGTCCAGCGATACTTGAATTCTTATTGCGGTGTGTACCGAACGGGGTGCACATCGCTTTTTTTGGTTAAATGGGTGTGGTTGTCACCTGCCCCATTAGCATTGGTATAGGGGAGTGGCACTCGCAAAATGGGAGGAAAATAAAGGGTAACCTGGAAGAAAACATCTGATGTTACTCGTTATTTAAACGCTAAAAAGGGGAATTGATGAGCTAAACGGTTTGTGAGTCAGGGTAAATACAAAAGCAGATTGCGAAGCAGTTGGATCTGGGAACCAAACCTTGTAGTCTGATTTTATAGGGTTTATGGAATTAATTTTGAATGTCATCAGGTTTTAAATCTAGTGAATTAATCGGTAAAAGAACGCAAATGCTACCAATAACGACAACGGCACTAAGGACAAAAGTAATGCTGAGCTGAAATCGTCGGAAGAGCTAGCGTTATTGAAAATGTGGCTTGACGGTCAATTATGTGCCAGCTATCAAGGATGAATTTCGTTGCTTAAGCGCGTATGGTATATGTGTGCACGCAACCAAAAATTGGGCCAAAATTGAAATTTTGATGTATGTACTGCTCGTTGCGGAACAACAGCCACTACGTTATTTAGTAAAAAATTTAGTAAAAACGTACTGCTGAGTCTGGATTGTTGTCATAAATTACATTTGTGTGCGGCAAAGTCACTATAAAAAGTCACTATAAACGGAGCTGCCACAGGTTCTTTGTACAGCGTAGTTTTAGTTAGTTATTAGTTAGTTATTAGTTAGTAGTTGTAGTTAAGTCGTAGTTAGTTGTTACAGATAGTTTTAATGGATGAAGGCGTGGGCTGGGATTGTTCTGAACACAAGATGCGCGCTACGCGATAGCTGCATGATGTTTGAAATAATTGATCGCGCAAATCGTAGTTCAGGTCATTCGTGGGGCTGATAATTGCCGGTAATAGACATTGTTGGATTTTGGTGTGCCCAGAGGACGATTCTGGTGCAATTTCAAACTGATAGACGGTCAGTTGACCGTCAGTGCGCGGCTGATCGTCGCTGGACATAAGCGCATTATCATTATGATGATGATGAAATCAAGTGCAATGCCTGAACTAAATATAGTCTTGCTGGCGTGAAGAATAAGCACTGGTTTGGTCGGGATTTTAATCGTTAGGACATGCGTTTGTTGGTGCTGAGTTTTAGAGTCTAGTCAACGTAAACGTCAAGAACCTAATTGAGTAGTTGGAATTCCTCGGTTTGGCAATAGTCAATGAGCGACAGAGTTCATGCATGCATTGCAACTTAGACGCCAGATGTTGGTGCACGTGTAGGCGGGAGGTTAACGCGGCGATTGATCGCATTTAACTTAATAATCTTCCGCAGTGTTTTCTTCGTATAATATATATTATGTAAACTAGAATTAAACGATTAGTCATGCCATCAGCCGAGCCCCCCACTCGTGCATTAATCACTCGTGCATTAATAACGTACGGCAAGTGTTGCGACTCTGTTGATGGCATACTCATCACAATGTGTTCAGAAATCCTGGTAGCACCGCAGCAAAGACTTGGTTGTTCACACTGACGTACCGGGTTTGCGCAGCACGCCGTGTATTCGTTAGTCCAGCTTCGCGGAGGAGCTTCAAATGGTATGACAAAGTTGACTTGCTGATACCCAATTGCTGGCCAATTGATGTGGAGTCTAATTCGTGACCTTCACTGTGTAGTAACCGAACAATGGCTAACCGACTTTCATCCGCCAACGCCTTGAAGATTTTGACGCGTAGTTCATCGTTACTGATGGTCTGCTTAATGTTCATGGCTAATCTCCTCGTTTAACGCTGCTGTTCAATCAATTTGTGTCGCGATGTGCTATAAACGCCAAGTAGTAGCTCACTGCTGCAATGGTCTGTGATGATGTGACTTCGCCGTCACGTACGGCCTCAATCAGGTCGTCCATCGGTACCAAACTCGTTGCGACGAACTCATCGTGGTCAAAGTGGCGATCGGTTCGCTGTTGGGGATCGATGGTCGCTAGGACGGCGGTGATCCGCTCGTTGGTAAAACCCTCGGAAGCCATCATGACGGTAAACGGCCGCAGTTCGGTGGCAACGTACCCCGTTTCTTCGGCCAACTCACGCTTGGCGGCCACGAGTGGCGTTTCGCCATCATTGATCAATCCAGCGGGCAACGCGATGGCCTCACCGTTGATGCCGACACGGTATTCCTGGTTGACCAAGACCTGCTGTCGGTCTGCCGTCATGGCTAACATGACCACGGCTGCACCATGTTCCACGAAGTCGCGCTTGACCGTCAGCCCGTCTGGTGTTTGAATTGTTTGTTGTAAAACTTTGAAAATAGGCCCCCGGTAGACTTCTTTGCTGCTGAGAATGTTGCCAGTCGTTTGTGGTCGCTTAAGCATGATGATGGTTACCCCTTAGTTCGATAATTTTATGAGCACAAAAATAGGCGCTACAATTGCGCCTACATTATACAATATTATAATTGCGATTTAACAGTGTCCTACCAACCAGTGTTCAACTAAGTGTTCTACTAATTGTAATTGTTGTAATTGTTAATTGTAATTACATCCATTTGCATTTGCCGACGTCAATTTTGCCGACGTCAATTATACGCGTGTGAAGTCCTTCATCCAAGCAATGGCGATGGCCTTTTCACCTAGATGGGTCCCAATGACCGGGCCAAAATAGGAAGTTTCAAACGGAACATCCGGAAACTTGGCTTCCAGTTCAGCCTGCCATTTAGCTGCTGCATCCGGATCGTTCGCGTGAATAACCAATCCCCGTACTGGATAATCAACTTTATCCAAGGCGGCTTGGAACAAAGTCTCTGCCCGCGCGTAAGCCTTTTTGATGGAGCGAATCTTTTCGATGGCCACGATTTTATGGGATTCATCGTCGAACGTTAATAACGGTTTGATCTTGAGCATGCCACCAATGAAGCCGGCAGCGTTGGATAAACGGCCCCCACGAACCAGATTTTGGAGGTCGTTGACGATAAAGTATTCACCCATGGAGGCACGCAGATCGTCAAGACGGGCGACAATGGTGGGCACGTCCGCGCCTTGTTTCACCATGCGTGCGGCTTCCAGTACGAGCCACCCCATCAGCTTGACCGTAATTTGTGAATCGTACACGGTGACCTCAAGTCCATCAATTTCGGTGGCGATGGTCCGGAGGGTTTGCTGAAAACCAGAAATGGTATTTGCTAAGTGAATGCTAATGACTTTGTCGTAACCTTCATTGCGGAGATTTTCGTAAAGATGAATCATTTCACCAACGGGTGGCTGGCTCGTGCTCGGAAAAGTCTTGGCCGACCGCAGTTTCGCGTAATATTCAGTTGGCGTAATGTCCTTTCCTTCGTCGTACACTTGCCCGTCAAGAATCACGGGAATGGGTACGACAGTAATATTGTTGGCCTGTACTTCTTCATCAGAAAGATAAGCAGTACTGTCGGTCACAATGGCAATTTTCATAAGTTGAACCAGCTCCTTCAAAATTATACCAAAATACTATAACACATAACCTGAGTGAAGGCCATGACGCCCCCGCTCACTCCGTTCGGTAGGCCTGTGTGCCGGACCAAACATACTTTTGCACGTGGGCGCAACTACTAGTACAATGGAATGAGCTAATTAAGGAGGTATATTATGTCCTTTGACGGATTATTTACCCACGCAATGGTGCGCGAATTGCAAGCCGCATTACAATCTGGGCGGGTGATGAAAGTTTCACAGCCCTACCCTTACGAACTAATGCTGAGCATTCGTGCTAATCGTCATAACCAGACGCTGCTCCTGTCGGCTAACCCAGAACTTGCACGCGTTCAGATCACGACGATTCCGTTTGCGAACCCTAAAGTACCGACGCCATTTACTATGGCCATGCGTAAATACCTGGCCGCGGCTACCCTGACGGCCATTACACAGGTTGGTGCTGACCGTATTATTTACTTTGACTTTGCCACGCGGGATGAGCTTGGTGATTCCGTGTCCTTGCGCCTCGTGGTCGAGCTCATGGGCCGTCACAGCAACGTCATTCTGGTGGATCAGCGCACACACAAAATTCTCGAACTGATTCGCCACGTGCACCCCGATGAGAACCGCTTCCGCATCTTACTTCCGGGAGCCGAATATGTCGATCCACCCTACCAGGATAAACTGGACCCATTCATGGCGCAAGCAACTGACTATACCAGCCTAGTCGAGCAGTTTGGCACCGACACTGCTGGTTTAGCCAAGGCCATTCAGACCCGTTACCAGGGTTTTGGCCGCGATGCTGCCCTCGAGATGGCAACCCGCTTGCAACACGGTTTGCCGCAAGCGGCGTGGACGGGCTTCATGGATGCGTTTGATCACCCTGAGCCGGTGCTAATCGATGCGGCCAAACCGCAGTTTGCCGCTACCCCCTTGCGCACCATCAGTGGCGAACAGCACAGTTACCCGACGCTATCCGCCCTGCTCGACGCGTTCTACGCGCAACGGGCTGAGCGCGCCCGCGTTCAAGAAGTGGGTAGCAAGTTAATTCGGGTGCTGCGGACGAATACGGAACGGTTGTCCAAAAAGCTCAAGAAATTGCAGCACACCCTCGATGAGAGTGACCGGGCGGACGAGTTACGCATCCGGGGTGAAATTTTGACGACCTACCTACGTGATGTGCCGCGCGGCGCCAAGTCGGTGGAGCTACCGAATTTTTACGACGACATGCGACCCATCAAGATCAAACTTGCTCCGGAACTGGGACCAAACCAGAACGCGCAGAAGTACTTCACCCGTTACCAAAAACTGCGTAAAGCCGTCAGCCACGTGCACGAGCAGATGGCGGAGGCCGAGTCTGAACTCCACTACCTGCAGGGCGTGCAGGCTATGGTGGAAATTGCCGCCCCGCAGGACTTGGTGGACATCCAGACGGAGCTTACCAATGCAGGTTACATTCGCCAGCAACGCAAAGCCAAGAAGCAACGGCAGCCCAAAGTGGCACAACCGGAACGCTTCTGGGCTAGCGATGGCACCGTCATTCTGGTCGGCAAGAACAACCTGCAAAACGAACAACTGACGTTGCACACCGCCGCAAAGAACGATATTTGGCTACACGCTAAGGATATTCCGGGTTCCCACGTCATCATCAAGGACGCAGATCCCAGCGACCGGACCCTGCAAGAGGCTGCCTCTCTGGCTGCCTACTTCTCTAAAGCCCGGCAATCCGCCAACGTTCCGGTGGACTATATTCCCGTTAAGCGAATTCGCAAACCCAACGGCAGCAAGCCCGGCTTTGTCGTGTATACGGGGCAGCGGACCCTGGCGGTCACCCCGACCGTCGAGCTTGTAGATAAGTTACGGCACCAACCAACCATGTAAAGTAAATGCACTGATAACAAACTAAATAACAATAAGGAGACGGTCATTACTGCGTAGACAACACGCAACGTACTGACCGTCTCCTTTTTGGCTTACTACGAAATTGGTGCAAGTGGTTCGAGCGAAAAGGCCCGAGCTTCGTACACCCGTAACATCGCGTCCGCACAGACACTGTTAATGATGGGAATTGTCCGCGCCGTGGCCTGCGCTCGGGTGTCCGTCGATGGGTTATCAGTAATGACCAACCGCACGTTGGCACGCGTGATGCGTGTGCCCGCCGGCTGAACCTGGAAGCCCTGCGCTCGTAGTCGGCCCGCTAAAGCTTGGGACTTATCGGTGCCCAGGTCGAGTAGTACTGGACCGTGATCAGGTAACGGTTGGTGGGCGGCCGCAAAGGCTTTGATCAACGCTTTACCCAGTGAATTGTCACTGCCCATGACCACGCCAGTCTGCACCATTTCGGGGCGGTCGGTACCCGGCGTGGGCAGTCCTTGCCGTACGACCGGCAAGAGGACGTGCACCCCGTCTGCTTGGGCTAACTGCCCTGAGCTGATGCCAAGGTCCGCTAGCTTGTTGCCTAAGTAAACGTGGGCAGCCAGGTAGCCATAGTCCACGGTCGTCGTCTTGGCGAGGAACGGCACGGTGGCGTTAACGGTGGGTGCGACGCGGCGGACGGTGATCTGGTGGTCGTTGACGACAAACTCGGTGTGCACAAAGCCGATCAGTCCGTACATTTTGGCCAGGTTGACGGTGATGGCGGTGACTCGACGCGTCAGTGCGGCTACCCCGCGACGTGGTGGCGTAACGGCGAGCACGGTGCCAGCAACGTCAGCGTTACGCTCCAAACTATTGATGACACCGAGCACCGCCACGGTGTCGCCGTCACTGATGGCATCCACGGCCAGGTGCGTACTGTCGGGCTTGATCGCGGCAGTAAAGTCCAAGCTGACCTGCCAGTCGCTGTCAGATTCATTAGCGACGGCCGCGCCGGCTTGGGATTGGTCAAAGGTGGTGACGCAATCAGCGTTACTTCCCAAGACGTTAACTCCAGCGGCCCGAAGCCGGCCCGCCAAGGCCGCGCCATCGTTACCGCTAGCCTGACAGATTACGCCGATGGGGTCTTCATGATGGATAATGCTGAGAATTTCCTCCGTGCTACTTGTTGCCAGGTAGCGGCGTACACCAGCAACGTTTTGTTTGACCGTGCTGTTGGTAATGATGACCGGTGCGTAACCAGCATGGGCGATGGCGTCGGCCAATGCGGCCGTGACGGCCCCCTGCGCTTCATTCAGCCACAGGTGCGTACTCGTGGGGGTAACGATAACGACGCGGGGTTTAGTGCCCACTCGTGGTTCGTTTTCGGCACCAAAACTAGCGTAGTACGACCGCGAGGCGTTGATGATCTGCCCGCCCCCGTCGATGGCCTTAAATGTCGGCTGAACGGCCAACTCATCACGCAAAGCGGCCACTTGATCGGCCGTCATGTCCCAACGCTGCGCGATGCTGGCATCGGTGATACCGTAGCGTTTGGCTTCTTTAAGCAAGTCCATGTCCCCGGGGTGTTGACTGAGTGCCTGGTGGAGTTGGGCCAAGTGTTGCACGATGGCTAGCAACCCAATGTTGATATGGGACAATTCAACCAGTTCACTGAGCGAATAACCGCGAGCAAAAGCAGACCAGATGGTCGCTAACCGGAGACCATTAGGCCGAATAATGTGCTGGGTCAATTCGTCATCCGTCCAGTTGGTGATGGTAGCGGGCAATACGTCCGCTGTCAGTTTAGGCCCCAACTGGATACGTAGTCCTTCCATAATGGCACTCTCGGCGTTGGCCCCTGCTCCCAAGATGGCGCCACTGGCGACCAACTGGGGACCGAGGGTAGCTCCGTTGAGGTGGTCTTCACCAAACTGTGGGAAGCGCGCCATAATGGCGTCCTGGGTGGGCTCAATCACAGCGGGAATTCCTGCCCCAATGCGGATATCGTCCAGGTTCAAACCCAGCGCAATCTGGGTGGACACCTCCGTGACGGGGTAGGCCGTCGCCGCCTGGGAAAGTTCGGTAGCCCAGGTGGTCCCCACCCGCACTTTGAGTAGGTACCAGTCGTTGCTAGTCTCATCCAGGGCAAAGGAAAACGTGGCCGTCCCCCGGATATCCAGGGCGTCTAGTACCCGGAAAGCGGCGGCTCGTAGCACGTTGCGTTCACGGTCGGTAATGGTTTGTGCCGGTGACAAGACGATCGTGTTGGCGGGGTTTACCCCCACCGGGTCAAAGTTTTCACTCGTTCCAATCAGCAACTTGGTGTTGTTATTATCACGCACCAGGACGCACTCCACGGCCTTCAAACCATTGATGGCCCGTTCAATACGGAGTCTGCCCCAGTGGTCGGTCGTGCTGATCAACTGCCGTAGTTCGTCGGCGTTGTTGGCAATGCCCCGGTTGGCGCCCCGCCGCATCAGCACGGGGTAACCGATCTTGTCGGCAACTTCAGTGGCTTGGCTATCAACCTTGATGTATGTCGATTCGGGGTTGGGTAGGTGTTGTTCACCCAGGAAGTGCCGAAAGGCTTCGCCGTCCTCCAGTGTATTAAGAATGGTATCGGTGGTATCAAGCACCGGAATGTGTAGCTGACGCAGGAGGCCACTTTGCTGCACTTGCCGGAGGATGTGCACGGCACTTTGTCCCCCAATGGTACCCAAAATGGCGTCAGGCCGTTCACGTCGAATCACCTGACTGATGAATTCCACCGTTAAGGGCGCCACAAAGATACGACTAGCGATGTGGTTGTCCCGTGGCGCGTTGGGGTCGCTGGTCACCAGCGTTACGTCCTTCCCAGCGGCGGTCAGAACCTGACAAGCGGTCGCGACGGCGGCTGGAAAGGAGGTCGGTTGGGCCGAACCCACGGGGCCAGTCCCAATGACCAGAATGTTTTGTACGGTATTACTCATGCTGGTTGGCCCCCTTCTCAGCTTTGGATTGCTCAGCGTCAATTAATTCCATAAATTCGGTCAGCACGTGATCGGCATCCTTGCTACCCGGCGCACCTTCTGGCTGAAATTGCACACCAAATGCAGGGTACTGGCGGTGCCGTAACCCCTCCACCGTTTTGTCGAGGATGTTCAGGTGCGTAATCAGCAGTTGGTCGTTGTGTTCTAGGCTAGCCGGGTCCACGGTGAAGCTGTGATCATGCGACGTGATGTCGATACGGCCGGTGGCCACTTCGCGCACGGCAAAGTTGAGGCCGTGGTGTTCATGTGCGAGCCGCTTTGTGGTGGCACCATTGGCCATGGCGAACAGTTCGTAGCCAAGACCAATTGCGAGGAGCGGTAAGTGTCCTTGAATGCCATGGATCATCGGCAACGCGTTTTGGGTGTCCTCCGGATCGCCGGGCCCGTCACTGAGCACGACCCCGTCCGGATCCAGGGTGAGAATGCGATCGGCGGAAGTCGTAGCCGGTACAATGGTCAGGTTGCAGTCACGAACGGCGAACTCGCGCAATAAGCTGTGTTTGAGGCCAAAGTCGACGACCACGATGTTGCGGCCGGTACCCGGTGACGGGTATGGCCGCTCGGTGGAAACTTGCTGCACCTGGTTGTGGGGCAGCACGAGCGCCCGTAACTGGTCAAAGGCGTGCTCGTCAGCTGCGTCCACAATGCTGGCTTTTTGTGGACCGGTCGCGTCGATATGCCGACGCAGTGCCCGGACGTCAATATGTGTAATGCCAGGGATGCCCAGTTGGCTGAGAAACTCCGCCAGGGACATTTTACCTCCCTGGTGGGCGGTCACCTGGGCAAGTTCGTTCACGACGACACCACGCACGGATGGGTCAATGCTTTCGTAATCATCACGGTTAATGCCGACCATGCCGATGGTCGGTGCCGTGAAGGCAATGATGCAGCCGGTGTTTACTTTGTCGGTGATGGTTTCCTGGTAGCCAGTCATACCGGTTTGAATCACCAGTTCACCGGACGAAACGATGGACGCACCAAAGCCGGTGCCGACAAACGCGGTACCGTCTTCGAGAATAAGATAGCGTTGCATGGGGTTCACCCCTTTTGGATGGAAAATTTATTGTTCATTAGCGGCCTTGGCGGGCAAAACAAAGTTGAGCACGATTCCTAGCACCGTCGCTACGGCCAAACCGGAGAACGTGTAGCCAGCAAATTGCAGGCTAGCGCCACCAATGCCGATAACCAGGATGGTCGAGGCAATCATCAGGTTACGTTTACGGTTGAAATCGACGTGATTGTCGATCAACACCCGCAGCCCGTTACTAGCAATCACCCCAAAGAGCAGGAAACTAATGCCCCCAATAACGGGTCCGGGAATAGATTCGATCAAGGCGGATAGCTTGCCAATAAAGGCAAAGACGATGGCGAAGAACCCCGCCCCGCCGAGGACCCAGACACTTTGGACCTTGGTCATGGCAATAACGCCAATGTTTTCACCATAAGACGTGACGGCCGGACCGCCAACAAGGCCCGCAATGATGGACGCGGTCCCGTCACCAGCGAGTGTGTGGTTGAGGCCGGGGTCCTTAAAGAAGTTTTGGTTGGTCAACTTATTCAGTACCATGATGTGGCCCATGTGCTCGGTCATCGTGACGAACGCAATTGGTGCCATGGACAGAATTGCTCCCCAATAAAATTGCGGGTGGTACGTCACAAAGGGGATCTGAAAGTGTGGCAAGCTGAACCAGTGTGCCTGGGCGACCGTGCTAAAATTGACCAAACCGAAACAAATGGCCACAATGTAGCCACTGATGATGCCCAACAGGATCGGTAGCAGGCTAATGAAACGCTTGAGGAACATGTTGTAAATAATCGTCAGTGCCAAAGTGATCATAGCTACGGCAAAGTAGCGCAGGTCGTACACGCTGCCGCCACTGGCCGTGGTCCGCATAGTTGCGTCGGTTGCGGCCGTGGATGCTAGCGACAGCCCGATAACCATCACGATGGGACCCACCACGACTGGTGGTAAGGCCCGGTCGATCCACTTGCTGCCGACGGCGTTCACAATCAAGGCCACTATTAAGTATACTACGCCGACTGCCACAACACCCTGGGCAATTGCCGGATAGCCGGCCCCCTTCATGAGTGCAGCCATGACCGTGATGAAGCTGAACGAACTACCCATGTAGGCAGGAATCTTGCCACGGGTAATGAGGATGTACATGAGCGTCCCGACGCCACTGCTAAACAGCGCGATGGACGGATCCATACCGACCATCAGCGGCACCAATACGGTGGAACCGAACATGGCAAAGAGGTGCTGAATGGACAGCCCGACCCACTGGCCGAAAGTCGGTCGGTCGTGAATACCTAGGACGATGCCGTCATTAGGGTTAGTTTTACTCATGGTGGGCCTCCTTGCCGTTGCTAATGGTGATGCCGTCATGACCGTCGATTTCGCTGACGTTGACTTTGATTTGTTCATCGAGGGCCGTCGGAATATTTTTGCCCACAAAGTCAGGACGGATCGGTAATTCGCGGTGACCGCGGTCGACCAGTACTGCCAGGGAGATCATGCGCGGCCGCCCGTATGCCATCAAGGCGTCGAGCGCTGCGCGAATGGTGCGGCCGGTGTAGAGCACGTCGTCCACCAAAATGACGTGTTGCCCGTTAATTTTGGCGGGTAGCTCGCTGGTATCGACGGCGGCGTTGCCATCGGCTGGTTCCCGGTCATCCCGGTAGTTGCTGATATCGAGGGAGCCCACGGGCACGGTCACGTTTTCTAGTTGGGCCATGCGCGTCGCCAGGCGCTGAGCTAAGTACACCCCGCGAGTTTTGATTCCTACAAAGACGAGGTCCCGCAAACCCTTGTTGCGTTCGATAATTTCGTATGTAATGCGTGTCAGTGCGCGCTGCATGGTGACAGCGTCGACAACTTCTTTGGACATAAAATAGTTCCTCCTTTGACCAACCTGGAACAAGTGCTTGCTCTAGTTGATGGTATGGTCTTTAACCTGGGGGCTCCGCGCGATAACGCGCGATAAAAAAACGCCCCCGTCCCGATTCTGGATGGAAGGCGCTCTGCGACCTAGTTGCCCCCGCGGAGGCACGATTCCTTCCAAGCCTCTCTGGACTTAGTTAAAGGCAAATATTTAATTGGTTTAAGTCTAGTTGAGTGAAGGCACCTTGTCAACGGTTTCCCGGACGTTTATGCGGTAGGCCTAATTGAAGGCGCCATACCGCAACCGCGTCAGCATCGCTTCAAAGTAGTCCGGTAACGGGGCGCTAAACTCGAGGTGTTGACCCGTTACGGGGTGCGTAAACCCGAGCGTCGCGGCGTGCAGGTACTGACCATTTCCTGGTAGCGTGTGCTTGGGGCCGTACAACGGGTCCCCTGCTACCGGATGCTTAATGTACGCCATATGCACCCGAATCTGGTGGGTCCGCCCCGTTTCCAGTCGGCACTTGACCAGCGTGTAGCTACCAAAACGTTCCACGACCTCGAAATGCGTGACCGCGTGGCGACCGTTCGGCACCACCGCGTGCTTTTTACGGTTCTTCGGGTCCCGACCCAGTGGTGCGTCAATCGTCCCCGTGGCCTCCTTGATATTGCCGTGGACAATGGCAAGGTATTCGCGGTCCGTGGTCTTCGCCTTCAGCTGTGCGGCTAAGCTTTGGTGGGCCGTCGCCGTCTTTGCCACCATCAGCAGTCCAGACGTGTCCTTATCGATGCGGTGTACGATGCCGGGACGCAATACCCCGTTAATGGGTGACAGCGTGGTGTGGTACATCAAGCCGTTAACCAAGGTGCCATCGGGATGCCCCGGAGCTGGGTGTACGACCATGCCCTGCGGTTTGTTGACTACCAGCACGTCGTCATCTTCATAGACGATGTCGAGGGGGATATTTTGTGGCTTGGCACTGAGTACGGTCGGCTCTGGCGCCGCAATGACGATTTGGTCATCTGCCGCCACTTTGTAACTAGCCTTGGCGGGACGGCCGTTAACCGTGACCAACCCGGCGTGAAGCCATTTGTCCGCCTGTGACCGCGTGACGTCGTCGAAGTAATCCGTAATCACGCGATCCAGGCGACCATGTTCGGTGGTAACCATCATCGTGAGTTTCATGCGCTTACCTCCCCCGCCGTTCCCGGCCATCCAGCAGGAGTACGTAGATGATGACTAGCACGACCCCGACCGTGAGACACATGTCCGCCACGTTAAAAATCGGGAAATTCACAAAGTCGAGTTGGAACATATCGGTGACAAAGTGTTGGTGCACCCGGTCGATAAAGTTACCCAACGCCCCCGCCGTAATCAGGGTCAGACCAAGCCGGTAAAACGGCTTGTGGGCGCTATCACGCCACAGCCATACCACGACGGCGAGTGCAATCAGGGTCACAATGTAAAAGAACCATTGTTGGCCCTGGAACATGCTCCATGCGGCGCCCGTATTTTTGATGTGCGTGATGCTCACAATGCCAGGAATGAAGGTTGCGTAGCCCCCTAAAGCGACATGGGCGACCACCCAAGCCTTCACTAACTGGTCGATAACAATCAGCGCGATGGCAATCAAAACGTAGATAATCAAACTGGTAATCCTCCTACAGTGCAAAGAAAAGTCCCGGCCGTCCAACCATCACTGGGTCAGTCGGACCGGGACGTTTCGGCTTGAATTGATTGTAGCATACTTCCCCGTACGTGCGGGTTGCTGCGAGCCTATTAACGGCCTGGTTTAGAACAAACCGGTAATGTGGCCGTTAGCGTCGATATCGATATCATTGGCCGCCGGGTGCTTGGGCAGCCCGGGCATCGTTAGCACGGTTCCGGTCATGACGACCAGGAAGCCGGCCCCCACTTTGGGGATGATATCACTCACGTGGATGGTGAAGTTAGTTGGGGCGCCCAGTAGCTTGGGGTCGTCAGAGAAGGAGTACTGGGTTTTGGCTACGCAAATCGGAAGATGGTCCCACCCGTTGGCCTTAATGGTTTTGAGGGCGCGCTGCGCTTTGCGGGCGTACGCGACGTCGCGGCCACCATAAATTTTCTGCACCACCGTCTGGATTTTATCCTCCACCGGCATGGTGTCGGTGTACAGTGGCTGGAATTGGTGCTGGGTACTGAGGGCGTCATTGACGGCCGTTGCCAAAGCGGCCCCACCGGCGCCCCCATCCGCCCAGACGGTGACCGGCACGGCTTTGACCCCCTGATCCGCACAGAGGTCTTGGACCAGTTGCATTTCTGCGGGGTCGTCATTGGCAAAGGCGTTGATGGCCACCACCACGGGCAAGCCGTATTGCTGGAGGTTGTGGATGTGCCGCTGTAGGTTGGCAAAGCCGGCCCGCACCGCCGCGGGATCAGTAGCTTGTAGGTCCCGCCGAGCGACGCCACCGTTATACTTAAGGGCACGTAACGTGGCGACCAGGACTACGGCGTCTGGCGTCTTGCCGAGCACCGGAGCTTTGATGTCGAGGAATTTTTCCGCACCGAGGTCGGCCCCAAAGCCGGCTTCGGTAATGGCCACGTCGCCTAATTCGAGCGCGGTGCGCGTGGCTACGACGGAGTTGCAGCCGTGCGCAATGTTGGCAAAGGGGCCGCCGTGAATCAGGACCGGGGTGTGCTCCAGCGTCTGTACCAGGTTGGGTTTGATGGCGTCCTTGAGCAACATCGTGATTGCCCCGGTTACCCCCAGCATGTCCACGGTCACGGGCGTGCGGTCGTAGGTGTAGGCCACCACGATACGCGCAATGCGTTGTTTGAGGTCGGCGAGGTCTTCAGCTAGGCACAACACGGCCATCAGTTCACTAGCGACGGTAATGTCAAAGCCGTCTTCACGGGGCACGCCCGACGTGGGGCCACCCAGACCAATGTTCACGTGGCGCAACGCACGGTCATTAATGTCGAGCACCCGTTTCCACTGGATACGTCGCGGGTCAATGTGTAGCGCGTTGCCCTGCTGCAAGTGGTTATCGATCAATGCTGCCAGCGTGTTGACCGCACTCGTCAGGGCATGCATATCGCCGGTAAAGTGGAGGTTAATGTCAGCCATTGGCACCACCTGGGCGTAGCCGCCACCGGTAGCGCCCCCCTTCATGCCCATAACGGGGCCGAGGGATGGTTCACGCAACGCGAGGACAGCTTTTTGACCCATACGGTGCATCGCGTCGGCTAGGCCCACAGCCACGGTTGATTTGCCCTCCCCCGCAGGTGTAGGGTTAATGGCCGTGACTAACACCAACTTGCCGTTGGGGCGCTTCCGCATTCGTTGCAAAGCCGCGGTGCTGATTTTGGCTTTGTACGGTCCGTACTGCTCAACCTCGTCGGCAGTTAAGCCGAGGTCGGCCGCAATTTTGGTGATGGGTTGAATTTCGTTGGCTTCATTACGCTGGGCAATTTCAATATCTTCCACGGAAAATACCTCCACTCTGTGAGTTGACTGCGTTGCGACTTGATGGTTTATTTAGTGGTGGTTAACCACGCCTGTAGTTGGCTGGCGACCACGCTGGAGCGCCGCCACGTAGAAATGGTGAGCACCCCATAACGCTGAGTGTTAAAAATCAGTGTGTGCGGCCCCTGGACCTGAATAGTCACCTGGTTTGTATCCAAAATAATGGAATTGCCGGGTAGGACCCGGCCTAACCTGATGGTGTGCGCGGTAACGCTGATACGGTAACGCCACAGTTGGGCTAAAGCACAAATGACGGTCACGGCACCAATGGCTAACGTGATGGGTGACAAACCGAGGAGCTCCAACTGGACGACGGCCGTCAAACCTAGTCCCGCCACGATGAGTCCCCAAAAAATCACGCAATCGACCGGCGCTGGTTGGTATGCTAGTTGGTGTTTCAAATAATCACTTTCCATTCTCAAGGAGATTTCAATGCTTAAATTGTACACAGATGCAGCTACAAAAGGCAACCCGGGGCCTAGTGGTGCTGGTATCCTGATTGTTGGTCATGGTGATACTGTTGAACTGAGTACGCCCCTGGCCGTCATGACGAATCATCAAGCTGAGTTTCAGGCTGCTGCCTTGGGTCTGCAAGCCGTGATTGATCGCGGTTGGCAGCACGAACAAGTGGCGCTGATTACCGATAGCCAGATTGTCGTGGACGCCCTGGACAAACGCTATGCCAAGCACTTTGCCGCCGAAGTGGCGCGGATTATGGCGCTGGCTGATCAGATCACCCTGGTGATTCCCACCTGGCAAAATGATCACGTCAATCGTCGTGCTCATGAGCTCGCACAAACAGCGTTGCACCGGGCAGAAGCAGCATCTTAGCTAATAAAGGCCGGGCCGTTGGGCCCGGCCTTTATGCCAGTGGTAATTAAATGTTCTTAAAGTCACCTTGATGGCTGTGCAGGTACTTGACGGCCCCACTCACCATTTCGTCCACCCGGTCTTCAAGGGCGGTTCCCTCTAGGTCAGTGGCATCGCGCAAGAAGCCCGTGGCGATGGCCCGAATATCTTCGCGAACCATCCCACCGTCGTGGAACAAATCGTCCACCCCGTCGAGCCCGTTCTTAGTAGCGTCCAAGACAGCGTTCAACACGGCGTTATGGCCTTCCAACCCCTGAACGTGCCGTTCAGCGGACGCAATCAGCGTGATGTCCATATCAATTAGGACTGCTTGCTCCATTTTTTTCGTCTTTTTGCTCATTACTATACTCACCCCGTTCGATAACAGTATAGGCAATCTCGGGGCGCTTGGCTAGCCCACTTTTGTGACCTACGCAATCATGGACCCGTTTTTCGAGGGCTAGCCATGACGAACGGCTATGAGGTGCCAACGTAAAGTAGCGGGGATCGGCGTTGAGACGCGTGGTCACTACGATGTCAGCATCCCGGGGGTTGGCCACGATCTGGACGCTGGGCACGCTGCGCGCAATTTCAATCAGCGCGGAATAAACTTGTTGCTCTTGTTCGGGGTCCAGGGCAATGCCAATCGTAGGTACACCGAGATTGACGACACTAGTCATGAGCGGAATGTAGCGGACAATTAGGCTGCTCGCAATATGCTGAAAGCGAGCCATTGACGGTGGTAAGGTTGCAAAGTATTGTCTGAGCATTCGCTCGAGGGCTGGTGATGTTGGCCGCTGACCGCCGAGGGCTAATGGGTCAAATGTCGGGACCTTGTGGTCAATTATTTCCAGGACAACAGTAACCGCCAGCATGTTGGCCAGGAGCACTTTATTTCGGTGGGAGCCACTAAAACCGACTAGGGTACGTGCCCGCTGGGTGATTCCCGATACCAGGCGCCAACTGGCCGAGTTGGATTTGTTATGGTACTGCAGCAAGCGTTGCAGGTCGGGATCGGCTTCGCTGTGAAAGTTACCAATGAGCAGACTTTCGAGGTGAATTAGTGCGGTATCAGCCGGATGCTTGGCTACAAATTCAGTACGGGTCCCAACGATACCGTTGTACCCCGTCACCTGTAGGATCTTGTGTAGTGGTGGCAACGCGGGCATGGCGTGGCCCTGCTGGTTGCGGAGGATGGCAATCGTGACCATGTTTTGGACGCGCAGGAACGGGCAATTGTTGACCACTAGGTGCGCTGTCCGTAATTGCCGCGTAACCTTCTGGGCCTGTGCTTCCACGTACGGGAACAAGGTCACCCCGTCTTGGTCAATTTGCCAGATCAACTGACTGAGGGTCAACCGTACGACTGGTTCGTAACCTTCAATGCCAATGGGCGAGTACGTCAGGTTAACGTCAAACTTAGCTAAGAAATTGCGTAATGGCCGCAATCGGCGGGTAGCCGTGCTGGTGCTCAGTTCGTGCGCCTTGGCGATATCGTCGAGGGTGCGTTCTGGGTGCGTGAGGACTGACCGCAGAAAGTCCCCCACAAGTGAATGGCGCATCAAATACACCGCATAGCGCGCGGCGGGAATGTCGTGTTCCGGTGGTGCACTACTCGCCTCCAATAATTTGGGTGGCTGTTCATTGGGCCGGATAAACTGGTGTAGGTCGTTCGTGATGGTTTGCCAGTTCCGGTAAATTGTGGTGGTACTGACGCGCAGCTGGTCGGCAAACCGCGCGCACGTGCGCTCATTTGGTGGCAGGTCCATCACCATTTGGTAGAAATTGAGCTTGGCTAGTTCTTTTTGGCTCAAAAACAATTCGTATGCAGGCATGTATCTCATCCTCGTGAATGGTTGTCCCACTAGCGTTAACTATCTGTACTTTGATTATACGAAGCCCAGTGCTACAGGCCAAACAAAAGTGCCCAAAATTCCAGTATTTGACTATTTTATTTGCAAAAGCTGCAAAAATCGGCTTCAACTTATCGTTTACATTGACTAAATTGTGTCAAGACATCCATGCGCAGTGTTATTCCTGTGCCACGTAACTAGTTTCTATCTAGCCGCCATTACCTTACTCCCATTTTGATCGGACATAAATTTGATCGGACATAAAAAGTGGCTACCCCATATTGGGATAACCACAATCAATTGTTAGTTACCAAATTGCCACGCGTCGCTCTGGTTCCAGGTACATACCGTCCCCTGGTTGTACATCAAACGTCGTGTACCACTCATCAAAGTTCTGCGGCTGAATGTTAGCCCGTAACCGGTTGGGTGCGTGGACGTCGCTACTCAGGAGCAACTGGGCGTATTCAGGCCGGGCTTTCTGCCGCCAAATACGGCCCCAGTTGGTAAAGAAGGCTTTCAGGTCCACGTTATCGTCCTGCTGAGCCGTCGACAGCGCAGCCGCCATACCACCTAAGTCGGCGATATTCTCACTGACGATCAACTTGCCGTTGACCTTACCGCCAGCGTAATCGCGCCCGTCAAATTCATCAATCATGGCCTGCGTCAGGCGCTTGAATTCCTTGTAGTCGGATTCCTGCCACCAGTTTTTCAGGTTGCCAAATTCATCAAATTTGGCCCCATTATTGTCAAAGCCGTGTGAGATTTCGTGCGCGATGACGGCGCCGATGCCCCCAAAGTTCTCCGAGTTACTTTGTCCCAAGCTGTAGAATGGTGCCTGCAAGATTGCAGCGGGGAACGTAATGTCGTTACGTGACGGGTCATAGCATGCGTTCACCAATTGTCCAGGCATGCCCCACTCCCCGCGATCAACGGGCTGATCCAACTGGGCGACTGCGTAAGCAGCACCAGCACGGTGGATGGCCAGCAAGTTGGTTAACAAGCTGGCATCCTTGTCGACCTGAAAGTGGTCGTAACGCTCGTTAGCTTTGTCCGGATATCCCATTTTCAGCACCATGGTGTTGAGCTTCACGATGGCTTTATCCTTAGTTGGCTGCGACATCCACGCGTTGTCACTGATGCGCTGTTTGTAGGTGGCAATCATGCGCTGTACCAGCTTGGTCACGTCAGCCTTCGCGGCTTCGCCAAAATACTTGCGCCCATAGTAAATACCGATGGGTTCGCTAAATACCTGATTAGCGATGCGGTAGGCAGACTTATCCTGGTTCGGCAGCGCCGATAATCCAGTTAAGGCACGGCGGTAAGTACCGGCAACCTGGCGTAATTCCTCACTAAGGTAGCTGGCGTCACTGAGCAACTCATTAACGTAGGCCCAAGCGCGAAAATCGGTAAAGGTGTCGTCATTGTATATTGAGGCAAAGGCGTCCAGGAACCCTGGATCGGTCACGATAATCTGTTGCGGTTCACTTGGTAGTAAGTCCTGCAGGTACTCGTCCCAGGCAAATGGGGCCATCTTTTGGGCCACGGTCGCTCGGTCCTGTGGGTTGTACTGTGACGGGTAGTCGGCTTTGTCCTCGTTACTCTTTACGTGCACGGCAATGGTGGCATCGAATCGGAGCGTGGCTTCAATGTACGCCGACTGGGTGTCGTCATCTAGATTCGTGTGGCTGAGTAGGCCTGCCGCGGTCTGCCGGTAAGCTGCTAATAGTGGCTGCTTGGCTGGATTATCCTCAGCGTAGTACGTTGTGTCAGGCAAGATGGTCGGCAATGCGTACAGGTACACGGCGTTTTTGGCGGTGTCCTTCATGTCGGGTTCAATACCGATATTAAACGGTAGCGGCAAGCCGTCACGATCCCAATCCGCCGCCTGCTGGTTCAACGCCGTGAGCGAGGCCAACCGTTCAATTTTGGCTAGTCGTGGTGTCAGGGGGTCCATGCCTTCTTGGTCACGGCGTCCAAAATCACCGGCAATGCGGTACAAATCGGTGGCTCGCTGAATCAATTCGTTTGGCGGCGTGGCCTGGCCGTCGCGAAATGCGGCAAAATCAGCCATTAGGTGCTTTTCAACCCCATCGGCTAAGTCGCTAAATCCACCCGTTGTGGGTTTGTCATCAGGAATGACGGCGGTGGCCTCCCATTCACCGTTAACTGCTAGGTACAAATCGTCCTTAAAACTGCTCTTTGCAGCCATTCTGTCTCCCCCTTATCATTCATAAATTAAAACTAAATTAGATAGCGATTAACATAATTTTACTATTTATGAGGATAAACGCAACCCTCAATTAATGACGGGACCGGTGACCCCAGTACTGGTACAGGTCGACCTTGATGGCCCCATTGTAGAGTTTGCGCCGTTTTGTCGCTTTGTGGCCGTAATACCGTTCAAAATTGGCATCGCCCGAGAGAATATACTTACTCCAGGTGGTAAGTGGTCCGTAGACCGCGCCCATTTCTTTGGCAATCTTCGCAGCGGCATCAGCATCTTGAAGGCGCTGACCATATGGTGGGTTGGCAATGATGACCCCATCTTCCAAATCGGTTTTGAAGTCCTTCACGGCCAGCTGCTTAAACTGAATGTCATGCAGTACGCCGGCGTTTTGGGCGTTGACCCGTGCAATATCGATCATATCCTGGTTGATATCGCCACCGATCATTATTAAATCAGGATTAGTGATGGCGGCTTCGGCCCGCTCACGCTCCTGGTCCAGTAGTTTGGGGTCCATGAAACTAAAGCCGCTAAAGGCAAAGTCTCGGGTGCGACCGGGCGCCATGTTGCGCGCAATCATCGCTGCTTCGATGGCGATGGTTCCGGAACCAGTCGTCGGGTCATAAAATGGCATGTTGTTGTGCCAATTAGTGAGAAGGACTAACGCGGCAGCAAAGTTTTCCTTGAGTGGTGCCGGGCCCTTGGCGACCCGGTAGCCCCGCTTGAATAGACTGCTACCCGTCGTGTCAATTGTAATGGTGGCGATGTCCTTCAGGATGGATACCTCCAGCTGGTACTTGTTGCCCGTTTCTGGTAGACGTCCGTGCCGGTGGTAAGTGGTCGCCATACTTTCCACTACCGCTTTTTTAGTGATGGCCTGAACGTCGGGCTCGGAATGTAGCTTACTGCGGACGGCGCGGCCAGCGACCGGGAAGGCGGCATCAAGTGGCAGGTAGTCAGCCCACGGAATAGCCTTAACCCCTTCAAACAGTTCATCAAAGGTGAGCACCTTGAACTGCTTCAAGATAATTTTGATCCGGTCGGCTGAGCGCAACCACACATTGGTGCGGACAATGTCACTTTCGTCGCCTTCAAAGTAGACGCGCCCATTTTCTGTGCGCGTCTGGTAGCCCAAACGCTGTAATTCTTTTGCGGTGACTGCTTCGAGCCCCGCGGCCATGGTGGCCATCAACTTAAATTGCATGTTGTTTTCTCCTCGTTATTAATGCTATGGACTATTTTAACAGTGTTCTGGGTGGGGCGCGAATTATGGTGACGATTAGCGCTAGCCCGAGCTATTGCTACTCTTGTTTTGGCAACTAACTGGTATTGGGCCACAGTCTCTCGGCTCAGCTGCGCGGAGCCTCCGAGTGGCGGAGAGTAAGTGCTCAAGCCGGGCGGATATGATCTGTTACTGTTCTCGTTCTGGCAACTAACTGGTATCGGGCCACAGTCTCTCGGCTCAGCTGCGCGGAGCCTCCGAGTAACAGCGAGTAAGGCGCTAAAGCGCCAACTCGCTGTGTAAAAAAAATAGAGGACCCATCACTGGGTCCCCGCCTGCCTGTAAGTCTCTATAAGCCATGTTTTGTTCCAGGTGGCCTCAGGCAGGTCACCCTTCAGTAATCATCTATCTCAGTATTTCTACTGCTTTGCCGTTGGTTCAATTCCCATGGCAAAGCGCCCCTACCAAAGTTTGGGTTACTCGCTCGCGGGGTTTACCGCGTTCCAATCCAACAGTTTCCCGTTGGCATCGTCTCTGTGGCACTTTCAAACGTACTTGCACATGGCCGAAGCTTTAGCACTTTCCGCCGCCGTTACCGTTTGCACGGTACCCAGGCTTATTGGGCCTGGCACGAACACTACAGGCATCACAGCCTGTGCGGGCATGGACTTTCCTCAGCCTACCAAAGTAGACCGCGATTACTCAAGACTTACAGGTACCAGCTCATTAGTAAGTTGGTTAACTACCTATTTACTCTGGACGCTGGTTGTTGGGCGTCGAGGCGTGTGCCCCACCATCACTCAACTTGCTACCAAATACGTGGCGTTCCAAGTTACTCAAGCGCTTTAAAATATCATAGTTCGTTGCCGCGACGTTCGCCTGTGGCGTTTGCGCTGCGACACCCTTTGAAACATTCAGCTGCTTAGTCAACTCGTCCACACGACTGATCAACCGGGCGTTTTCTTCCTTAGTCGAAGTGAGCTCCTTTTCAAAAGCTTCATAGTCCTTGATGATGTCATCGAGGAACGAATCTACTTCATCCTGGTCGTACCCACGCATCTTACTCTTAAACTGCTTGTTCAAGATATCCTGTGGCGTATAGTGGACATTCATTTGTCCGTCATTTTGTGAATCCATCGTTCCACCCCGTTCATAATCAATCAGGCCATCAATAACCTTATCATAAACTATTCGTTTTGGGAACGGTCATTTTGCAGTTCCCCATATTCATTCGCTGCTTCCTGTAAATCGTCCATGGTCGTTAACATTAGCGGATAATCCCGCCTTGCTGCCTGTTGCTGCACCCGGGCGTAGTCATACTGCGCCTTCCCGGGAAACTCGGGATCGTAAATCATGAGGGCCAGATCCGTGTGCATACTCATAAATTGACCATAGTTCACGAGTTGTCGCGGTTGTGAGTAGGGCGCGCCACTCACCGACGCGGAGAAATCAACCTGCGAACGTAGCGCAGCTAATTGGGCTTGGCGCTCTTCCTGCCAACGGTTACCAAAGTCGGTGAACGGAATCATGATAGCAACCCGCAACTGCGGATAATCAGGCTTGAGTTCTAGACCAACCTCAGCAGCCCATTGCTCCACACCAGGCTGCCCACCGGTAATTATCCACTCTAGACCCTCGTCCAGTAATTGGTTTAGCTGGCTCTTTAACGAATATTTAATGACAGCAACTTTGGGGTCGTTGTCATTAAAAACGGACAATTCATAGGCTCTGTATCCGGTGACCCATACGCGCTTACGCATTTCCGCTGACTCCTTTGCTATTCTCGTAACTTTATTATAGCTCAAGGTTGGGCCTATTACTGGCGGTTTTGTGCCCTTTGTATGAAGAATTTTTGTTATAATCAGCCTATGGAGTGTGACGCACATGACTATACATTATCCGAATGGTGGCGCGTACCAGCACCACGCGGCGTCGACCCCGCACGCGCATACGACCATGTATGGCGGCCGGGGTATGACCCTTGAAGACGAGTTAAATGGTAGTAATCGTTATTATCTACAAACTGGGCGGGCCGTCGTGCATAAAAAGCCCACACCCATTCAGATTGTCAAAGTTGACTATCCGCAGCGCAGCAAGGCGGTAATTCGTGAAGGCTACTTTAAGACGCCATCCACGACCGACTATAACGGCATTTATCACGGATACTACCTAGACTTTGAAGCCAAAGAAACCAAGAACAAAGCCAGCTTTCCCCTCAAAAATTTCCACCAACACCAGGTCGACCACATGCGGGCGTGCCTGCAGCAAGACGGTATTTGCTTTGTGGTGATGCGGTTTGTGCGGTTGGAACGGCTCTTTGTGTACCCCGCTACCCCACTTATTGCGGCGTGGGACGCGCAAGCTCACGGTGGTCGTAAATCGATTACCCTCGCGACGATTGAACGCGACGGTTTTGAACTCACGCCCAAGATCCAGCCGCGCATTCCTTATCTCGACGGCGTAGATTGGTTGATATCACAGAAAGTAGGTGCCCCACGTGGCTAAACATAGCGAACAAGAACCATCGCGCATGGCGCGCAAACGTGCACAAAAACGCGCAACACCCAAGCAATCCCCGACTAAGCGCGGCTTTACTTGGCGGCGATTGATCAAGTGGTTAGTTGGCGTCGTCGCCGTGCTCTTCTTGCTGGGTGTGGGGCTTTTTGCTTGGTACGCCAAGGATGCCCCCACCCTTTCTGAATCCAAACTCAAGAGTGATGGTAGCTCCATCTTATATGATGCCCAGGGCAAAGAAATCACGACACTGGGGCTAGAAAATCGGACTTACGTTACCAGCAATAAGATTCCTAAGCAGCTCAAACAGGCGGTGGTGGCCATTGAAGACCGGCACTTCTACTCCGAAAAACTGGGGATCGACCCGCTGCGAATCGCCCAAGCCGCGGTTTCTGACCTCACCCACTCTGGTAACCTCCAGGGTGCTAGTACGTTGACGCAACAGTTGGTGAAGTTGTCGTACTTTTCCACTAAAGCTTCGGACCAAACCCTCAAGCGGAAAGCCCAGGAGGCTTGGTTGGCCTTTAAGGTGGAGCGCAACTACAGTAAATCCCAGATTTTGGAATTTTACATCAATAAGGTGTACATGAACCACGGTCAGTACGGGATGGCTACGGCGGCAAAGTATTACTACAACAAGTCGCTCAGTCAACTGACTTTGGCCCAAACGGCCTTCATCGCTGGGCTCGCGCAAGCACCGGCCTCGTACGATCCGGTGGCACACCCGGCCGCTGCTACGACCCGGCGCAACGAAGTGATCAACGCCATGTTGCGGGAAAAGGAAATTTCCGCCAGTGAGGCTGCAAAGGCCAAGGCCACGAGCATTAGTAGCGGGTTGGTGTCCGAATCGCAGACGACGAAGAACACTACCAAAACCGACAAAATCGTTGATAGTTACGTGACTGGCGTAATCAAGGAAGTTAAGAAGAAGACCGGGGAGAACCCCTACACGTCGGGGATGAAGATTTACACCAACCTCGACATGAAGGCCCAGACCCGGTTGTACAATTTGGTTAATAGTGACGAGTACATCACCTTCCCGGACAACAAGTTTCAGACGGCCGTCACGATGACTAATCCTAACAGCGGTAAGGTGCTGGCCCAAATTGGTGGGCGCAAGAACGGTAACGTTCGTCTCGCATATAACCGGGCCATTGCGGCCGATCGGTCCAATGGTTCTACGATGAAACCAATTCTTGACTATGGTCCCGCCATTGAGTACCTGCAAGAATCCACCGCCACCATTTTGGATGACTCCGCGTATGACTATCCTGGCACGAATACCGCCGTTAACGACTGGGATAACAGTTATGATGGACGGATGACCATGCGCACCGCCTTGGAGCAATCCCGTAACATTCCGGCGGTCAAGACGCTGGCCAAGGTTGGGCTGAGTAAAGCCCTCACCTTTGCTTCCGGCTTGGGGGTAACGCTGCCGAAGAATGAGCAGTATTACTCGGCGGCCATTGGTGCCAGCATGTCGACCCTGACCGAGGCGGGTGCTTACGGCGCCTTCGCCAATGGCGGGACGTATTACAAACCGACGTATATTCGGAAAATCACCACGTCCGACGGGTTAACCACTCACTATGGTTCCACGGGGAAGCGGGCCATGTCTGGTTACACCGCCTACATGATCACGGATATGCTCAAGGGTGTGCTGACCAAAGGTACTGGGACGTCCGGCGCCATTTCGGGACTGTACGCGGCAGCCAAGACCGGGACCACGGATTATTCCGACACGGTATTGGCAGAGAACCCCATGCTCAAGGCTGAAGATGCCGTGAAGGATAGTTGGTTTACTGGCTATACCAAGCAACGCGTCATCTCGGTTTGGACTGGTTATGACCAGTCGACTAAGTACGGAGTGACCGGCACGCAGGACCGCATTGCCGCATACATTTACAAGTACCTGATGAGTTACGTATACCAGGACGAAGGCGTAAGCAACACCAACTGGACAAAGCCAGATACGGTTCTGCGCAAGACGGTATCGGTACTGGGCAAGAAGAGTTCTGAGCTGTTTGTGCGGGGCAGTTCCGCCGCCAGTGGTGCCAATGAGGTGAGCGACACTAGCAGTTCTAGCTCACGCAAGTCGTCTTCCTCGAGCTCGCATAGCTCATCCAGCTCCAGTTCGAGCTCAAGCAGTTCTTCAAGTTCGAGCTCTTCCAGTAGCAGTAGCGAATCGTCGTCATCGTCATCGTCAAGCACAAGGTCAAGCGCAAGTTCTAACTCCAGTAGTAGTAGTGCATCAACTCCAGCGGCTCAGCAATCATCTAACGGTGCTGGAGCTGCAGCAAGTAGCGTGCAACAAGGACAATAATGGTGTTTAGACAGCAATTACCCCCGGCTAGTTGGCCCGGGGGTAATTTTGGGTTTTTCTGTGGGTTGTTCTGGTAGATGATTTTTAGCATGAACAGCGTAGTCTTTTTGATAGCTTTTATTATAGCTTTTGTTAATGATAGCTTTTTATTAATAAATAGAAACAGATTCTATTCAGTTGTAGAGTCCAAAATAACATGCAACAAGACGACCACCGATTTATTTGTGAGTATAAATTCTTTTTTAGATGATGATTGGATGATGAATGGCGGCTTTTTCCTTCTTCCTTCAAACTTCAAACCTTTCGGCTTTTTCTGTCGGAGTTAGCTTTTTATTGTGTGTCCTGAATCGCATGGACAGCTTTGGCCAATCGATTTAGTCCGTCCTCAATTTTGCTCTTGGGGGCGCCCAAATTGAAACGCAAATAGTTGTGACCTCCGTTACCATAAACGCTGCCGTCCATGATGGCTACTTTTTGATTTTTAACCAATTCGTGTTGAAGTAGTTTCATGCTGATATTTAAAGGCGAAACATTGATCCAGCCCAAATAAGTGGCAGAAGGTATTTGATAATTCAAATCTAGGTTTTCTTTCAAAAACCGCTTGGTGAAGTCAAAGTTGTTGTCAATATAGTTATTCAGTTGGCGCAACCAGTCTTCTTGATGGTTATAACATTCGATGGTTGCTAACATTCCGAGGTATGGTACCGAAGAAAGGGCATTTTTTTGCTTCAAACTGTGCAAGAATAGCTCTCTATCTAGTGAGTTTGGTATGAGGGCGTACGAACAACCTAAGGCCGGGATATTGAACGCTTTACTGGCTGAGCTAATGACAGCGCTGGACACTTTAAGCTCATCAAAATAATTAGCTAAAGTGTGGGTCTTAGTTTTCGCACGAACTACGTCCATGTGAATTTCATCGCTAATGATGGCAACATGATAAGCATTGCAAAGCCCAACAATACGTTCCATTTCATCGTCAGACCAGGCAATTCCAAGCGGGTTTTCTGGATTGCAAAGGAGGAAAATTTCGGGTTGTTGTTCGGCTATTAATTGTTCTAGACGTGACCAGTTCACGCCGCCGTCTATATTGAATTGTAAAAGCACCCGATTGTTTGCCGTTACAGTGTTAATGAATGCATCATAGCAAGGGCTAAATGTCAGGACTTTTTTATTCGGTGCACTAAATTGTTCAATTAGTTTGGCAAGGCTGAAGATAACGCTAGGACTGTAAACTACGATATTCTGACTGACATTTGAGTGATAACGCCGAGAAAACCAATTTGTTATGGCTCCCTTAAAATCTCCATTATTCCAGCGAGTATACCCAAATATTCCCCTTTCGGCTGCTTTAATCAGAACATCGCTCACCCCTTGGGGCGCTTTAAAATCCATATCGGAAATAGTAAATGGAAGTAAATTAGCTTCGCCAAACCGATCTTTAACATAATCCCACTGCGTTGAGTACGTTCCGTAGCGGTTAATAACGGCATCAAAATTAATTTTATCCACTTTCATTGCCCTCCTAAATTTCTATCATGTTTAGTGGCGATTGGGTCATCAGTTCTGGCTCACCCTGGTCGTTTATCCAAACGTCGTCCTCAATACGAACGCCACCAATTCCTTCCAAGTAAATTCCAGGCTCAACCGTGTAGGTCATATGCTTGGTGAGCGTTTCAGTACTATCACGATTCAATAATGGATATTCATGAACAGTTAAACCTAAACCGTGCCCAGTACCGTGTAGAAATTTATCACCATAGCCAGCATCATCAATGTAATCCCTCGCTGCACGATCAAGTTCTTTAAGTGGGACACCCTCGTGGGATGCTTGAATGGCTTTCTTTTGGGCGGTCTGCGTAACATCGTAAATTTGCTTTAGTTCAGGGTCCACATGCCCTAGCGCAATGGTTCGGGTAATGTCAGAAAAATATCGATCTTTCTCGAACCCAAAGTCAAGTATAATCATCTCATTAGTTCCTATGATTTTATTTGATGCGTGTCCATGCGGAAGCGCAGAGCGAATCCCAGAAGCTACTATGGTTTCGAATGATCGAGCGTCCGCACCATGATCTAGACCCCACTGGTCAATTTCATTTGCAACCTGCTTTTCGGTCATCCCGGGCTCAATATAGTTCAATATATGCTGAAAAGTTGCATCCGCTATTTTACCAGCTTCACGTATTTTGTCTCTCTCCTCGGTATCTTTAACCATACGCTGACCTTCAATCCAATCCCTCGTCGGAAGAAGATGTATCAAGTTGTTACCGTTGGTTAAAGTAAGGTATTCGGCGACATCCATTTCCTCCTCCTCAATACCCAGATTTTTACAATTTTGCTTTAAAACTAAATCCCGCACGGTTTCATTCATGCGCATGTGGTTATCGACAACAGTAAATTCCGGTGATTGTGTTTTTAGTTGCTCAAAGTAACGGCCATCAGCGATGACGTATTGCCCGGTCTGAGTAATTAGGACTTGACCATAGGATCCTGTAAAACCCGATAAATAATACTGATTTGCCTTGCTGTTGATGAGAAAGCCATCCAAGTTATTCTCTTTCATCTTGTTGCGAAGCACATTTATTCTATTATTTTGCAAAGTATAGTCCCTCCTGCTATTTTATTTATTTCCCGTTAGCAATATGACCGTAGTGCCTAGTACTCGGTCATGAAGAGCTAAATGCTGATGATTCCAAAAAAGCAAAAACATAGACATCACGGTTAAAGCAAACCAAATTATAGTCAGATACCCATCAACATAGAATTTAGTGGTTATGGTTAAAAACACCTTAACGTAAGTAGATGTCGCGGTTGCTAAGCCCTCAATAAAAACTAAAAAGACGAATTGTCGCAAGATTAACATACCTAAATTAAGCGGCTTACCGTCACGGCGTACAATCTTGATATGCGTAATTTTTTTACCAATTGTTTGACCTGGGTAAACTCGCCACGGTATAACCACGTAATAAAGAAAGCCAAAGGCTAGGCACAATAAGCTGGTCATTAGGGTGATATTTCTCCCAATTCCGGCATCCTCGAATACATAAAGACTGGTCATTGGTTTACTACTTCCACTGAAGATGGCGTAGACGACCACCCCTGGTAAGCCGCTCACAATACCTCCAACTACCCAATCGAATATACTGGCTAACACTCGTGCATTTCCGTAATTTGGTTGCACCGAGGTGTTTACGCGTTTTGGTGTGACTGTCAGATGAGATTTTTTGGAGTTCCTTTTTGACATAAAACATATCCCCTTTAACAAAGAAATCAGGCAGGTTACCCATGCCTGATTTCTCCGCAATTAAAAGTCTAGATCCAAATCATCAATAAGGGCTTCATCTTCGTCTGAAATGGCTTTCTTGTTTTGGGAACGTTCCTTTTCTTTCTTCAGTTCATTTCGCTCGGCCATCTTACAGAATGGATACCAAATCAGAATTGAGAAGAGCATCTGTGCACCGTTAACAAGTAAACTGCGCCAGTCAAACGTTGCTAAATATCCTTCCAAGAAGACACCAACGTAAGGTGGGGTGAATACTGACATTTTCAGCCACCCAAGGCTCATTGCCCAGGCCCCAAACGATGAGGTAATCGGTCCTAAAATTACAAATGGAATGAAAAATAGAGGATTTAATACAACTGGTGCGCCAAACAATATTGGCTCGTTAATACCAAATAAAGCGGGAATTAAAGCAATACGTCCAATCTTCTTTTGCGCAGCCGCTTTGGAAAACATGAACCAGAATACCAACCCAAACGTAACCCCTGTACCAGTAAAATTACCAAAAGCGGAATCGGGACCAGGAGTAAAGAAGTGGGTCAAAGCCAGACCGGCTTTTGCGTTTGCGATATTCTCGGCAAGGAACTGGGTTGAAATTGGCGAAGTAATTGGCGAAAGTACTGCTGGGTGAATACCAAAGAAGAATAGTAGTGCCTGCAAGAATTTCACAAAAGTGTACGCAAACGGGTTGTCCATGGAGCCAACAAGTGGTGCTAATATATTTGTGAAAATCATTGGTGGTAGTGTGTGTAGAAAATCAACACAAATTACACGTAGGATAACGAACGCAGCAACGGTAATAATCGAAATTGGAATCATTTCGAATGATTTAGATACAAAATCTGGAACCGAATCAGGCATTTTAATTGTAAAATTGCGTTTCTTGCACCATCCAAATATTTCGACCGCCAAAATGCTGCCAAACATTGATACAAAAAGCCCTTTGGTACCGAAATAGGTAACATCAACGGCACCAGCCTTAGTGAAATCAACCGCCAAAATGAGAAAACTCATCACGGCCATTGAAATACAACCGGGAACGTCAAGATGTTTGGATTCAGCCAAATGATAGGCAATTACGGCAGACACATAGAGCGCCATCATGCTCATTCCGACTGTGGATGGAATTGTGATTACATCACCATAATGGATAATCCATTGAGAAATAATATTGTTTTTGCCAATCATGTTGGGAATTGCAGATGGAATCAGAGCAAAACTACCAATAATTAGGAGCGGTGTCATGGCAACCATAGCCTTTTTTACCGCGCTTAGGTAAATGTTTCGATCCATCCAGTCTGCAACAGGAGTGAAGTATCGGTTCATAAATGCTTCAAATTTATCGAACATCACTTACTCCCCCCGTCCTGCTCTTTATTCTTTATTTCTTGTTTACGCTGAGCAATTAATGCCTCCTTAACTACCGTCGCACCATCCATAGAGCCATAGGTCTCTTGTGGAATGATAACGTAGGGAATGTTTCTAGGTTTAGTCACAGATTCAACAAAGTCTTTTTTGTAAGAAATTTGAGGTGCAATTAGAACGACGTCCGTTCCTTCAATTTCGGCAGGTAACTGCTCCGCTGGAATTGCTTCCAACTCAAAATTTTTTAAATCTAGTTTTTTACTGTCATTGATCACTTTCTTCATACTGTCCATCATCATGGTGGTTGATAGACCGGCAACACAGGCTAAAATAATTTTCATTTTGATTACCCCTCTTTATCCCTCTTTTGGAAAATTTCAATCAATTCTTCAATCAAATCACGCGATAACTGGGCTGTCATATAATGATCTTGTGCATGAACCATCAGTAGTGTTATAGGATTTGCATCACTTCCTTCATTGAGTTCCTTACGGATCATCTGCGTCTGAATATTGTGAGCGGCAACGTCCATATCTTTCGATTCCTGTAATAATTGCTTTGCTGCGTCGTAATCGTGACTGCGTACTTTCTGAAGTGCTTCAAAAGCTTTGGATCTACTTTCTCCCGAAGCAGAAATTAAACCCATGATTTGTTTTTCTGATTCGTCCATTCCAATCACCCTTTACTAGAATTGATAAATTTTATCCACTACGTCCTGATTAAATTTATGTGCTAAGATTTCAATTAGTATACTCATTGTTTGCAAATCCTTTTCTGACGCAATTGAGTATGGATCGTGACAATACCTTAGCGGAATACCAAGAACTGCTGATGCAGTGCCACCATTCTCCAAATGAGCCGTACCAGCATCCGTACCACCGCCCTTAAACATATCCTTCTGGTACGGAATTTTGCTATTGTCGGCAGTCACTTGGAGAAAATGGAGTAACTTGGGATTTGGAATCATTGTTTTGTCATAAAACTCAATCATAGGGCCACCACCAACCTTGCGAGTATTCATAAAGCCACGATCGAGCTCCGGGTTTTTTGCCACGTCGATAGCAAAGAATATGTCTGGACTGATAATGTTTGAAGTTAGCCTTCCGCCACGTGTGCCTACCTCTTCACTTCCCGTGAAGGCTGCTACGACGTTCACTGGTAAATCGTCCTCTTCGATGGATTGCATCGCCTTAATTAGTGCGAAGCAACCCGTCCGGTCATCCATGGCTTTACCAGCTACGATGTTTTGGGATGATAATTCTCTAAACTCAGATGAAAAAACGACCATGTTCCCAACATTCAACCCTGACTTTAAGAATTCTTTCCTTGAATTAAACCCAAAATCCACATATATTTGGTCAATATTCCCGCTTGCATCAAGAGTAGAGTTGAGCACCCCCTCTACAACCTTTCCGTGGTTCGTGGTTGCGCGAACAATTTGACTGTGTTCGGCTCGTGCTTCCACATTGCCAAGCGATTGAAGATAACCAATACCTATTTCAGAGATGTAGCGGATCATAAAACCTACTTCATCCATGTGAGCGGCGAACATAATCGTCGGTGCATCATTCACCGCTGCAGCTTTGGTGACCATCAGGCTTCCAATTCCGTCGAACATAAAAGTATTGCTATAATAAGCCAATTCTTTCTTAATGATGGTTCGAACTGCTTGTTCATTTGATGCAACTCCATCTGCGTTTGAAAGCTCTTTTAATAATCCATAATCCATTACTATTCACCCATTTCCTTTAAGATACTTATTAAATTTGGAAAAGTCGGATTGTTGTATATCTCGATAATTTTTTGTTCATTTTGCATTAGATTGAATATGCAGTCAGAAATTCGGCTGTAATATCGGAAATCATCCCTCGCCAAACAAACCATGAAGACAAGTTTTACATCTTTCCCTTTTTCGGAAATGCTTGGCTTTACGATGCGTACACCTACTGCACTACTAACACCTTTCATCTCGATTGGATGTGGCATCGCAATTCCATTGTTATAAACGGTTGACATGTATTTTTCCCGTTTGAGCACATTCGTAACGAAATCTGAATCACCATAACCCTGTTCGACAATTTGTTTGGACATTGATTGTATGATTGTTGAATAATCAAGAGGTTGCTGTGTCGTAAACAGGTTTGCTTTAAATAGTGTTAGATAATTCTGATCAGTCGAAATCTTTTCTGGCGCTATTTGGCTTGATTCGTTGAGAAACAAAACTTGCTTGATATTCTCTATATCGCTCCTTGTTAATAGTTCCTTGATGTAAAGTATTGGCACTTTCAAACTGTGTTTTAGGGGTATGACTGAAAAAATCAAATCTGGTCCAAATGCTTCAATATCATTTTCCTGCCAAAATGAAAATGCCCTGACGTTTGCTTCTGGGAAAATACCGATAATTTGCGTCCTAATTAAATTAGACACACCTCCGCCAGTTGTACAGATCACTGCAACGCGCTCATACTTACGAATGCGTTTGTTTTTTTCTGTTGCCTCATGATTGAGGAAATGTACGGCGATAAAGCCTAATTCGTCGTTTGAGACTTTGATGTTTAATACCTTTTCAAGGAACTTAGAAAACTTGAGGACCAAATCAAAAACGAGCGGATACCGGATGCAAAGTTCAAGTAATAGCGGGTTTTTGTAAACAACTTTTTTATCGATTCGCTCCAACAAAAATACTAAGTGTGTGACTAGGCCATCAACGAAATTTGTGTCATCGCTGTAATCTGTACCATTTTTAGCGTCTGTTGCTTCGAAAAAGGAGACTATCTTTGCTTTAAGATAGGTTTTGTTCACGTTTGGTTGAACGAATGTTTCACTTTGCACCGATTCATTAACGAGCATCTCAAACTCTTTGAGAATTTCTTGGGAAATATTAATCTGAAAATTTTTGGCCACATCCTTGAGCACTCGGTCTAGTTTTTTCAGAGGAACATTTTGCAAGGAAAAAATATTTGACTCAATATCATACAACTGGTTAGTTGTTTCATGTAAAACGAGTATCTTAAGCCAGGATAGGATTGTTTGAAATTCGTAATATCCAATTCGTAGGTGGTGATCGCGAATACAATCTTCAGCAACACGTTCGTATTCGCTAAAATTACCTACACGTTCACTGACTAAACTGTCTAATGAGTTATCTCCCTTTTGGTATAACTCCAACATCAATTTTCTTATTGCGTGGTCTGAACCGATTAGACGAATTCCAAAATGACTTTTTCGTTCCAGACGCAGATTAAACGATTCGGCAAATTTATCGATTGTATTCAGTTTGGAGTAAAGAAATGTGCTACTGAATCCGGTAGTCCTCACTAGTTCACTGACTGCGACGTATTCCCATTTTGGAATCGTTAATAACTTAATTAAGATGTCTACAACCAGCTGCTCTTCGTTAATTACCGATTCCTCTGACGATAAGGTTGCTAGAAATTGTTTGAACTGTTTTTTATCTATCACCTCCAAGGAATATCCACGCCCATATTCACTTAATAACTGATATCCATGTCTTGGTCCTGATTTTTTAATGAACGATAATTCTTTTTGCACGGTGCGTCGAGAAACTTGTAGAGACTCAACAAAATAATTTAAGGGAAGAAACGACTTTGTTTGAGATAATTTTTTTAAAATTACGTATGTGCGCATCTACCGTCGACTCCTTTGTCTACATTCATAGTAAAAGCTAGCTACCATTTATAACAGAAAATTGTTTGCACAAAGAAGTGCAAGGATTAGCATAAAGGCCCTATAACTGATAATCTTGTTTCACTTATTTATTGTATGTACGATAATAATTACAAAAAAGGTGATAATTTTCCTAAATCACTATTTAACCGATCAAGAAATGGTAACAGTTAAATACAGTAAAAACAGGTAAAAGTACGGTTGAGCAAGGTACAAACATCCTTATTTATCGCAAAGAATACGGCATTGACGTTATAAGTCAATAACAATTATATAAATACTTTCATGAACGCAAATTTTTTGGAAGATCACCAGCTGGGGCGCATTACCGAACTATGTGAGGTCGGCTTACGACACTATTTTCAAGGACTGTTGACTAGTTTTTCAAAATGATACTGATACATAGACGTCGAAATTCTGATTGCTCTCGTTGTGAATAACAAAAATCCCTCCACAGTCGTCAAATGAATTATTGTATTTCATCTGATAACCATAAAGGGATTATCGCAGTAAATTTATGTGTTTATCTGCATTTTTAATTATTGAATCTTCTACAGTTCATTGAACTCGCGCTGCGCCTGCTTGATTGCCTGTACCGTGCGTAGATTACGCTTTTCCCACGTAATCAGCACGCGGTCCATGTACTTAAGCGAGTAAGCTTGATTGAGCACCGCTTCGCGTAATGCCAGCGCCACAACTTCCGGGTCGTAATGGTCCTCGTTGAGCCACGCCCGGATGGTTTGTTGCTCAATCGGTGTGAGCATCCGCCCAAATTCGGTTTCCACCTGCTGTTGGAGGTGGCGAACTGGGTCGACGGTGGTCGCTGCTGGAGCGCCCGCACTGTGGTCGGCGGCCGGCTCAGCGTTGGTCAACCAGTGTTTGATCAACGGTTTGGTGTCGTACACGTCGGTCATCCGCCCGCGAGCATCAGTGCCGGTGCTGATGGTGATGGCCCCCTTACTGACCAGGTTGGCCACGCAGTGGTTGAACTCGGTCGTGGTCATCTTGGTGGCCTGGGCTAGTGCCTGCAAGTTTGGCGCGTCCCGGTGATGTTGCACGTAGCGGTCAATGTACAGGTAAGCGAGCAACTCGTCCCGGGTCAGCGAGGAGGCCGCAAACTGGCTAAAGAGCAAGTCTGAAAAGCTAGTACTTCCTGCCGTAAGCAAATCATCAATGGAACTCATTACTAACTCCCCCTCAAATGTCACAGTGGCCGCAAAGCGTTAACTTTGCGGCCACTACTGTCATTAATAATTACGGCTGCAAACGGTTCAACATCCGTGGGAACGGAATCGTTTCGCGCAGGTGGTCTGATTTGCAGATCCAGGCCAGGAACCGTTCAAGTCCCATCCCAAAGCCGGAGTGCGGCACGCTACCATATTCGCGCAGATCCAGGTACCACTGGTAGTCTTCCTGACTCAGGCCGGCCTTTTTGATGGCCGCGGCAAGCTTATCGTAGTCAACTTCACGTTCGGAACCACCAATGATTTCCCCGTAGCCTTCTGGCGCTAGCAGGTCCGCACATACGTACACGTCATCACGGCCTTCTGCAGGCAACATGTAGAATGGCTTGATGCTCTTGGGGTAGTTGAGAACAAAGACGGGCTGTTCAAACTGGTCGGACAAGTAGGTTTCTTCGGGTGAACCGAAGTCATCGCCCCACTTGGTGTCAAAGCCACCCTCCTGCAACATATCAATAGCCTTATCGTAACTGATGCGGGGGAACGGCAACTTCGTGAACTTCTTCAAGTCTTCTGGATCACGGTCCAGCAACTTCAAGTCGTAGCCACAGTTGTCGATGACCTTGCTGACCAGGTAAGCCACGTAGCGTTCCTGAATCTCCAGGCTTTCATCCTGGTGCATGAACGCCATTTCTGGCTCAATCATCCAAAATTCGGTCAAGTGCCGGCGTGTCTTACTCTTTTCCGCCCGAAACGTCGGACCAAAGCTAAAGACCTTGCCAAACGCCATGGCCCCCGCTTCTTCATACAACTGGCCACTTTGACTCAGGTAGGCATCGTGGTCGAAATAATCAATGTGGAATAGCTCGGTCGTGCCTTCAGGAGCCGACCCAGTCAGAATTGGTGGGTCCATCTTGATGAACCCTTCCTGGTTGAAGAATTCGTAGGTGGCCCGAATGACTTCGTTACGAATGTGCATGATGGCAAAGGGCCGGCGACTCCGCAGCCACAGGTGACGGTGGTCCAGCAGGAATTCGATACCGTGTTCCTTTGGCGTGATGGGGAAGTCCTCACTGGTGCCGACGACCTCAATGTCCTGGACCTGAATTTCGTAGCCAAAGTGGCTACGCGCATCCTCATGGATCTCGCCGGTGACCCAGAAACTGGTTTCCTGACGTAATTCTTTGGCCTGCAGGAATACCGCTTCACTCACGTCATTCTTCCGAACGACGCCCTGGAAGAAGGCAGTCCCATCACGCAACTGCAGGAAGGCAATTTTCCCGCTACTGCGCTTGTCAGTGAGCCAAACCCCAATTTTGACGGTTTCGTTCACGTGCTGTGGTGCTTCGCTGATCGTAATCTGTTCTGGCATGTTGCTAATCTCTCCTAATCGTTTGCAGTATGTGGTGTGCTGGAACCCGTGACGAAGTCCTCAATCCGCTTTGCAGCTTCGAGCAAATTGTCCTTGGCGGCGGCGTAACTAAGTCGGATGTAGTTTGGATTACCAAACGCACGCCCAGGAACAACGGCGACGCCCGTCTTCTCGAGTAGGTCCATGGCAAAGCTGTCGGCGGAATCGTAACCCAAATTAGTCACGGCGTCCTTCACGTTGATGAACAGGTAGAAGGCCCCAGTTGGTTTCTCTGCCAGTTTGAAGCCCGGGATACGGTTGAATAGCGGGTAAATTGTGTTCAGCCGGTCTTCAAAAGCCTGCCGCATCTTTTCGGTGCTACTGCCGTCACTATTGAAGGCGGTAATGGCGGCGTACTGACTAACCGCCGCCGGATTACCAGTGGCGTGGCTGCAGATGGTGGCCATGGCTTTAGCCACTGGTGCCGGTGCCGCAGCGTAACCGATACGCCAACCAGTCATGGCAAAGGACTTGGAGACCCCACCGATGAGGATGGTGTTGGCGCTGATGGCCGGGTCGAGGGACAACATCGATGTCGCTTTTGCCCCATTGTAGACCAAATCACTGTAGATCTCGTCGCTCACAATCATAATGTTGTGACGCAGAGCCCAATTGCCAATGAGCGTCAGTTCCTGCTTGTTGTAGATTGTCCCACTAGGATTCTGGGGACTATTAATGATGATGGCTTTGGTGTGGTCATTGACAACGCGGTCCAGGTCGTCAACGGTGACCTTGAAGCCATCACTAGCGGGGGCCGCCTGCGGAACCCCACCGGCTAACCGCACTTGTTCAACGTAGGAAACCCAGCCCGGCGTTGGGACAATGACCCCGTCACCGGGATTGAGGATGGCGTTAAACAAGCAGTACAGGGCAAACTTAGCCCCATTGGTGGCCACGATTTGGCTAGCATCGTAGTGGTAACCCGTCCGCCGCTCGATTCGGTGACTGATGGCGGTACGGAGTTCCGGTAAGCCGGTGGCCTGGGTGTAAAAGCTGGCCTGGCCGGCATTAATGCTGTCAATGGCCGCCTGTTCGATGAACTTCGGCGTCTCAAAGTCCGGCTGGCCCATGGTCAAGTTGATGACGTCAGCCCCGGCGGCTTTGAGTTCATTGGTCTTCTGGCTCATTGCCAGCGTTGCGCTGGGATTGACTTTGGCTAAGCGGTTCGAAACTTGCATAAAGCACCTCCAAATGATGGTTGACCCTATATGTTTTTAATTAATTCAACTTGCTTACCGGTTCGGAAGGAATACGAGACGTAACCAAGGCGGCCTTGCTTGGTCTTGTAGGCGACGTCCCAGACCAGCCGCTTGCCCTGATAACGCAAAGCTGCGCTGATCACCCGTTGCGGGTCATGTTGCTTCCAGGTTGCACTAAGCGCCTGGTTGCGCGTCGTCCCGGCATTTTGCCGGACAACGTGGATGGCACCGTTCTTTTGCTTAATGATCACGTACACGGCGTGGTGGTTGCGCTGGCCCGCGACGGTGAGGTAGCTTTGATCGCGCGTATTCCACCAGAAGCCATCAATGTGCGTGACCTGCGCGGAACGGGTCGCAATACTTTCCGCCTGGCTGCGTAACTTGTTGTAGGGATGCATGGCCTGTTGGAAGAAGATGATGACCGACAGTACGACAACGATGATGCCGGCTACTAGGGCCCATCTCCGCCAACGTTCAGAACTACGATTGTGCATGAACAAATTCCTTTCGCATCGGCTTATGAACCGATGATACTACTTTTTTGGTGTTGATTTGTGGTTGGTTGCGGATTTAGTTGTGCGCCGCCGCGGCCGTCGCTTCTTGGTAGTCGTGGTGGGTTGCTTCTGTGCTGTGCCTGACTTGACTGTAGCCTGAGTAGGCTTGGCTTTGGTCCCCCGCCCCGTTTGTGGTTGTTTAACGGCGGACTGAGGCTTGTGTGTGCGCGGCTTACGTGTGGTGGTTTTGGCCGGAGTGCGTGCGGACTGCTTGTCCGCCCCCTTCTTGCGTGCCTCATCCGCCTTGGTGGTCACGGCCGCCGCCTTTTTGGTGTTGCGCCGGCGCGGCCGGCGGTTAGGGGTGGCCTTATGCTCCTCTAACAATTTCTTGGCGGCAGCCTGTTCCTCCTCGTCGGGGGTCAGCCAACGCTCCAACGCGTCCGGCATGGCGGCCAGCGGTAACAGGTCGGTTGTCACGGACGGCAGGGATTTCTGCATCCCCCGCCCGTAACTGGTCCGCGTCAGCCGGTCGTCCAGCACGATGAAGACCCCCCGGTCACTCTCGCGCCGAATCAGCCGCCCGAAGCTTTGCCGCAACCGTAATGTGGCGCGCGGTACGGCGTCCTGTGTGAACGGATCCGCGCCACTAGCCTTTATATTATCATACCGGGCCTTAATTACGGGGTCGTTAGGCATATCAAAAGGTAATCTTGTTAAAATGACGGTTTCAAGTTGCTTGTCCGGATAATCGACGCCCTCGAAGAAGCTAGCAGCGCCAAGCAGTACGCTATTGCGGCTGACGGCAAAGCGCCGCGCAATGCGCGCCGCCGACCCCGTGACCCCCTGCGCGAGGATCTCCTTACGGTCGGCAATGGGCCGACGGTTGAGCCGTGCAAAGACGTGCCCAATCACCGTCAGTGAATTGAACAGTACCAACGTCTGGTGTTCGTTATCAGCCAGCCGCTCAATCGCGTTGGTCAGATAATCCGCGTATTGCTTCGCGCTCAGGTCGTTAATGTGCGGCGCATCAGCGGCAATCATCACGCGTGCCTGCTGCTTGTATTTGAACGGACTACGCAACGTCATCACCTGGGTGTCCGGTAGTGCCGGGTAGCCCAACTGGTTGGTCAAAAATTGCGCGTCTTTGCGAATCGTCAGCGTACCGCCGGTAAAGACAGGCGCGGTGAAGTTGCGCAAGAGGTTCTGCAAGTGGTCGCGGACGTCAAATACCCGCCAGTTGACGTTAAGGCTAGTCAGATCGTCGGGGTGCCGGAGCGTCAGGCTTGGTACGGCCACCTGGGCGTCCGTCAGGAGCGGATTGTGTTCCGTGAGCGCGGTCATGGGTCCTAGCTGCTCGGATAAGCCGGCGGCGACGTCCTCCAGGTGCTGGAAGGTGCGAATATCGCTGGTCAAAAAGTGGTTTTCGTTTTGGGTGTAGTCCGTCAGTAACGTGTCGGCAATCGTCAGGATCTGGTTGCTGAGGCCTAAAATGTCCTGGGCGACCGGAGTAAACCGGTCAATAATCGTTTGGATGTCGGCGTGCGACAGGTTCAATTCCATAAACCCGTTGTGGGGTCGTTGCTGGTGGGCAAAGTAGTGGTGGAACAGTCGGGTTTGGATTCCGGCGACCAGATTGAGGGCTTTGTCCGTGGCCAGCTGCAAACTGCGTAACTGGTAACTCATGATCTGGTTATCCGCGTAAATTGCGGCCAACCCCCGGGTGTCCGGGCCACCAATGATGCGGTCAAATTGGTTGAGCGCGTAGTGTAACTTTTTCAGGTTCAGGCGCACGGTAAACGCGTTGGCAGCATTTTCGGCGAAGTGCTGGGCTTCGTCCACTACCAAGAATGGTTGACCACTGAAAGCGTCGTCGGTGTAGTGGGCCGCCAGGTACGCGTGGTTGGTGACCACGATGGCCGCCGCATCCACCCGCCGGAGTGCGTTGCGGTAAAAGTCCACCTTGTAGAACGGGTTGCTGTATTCGGTACCAAAATTACCCGTATGTTGAATCCGGACGAAGAAGGCACTCTGCGTACTAGCGGTGTGCAATTCGTCCAGATCACCCGTTTTGGTACTAGTCAGCCACACTAGAATCTGCATTTGTAGTACCAGACTGATACCCTTAACCTCGCTGTCGTGCAGTGTGGTCGCAAACTTATTTAAGTCAATGTAATGCCGCGGACTCTTGAGCGTGACCGCGTCGACTGGGTGCCCTACCAGCTGTTCGACTAACGGAATCGTACTATTCATCAACTGGCTTTGGAGCACCGTGGTCGACGTGGCGATGATGACCTTGTTATCGGGGGTGGCCACAAAGCTGTACGGAATGAGGTAGCCTAGTGACTTGCCTAGTCCCGTACCGGCTTCAATCACTAGTGGCTGTTGGTCGTTCGTCGCGTTAGCGTACACGCGATCCATCATCCGCGCTTGGGCGTAACGGAAGCGCAGCTGGCCCCCGGCACGTTTGATCATTTTGCGCTTGGCAGCTTCCTTAGCTGGATATTCCTGTAAACCACGGCCAGCCCGAGCAGCGCGACTTTGCCGTTCGGGTGCGGGGTTGGCAATGACGACCCCCCGCTTCATCAGGTAGTGACCCGTGAGTGGCTGGGCGTCACGAGCCAGGTATTGTAAGTATTTACCGGTCTGTCGTAATAACCCCTGCCCCAGGCGGGCGAGTTGTTGCTGCGTCGGTCCCGGTAATTGCCGGAAACGGCGGCTTAGCTCAATTAACAACTTGGCAGTGCTGACCGCGTCGCTGTCCGCTTGGTGCGGATTATTGTGCTGAATGTTCAGTAAGTGCGTCAAGTCGGACAGCCGGTAACTGACCGAGTTAGGCAGTAAAATCTGCGCCAACTGGACAGTATCCAGCGCATCATTCGCGAGGGTACGCAAACCAACCCGTGCGAACTCGGCGTTCAAGAACGGGTAGTCAAAGTTAACGTTGTGCGCCACTATCACCGTTTCGCTGAGCATTTGCCTCAGGACTGGTGCAATTTCGTCAAAGTAAGGCGCGGAGACCAAGTCCTGTGGGTGGATCCCCGTCAAGCGCTGAATGGCGACCGGAATCCGCGAATCGGGGTTCACCAGTTGGGAGTACGTCTGAATGACTTTGTGGTGCTGAATTAGGGCACAACCGATCTGAATGATCCGGTCGCCGGCTTCGACGTCGGTGCCGGTAGTCTCAAGGTCGATTACTGCGTAGATGGTGTCTGCATCCATATATTTATCACCTAAATCAAAGCAGCCCGTGGTCCACAGTTAAGGCTCACGTGAGCTGTTATTACTATTTATATCATACGCCCCTTGTACAGCTAGTGCTACCACGGTGTTCGTTTCGAGCAGCACCAGCCGTAACCCTATCACCGGTGCGGGTTGGATTTGCCGCAATGCTAGTGCGTACAGGTTCAGTTGGCCGCTGTACTTGGTCACGATGGCGTCCTGCTGGTGGCCGACGTGGTCCGTTTTGTAATCATAAAGGATGACCCCGTCCGGTGTGGTGACAAAGCCATCCATGATCCCGTGAACTAACAGGTTTTGTTCGTCGTTGCGCATGGCCGGGAACACGTCCCCCGCCGGCATGAGCATCGCAAATGGCACTTCGCGCTGCACGGTGTCCGGCGTTTGCAAGAGCGTTTGCCCCAGTGGGGTGGTGAAGAACGCCACAATGTGGTCGATGTTGACGTTCCGGCCGACCGTAGCGGTAATTAGTTGCCGGTCGACAAGGTCCTCAATGACGCCCGCAACATATGTGGGCGTAATGGCAACGTGTAAGTCGAGGCTCTGCATGACCTGGTGGGTCGCGGTCCCAATCGCCGCGGCACTCGGCCGCGCTTCCACGCCCCCGGTGATAAACTGCGGGGTCGCGAACGGTTCAACGTAACGTCGGGCCGCTTGGCCATCATTGAGCACCTGATGGCCACTCGTTTGCGGATCCGCGTGGAGTTCAGTTAGTGATGGGTCATCAAAGAGTCGCTTAATTTCCGAGACCGCCTGGAACCCGGTCGTCTGGGTTGCGGCCGCATATGGGTACTGAAAGCTAAACCATTGGTCAACATCAACGTCCAGTGGTGGTTGGGTTACCGCCAGTTGGGTTTGCGCCCCACCCGCCACTTTGGGATGGGTGACCCAATTAATGGTGAACATAGTTGGGTCATCGACCAGACCGACTAACGGGTCCGTTTGGTCGGGATAGTGAGGGTGCCGTACGAGGCTGGCCCCAATCAACGCCAGCAGTGACGCGGCCGTTAACCGGTTGTAAGCCGGTAGTACGAGGTCGTTGGTGTTAGCCAACTTACGCCAACTTTGCTCTAATCGTTCCCGGGTAGCACCGTAACCCACGACATACAGGTGTTGTTCCGCTCGGGTGAGCGCCACGTACAAGACCCGTAGCGCTTCCGCCTGTTCGCGCCCATCACGGTCCTGGCGCGCCAATTCGTACTGTGGCAGCGGAATTTGTACGCGGGTATCCTCCTGCAGCCATTGAATGCCAATTTGGCCACCAGACAGGATGGCTTTGCTATCACCACGATTACTGTTGCCGTGCAGGCTGCGACTACTATTCATCAAGAAGACCACGGGGAACTGTAGCCCCTTGCTCCCGTGAATGGTCATTAGGTGCACCGCGTTGGTATCCGGATCAATGGTAACCGGTGTGTCGAGGTCTTTATCCCGTTGCTGCATCAGTTCGATGAAGTGAACAAAGGCAAACAGGCCCCGGAAACCACCCTCTTCGTAAGCGTGGGCCCGATCGTACAATGCACGCAGGTTGGCCTGCCGCTGTGGCCCCCCGGGCATCCCCCCAACAAAGTCGAGGTAGCCAGTTTCTTGGTAAATGGCCCAGATGAGGTCCACCAGCCGGTTACTGCGGGCCAGGTCACGGAACCCGGTCAATTGTTCCCGAAACTGCATCAACTTATGGTAGGCGCTCGTGGTGGTCGCGTCCGCGGTGGCGGCGTCGTACTGGGCAATAAAACGCGTCACCGCGTCGTAGTACGGCACGTGCCGATCCGCCAGGCGGACGACTGCCAGTTCGTCCGCCGTCATCCCCACCATGGGCGACCGCAACACGGCCACCAGCGGGATCTCCTGGAGTGGGTTGTCGATTACTTTGAGCAGTGACAGCATCACTTGTAACTCGGTGGTCTTGAAGTAGTTTTGCGCATCATTGATCACGATGGGGATACCGGCCGCGGCAAACTCCTCCTGAATTTGAAGGTTTTGGCTACGGGTGGGCACCAGCAAAGTGATGTCCCGGTATTCCAGGTTCCGGTAGGCACCCTGCTTACGGTCGTAGAGCTGCTTTTCTGGATGGGCCATCAACGCCTGGATGCGGTTGATCACCATCCGGACCTGACCAATATCCTTGTCGAGATCAGCGTTGGCCGCTGCGTCCTCTGCATCATCCGGAACGTACAATAACAGTTCGGTGGCGGGGGCAAAGTCACTGGGAATGTCGGTCGCGCCTAGCTTCAGTTCCTCCCCACCCTGGTAATCAATGTCCCCCACCGTTCGGTCCATAACCTGCCGAAAGATGAGGTTGGTGAAGTCCAGGATGTTGCGCGAGGAACGGAAGTTTTCCGCCAACGTGATCCGTTCGCCGTCCGTGACGTTGCGGGTATTGTCCGCCGACGCGGTGCTGGGTGTATAACGGGCGTACTTGTCCAAAAATAGCTGTGGTGCGGCTAAGCGGAACCCGTAAATACTTTGCTTCACGTCCCCCACCATGAAGCGGTTGCCTGGTGCCGGGGTGGACACGCCGCTGAGGATGGCTTCCTGCAGGGGGTTGGTGTCCTGGTACTCATCCACCAGAACTTCGTCAAACGCGTCGCGGTAGATCTGGCCGACCGTCGTGCCGGTATCAGGGTCCGCTTGGTCCAGGATGGTGCGGGCGGCCTGTTCGATGTCGCCAAAGTCGAGGACGTGACGCCGTTGCTTTTCCGCCCAGTAAGCGTGCTTGAATTCCAGGCAGACATGGCTGAGTTCCGCCACCAGGTCGTGCCCGGCATCCAGGGCGGTAGCCAAGTCGTCGGTGTTGAGGCCAAACAACGGCACCAGCCGCTGCTCAAAAATCTCCTTGGCCTGGTCACGCAGAGCCTTGGCATCATTTTTCGTTGCCTTGACTACTTCGTCCGTGACTTTGCCCCCCGGCCAGCGGCCCCAGTCGACGTCGTCGATGGCGTTTTGCACGGCTGCGTAGTTCTCACTTGGTAATGTCCGCGTGGCGATGGCGGTGAGGGCTTGAACCTGGGCGAGGTTATCCGCCACTTTGCTCAGGGTGGGTTCCGCCCCTACCAGGTCTGCCGCTTGGCGTAACAGCTGCTCCACCTGCGTCATGATGGGGGTTGCTGCCTGCCGTAATTGGGTCATTAACGGCCCGTCTGCCCCCAAATTGTGCGCGTAATTATCAGCGAGACCCGCAATCCAACCGTCAGGGTCCGTGGTAGTCTGCGCGTATTCATACACGCGCATGACCAGGTCGCCGAGTGGGTCGTCGGAGCGGTCGGTACCAAAGTTAGCGCTCAGGGCCCGAAATTGTGCGGCCGATGCGGAGCTAAAGAACACCTCACGCAGGTCGGACCAGACCCCCTCCTGAATCATGATGGCTTCGGTGGGGTCCGCCAGAATGCGGAAGCCTGGATCGAGGTCGATCGTATAGTAATATTGCTGCACGACTTGGAGGGCAAAGGCGTCGATGGTACTGATTGGCGCACTGGCCACCAGTCCAATTTGTTGTGCCAGATGGTGACGGGTGCTGTCGTCCATCTCTTGGCGGTGCGCCGTGAGCTCGTGCTTGAGGGCTGTCGTGATCCGGTCCTTCATTTCGGCGGCCGCGGCGTTAGTGAAGGTCACGACCAGCAGCCGCGTAATGTCTTGTCCCTGTAACACGGATTGGAGGACCCGCTCCACCAGGACGGTGGTTTTACCCGAACCCGCGGAGGCTGACACGAGGACGTTATGCCCGTGGTGCGTAATGGCGGCTCGTTGACTTGCTGTAAAGTTTGCCATGTTGGTTACCCTTCCTGCTGTGCGGCCCGTTCCTGGGCTAGCTTAGCTAATACTTCGTCTAACGACATCGGCGTCAACTGCCGGTACCGGTTGTCGCGTAACGTTGAATCAAACTGCATGATGGCGCTGTAGTCGCTGCTGGTGATGACGGTCGCCTGCTGGTCGGTCCGCGCCGGTGCCAGTTCGAGGTGCCCGGCGAGAATAGCTGCGGCCGCGGCGATAATGAGCTGTTCGTTGTGCCAAAGCAGGTCGGCCAACTGTTGTTCACTGACCGCCTTCACGCGGGCGCCCAACTTTCCGGCCTTGGTGAAATTCAACGGAAAAATGTCCGATGTTCCCGGCTGGTCTGGTGTCACCGCAGTATCAAGGTTGGTGATCCCCGTTCCGTTGACCAGCAAACCGTCCAGCTTGAAGGCCGCTGCTAAGTCAGGTTGGCGCTCCGGTGTGAATTTCAGCCGCGGGTTTTGCAGGTGCATGAAGACCCCCGCAGCGGGTGCCAAATGGGGCTCGTATCCGCGTAGCACCGCGTCAATGTACGTTAGCATTTGCATCCCCAACCCGTAGTAGGCGTCCTGGGCACTGAACGAATGCTTACTGGATTTGTAGTCAATGATCACGAACCCCGGTTGTGGTGCGGACATCATGGTGTCCAGCCGGTCAATCCGGCCGCGGACCAACACGGACTGGTGGTCCGGTAACGGCAGCTGGATGGCCGGTAGGTCGTGGGGTTTACCAGGAAAGCCAAAGGTCAACTCGGTATCGTGAACTTTGAATCCGGACCGTTGTTGTTCGTGGCGGACCGCGCGTGCAGATTGGGTCAACAACCGCGTCAACAGGTCGCGGATAAACAACATGCGCTGACTACTGGTCAATACTTCAAAGCCGGGCTGACCACTATGGTCGGCGACCAGTTGCCGCACCATGGTGTCCAGTTGTTCATCGGTCAGATTATCGATGCCGCCAACATCAGCAGCCTGGCGGTTGAGCTCATCCAGGACGGCGTGGAACAACGTCCCAGTGTCAGCCGGTGTTAATTCAAACTCCGGCCGGGGTGCGAGACCCAGGCCGTACTTGAGGAAGTATTCGTACGGGTTCCGGTAGAACGATTCCAATCGGGAGATGGACACTTCGAGATGATTGCCATACAACGCGTGCGCGAGTTGCGGCGACAGGTGCCCCACCGCGTTGGTGTAATCCAGACTACCTAGTAACTTTGCTGACAGCGCCGCCAAGCCGTGTTGCCCAATGGCATCAATCGTTTGTTGCCAGGCCGCTCCCAGGTGGTTGTGGGTGTCGCGTAGTTGCCGCGCAACTTGCACCGCATCGGTCAGGGTGCTGCGCGGCGTACCCACCACGGCACTCAACGGCGTCGTGGGGTTGGTGGCTTGCCAAATGGTCCACTGGAGGTGTCCTGCCGCTTGTAGTCCCACTGCGTACGGTGAGGGGTCATTATCGCTATCACTGTGGACCGGATAACTGATGGTCAGCTCCCGACTACCCTCAACAAACGCAAGGTAATTCAGGAACGGTTCGGTCAGTGCGGTGTCAGCACCCGCGTCGGGTAAAAAGGTCCCCGCCGGCAGGTACGGTGCTAATACGTGCCGGTCGTCGCTGGATAAAAGGTTGTTATCCGTCACGGCGTCGGGCATTGCGGTACTCGTGGCCCCAATAACGTAGACATACTTTGCGTGCTGGCGCCGCGTCAACCCGGTTTCCGACACGATCACTTGGTCCAAGGTGGAGGGAATCTGCGTGTAGGTGGCGTTGGCGAACCCGGCGTCGATCATCTCGTTAAACTGTTCGACGGTGGTGGGTTCGTCACCCCACGTGCCCACAAAGTCGTCTAGAATATCACACAGTACTTGCCAAGCCTGTTCCCCCGCCTGCGCTTGCACGAGGTTACCCGCATCATTTTGGGCGTCACGCCAAAGCGTCAACTGGTCGATCACCCCGCTGGTCGTCAGTAATTGGTATAAGGCCGTGGCCATCTCGCGCCCAGTTTGGGCTTGGTGCAGTGCGTGAAAGAACGGTGGAATGTTGGTGGCCACCAGGTCCTTAATGGTGTTGATGCGGGCCGTGTTGGCCGCGTCGGCTTCACTCACCTGGCCGTCGTCGTTGTCGGGGTTGGCATGCACGCGGAAATACTGCCAAGGAGTGGCTTGCACCCACTGTGAACCGTACATTCCCGTCCGCAAAATGTGGTTTTCAGTTACGTCCACGTCATACCGATAGGTCGCGATGGGCATGCCCGCTGGCACTAGCAACTCCGTCCGTAGTAGTTGCAACGTATTTTGGTAGTCATAATTATGCGCGAGCATACCAAACAGGCTGTCGATAAACACCAACAGCGGGTGGTTGGTCATCGCGCGTTCATGGTCGATAAAAACGGGCAGCGCAAATTCATGCGCGACCGCTTCGAGGATGGTTTCATAGGGCTTGAGGTGACGGGCGACAATCAGAAAGTCACCGTAACGGGCCCCGGTTTGCTGAACGCGTTGCCGGATGGACCGCGCCACTGCGCGTAATTCGCTGTACGGGTCGCTCGCCTTGGCGAGGCGCACCCCGGTAAAGTCGTCCCCAACCGGCACGTCTTTGAGTGCCGTGGCATTGATCCAGTAGCGTTCGGTGGCATGAATCCCACTGGCGACCAGGCGGGCCGGCGCACTCGTGTCCGTTTGTACGGGCACCCCGTGGGTGCGTGCTGCCTGGTACAAGCGGTAGTACAGTCGCTTGCCCGGGAAAAACAGGTCGGGTGCGGTCGGCGCAGTGGTGGCGGCATGATCCGTCGTGATGGCAACATGCACCGCAGCGGCCCGCTGCATCAACTCCACCACGATGGCTTCTTCACGGGCCGCGAGAACGTTAAAGTGGCTAATGAAAACGTACGTGTTGGTCAAATCACGTTGGTGCAAGTGCTCTGCCAGCGCCTGGAGCAGGTCCGCGTTGCTAGTGGTGTTGACGGTGTCGCCTTCGTAGTACCGCAAGATGGTGGCAAGATCCCGTAACTTGGGCAGGTGCCGGTCGTTAGCAGGCATCGTGGCGAGGGCGGCGTCCAGATCAGCGGCGGTGACCCCACCCATTTGGAGTTCGTTGAGCTGTTGTACTAGGCGCGCGGTAAACCCCTGGTGGTTCCGTTCACCGGCAAAGATGCGCAGCTCGTCCTCGTGGTTGCGCATGATTTTGGCCACGCGCATTCCGGCCGCGGCTGGGGTCAGCCGTGGCTGCTGGTAAATGGCGTCAGTGTTGAGGTAGTACCACGCTAACCGCGAAAAACTCATGACCTGCAGCCGGCTTTGGGCAAAGACGCGGTCGGTCGGTCGCAACTGCTGGTGCAATGTTGCTAGGACCTGGACTTCGGATTCAAACTTAATGTGGTTGGGCACTAGATACAAAACGTCCGCATCCGGATGGGTCCGTAACGTTTGGGCGACCTGGTCGATTAGCGCCCGGTCGTGATCGGCTGTAGCCGGGCCAATAATAAAGTGTAGTGGCATGGTGATACCTCCATGGGTTTAATACGTTCAACGGGGTGTGGGCATAATTATGTACTGGTACGCAATGGTGACGGTGATTTGCAACAACTTGGGAGTGAACATGCAAGCCTGTCAGGCCTGTCAGGAGAGCGTTGCGGCTTCGACTTCTAGTCTATCACCCCTGCCCCGCCTGTCGCGATACCTTTCTGCTATAATGAGAACAGATTATTAATGGATGGAGTGAGTTGTTGTGCACACGGGTTCTGGTACTAGCCACGCAAAAATTATCATGATTGGGGAGCACGCCGTCGTCTTTGGTGAACCGGCCATTGCCCTACCGATCCCGACGATTCGGCTCCGCGCCACTGTGACCCCGGCGGCGCATGGGCAAATGGTGACCTCCGCTTTCTACAATGGTAGTTTAGCGGCGGCTGCTGACACTAACTTTGTCGGGATTGCCACCCTGATGCGGCAACTTCTACACAATTTTGATGCCATCGATCAGCCGTTTGTGCTGGATATTGTTAGTGACCTACCACCGGAGCGCGGAATGGGCTCTAGTGCGGCCACGGCGATTGCCGTTGTTCGGGCCTTCTACGATGCGTTTGGGGCCGCCATTGACCGTGCCACCGTGTTGCGGTGGGCGGACGTGAGCGAGCACATCATTCACGGTAACCCCAGCGGCATCGACGCGGCCACGGCCAGCGCGGACCATCCGCAGTGGATCATTAAGGGCCAAGCACCCCGCCCCATCGCATCGTTACACCAAGGAGCCCTGGTCATTGCAGACTCCGGCATTCAGGGGCAGACGCGGGCAGCTGTCACCGCTGTCACGCGCTTGCGCGAACAGGATCCAGACATGGCTAATACGGCCATTCATGCATTGGGACAATTGACCCGGCAGGCGGCTTTGACGATCACCAACCAGGACGTCCCCACCTTGGGCAAGATCATGGCCGCCGCACAAGTGCATTTGCGGCGGCTAGGTGTCAGCACCCCCGTGTTGGACCGGCTGATCACCGTGGCCGATGCGGCTGGTAGCTACGGCACCAAGCTGACTGGCGGTGGTATGGGTGGATGTATTATCGCCCTGACGCCCGACATGGCGACCGGTCAGCACGTCGCCCAGCAGTTAGAGGCGGCTGGCGCCCCACAAACCTGGATTCATGACTTTGGTGCTAACGACGATCAGGGGGCAAAACATGCTTAAAGTAACAGCACGCGCCCACACGAACATTGCGTTGATCAAATATTGGGGCAAAGCTGATCAGCAACTGATTCTCCCCGCTAACAGCAGCGTTTCCCTGACCCTCGACCGTTTTTATGCGGACACGACGGTCGGGTTTACTGACCAGCCCGGGCCCGATCGGTTTGTTTTGGACGGTCGACTCCAAGATGCGGCAGCAACGCACCGGGTGCACGCTTTTCTTGACCTGGTCCGCCAGCAGGCCCATATCCACGGTGCGGCACGGGTAAGTTCAACCAATCACGTGCCGAACGCCGCAGGATTGGCCAGCTCTTCGTCCGCCTTTGCGGCACTGGCCCTAGCAGCTAGTCGCGCGGCCGGCCTCAGCCTGGACCCCACCGCGTTATCGCGGTTGGCCCGGCGCGGTTCCGGCTCGGCGACCCGCTCAATTTTTGGCGGTACCGTCATTTGGCATCGCGGGACGGACGACGCGTCTAGTTTTGCGGAACCCGTAACTACGGCGCCCAACCTGGACTTACGCATGGTGGCCATCCTGATCGACGCCCAGCAAAAGGACGTGTCGTCGCGTAACGGCATGGCCCGCACCGTAGCGACTTCGCCCTACTTCCCGGTCTTTACCGCCACGGCGGAGCGGGATAGCCAGGCCATGGTTGCCGCTCTAGCTGCTGGGGACCTGGAGCAAATCGGTGAACTGACGGAACGTAGCGCGTTGATGATGCACGGGGCAACACTTGCCGCCCAGCCACCATTTACGTATTTTGCCCCGGCCACTTTGGCTGCCTGGGCCGTCGTGCGGGCAGTCCGTGCCGGTGGGTTGCCGGCATACGTCACGATGGACGCCGGCCCGAATGTGAAGGTATTGACCGACGCTACCCACGTGGATGCGGTCGTTGCCGGGTTACGCGCACAGCTGGATAATGAACTGGTCGTGTGCGCCCCCGGCCCCGCCGCGCGGATACTGACCACAACTGAAGAATGAGGTGCAATGATGCAATCAGTCCAATCTCACCGCAAAGACGAACACGTCTTTTTAGCCGAAAAATTTTTTCAGGCGCAGGCTCGTGCCGGGTTTCAGGACGTACGCTTCGTGCGGCCAGCGTTACCCGAGTTAGCGGTCGCCGACGTTGATTTGGTACAGACCATTGCCGGTCACACGTGGCAGTGGCCCGTGGTGATCAACGCGATGACCGGTGGTTCACCCACCACGGGTAAACTAAACGCGCAACTGGGCAAACTAGCCGTCCGCACAGGTTTAGCCGTCGCCAGCGGTAGCGAATCGATTTTAGCGGTCGAGCCTGAACAAGCCGCCACTTTCACCCCCCTGCGCGACGAAAATAGTCGTGGTGTGGTTATTGCTAACGTGGGTGCGGACAAGCCCGTGGCGGTGGCCCAAACGTCGGTCAGCACGCTGGGAGCCGACATGTTAGAAGTCCACCTGAACGCCGTCCAGGAACTAGTCATGCCGGAAGGTGGCCGGGATTTCCACTGGGCCGATAATATTGCGCACATGCGCGCGGCCGTCGACGTGCCGCTGATCGTGAAGGAAGTTGGTGCGGGGATGCGTAGCGATGATTTTGCGCTGCTGGCCCGGCTGGGCGTCCAGTACGTCGATGTCGGCGGCCGTGGCGGCACCGACTTTGCCCAAATTGAAAATGTCCGTAGTCACCAACAGCAGGCCGGTGACTTCACCGACTTATTCGACTTTGGGCAAACCACGGTTGAATCCCTTCTGGAGGCTCAAAGTGATGACGCACAGAGCTTGCACTTATGGGCAACGGGTGGCGTGCGGTCCGCCTTGGACGTGGTCGTGGCCTTACGGTTAGGTGCTCAAGTGGTGGGCATTGCGGGATTGATTCTCCATTGGCTGACCCGGGGGGACCTGGATGAGACGACCACCCGCCTGCAACACCTCCTCAATGAAGTACGCGGCATCATGGCATTACTCGGTGCGCACAACGTGGACGAGCTACGCACGGTGCCTATTGTGATCAGCCCGACCCTGCGCAATTACCTGGAGCAGCGGGGGCTGCCAATGCCATAAGGTCATGGTTGAACAAAGAAAGTTAGCGGTGGACTCAATTTAGTACCGTACCCTGTACACGTCCAACCACCAAGCCTAGTGTCTGGAAAATGTCAATCAATTCATCCAATGAGACAACCAAAACGGCCACACTACGAGTTTTCGCTAGTGTGGCCGTTTTTGCATTACAATTTGCCTCAGTTTGCCCACCGCTTGACAACCAAAAGCGCCCTGAATCCAACTTGTAGATTCAGAGGTATTTTGGTGGTCAATCATGCCGCTATCAGGTTGCTGGCGGGCTAAACCCGTAACCCCTTGGGCAACAGGTTCTTGACGGTGCCGTTCACGAGGTGGCCGAGTGCAAACCCTTTACCCCGGTTAGTGACCAGGACAAAGTGGCGGCCGGATGGCTCTGCACGTCGCACGGTTTCGCCGTGGCGGTACCGCGGGTATTCATCATCAGTTAACGCTACTACCGTCTTGAAGGTAGCCGGTGGTAACGCGGTCGCTAGGCTGTGACTTGGTACGAACCGGCGCTTTTTAAACTCACCCAGTTGTAGGCCAGGGTGGATGACGCGCACACCCTTGAGGTTCGGCAGGTCAGCGGGTAAAGCGTACAGGTAATTGCCAAATACCGCCAGCGTGCCAGTAATGGCGCCGTCCGTCAGCGTAGCATCGGCAAACTCCTGCCACAACGTTTGTTGGTCGCGTGTCGGCAACTGGAGCCGGTTGCGGCCCGCAACATGCGCGGGTAACGTGCCCGGCCGTTGCAGACGAGCCACAAAGTGGCCTTCCCCACGGTGGCTTTGTGGCCATAGTCGCCCAGCGCCAGCAATTGCCGGGTTGCCATCGGCCCACTCTGGGTGCGCGGGTTGTAGCGGTCCCTGGTGATCCAACGGTACGACCTGCAAGTCTGTCTGTTGGAGTAACCAGGCAATGATCTGTTCGTCCTCCTCGGGCGCAAAGGTGCAGGTGGAGTACACCAGCGTTCCGCCTGGCGCCAACATTTTAACGGTTGCCGCTAAAATCTCCCGTTGCCGGGTGGCACACTCCGCATTGTACGTCGGCGTCCAGTACTGGACCGCATCATGATCCTTGCGAAACATACCCTCTCCGGAACACGGTGCGTCGACCAAAATCATGTCGAAGGTTTCCGGCCAGGCTTGGGCGAGCGTATCCGGATCGTTGTTCGTCACGATGGCGTTGGTCACGCCGAATCGCTCCAAGTTACTGCTCAATACGCGCGCTCGTCCGGCGTTGATCTCGTTGCTAACGAGCAGCCCCTGCCCGGCCATAGTGCTGGCTAGGTGGGTGGACTTACCGCCGGGTGCCGCGCACAAGTCTAATACGCGCAGGCCGGGCTGCGCGTTGGCCACCGCCCCGACGATTTGCGCACTGGGTTCTTGGCTGTACACGTACCCGCTCACGTGGTCGATCGCGTTGCCAGCAACTTTGCCGTAGTACCCCCACTGGGAATAACTGATTGGTGCTTGCAGATCCAGTGCCACGTTGGTGGGATCTGGTCGTAACGGGTTGAGGCGAAACCCCGTGGTGGCAGGCTCGTCAAAGGTAGCGAGAAACGCATCGGCCTCCGAACCAAGAAGTGCGCGGTATTTAGTTGCAAAGCCATCAGGTAATTGCACGTGTGTGCTCCTTTCGTTTCAGTCGCCAATATAGCAGTATCTGGTTAGCAATTGTGAAGATAGCCAGCATGACCAGCGCGCTGCCCACCAACCGGATGTAGTTGGTGATGTAGAAACGCCACCAGGCGATTCCGGTACCCACGGCCAGTGCCAAAATGGCACCGGGAAGGTAACTACCCACCATGTTAAAGAGATAATGGTAGCGCAATGGCCGGTCGACCGCAGCCACCTTGATGGCCGGTGTCAACCACACGTTGAGCGCTGCGACCAGAACCAGACCAAGTGTGATCAGCGCCAGGTAGGTCAGGTACACGCCCAAATGCCGATCACGGTTACTATTGACCTGCGTTTTGGCGGCGGACAGATGCCGGTACGAAGTGGCACCTAAAATACGCTTGAGCGGTGCGTTAACGCTATGCCAATTGTCGGTATCCACCAACACTTCGACGTTTTTGAGTTCAGGGTCGTAAGTCGTGCCCCGTGCTGAGGCATTGATAAAAACATGGTTGTTCAGGCGTGGACTAGCATCACTGCCAATTACCCCAATAACCGATAAGTACTGACCGTTCACCTGCAAATATTTTTGGTTACTCCCAACGTACAGGTTCTCGGCCGCAGTGCGTCCAACTACGGCCACGGGAATGGTCGAATTGTAGTCAGCGGTACTAAAGAATTGGCCTGAATCCAATGGTAATTTTTGTACCTGTCCCTTTTCATAAATGTACGAGGTGGTTTTATTTACACCAAACTGGACCTGGATATTATCGATTTTGGGGTTATGTGCCAACGCGTAAACCACGCTACTAATCTTCGCGCCACTCTTGGTGGGGTAAACACGGGCCGTGGCGGATAAGCCGCCGTGGTCCAAAATATCGGCGTACTCGGACTGGTCGCGCGCACTCCAAACCAAGCCGGCGGCAACTGCTAGCAGAATGAGCAATACGTTGACCACGGTGTGTCTAAGCAAGACGACGCCTCCTTGTCAGTTAGTTCTAAAATTACGAAATTAGATAGATCTTGTCGTTCACACCGTCGAATTGCCGGTGGTACCGATTCAACTTGAGCAAGCGCCGATCCGCAGTGCGGTGCGCCAGCGACCAAAATAGTTGACTATCTGTCAGTCCGGCCCGCTCACCGACACAGAAAATGTGTAGGTGGGGAAAATAGGTGCGGATTTGTCGCAATAACGCTGCGTCGTTGGGATCCTTATCGGGCATCCAGGACATGATGACGGCGTCAACCTGATCACCGTAGCGCCACAGGGCCGCACTGGCAGCAAGTGGTTCGACTTTGGTCCACGGTGCCCGGCCCGTTGCGTTTTCCCGGGTCCAACTGAGGGTATCAGTGCAGATGACCGGAACGTGCCGCTGCCGTAAGCCAAAGCTAATCAGCCCATTACCCGCCCCGACTTCCAGGTAACGGTAATGCGGAAATTCGTGCACCCAGGCGTCCATCAAATCGGCCGTAATGAAGGCCCAAACGCCATAGTGGTAAGCAATGTACCACCGAAAATGCGTCAACAAATGGCTGGTTGCGCGCAACTCCCGGGCATTTGACGTTGGGCGAAACATCCAGTCGGTCGGGGCTAACCCCAAACGCGGCAACCCCGTCGCGGGGAGCTGGTGCTGGATGATGGCGTCGCGGGTAGCGCAACACGCGCGCCACTGTGCTTGCAACGCGGTCACGTCAGGATAGCGGGCAACGAGGCGCTGTAATCGTGGCCAGTACTCCATGCCTACTGTTCGTCCGACTTCAACACGCCACCGACCGCATAACGATCCTTGGCCATTTCGTTCAAAATGATGTGCACGTGTTCAGCCGGTGCGCCGGTGTTTTTGACTACGGCGGCCGTGACGTCCTGGACTAACTGCTTCAACTGTTCCTGGCTACGACCAGCAACCAACTCAATGTGTACTAATGGCATGACCTAACCCCTTACGAACGCGTAGTAGCGTCGCGTACTTTCCTCATATTTGGGGCATCGTCATGGCGACAACACCCACATCAGCTACTATTATACTAAAGTGGTTTAGTATTGGCGACCTATGCGCACACGCTTTACCCTTTTCCAGATTTTAGGGACGTTGCGCTATAATGAAAGGCATCTAGTCTAATCTATCAGCAAAGTCGAGGTAAAGTTATGCTACAACCACGATCATCATGTACCAGTATTTTAATTGGTAAAGGTGCATCCGCCGACGGGTCGGTCATGATCGGCCGGAATGAGGATGCGAAGGCCTCTTGGCCCAAACACTTTGTGGTTCACCCAGCGCGCACTAGCACTGATAGCCCCACCTTCACTTCTAAGGAGACTGGGGTCACCATTCCGTTGCCAGCGACAGCCCAACAGTATACTGCCACGCCCGAATGGACTGACCAGTACGGTCTGTTTGAGGAGGACGGCATCAACGGGGCCGGGGTCGCCATGAGTGCCACGGAAAGTGCCTACGCTAACCCGCGGGTGTTGAGTTACGACCCCTTTGTTGAGCATGGAATCAACGAAGAAGCAATGGTCACCATCGTCCTGCCATACGTGGACTCAGCCCGGGCTGGCGTGCAGCGGCTGGGTGCCTTGATCGAGCAGTATGGTACTGGTGAAGCTAATGGTATTTTATTTGCTGACAATCATGAAGCCTGGTACATGGAGATTGCGACCGGTCACCATTGGCTCGCACAGCGCATTCCTGATGACGCTTATGCCGTAGCATCCAACCAGCTGAGCATCCAGGTCGTGGATCCGGACAGCGACGACTTCATTCTGGATGCAAGCTTACTAGCCTTTGCAACCAGCAACCACTTGTGGACGGCGGGCACGCCGTTTAACTGGCGGCAAATTTTTGGTACGCGTTCAAGTCAGGACCGGATGTACAATAATCCGCGGGTCTGGGATGGCCACCGCTTGCTGACACCCAGCCAGGTAGGCTCCGATCCTGAAAGTTTTGACCAACCTTTCATTATGCGAGCGGACCGTCCGCTACGCGTGGAGGATGCGGCGGCTGTCTTGTCGGCTCACTTTCAGGACACCCCGTTTGACCCGGTCGCGCGCATTCCCGACCCCGTGAACGCACACCGCTATCGCCCCATCAGCTTGGCGAAGACCCAAGAAAGCCACGTCCTGCAGTTACGTCAGCACTTACCGGCGGCCGTGGCGAATATTCACTGGTTGGCGATGGGCGTTGCGGCTGAAAGTCAGTACGTGCCCTTCTACGCTGGTGCCGATACCACACCCGACTCCTACCAGCGCGGTGCCTTACCCGCCAGTTTGGATTCAGCGTATTGGCAGTACAAGTTGGCGGGAGTATTGGTTGACGCCCACTGGCAACGGTTCAGTTCGCGTATGGTCAAAACGCAAGAAACTGTGTGGGCCCAGCTACTTGCCCACCTGCACGCCAGTGATGTGGCTGCGGCCAAACTCACCGACAACACCGCGCTGACGGTCCTGGCGAACCGTAGCAATGCGGAACGCGCAGAACTGGCGGCACACGCTTGGCGGGACCTAACTATGGGGCTGTTGAGTGACAGCACGGATGACGCACCACTCAACTTCACGGTGGACCCACAATTGTAACGTCAGCACTGATGTAATAATCAAAGAAGCCTGAACGGCACACACCGTTCAGGCTTCTTTGGCATATTCAGCTTATTGCTTGTGGTCGCCATGATGGTGGCCAGGGGCAAAGGTTTCCACTGGCTTCGCGACTGGATGTGCCACAATCCAGTCCCGCACCTCTTCACCCAAAGTCCGGGCCATTTTGGTGGCCACCTTCATTTGGGCCGGCGTGATGCTGTTAACGTGCATACCGCTGACGATGAAGGCGTTACTTTGCAGTACAGGCCGAATGACGCTAGCCAGGGCGTGGGTCAGCACCCGTTCTTGGTGGACGTGGCCCGGCCGACTCGGCATGTTGATGTCTTGGGGGGCCTGCGTCTGGCTGACGGCGGTCACCACGCCGTAGTGCAACACATCGCCACCAACCAGTTGAATCAACAGGTCTTGACTTTGGCGTTCCACGACGGCGAACATCGTGTAGTCTTCCATGGTGACACTAAAGGTAATACTCTCTCCCAGTTTAGTCACGGTTCTGGGCCTCCTTTTTTGCGGCTTGCTTAGCTGCAGCTAACCCCTGCCACCGGTCACCGGCGTCATTACGGATGTGCAGGTGGTCCAACAACTTCATCGTGTTGTGGTTGATCAAGTCATCAATAGTCTTGGGGCGGTTGTAAAAGGCCGGAATCGGGGGAATAATTTCCACGCCCATTCGACTCAACTTGAGCATGTTTTCCAGGTGAATCTGGTTAAACGGTGATTCACGCGGCACAACAATCAACTGACGCCGCTCCTTCAAGGTCACGTCAGCCGCCCGAGCAATCAGGTTGTCACCCAGCCCGGTCGCCACCGCGGCGATGGTCTTCATGCTGGCAGGCACAATGACCATGCCGTCATGCATAAAACTGCCGCTGGCAATAGTGGCGCCCATGTCGTTGGGATTGTACGTATAATCCGCCAACTGCTCGACGTCGGTCAACGTGTAGCCGGTACCCTCGACGGACAGGTTTTCCCGAGCCCACTTACTCATCACGAGGTGGGTTTCCACGTCGGGTTCGGCGTGCAAAGCTGCCAGTAATGATAACGCGTAGATGGTGCCTGATGCACCCGAAACCCCAATAACGATTTTCTTCATGTTGATGCGCTCCTTTGAATGAGTGCTACCGGTCGCAGTGGGACCAACTACACTCGTTATCTTAATCATACCAGCACCGTCATCCCAACGCACGCCGGTATTTTATGTAGACGCAGCGTGCCGGTCATGTGCAAAGAAGCTACTGCTCACCCGCTCGGGTTAGCAATAGCTTCTGCGCACTGCCGATTGTTTGGTGAATCCACAAAGGTGGGGCCACCAAACAACACGCCGCGCGACGTTCATTTGTTAACGGTTATTTGTTGCGTGGTCAAGTTATTCTTTGGTCCAGTCTTCCCAGTTGGCCACTTCCATGAATGGTGCCCGCTGGAACTGGTCCTTCATGTCGTGTGGGTAGGTACCGTCGAGGATCAACTTGGAGCTCATCCCCCGTGTCCGGATCGACTTCGGGTCGTATTCAGGACGTTCGGATGGGTCCAGCGGGTGGTTCCGTAAGCCCGTCAATACCTGGATATCCATGTCGGCCTGGAACCGGGTGTTGATGGTCCACATAACGTCGTTCCAATCAAAGATGTCGACATCTTCATCAACCAGGATGACCGTCTTGAGTTCCTTGAACGCGGAGAAAGCCAATAGGGCTGCCTGACGTTGAATCCCATCGTCGTTATCACTATCCTTGTGAATCTGCATGATGGTCATCAGCTTACCACCACCAGCTGGCGGGTTGTAAACGTTCGTGACCACGCCAGGAATAGCGTTGTCGACCAGGTTCAGGATGGATGCTTCCGTCGGGATCCCGGCCATAGAGACGTGTTCCTCGGATGGACCAATCGTGGTCTGCACGATTGGGTTGTCCTTCCGGTGCGTCACGGCCTTGATCTTCACTACGTGCACGGCCGGGTTAGCCTGACCGTTGTAGCCAGGGAATTCTGGCATGGCAAAGCCGGAGTTCGTGTTGATGTCTTCCTGCATGGACGTGTTAGGCATGATTTCCGCTTCCACGATCCATTCAGCACGGGCGATTCCCTGTTCGTGAACAGCTACCCCATCAACCAGTTCGACAGCCTGCTGACGCAGCGAACCGGCAATTGAGAGTTCGTCGTAACCAAGTGGTGTGGTCGGCGGCTCAAAGGTCGTGGCAATTGGGACGATTGGGTCCAAACCAATCGAAATAGTAATTGGCATTGGTTCGTTCTTGGCTTCGTATTCCTTCAGGAAGGCGCCGATGTGACGGCCACCCGGCATGATGTACATCCCAATGGTGTCCTTGTCTTCCAGCACCATCCGGTGAATGGTCACGTCGTGCTGGGTACCATCAGGCGAAGACCCACGGACAACCCCCATCGTGATGTATGGGCCGGCATCGTCGGGTGTGTTGGTCGGTGCGGCCAGCAGGGTCCGGATGTCAAAGTCATCGTCGGTAGCCAGGTGTACGACTTCTTGGGCGGGCGCATCGGCCTTACCCACGGTCACGGGCTGAATTGGTGTCTTGACAGCTTCGTTGAGCACGTGGCCCAAGTTGTGCCAGTCCTGGTGCATCAAGGCACCAACACGACGACGACTGGCCAGTACCCCGATGAGCACCCGTGAGTGCGGGAAGCCCTTGACGTTGTTGAACATCATGGCTGGACCTTCCTTAGTGGGCCGCTTCACGGTCCCACCGGCACCGATATAACGGTAAACGCCGGCTAGTTGCGCTTCAGGGTCGATTTCTTTGTTGGTCTCCAGGTACTGACCTGGCATGGCCTTCAGTTCTTCGAGGGCTGAACGCAAATCGTATTTCTTTGTGGTCATACTCTTTGCCTCCAAAATGGAATGTTTTGCTGTTTGCACTGGTTATTATCTGCCCGCATCATCAACCGAACAATTCATCTTGGCAACCCGCTTATTCCGGATTGGAATAATGGCCGTAGCTCGTTACTCAGCGTAATCCTGGCGGTGTTGTTCTGCGTAACGCCAAAACCGGTCGCTGGCCTGTGAGTGTGGTCCCACACGGCGCCGCACGAAGGCTAAATGACTGACAACTTTTTCATCTAAAGGAATTTTCACGACGTGCGGATAATCCTCCGTTCGCACGGTCTTGTTCATCATGATGGATACCCCCATCCCCTTGTTAACGAGTTGCAAGACCAAGTCGATGCGTTGTCCTTCATAGGTAATGGTCGGACTAAAGTCGGCGTCACGAACCAACCGCATGATCGGGCTAAAGAGGTTGGTTTCCTTGCCCAGCATCAAAAAATTTTGCCCGCGCAACTGGCTCACGCTGATGTGCTTAGCCGTGGCGAGTTCACTAGTATCCGGTACCACGGCGACGAAGTGGTCCACCTCACCCGTAATCATGGCGTAGTCCGTCTGGTGGTCCACAAAGGTGCGCAAAAACACGATGTCACTCGTGCCGTCATCTAATGACGGTAAGAGGGCATAACTTTCCCCCTCCGTGAAGTGTAATTCGATATCAGGGTTGGCCCGCTGAAATTCAGTAATCATGCCCAGCGCACGGTAATCGGACACGGACGGAATGGCACGAATGTTGAGTGTTTGATTTGCCACGTCGCGGTCCACGTTGAGTTGACGCGTCATTTCATCGTAATTGTTCAAAATGTTCCGGGCGTACTGCAATACCGTCGTGCCCGCAGGGGTCAACGTGATGGTGCGGTGCGCCCGCACGAAGAGCTGCGTTTCTAATTCTTTTTCCATCGAGAGGATGTGTTTTGACACGGTGGCTTGGGTGGTAAACAACGCCGCGGCGGTTTCCGTATAGTTTAAGGTGTGGGCCAAATTAACAAAGGTCCGTAATTTACGAATGTCCATAGACACCCTCACTTTCAATCTAGTATTCCCCAGTGGTATGCGTCACTGGTATTCCATTTGCGAATAACTTTACCATAAAACTGAATTGTTTCCGAACTATGTCGCATTGTAGACTATTCAACGTTGCCACGGGCTGGGCCCGTGTCTACCGTATGAGCACTACTACTCATAAGGCGTGGTTGCGAGCCGAGTTCTGAATCGACGTACCTACAGGTCACGTGGGAGGTCTTCCCCGCGCCGCGTACTTCAACATTTAAAGGAGGCCTCGAATTATGCCAATTGGTGTAATTATCGATGCACTGTCGGTTTTAGTCGGCGGTATATTTGGTACCATTGCGGGCAAGTACATGTCCGAAAACTTTAAGAAGCAGATCAACATGATCTTTGGTGCGTGTTCCATGGGGATGGGGATTTATGCCATCGCCCCAATGAAGAACATGCCCGCGGTTATCTTTGCTTTGATTATCGGTACCGGGTTTGGGTTAGTAATTCACTTCGGTGACGGTGTGAACAAAGGTGCGGCGTTGATGCAGCGCGGTATTTCTAAGTTCATCCACGGTAGTGAAAACGGCGAGATGTCGCGGGAAGAATTTATGGCCAGTGTTGTGACCATCATCGTGCTCTTCTGTGCCAGTGGTACCGGGATCTATGGTGCCCTGACTGAAGGGATGACCGGTGATGCGTCCATCCTGATTTCCAAGGCTATCCTGGACTTCTTTACCGCCGCCATCTTTGCGACGAACTTGGGTGCCGTGGTGTCAGTGATTGCAATCCCGCAATTTATCGTCTTGTTCATTCTGTACTTGATTGCGGGCTACGTGTTCCCACTGACCACCCCAGCAATGATCGCCGACTTCAAGGCTGCTGGTGGTTTCCTGATGTTGGCCACCGGTTTCCGGATGGTGCAAGTCAAGATGTTCCCGACCGCCGATATGATTCCGGCAATGGTCTTCGCTATGCCCGTCAGTTGGGCGTGGACGAACTGGATTGCCCCACTACTGAAATAGTTTGACCAGTTTAATGTGTGCATAAAAGCCGTCAACGTGTAGTTGGCGGCTTTTTGGTTACAACGGCGTGCCTTGGTGCAGGAAAGCAGGCATCACGCCGCGTTTACCTACGCACTAGACGAAAGTAAACGGATCCGTACTAATCGTGTTGGCGTGCACGGTTACGTGCCACCGCGCCTGGTCGTTCCACTGCCGCAACAGGTCCGCCACGCGGGCAGCCATGATGTGTTCGATGTGGTGGCCCGCATCCAGGACGGCAAAGTCGCGCGCCAGAATGTCGTGTCCCGTATGGTAGGTTACGTCACCCGTGACCAGAATATCCGCCCCGGCGGCTTGCGTCCCCACCGCGGCTGCACTACCACTACCACCAAGGACCGCCACGGTTTGAATAGTCCGCTGTGGGTCCCGGGCAATTAAGCGCCCATGCTCGAATTCCAGCGCTCCTTTGGCTTGACGCACAAAGTCGGCCAGCTTCATTGGTGCGGGAAGTTGGCCGATACAACCCATACCGTCCAACTCCCCAGCTAGCCGTAGCGGCTGGACCTGCGTCAACCCGAGTGCAGTGGCCAGCCAGTCATTCATGCCGGGGTGGGCGTTGTCCAGACTCGTATGCGCTCCGTATACCGTGATACCATGGCGAATAATGTCGCCGTACATAGCAACCTGCGGATCCGTAAACACCAAGTTGTGTGGCGCGTGGAAGACGGCCGGGTGATGCGCCACAATCAGGTTACACCCCGCGGCCACCGCGGCGGCTACCGTTGCGGGACGCACATCCAACGTCACAAACACACCTTGCACGTCGACTTGTGGGTCCCCGATTTGCCAACCACTGGGATCATCGGGTAGCGCCAGGTTCAGCGGTGCAAACTGTTCAAACCGGTCAATAATCGTCTGCGCACTGGTCATGCGAGCACCTCCTGAATAATCTGCAGTTCCTTACGGGCAGCGGCTAGTTGCGTTTCCACCGGCTGTTGGGCGGCGGCCATACTGGCGATGATGCCCTTGAGCTTACGTTCACGCCGGGTCCACTTCGCAACAAATGCAGCGTTACGTTCGCGGCGCAAGAATGGTCCACACAAAATGTCGGCGGCATCGTACTGCACCGCTGGCTGTGATTGACCCGCCACGATAATTTCATACGTGTGGCCCTCGTCGGTCAAAATGGCCTCCTGTAAAATTGCGCACTGATGGTCGGCCAACCACTGGCGGACCAAATTTTCGTCACGGTGTGGGCTGAGAATCAGCGTTTCGGTACCGTCCAGGTGCGTCTGCCCCGCCGTGAGGATTTTGCAAATTAACTCGCCACCCATTCCGGCAATAATAATGGTATCCAGGCCGTCATTCAGGCTTAAGCCAGCGAGGCCATCAGCTTGACGCACGTCAATTTGTTGTGCCGTCAGGCCATGCGCCGCCACGTTTTTGCGTGCGATGCCGACTGGCCCAGCACCGATATCACTGGCGACCACAAAGTTGGCTTGGTGGGCCTGCACCAACGCGATGGGCAATAACGCGTGGTCAGTCCCGATATCCGCCACCCGCGCATCGGAATCCACAAACGCGGCGATGGCCGCAAGACGTTTACTAAGGTGTACTGTCTGATTAGTCAAAAAAATCTCCTCCGGAAGTGTCACTAGATAAGCCTAGTATACACTACACGGAGGAGACCGTTGGTACAGTTACCAGTTAGCCTTCAGTGTCTGGGTGCCGCGCAAACCATTCGTCACGTAGGACCCCGTAACGGATCGAATCCCAATAACGTCCCTGCCAGTAGCGGACTTGGCGAACGCGCGCCTCCATCTGTAGGCCCAACTTTTCTGCCAGCCCCATCATGCGTTCGTTACCTGACCAGGTCGTTAAACCAATGTGGGGTAGGTTAATCACCTTGAACATATGGGTGATCCATAACCGTAACGCGGCAGTACCAATGCCTTGGTGCCATAACCGCTCGTCGTAGATGGTGATGCCAACGTCCAGCCAGCGTAGTAATGCACCATCGTCAAAGTACGCCGACACCATGCCGATCATCTTGTCGTCAAGCCAGATCACCTGACGCGTGGGGTTGTCCTGAAATTCGTTGATACCAATGTCTTCCAAAAATTCGCGCCGCGTAGGGGTCTCTTCATGAAAGTAGGGTCCATTCCACTTGGTCCATTCGGCGTGGGGATCGCTAAAGGCCACCTGCCAAAAGGCCCCTAGCTGGTCGTGTGTTAATGGTCGTAACGTTATTTCCATGGTGGTACCCCTCTCACTTATTGCTCTTATTATACAGTATACACGAGGTTGCGGGTTGTTGCAGGTGTCACGGTTGCTCCCGCGCAAACCCGGTCCAATTTAGGGTAGCAAAAAAGCCGGTCCGTTGACCGACTTTGATGACTGCCTCATACTCATTATTCCAGGAAGTCCTTCAACTGCTTGGAACGGCTTGGGTGACGCAATTTCCGCAACGCCTTAGCCTCAATCTGACGGATACGTTCACGCGTCACGCCAAAGACCTTGCCGACTTCTTCAAGCGTTCGGGTCCGACCATCATCCAGCCCAAAGCGCAGGCGCAGGACGTTTTCTTCACGCTCCGTCAGGGTGTCCAGCACGTTTTCAAGCTGTTCCTTCAACATCTGGTAGCTAGCGTGGTCTTCAGGACTCGTGGCGTCCTGGTCCTCAATGAAATCACCAAGGTGCGAGTCGTCCTCTTCCCCAATTGGCGTCTCCAACGAAACTGGTTCTTGAGCGATTTTGAGGATCTCCCGTACCTTTTCCGTGGGGATATCCATTTCGGCCCCAATTTCTTCGGGGATTGGTTCACGCCCCAGGTCCTGCAGCAATTGCCGCTGAATCCGAATCAGCTTGTTAATGGTTTCAACCATGTGCACTGGAATCCGAATCGTCCGGGCTTGGTCCGCAATGGCACGCGTAATCGCCTGACGAATCCACCAAGTAGCGTAGGTCGAGAACTTGAATCCTTTGCGGTAATCAAACTTCTCGACGGCCTTCATCAAGCCCATGTTACCTTCCTGGATCAAGTCCAGAAATTGCATCCCACGGCCAACGTAACGCTTGGCAATGGAAACCACCAACCGTAAGTTGGCTTCGGCTAACCGCTGCTTGGCAACCTGGTCACCCTGTTCGATCTTGAGGGCGAGGTCAACTTCTTCCTGGGCGGTCAACAGGTTGACCCGGCCAATTTCCTTCAGGTACATCCGTACGGGGTCGTTGATCTTCACCCCACTTGGTGCGGACATGTCCTTCAGTTCCTTTTTGGTCACAACGTTCTTTTTACTCTTCAGGGCCCGAGCAGCCGGTTCACCCTTATCATCAACGATACTAATTCCAGAGTCTTCGAACTTTTGCATCAGTTCGTCCACGGCATCACTTTGCAGTGCGAACGGCTTCACGATCTTTTCGGCCAGTTCAGCGTCGGTTACCTGCTTGGATTTTTTTGCTTCCTTGATCAAAGCTTTAACCGCTGCATTGTACTTAGTATTCGTGGTCTTTTTAGTAGTTGCCATGTACATTCCTCCGTTTGTAATCGTGATTATGCCTTTAATTGGCGCATTAACTCAAAATATTGGTTGGCTAAACGGGTCTGCCCCGCCTGATCACCCAGGCGTTGGGCCTGCTGCAATTGTTCTTTGACGTGGCTGAGCTGCGTGCGCAGGTCATTGCCCCCGAGTACTTTGATCAATCCTTCCGTCGTGTCGGTGTTGACTGGCGGCCAGGACGTGGCCAAAATTGCAGCCACTGTTTCCCCCTCCTCATCAGTGAGGCGGGTGGTAAAGTTGCTCAAATCATCGTTATTGGTGGCCCGATAGTCTTGCCACTGGTCGGCAATTCCCTGATAAAGCCCGTGCGGAAACTCTACCGCATCAGCACCCACCAGGTCGGCCGTTTCCGCATCAGTGAGCATGTAGTATAACAACGCCCGCTCGGCTTTTTCAAACCGGGACATGCGGGTCGTTGCCACCGACGCACTGGGACCGTAATCCGCTGGCGCTGCCGGCGGCTCAGCGACCCAACCACTAGGTGCGGCCGGGGGAATATCGTTATCATCCCACGCCGCAAAGGGGTCATCCTGTCCCGACGCTGCCGGTGCCGGACCGGCTTGCGTGCTGGCCAATTGCTGGGCCAAGGCATCACGTGGTACCCCGGACCGTTCAGCTAACTGGTCCAGATACAGTGACCGTGGCACCGCCTCGGTTTCACGAGCAATCTCTGTCAGCGCCGCGTCAACGTACGCGATTTTATCGTGGTCGTTGGTCATGTCCACGCCATTGGCCAGGAACATGATGCGAAAGGCGATTGGTGTGAGCACGTGCTGTAATTGTTGCTTAAACGCATCAGCACCGCGGTTTTGGATGAATTCGTCAGGATCCATCCCGTCTGGTAACAGGCACACCGAGTATTGTAGGTGCTGGGTGTTTTGCAACATGCCAAGCGCCCGGTCAGCCGCCTTCTGCCCCGGCAGGTCACCGTCATAGGTGACCACAATTTCCTTCGCCACGCGGTTAATGATGGTAATTTGCTCACGCGTGAGGCTAGTCCCCATGGACGCAATGCCGGTGGGAACACCTGCCTCGTAGGCCGTAATGACATCCATAAACCCTTCAAACAAGTAAAAACGTTTGTCCGGATTAACGGCTGCCTTGGCCTGATCAAGGTTAAAAAGGGTGTCGCGTTTGTTAAATAGTTCGGTTTCCGGACTGTTCAAATACTTGGCGACGCCGTCCTGGTGGCCAATGACGCGTCCGGAAAAGCCAATGGTCTCGCCCCGCTCATTACGGAGCGGGAACATGACCCGGTTGGTAAAGCGCGACGCTAGTTGCCCACCGTCACGATCCACGAACAGGCCGGAAGCCCGCTGTTCCTCGTAGGAAACGCCCTCCTTGGTCAGGTACTTCCGTAACATTTGGTCGTCACCGGGAGCAAAGCCAATGCCGAAGTGCTCGATGGTTTTGTCTGTCATCTTACGGCCGTGCAGGTAGGTCAATGCAGCCTCACCTTGCGCGGTGTTGACCAGCAGGTGGTTAAACAGCTTTTGGACCTGCGCCAGAATCGCCTTTTGCCGCGTCACCGTGGCTGACTCACGGGGACGGTTGTCGGTGGTGTTGATGTTCACGTCGACATGCCCAAACGCCGCTACTTTGGCGACGGCCTCCGGAAAACTAACACCGTCCAGATCCATCACGAACTTAAAAACGCTGCCACCCCGGCCACAGGAAAAGCAGTGAAAAATCTGCTTGTCTTCGTTTACCGAGAACGAGGGCGTGTTCTCATCGTGAAAGGGACACAAGCCAAACATGTTCTGTCCCTGCTTCTTCAGTTGTACAAACTGACCAACATAATCGACGATGTTGACCGCATTTTGCACTTCATCAATCGTTGCTTCGGGAATCATTCTGGCCAACATCATCACCCCCATTTCCACTGGTCGATCCATTCATGGGTATAAAAATAGCAAATTATATTGTAGCGCGAATGTTTTGAAAACGCAAGCGGTAGCAACGATAAGTGATAACGCATGATAGTTTTAAACTTTTTATGACCGTTAATGACCGTATAACGTACTTCAACCACAAAGTCCTCGTGGCCCTTGCGGTTGAAGTTACCTTTATTCTGTGCAATTATCCTTCAAGTTACTAGGAATCGTGGTGGCAGTTAGTTCCGTTGCGTTTGCACCTGGGTTAAGTCGCCAAACACGTTAATGTAGCTCGCCAACTGGTTCAGTTCACGTAACCGGTTGGTGCGCACCTGCTCGTCCTTGGCCATGACCATCGTGGCGTCAAAGTAGGCGTTGATCACTGGTGCGAGGTTGGTGAGGCGGGCAAAGTTGTTCGCCGTGGTCCGTCCGTCAAAGTCAGCCAGTTGCGAGACTGCCGCGTGCAACTCGCGCTCACTATCATTTTCAAACAGGTCGGGATTAACCGTCCCACTCATTGTGTTCTTGTTCGTAATACGGATAACCCGCGTCAGGGCTTCCATGTGCTCCTTAAAGTCCGCTTGTTGTGCGGCAGTCGTGAGCACCTGAGCCGCAGAAATTTCGGCACTGACATCAGGGTCAGCGGTAGCAGTCACGGCATCGATGATGTCGTAGCTGACCTGTTCACCCTGGAGTAACTGCTTGATACGATCCTGGAAGAAGTCATTCACCGCGTCGATGTTATGGCTGTAGTCACGACCAGCTAACTGGTCTGCTGCTTGCAGTTGCGCGACTAATTCGTTTTGTAACTGCCGTAGTGGCAACGCCTGCTTGTGGGTGGCCAACATCCGCACAATTCCGTATGCCTGGCGCCGCAATGCGTACGGGTCATTACTGCCGCTAGGAATCATGTCGACGGCAAAGAAGCTCATCAATGTATCGAGCTTATCCGCCATCGCCAGCAACATTCCGACCCGACTGGTGGGGAGTGGTCCTTCAGCTGAGGTCGGCATGTACTGTTCGCCTAGCGCCGTCACCACGTTGGCGTTTTCGCCCGCCAACTGTGCGTAGTGGGCCGCCATGGTGCCCTGCAGTTCGGCAAACTCGCCGACCATACCAGTCACCAGATCGAACTTGTAAATGCCGGCTGCCCGCTGCAGATCCGTCGCGTCCTGCGCGTTCAGACCAAAGTGCTGCGCCAGTACGCCGGCAATTGTCTGGACCCGCGCCATCTTGTCGGCCAGTGATCCCAACTTGTCGTGGAAACTGACGTTGCTCAACCGACCCACGTAATCCGCAATTGTGTGCTGCTGGTCTTCCTGGTAGAAGAATGCGGCATCCTCGAGGCGCGCCGTGAGGACCTTTTCGTTCCCAGCAATCACGTTTTCTATGTGCTCGGCGTTACCATTGCGGACTCCGATAAAGGCGTTGACCATCTTGCCGCCACGGTCGCGAGCGTAAAAGTAACGCTGATTGTCCTTCATGGACGTAATCAGCACGATTTCCGGAATGGCCAAGTACTTGGCGTCGAAACTACCCGCAAAGGCGGTCGGGTACTCGACCAGGTTGTTAACTTCTTCAAGGAGGTCTGCATCTGGGTCGACCTGCCAGTCATGTTGGGCGGCAATGGCTTTGATTTGGTCGGTAATCATCGCTTTTCGTTCTGCTGGAGTCACGATGACTTGTTGCGCCCGCAAGGCCTCGACGTAATCCGCCGCGTGCTGCAGTTCAACAGCGTGGCCCAGGAACCGGTGTCCCTGCGTCGTGCGGCCAGCCTGCACGTCCAAAATTTGCATGGGTACTACTTGATCGTCCAGCAGGCTCACCAGCCAGTGAATCGGGCGAATAAATTCAAAGTCGTACCGGGCCCACTTCATCCGGGTCGGGAATGTCAGCCCCTTAATGACATCCACCAGGCCGGGCAAAATGTCCGCTGCCTGCTTGCCCGCAATTTCTTTGTGCAGGAAGACGTATTCCGTACCCTTGACCTCTTTGAACTCAATGTCATCGACCGTCATTCCTTGACCGCGAGTAAAACCAATGGCGGCTTTGGTCCAGTTGCCGTCGGCGTCCTGGGCAATCTTCTTCGCTGGGCCACGTAAATCCTCAGCCCGGTCAGCCTGTTGGGCCGCCAGCCCGTTGATCAGTAAGGCCAACCGCCGCGGCGTCGCGTACTGCTGAATATCATCGAACGCTAACTGCTGGTCGTGTAGAAACGCTGCGGTCTTGTCGGCGAATTGTTGCAAACTGGGCGTCACCACGTGCGCCGGCATGTCTTCCAGACCAATTTCCAGTAAATATTGCATGAGTTACTTTACCTCCGTAGTTTCTGCGTCCGCGTGATCGAGCAGTGGGAAGCCCAACTTCTTGCGCTCATCGACAAAGGCCCGGGCGACTTTGTGCGCCATCTTGCGAATCCGACTTAGATAGCCGGCCCGTTCCGTCACGGACACGGCACCACGAGCATCAAGTAAATTAAAGGTGTGGCTGCACTTCAGGATGTAGTCGTACGCTGGGTGGACCAGACCGAGGTCCATCAGGCGCCAAGCCTCTTTTTCATAAGCGTTAAAGAAGTTGAGTAGCATGTTCTGGTTGCTTTCCTCAAACGCGTACTTGGAGTGTTCGTATTCGGGTTCCTTGAAGATATCGCCGTACTTGACGCCGTCACCCCATTCCAGGTCAAAGACGGACTTCACGTCCTGGATGTAGGATGCCAAACGCTCAACCCCGTAAGTAATTTCGCTAGTGACGGGGGAAACTTCGAGGCCACCGACGACCTGGAAGTACGTAAACTGGCTGACTTCCATGCCGTCCAGCCATACTTCCCAACCAACACCGGCACAACCCATAGACGGGTTCTCCCAGTTATCCTCAACGAAGCGGATATCGTGCTCCAGTGGGTCGATGTTCAGGGCCCGCAATGAGTCCAGGTAGTACTCCTGAATGTTTTCAGGCGACGGCTTCATGACCACCTGAAATTGGTGGTGCTGGAACAACCGGTTCGGGTTTTCCCCGTAACGACCGTCAGCCGGACGCCGCGACGGTTCAACATAGGCTGCGTTCCAGGGTTCTGGACCGATCGCGCGTAAGAAGGTGTACGGGCTCATGGTGCCGGCCCCCTTCTCCACGTCGTAGGACTGCATAAGCATGCAACCCTTGGACCCCCAGAAGTTCTGGAGGGTTTGGATCATTTCTTGAACGTTCATCTTTTTGACCATGATGCACTCCTTTGAATTGACGGTGCGAGACAAAAAGCGTCCCTATGCCAGTAACGGCATAGGGACGCTTGCGCGCGGTTCCACCCTATTTCATTGACATGGTGCGCCAATGCTCTTTAGTTAGTGGCTCAAAAACGCCAATCATCAGCTTGTGTGTTCCGGCTTCCACGATCCCGGATTCGCTGCCACAGCGGCTGATGACCCTTTTTCTCATCGCCTATTTTGTTAGTAAAAGTATAGCACGATTCGCGTTCTTCAACAAGAAACGGCATATCTATGCATACAGTCAGCTAGACTGTAAAGCCTGAGCTGTTTCGTTCGGGCCCAAATTAAGCTTGCCATACCAGGATGACGCTATTGTAGGTGTTGTTGCCACTGACCCATTTGGTCGATGAAGCGTTTGGCGCGGGGCGTGGCCCCCACCATGTCATCGTAGATACGGTCGAGCAACACGCGCAATTCCCGCCGGGTCGCTGGTGCCACCTGCACCTTGCCGAGTCGGGCCAACGGGACCGCGGCAAACGACCGTAATAGGTAAATGGCCTTAGCCGACGCATGGTACCGTCGCCCGTCTAGCGTCCAGTGATCCTGGCATAACACCCCACCATACTTTTCCGAAAAGTCTAGCGGCAAATCACGACGGTGACAAACCACGCAGTCTTGCCAGTGTGGTGCCACCCCGAACGCGCCCAGCAGCTGCACCTCCGCGATGTTGGTCAAGATGGCCGCATCCAGCCCTGCATCCATCCGCCGCAATGCGGTGGCCGCAAAGTCGAACCATTGCGGAATGGGCTCACCATCGGGGTACGCCATATCAATGAGGGCCAAAATGTACGTAGCGTATGCATCCGTTTCGATATCGGCACTGATATGCGTGCACGCACTCACGTCCGCTGCCTGCCGGATGTAGGACAAACCATCAGCGCGGATGGTCCCCTCGTACACGGCGCTGGTGAACGGTAAAATTGCCGCAGCCAACTTAAAGCCCGGCCTGCGGGCGCGGTTGAACATGAACATCTTGGTGCCAAAGCGGTCCGTCAGTATCTTAACCAGTAAGTCAGATTCGCGGTAGGCCTGCCGGCTGATCACGATTCCCCGGAATTTTTGTGGCGCACTCTTCATGTTGACCACCCCCTACGTCTCAATTAAAAAAGTGCCCGGGCTGCCGCTCCTAGTTCAGCCGCATGTCCGCACACCCATAACAACAGCGTACCTGTGTACACCCTGTCTAGTTACGTAAATCCTTTGTGTTGTAACCCAAAGTCTTCAGGTAGGCATTGTTGTCACGCCAATCCTTTTGGACCTTGACCCACAGCTTTAAATTAACCGGTTCGCCCAGCAAGGCCTCAATATCCTGGCGGGACTTGATACCAATCTGCTTGAGCATGGAGTCACCCTTGCCGATAATAATGCCCTTTTGTCCCGGACGTTCAACGAAGATGGTCGCTTCAATCTGCAGCTTGCCCCCCGCATAGTCCTTCATCCGCTCAACAACCACCGCGGTGGCGTGGGGCACCTCGTCGTGTACTAGGGCCAAAATTTTTTCGCGGATCAGCTCGCCAACCACGAAGTATTCGGGATGGTCGGTTAATTCATCATCTGGGTAGTACTGCGGGCCCACGGGCAGTTCAGCCGTTAACTGCTGCAACAGTTCATCCACGTTATTGCCCTGGGTCGCAGAAATTGGGAATACTTGGGCAAAGTCGTACATACCGTTGTACTTATCAATTAATGGCAACAAGTCATCCGGGTGTACCGCGTCGATCTTGTTGACCAACAAGTACACTGGCTTGGTCACGTGTGCCAGCTGGTTGATGATCCACTGGTCACCTTTGCCGGGCTGTTCGTCGGCGGCTACCATGAACAGAATCGCGTCGACCTGGTTAAGCGTCGACAACGCCGCCTGATCCATGTAATCGTCCAGAGCATTCTGGGGTTTATGGATCCCCGGGGTGTCCACGAAGACGATTTGCACGTCAGGGGCGGTGTAAATACCGTTGATTTTGTTGCGGGTGGTCTGCGCTTTGGGTGACATGATGGCCACCTTTTCACCCAGAATGCGGTTCATAAACGTGGATTTACCCACGTTAGGCCGCCCAATAATGGCTACAAAGCCGGAATGATGTTCAGTCATGGTCCATATCCCCCTTGGTGAAGTATCCTGGCAGCAGTTCACCCACCGTCGTGGCGTCCACTTCTCCATGCAGATTACTGAGGTACACCGGCGTGTCCGCGTCGGCAAATTCGGTCATCACCTGGCGGCAGGCACCACATGGTGACACCCCGTTAGGCGTGTCCGCAATGACCGCGATGGCACGAATGTGGCGGACACCGGCACTAGCGGCCGCAAAAATTGCGTTGCGTTCAGCGCACATAGTCAGGCCAAACGAAGCATTTTCAATGTTAGCCCCCGTATAGTGTTGCCCACCATCAGTGACGACGGCCGCACCCACGTTAAAGTGGGAGTACGGGGTGTAAGCGTTGATGCGGGCATCCTTAGCTTCGGCAACTAATCGTTCAATTTCAGTCTTATTCATCGTTTAGTGACCCCTATTACCGTTCCAGCCCAAAGGCGGACAGGATTTTTTCTTGTAACGGTATCATGACCGCTTCATCTTCTGGTTTGATGTGGTCGTAACCGTTCAAGTGTAAGAAACCGTGCACGACCGTGTAACCCAGTTCGCGTTGGAAACTGTGCCCGTAATCCACGGACTGTGCCCGTACCTTACCGGGCGCAATGAACAAGTCACCGATATTTTCCGGAATGCCCTCGAACCCACTCAGGTCCTCCTGCTCCCCATCCTCAATGGCAAAGCTGATCACGTCGGTCACACGATCCGTGTTGCGGTACTCGCGGTTAATGCGCCGAATCTCTTCATCGCTGACAATGGTGATCGACATTTCGGTGTCCGGTGCGGAACCGATTTGTTTGGCCGCAAAGTCGACCAGTTTAGGAACCAACTGCGCGTCGGCATCATCCAACAAGTGGTCATCATCAAAAAAGCTCAGGTCCATGTTTTCTCCTTAATTCTCGTCCTTGTGTTCGTGGTGTTGTGCCCGTTGTTCTGCTTGCCGAGCTGCTTGCCGGCTACCCGGACCGTTTGTACCCCGGTCATACGCGGCGATGATATCGGCCACCACGGGGTTGCGAACCACGTCATCGGTGCCAAAGTGGACGAACCGGATATGTGGTACTCGCGTCAGAATCTGTTCAGCCTGAATTAAGCCGCTCCGACCCTTGCTAGGCAAGTCAATTTGCGACACGTCACCGTTGACAATCATCTTGGAATTAAAGCCCAACCGCGTCAGGAACATCTTCATCTGCATCTGCGTGGTGTTCTGGGCTTCATCCAGAATGGCAAAGGCGGAATCAAGGGTGCGGCCCCGCATGTAAGCCAATGGTGCAATTTCAATCACACCGCGCTCCATCAGGCGATTCGTGTGCTCGGTACCCAAAACTGCGTGGAGCGCGTCGTAAATCGGCCGCAGGTACGGATCGACCTTTTCTTTCAGGTCCCCCGGTAAGAAGCCCAGGTTTTCACCGGCTTCAACAGCCGGCCGCGTGACGATAATACGCTCCACCTCACCGGCTTTGAGTGCGGCGACGGCCATGACCACCGCGAGGAAGGTTTTCCCCGTCCCCGCCGGGCCGATGCCGAAGGTTACGGCATTGTGCTTGATGGCATCCACGTACTGACGCTGGCCAAAGGTCTTGACCCGAATGGCTTTACCCTTGACGTCCTTGATCAACGACTCAGAGTACAAATCGGCAAAGTATTCCAAGGTGCCCTTTTGCGCCATTTTGACGGCACTAACCACGTCCTGGCCGGCCGGCTGAATTCCCTGTTGTTGCAGTGACAACAGGGCTTGCAGGACCTGGTAGGCGGCGCTGGTGTCCGCACTACTGCCCGTAATGCGGATGTCCTGGCCGATCACGGCGGTATCCACGTTCAGTCCTTCCTGGATGACGGTGAGGTTTGAGTTGTTTACGCCGATCAAGTTGATCATCTGATCGACCGACTCAATAGATAATGTTTTCGTAACTGAGTCTGTTGCCAAGAACATGCCTCCTGAATTTATTTGTAGCTCAAGTTTACCACACAAAGACAACGGGCAAACCGCAATCCGACGGGTACGACCACGAAAAAGTGGGGCGTGTCAGCAATTTGCTCATTGTATACAAACGTGGACCAGCACCAAACTATGCTGATCCACGGTAATTGATACGTTGGTAGCCACAAAATGTGCGCCAACCCACACCATTGCGCCATCATTCACTGGTATGCAACCGCTTCGTTGGCCAAATTAGTGGTCCGACTAGTTCAACTTAGCCTTTACCAACCGACTAACTACAGCGCCATCGGCCTTCCCCTTCACCTGGGGCATGACGGCCTTCATTACCAGACCGAACTGCTTAGCACTGGTGGCACCAGTTTTGGTAATAGCCGCATCCACAATATCACTGACCTCTTGTTCTGACAGCGGTTGTGGTAGGTAACGCTGAACGATCTTGATTTCTTGCTGGGTCTCGTCAGCCAGGTCCTGGCGGTTACCCTTAGTAAATTCATCGAGTGATTCCTTACGCTGTTTGAGTTGGGTCGACAGTACTGCGATTTCTTCGTCAGCACTGAGATCATGACCGGCCTGAATCTTGGCGTTAGTCAACGCACTCTTGAGTGAGCGGATCACGTTCAGGCCCACCTTATCGTGTGCCTTCATTGCGGTCTTCAAATCTTCCATCAACTTATCATTGAGAGCCATTACGTTTCCATCCTCTTACGTTTATTTGGTGCGAGTGCACCACGTCTAGTACCCGTACACTACTTTAACACTGTTGTGCGCCTGGCGCATAAAACCGGTAGCGGTGGGCAAAGTAAAACCACCCGCATGTAATCATGTGGGTGGTTGCGACGTACACTCTAAACTTGATTAGAACTTACGCTTCTTGCGCTTACGTGCCGCCTCAGACTTAAGCTTACGCTTAACGCTAGGCTTTTCGTAGAATTCACGCTTGCGGTATTCGGCCAGAGTGCCAGACTTAGAAACCGTCCGCTTAAACCGGCGGAGTGCATCGTCGAGAGATTCGTTTTTCTTAACAACTGTCTTTGCCATGTGCTATCCCTCCCTCCGGATCGGTGTAATTGCGGACGAATCGGCCCAACAATTCTTAAATATTATAGCTAAACACGGCCCCATCGTCAATGTTATCCTGCATAAAAATTGAAAATTACACCAGATGGTCCGCATTATTTCGGTGTGCCTACGCATTATGATATGATAGCGGTATCAAAGATGCACGTATTTTCATGCAGAAGGAGCAGATGCGCCCATGGCACGAACAATTAACTTTTATATTTTATCCGATGCGGTTGGCGAAACGGCCATGCAACTGGCCCACGCTGTTGCCGCCCAGTTCCCGCGTTTGACCCCGCGGTACCTCCGTTATCCATTCATTAAGTCCCACCACCAGCTACACGAGGTATTGGACAAAGCCAAGGAGGATGACGGGGTCGTCATCAACACGCTGGCGACTTCCGACCTGGCCGCCGACTCGGTGGCTTACGCCGAAAAAATCGGCGTCCTCAACTTTGACGTCTTCTCCCCAATTGTACGGGGAATTAGTCAGAAGTTTACGGAGGAGCCCAGTGGCATCTCTGGCGGGGTACACGACCTGAATGAACAGTACTTTGACCGCATCGACGCCATTGAGTTTGCCGTGACGTACGATGACGGTAAGGACCCGGCCGGCTTTCTCAAAGCGGACCTGGTGCTACTCGGGGTTTCACGGACCAGTAAAACGCCCCTGTCCCTGTACTTGGCAAATCGCAACATCAAGGTCGCCAACCTCCCCATTGTGCCCAAGTCATCCATTCCGGACGAAATTTACCAGGTCGACCCCAAAAAGATTGTTGGCTTGACTACCGACCCGCAAATTTTAATGGAATTTCGCCGGCAACGCATGCTGGCCTACGGGCTGAGCCCCGACACCACCTACTCGGCCCGGGAACAGGTCATGCAGGAACTAGATTATGCTAACCAGCTCTACGCCAAGCTCGGATGCATGGTAATCAATACCGCTCACCGTTCAATCGAAGAAACGGCCACCCTGATTATGGAGCACCTGGGGATGGATGTGTTCGACAACAATAAGTAACTACCAGCAATAATAGAGGAGCCAGCAACCACACGATGGTTACTGGCTCCTTTGAAATACCCTCAGCGAATTTGCGGTTCGTAAAACCGACCCATAATCTTGACCGCCTCGGTCATGGACACAAAGGCGTATTGGTCCGCCTTTTTAACGGCACTACCCAGATCATTCATTTCCGCGCGACTGATAACGGTAAACAGAATCGTCTTTTCTTGGTGCTTAAAGGCACCCTCAACGTCATGCACGATCGTAATGCCGTGCCGTAGCTCACTCTGGATGGTGTTAATGACCTCATGGGGTTTGGCGGTCACGATCATGACCTGTAAACGCTGCTGACGTGTGTACAACGAGTCAATGATGCGCCCATTAATGAAGATGGACAACGCGGAAATCAGTGCGTGCGGCCAACTATACATGGCCCCTGCCAGCACCACGATGATGATGTTAAACGCAATGTTGACCTGACCAATCGACGAACCGGTCCGTTTACGGATGACGAGCCCCAGAATGTCCAGACCCCCAGTGGAAATATTGTTCCGCAGGGCAAAGCCGGTCCCAAAGCCGTTGACCACGGCCCCGAAGATCCCGCAAATAATGGGATCGGTCGTCAGCGTGGGCACGTGGATCAGCCGTAACATGATGGTAGAGAAGACGACGGCCAAGAACGTGAACATCGTGAACCGGTGGCCAATTTTGCGCCAAGCCAGGATAAACAGCGGCACGTTTAGCAGGAAGAGCCACGTCCCGGTAGGAAATACGTCCGTCATTTTGATACCACCTGGTAGGGCAAAGTTGAACCAACGTTGCACCACAGCCGCAATCAGTTGGGCCGCCCCGGTGATTCCGGAGGCGTAGACCCCACCTGGTTCCCAGAACATGTTCAGTGCGACAGACACACAGACGGCGTACAAAAAGGCAGCGGATAACCGACTCCAATTTTGATGACGGCGAATCAAACGGTCAAGCTCTTGCATAATGCTTCCTTCCCCATTTCGGAACCAACGATAATTAGTGTTTTTAGTATACCACGTTGGCCCAATCGGTAAATCTTCTGGTTACTCAATGTTGAGCTGCCGTGTCCACGTAAGTTAGTGAGGTAACCTGGTTGTCTGGGTGCATCACGGTGGCAGTACGGCATCCACAGGAGCGGGCGTACGCGTCCCATCTCGGCGGACCCTCCCAACGTAAAACGAGCCGGGACCGCAAATTCGCGGTACCTGGCTCGTTCAATGTTGTCCGCAATCACTACGTGCGGGCAGCACGGGCAGATTAAATATTGATAATTGAGCTCGCGCTGCAGCTACTTAAGCCTCAGGATCATCCTGTTCCTTGCTTGGATCAACCGTCACGCCAATACCTAGTGGTACTAACTGGTCAGGATCAACCGCCGTCGGGGCTTTAGTCATTGGTTCGCTAGCCTTACTGTTCTTCGGGAACGCGATGACGTCACGGATGTTGTCCTTGTGCGCCAGCAGCATGGCGAAACGGTCCAAACCGATGGCCAGGCCACCATGCGGCGGGAAGCCGTACTCCAGAGCATCCAACAGAAAGCCAAACTGGGCGTTGGCCCGTTCTGGTGTAAAGTCTAGCGCCTTGAGCATCTTTTCCTGGATCTCCCGGGTGTGGATACGGATGGAACCGCCACCCAACTCGTAGCCGTTTAGGATAATGTCGTAACTTTGGGCGTGGGCACTGTGTGGATCCGTGTCCAGCAAGTGCACGTCCTCTTCGTTTGGCATCGTGAATGGGTGGTGGGCTGGTACCCAGCGCTGGTCCCCTTCGTCAAATTCAAACAGTGGCCAGTCGACGACCCAGCAGAAGGCAAACTGCTGCTCGTCGATCAGACCCAGGTCCTTACCGAAGAAGGAACGCAGGTAGCCAAGGGTGTCGGCGACGACCTTGAACTTATCGGCGGCAAAGAGCACGAGGTCACCACTCTTGGCGCCTAGCGCACTGGTCAAGGCCTGACCATCACCAAAGAACTTGGCGATAGGACCGGAAATACCGTCGTCCGTCACCTTCATCCAGGCCAAACCGCGGGCACCAAAACGCTTGATGTAGTCGGCCTGCTTGTCAATCGCTTTACGGGAATACTTGGTAGCACCACCAGGTACCACGATGGCGCGCACCATACCGCCATTAGCAACCGCCCCACTGAAGACCTTGAAGTCGCTGTCCTTGACCACGTCAGACACATCCTGAATCTCCATACCGAAGCGCAGGTCGGGCTTCTCACTGCCGTAACGGTCCATGGCGTCTTGCCACTTAATGCGCCGGAACGGACGCTGAACCTCAATACCCATGACGTCGTGCATGACCTGGGCAATAAGCCCTTCCGTCAAGTCCTGAATTTCCTCAGCGCTCAGGAAGGACGTCTCCATGTCGATCTGGGTAAACTCGGGCTGGCGGTCACCCCGCAGGTCTTCATCCCGGAAACAACGGGCAATCTGGAAGTAACGGTCGAACCCGGCCCCCATCAGCAGTTGCTTGAATAACTGCGGTGACTGTGGCAGAGCGTAAAAGGTTCCGGGGTATACTCGGGAAGGTACCAGGTAATCCCGGGCCCCTTCTGGCGTACTCTTAGTCAGATCCGGCGTTTCGATGTTCACAAAGTCGTGATCTTCAAAGTAACGGTTGGTGGACGCCACGATCTTTGAGCGGGTCATGATGGCCTTTTGCATTTCCGGCCGACGCAAGTCGAGGTACCGGTACTTCAACTTCAATTCTTCGGAGGCGTCGACGTTGTCCTCAATGGTGAATGGCGGCGTCTTCGCTTTGTTGAGAATCTCAATTTCGTGAACTTCAACTTCGATCTCACCGGACTTCAGGTTGTGGTTAACTTCCTTTTCACCACGACTCTTAACCTGACCGGTCACCGCAATGACGTATTCACTGCGGAGGGTGTTCGCCACGGCCAGTGCGTCAGGATCGAGGTCCGCCGAAAAGACCAGTTGCACCAACCCTGCACGGTCACGCAGGTCGACAAAAATCAAGTTACCGAGGCTGCGGCGCTTGCGTACCCAGCCCATTAGGGTGACGGTTTGGCCCAAGTTGGCCGCGGTCACGTCACCCGCATACATTGTGCGTTTCTTCATATTCATTCTCCTTAAAACTATTGTGCCGGTGTGGCAACTAATCCGCCGCGGTCAGCCGTGCTAACACGGCGCTAAAGTCATCAGTCAAGGACGCCTGTGGGAGCACTTCTTGGTGCCCCGTTGCCATGACCTTTACGCTGGCGGTGTGATCAGCCAACTCCTGGCTGCCCAAAGTGATGGTCAGCCGCGCACCGGCTTTGTTCGCCGACTTAAACTGGGCCTTGGCTTTACGGTCCATGAAGTCCATATCGGCGCTAAAGCCCTGCTTCCGGATGGCGGTTGCTAGCTGCAATGCGGTCGCCTGGGCCGCGGCGTCGATGGTGACGATGTACGTGTCCAACTGTGACGGCACTGCCTGGTCGCCCAGTAACAGCATCAGTCGCTCCACACCCATGGCAAAACCCACACCCGGTGTGTCGGGACCGCCCAGTTGTTCAACGAGGCCGTTGTACCGGCCGCCAGCCAAAACCGTGGTGTAACCACTGCCAAAGACGGGACTGCTACTCATGACTTCAAAAATCGTGTGGTTGTAGTAATCAAGCCCCCGCACCATGGTACTATCAACTTCGTAATCGATGCCCAAGGCGGTGAGGTTTTGCTTGACGGCTTCAAAGTGGTCGCGCGCCGCGTCGGTCAGGTAGTCCAGAATGGATGGTGCGTTGGCGACAATCTCCTGATCGTGATGATCCTTACTGTCCAGGATCCGTAGTGGGTTCTTAGCCAAACGTACCTTGGAATCATCCGACAATTCATCACGGTAAGGGGTGAGGTAATTGACCAAAGCCTGGTGGAAGGCGGTGCGGGTTTTCGGGTCACCCAGAGTATTAATGACAAACTTCAGGTTGGTGACCCCCATTGTCGTCAGCAGGTCGCGCGCCATCGCAATCGTTTCCGCGTCCAGCGCGGGACTACTACTGCCAAAGGCCTCAACACCAATCTGGTGGAACTGCCGTTGCCGGCCAGATTGTGGCCGCTCATAGCGGAACATGGGGCCTTTGTACCAAACCTTGTACGGCTTGCCAAATTCAGGGCCGTACAGCTTATTTTCCACGTACGCCCGCACGACGCCCGCGGTGCCTTCAGGACGGAGGGCCATCAACCGGTCACCCTTGTCCTTAAAGGTGTACATTTCTTTGGAAACAATATCGCTGGTTTCACCTGATGAACGGGCAAAAACATCAGCGTTTTCAAAAATAGGGGTACGGATTTCGTGGTAACGGTAACGGTTGAAAATGTCGCTGGCGACACTTTCGACGTGCTGCCAAGCTGCACTTTCTCCGGGCAGGATGTCCGCCGTCCCCTTTGGTCGTTGATATGCCATTTGCTTACTCTCCTCATGGTTAATGTTCAAGTGTAGCCATTAACCGTTGTATTTGTTGTGCTCTCGTAGTCGGTGGCGCTAATAGCCATGTCAATGGTCGGGACCAAAAAAAAACACCCCTCGCCAATTGACGAAGGGTGCGTGCACGGTACCACCTTACTGTTTCACTCAGCCATAACGGTGGCGACCGGAGTAATATCAGCCTCAGGATTGTCTTGTCGACCATTCCCGGCTTACACTGTCCCGGGTCGCTGCATGCGGTCTCTTCTCGTCCATCACTGGCTACGAAAGTATTCAGTAATGATAGTACCATTTTCATTTCGTCTGTCAACCAAGTTGCGTAGCTTGGCGACTCCGTACTCTCGGTGGGTATAACGGCATGCTGGCTAGCCACCATACGGCCAGTCATCCCACCAGACCCGGATTGGTATCACAATCAAACGATAAATATTATGTTTAATTGGTGGACAACGCCGCCCACCCCCTGCGCTAACGGGGACGACTTTGTTATACTAGGACTTGTTTACGTGACCCGCACGCACCAGTGGCGGGCACACTATTGCGAGGAGTGTCGATGTAGCATGCGTAAGGAACAATGCCAAGCGGAACGTTCCCACCTCAAACGGTGGCCGCTAATCATTTTGACCACCACTTTGTTAATCATTGCCGTTGTCACGACCGCATTGCTGGCTAATACCCGTAACGTGGACGTGGATGCCACCGTTGTCAACGTCCGTCGTGGGCCCGGCTTGGCTTACGGGGTCGAGGGCCAAGTGACGCACGGTGCCCGTCTGGCCATCCTGGGTGAAAAGAATTCCTGGTACCGGGTGCGCCTCCCAGGTAACAAAGTTGGTTGGGTGGCTAGCTGGCTCGTCAACAATAATGAAGCCACGACTGGTGACGCTAAGACCGGCGTCACCACCGCCGCCGTGAACGTGCGGGCGTCCTCTACCGCGAATGCGCGCAAGTTAGGCACCCTCAAATCTGGCGCCAAGATCAAAGTGGTCTACCAAGAAGGTGCTTGGAGTCAGATCATTTATGACGGGACCGCCGCCTGGATCAGTAGTAAGTACGTCAAACTGGATGGTGCCAGCACCAATGTCTCCACTTCTGACCAGGCGCTGGCCAACGCTAGTGCCGCCGCAGCGGCCAACCTATCCGTGACCACCAAGCGCAACGCCAACCTACGCAACTCAGCCGGGATCAACGGTTCCGTCGCTAAAAATTTACCGGCGAACACCAAGTTAGCCGTGATCGGTGAAAGCGGTGAATGGTACGAGGTCAAAACCAATAGTGGTACGACTGGCTACGTCGCCAGTTGGGTAGTGACTACACCAAGCAACGGGACCAGCACCACCACGGCCACCAGCCTATCCGAAGCGACCATCGTCCTGGATCCTGGGCACGGGGGCAGCGACACGGGGGCCTTATCAACGGGTGATAAGTACGAAAAAACCTACACGCTCCGCACCGCTGAGGCTATTCGCTCGGCCCTCGCGGCGGCTGGCGCCAACGTGGTGATGACGCGAAGTAGTGACACCTTCGTCAGTTTGGCTAAGCGGCCCAAGATTGCGCACCAGGTCAAAGCGGACGCGTTCATCTCCATCCACTTTGATTCCAGTCCGCAAACCAACGAGGCTAGTGGTCATACGGTTTATTATTACAGTAGTAAAAAGGATATCAGCCTTGCGCGCAACCTGAATACCGCGCTTAAAGGTGTGGGCACGCCGAGTCGGGGCATCGAATTTGGTGACTTTGAAGTGTTGCGGGACAACCAACAGCCGAGCGTACTGCTGGAAATGGGCTACATTAACGACAACTCCGACTTTAGCAAGATTCGTACCACCGCCTACCAGCAACGCGTCGCCGCGGACGTCGTCGAGGGGCTGCGGTCGTACTTTGAGAATGGTGCTCAGCATTAGCTGCCTGGTTAAAAAACGGATAGGACAAAAATTAGCGTTACGCGACGTTCAACTGAACATCCCGTAACGCTATTTGTATGCCTACACTGGACGGGGCCGCGACGACCAGTGACGACCAGTCACATGCCCGCAGCGACCATTTGCTGAAGCACCGCCGGCACCGCGCGCAGGGTGTCCGCAGTCGCCGTCGCTTGTGGTGCCGCATGCAAACCGTCAATATCAATGTAGATGGTCGCGAAGCCGGCCGCGCGCCCCGCATCGATATCGAGTGCCCGATCACCAACAACAACGGTGTGATGCGTCCCCAAACCGAATTCACGTTGCAGGTACAACAACGATTCCGGATTCGGCTTACGCGCAAAGTGCATGCTAATCGTTGTGCCCCCGGCGAACATACCGCGGAGATTATTGCGGTCCAACAAGCCCCAAGCCACGTCATCCCGGTGTGTCCACAAAAAGTTCCGCCCACCGTGGTGCACCACGGTTAGTAGTGCTGCCCGCGCTCCCGGGTACGGCTGCGGATTTAAGTTGGTTGCGTGCTCCTTGGCGTGATAGGCCTGATCTAAACCCGCCAGCGTAGTTTCCGGGTGGTGTTGGGTAAAGTCGCGCAGGATAGCGCGTACGGAGTCCTCTTTGGCCGCAACCAGTAGCTCATTTTCAGTACGGGTGTCACCATAACCGGCGAGCACCTCACGCAGGGCGGCCATCATTCCCGGGTACGTATCGAACAACGTACCGTCGAAATCCCAGATCACGTCCACGCTACATCGCCTCCGTATCCAGCATGATGGTGACCGGACCATCATTCACGAGGGCAACCTGCATGTCGGCCCCGAATTCACCCGTGGCGACCGTCAAACCATGTTCCCGTAGCTGGTCGTTAAACCGTTGGTACAGCTGACGCCCCAATTCAGGACCGGCAGCCCCGGTAAAGCTGGGCCGGTTACCCTTCTTGGTGTCTGCGTACAGCGTAAATTGTGATACTGAGAGAATGGCGCCACCCACATCTTGGATACTGAGGTTCATCTTGCCGGCGTCATCACTAAAGACCCGCAATTTCGCCAATTTGGTAGCGAGTTTATCCGCATCGGCCGCCGTGTCGTGGGGACCGACTCCTACTAATACCATAAACCCACCAGCAATTGCACCAACCTCCCGGCCAGCAATCGTTACGCTCGCGTTGCTAACACGCTGGGCGATAATTCGCATAACAAACCTCCATTAATCAGCCCACGAAAACGAGCAAACTAGCCGTTCGTGCGCTTCACTTCGTAAATATCGGGTACGTTCTTAATGGCTTCCATGATGCGTTCCAGGTGAGCCAAGTTGTTAATGCCCACCGTCACGTGGATATCCGCCATCTTATCGTGATCGACCCGGCCGTTAATATTGTTCAGGTTCTTCGTCTGGGCGTTCAACACTTGCAGTACATCGTTGAGTAAACCGTTCCGGTTATAGCCATAAATCTCTAGGTCTGCATTGAAACTCTGATTTTGATCGACTTTGTTCTGCCAGTGTACCTCAAGTAACCGGTTGGCTTCCTCGGGGTGGGCGGTGATGTTGGGACAATCGGCACGGTGAATCGTCACCCCACGGCCCTTCGTCACGTAGCCGACGATCTCATCACCGGGAACGGGCGAGCAGCACTTGGCCAGATGGACCAGCAAGTTGTCCACACCCTCGATGATAATACCGTCGTCGGTAACCGACTGCTTGACGTTGCCCGGCTTACGCTCCTTGGTAACCGTCGTGACCTTCTGGTTGGATTCGAGAATTTCACGTTCACGTTCCCGCTGCTTATGCTCTTCCTGTTCATGGCGTTGTTGTTCGGTGAGCCGGTTGGCCACAACCTGCGCGGTCAGTTCACCGTAACCGATCGCACTCATCAACTCGTCTTCGGTGTTGAAGTTGAACCGGTCCAGTGCGTTCTTCATGGGTGCGCCGGTCAGGAAGTCATTCGGGTGTAAACCCATTTCCATGAGCTGGTGTTCCAGCATGTCGCGACCCTTCTGTGCGTTTTCACCCTTATCGGCCTGCTTAAAGTAGCGGCGAATCTTGTTCCGGGCGCGCGAAGTAAAGACCTGATTGATCCAGTCGCGGCTCGGCTTACTGTTGCTGGCCGTTAGCATCTCGACGATGTCCCCATTTTTGAGCTGGTACGTCAGCGGCACAATTTTGCCGTTGACCTTGGCGCCCACAGTGTGGTTTCCCACTTCCGTGTGCACCATGTAGGCAAAGTCAAGCGTATTACTCCCCTTGGCGAGCTCGAACACTTCACCTTTGGGGGTAAAGACGTAAACCCGGTCGGTGAAGACGTCGCCGGTAACGCTCTTCATAAAGTCATGGGCGTCGGTCGACTCGTCACCAATTTCCAAAATTTCGCGGAACAGGTCAAGCTTCTTTCCCGCCGCGTCGTACTGGACTTCAGTGGTTTGCCCTTCCTTGTACGCCCAGTGGGCCGCAACCCCGTATTCAGCGACCCGGTGCATTTCTTCAGTCCGGATCTGCACTTCCAGCGGCTTACCTTCCGGACCAATTACCGTGGTGTGGATACTCTGGTACATGTTGGCTTTGGGCATCGCGATGTAGTCCTTAAACCGACCGGGCATGGGCTTCCACTCGGTGTGAATGGCACCGAGCACCGCGTAACAGTCTTTGATGGACTTGGTGATGACCCGAACGGCCAGCAGATCATACAGTTCATCAAACTGCTTGTGCTTGTCACGCATTTTTTTGTAGATCGAATAAATGTGCTTTGGGCGGCCATAAATTTCGTATTCAATGTGCAGGTCGGCCAACCCGCGCTTGATATCCTTAATGGCTGACTGAATGTATTGTTCCCGTTCTGAACGCTTGGAGTTCATCAATGAGGCGATCCGGTGGTACTGTTGCGGGTTGAGGTAGCGTAGCGACAGGTCCTCCAACTCCCATTTAATGGTACTGATCCCTAAACGGTCAGCTAAGGGAGCAAAGATGTCAAGGGTCTCTTGCGCAATGCGCCGCTGTTTTTCTGGTGGCATGTGCATCAAGGTCCGCATGTTGTGTAACCGGTCAGCCAATTTGACCATGATGACCCGCAAGTCTTTGGCCATGGCAATCAGCATCTTGCGGTGATTTTCGGCCAACTCGTCCTTGTGCGCTACATACTTGACCTTGCTTAACTTGGTCAGTCCATCGACAATAACCGCAACGTCGTGGCCAAATAATTCGTTAATATCACCCAGCGTCACCTTGGTGTCTTCGACCACATCGTGCAAGTACCCCGAGGCCACGGTCTCCGAGTCCATGTGCAGCTGCGCCAGAATGCCAGCCACCTGTACTGGATGGATAATGTATGGCTCGCCACTTTTGCGCAGCTGATCCTTGTGCACGTAGGCCGCAAAGTCGTAGGCCTTCTGGACAAACGCCAAGTGCTCATCATTCATGTACTTGGCACAGATGTCGTAAACTTGTTGCTGCGTTAATTCTGGTTCTTCAGCCATTGCCACCGTCTCCCTAATGAGCAAAAATCGGAACAAGCACCGCTTTGTCCCGACCTCCTACACTCAAAATTCCTTAATCTAAATATAACCCGCTTAGCATAAAAAAACTAGTCCTTGAGCCAAGCCAACGCGCTGATCACGACGTAGATGGGTGCCATCCAGTAGTCGTACTTGATGAAGCGCAAGTACACCATCAGCGCAAAGAATACGGGGAACACGATGATCGTCCACCATGGTAGTTGGTGCAGTTTGATTTGCCGCCCGATCCACCAAGCAAAGATGCTGTCGAGGACGATAAAGAGCAGGCCAACCCACCACGCCACGGCCATGTGTAATAATTTAAAAATAAATGGCGCAATGAAAGCCATGACGAAACTAGCTAAAATGACCAGCGTGAGTGGCCGTTGCCACCACGCATTAATTTTTTTAAGAGTTGACACGATCTGATTGTTCCTCCTGTAATTCAGTATATGTTGAAATTGCCGCAAGTAAGTACCACGGTGCGGTTTCCGTGCGTAAAATCCGCGGGCCCAGCCCGACGTTGACAAAGCCAACGTCGTTCAAGTTGCTGACCTCAGCGGGCGCCAACCCGCCTTCAGGCCCAAACACGGCAATGAGACTCCGGGGTTGCTGCCTTAAGGTTTGAATCAACTGCGCATGTTCACCAGCTTTGGCGGACTCCTCGTACGCCACCACCTTGGCATCTGCCTCCATGTGTAGTACGGCGTCGAGCAACGGCACAAAGCTGACTTGCGGTACGCGGTCACGGTGACTTTGCTCCGCCGCTGATTGCGCCACTTGTTGCAGGCGCGCCACCTTCTTGGCCGCCCGGTCAGGCAACCAACGGGCCGTGGCCCACTGGGTGTTGACAAAAATGACCTGCCGCACACCCAACTCCGTGGCCTTTTGCACGATCAGCTCGGCTTTCTGACCCTTACTGATACCACACACGATGGTTACCGCCACGGGTAGCTCGTGGGACTGCGGGATTGGCCGCTCCACCCGGACCGTTAACGGCGCGGTCTTGGTAATGGTGGTGACAAACGCGTGTCCCTGTGCGTCAGCCACCTCCAGCTGGTCGTCAACCTGCATACGTAAAACTGTCACTGCGTGGTGCTCCACCGTGCTGTTCAGTGTGGCGTGGGCGCCCACCGTTAACGTTGCATCCGTAAAGTAACGTTGCACCTAGGCCACCCCCTCAGTACGCTGGGCTAACAAGGCCACCCACTGACCGTCAGTGACGGTCATCGTCACATGGAAGCCTGTGTGTGCGAGCCACGTGCGGACGTCGGCTTCTTTGCGGACTAAAATGCCAGAGAGAATCACCTGCCCATGGCTATCGAGAACAGTCGGCACCTGTGGCACTAGCCGCTCCAAGACGTCGGGTAAAATATTGGCGAGCACCAGGTCGAACGGCTCCGTGCGCGGTACCGCCTGCAACAAGTCGCTGGCAATGACCCGGATGTGGTGCACCGGATTCAGTGCGATGTTTTGTTCTGCACTAGCGACCGCCACGTCGTCAATATCCGTAGCGAGCACCGCTGCCGCCCCCAACCGTTCTGCGGCCACGGCCAGAACACCTGAGCCGGTACCAACATCAAGTACCCGTTCGCCGCCGCGCACCACGCCTTCCAATAACTGCAGGACCAGACGGGTGGTCGGGTGGGTCCCGGTGCCAAAGGCTTGTCCCGGATCCAAACGGAGCACAATTTCTCCTGGCTGTTGCGGCGTGTAGTCCTCCCAGCGTGGTGCCACCGTCAAGTACCGCGTCAGCCGCACTGCGTGGTAATATTGCTCCCACACTTTTGTCCATTGACTATCATCAATGGTAGTTGTCTGTACGGTACCGGCGCCCTCAGGTAAGCCAAAGTCAGCCAGACGCCCCACCCGTTTACGCACCTGGTCAACCAATCCCGTTGCGGGTCGGGTTCCCGGTATGTATGCCGTGACCTGGACGGTTTGGGCGTCAAGCTCTGGGTTGGTAGCCTGGTCATCGATCTGGACCCCACCCAGCGCGAGGTCCGCAAAGATTTGCGCCACTGCTTCACTGGCAGCGGTGGTCGTGGTCACCGTAATGGCTGTCCATTCCACGGTCGATTCCTCCTTACGCGTTGATCAGTCTAGTACTTGGGGTACGGCAAGAAGACGTCCAACTTTGCGTCGGGTTGTTCCGCCACCGCCTGGGTGAACTGACTCTGGCTAAATTCAACGGTAAACTCATCACTGTCGCTAGTGCCATCCACAAAGTCGAGTAAATCACTCTCGCCGTCGTCCAGCACCGTCTGAAAGTAGTTAAAGAACCCGTCGACTGTCGCCTGATCGATCCCCTTTTTACCATTGAAGGGGATTACGGTCAGATAATCGTTCACGTAGTCGTGCCCATCCATCCGGGTTTGGTCGTAAAACAGCACCGCGTCGGTGTACTGCACCTTGCCGTTATCCATAACCGAACCGTCGTTGTCTTCAATGTCAAAGTCGGCACTAGCCATGACGGTCATCGTGTATTCCAACTCGAAGACGTGGGCTTCCTTATCCCAGTTGAGGTTGAGGTCCCCGTCAAAGTCCAACGCGTCCATTTTGCTACCAATATAATCCAGCATGTTCGTTTCTGTTGCCATATCGTTACGCCCCCTCAGTGTCTGACCCCAGTTTGGAGTCCGTTGACTAGCGTTGCCGCACAAGTCCCACAAACACTACTTCATAATGCCACTAATTTTACCGCACTTTGTCCGTAGACAAAAGCAATCTGGTGGGTGTACGGTGCACTTACAAACAATTTTCACTTTTATCGAGGAGGATATCATGTCACAACTAAGCGAAGAACAGCGTGCACTTCACGCCCAAATTAGTACCGCGGCGGACCGCGCGGTGAGTCAGGCCTTCACGGAAGATCAGGTTGCGGCCCGTGTACGCGACTGGGAACGGGGCCTGGGCCACGCCCCAACCACTGCAGAACTCGCCACTTACCTGCTGCACGAAATGCGCGGGCTCCTGGAGGACACGTTATTCGAGTTCATGGACCAACGTCAACACTAGGCCTAGCCCCACTGGTAGCGCCCCACTTAACGCACATAAAGATGGACCGGCAAGGACAAGTTGCTGGTCCATCTTCGTATACTAGCAAGTCCGCGCTAACGGCCCACTGGGCGTTGATGTCTGGACCCAGAATTGGGGTCAATAACGCGTGCGACTTATTTGTTTTTATTTACTTTTCCGTTTAAAACTGAATGTCGTACCCCATAGGTAAAGTAGATCACCAGGCCGACCACAAACCAAATCCCCGAATAAAGTTTGGCTTGAATATCCAAACCAAGGAACACCACTAACGCCCCCAGGAACGCCAAGGCCGGCAATACCGGGTAAAGTGGCATTTTAAAGGCGGGATCAGCAATGTCATGCCCCTCACGCGGACGCAAGCGGTAAACGCCGAGCGACACAAACATGAAGGCAATTAAGGTCCCAGCTGAAATCAATTCAGACAGGAACTCAAACGGAAACAGTGCACCAATGATAACGGCAATAACGGCCAGTACCAGTAGCGCATGGTTGGGTAATCCCTCTTTCTGTGTCAGCTGGCCCAAGTACCGGGGTAACATGCCATCACGGCCAAAGCTGTATAACAAGCGTGAGCCGGCCATCATCATCCCAATTAAGGCGGTAAACATGCCGACCACGGCCACAGCCTCAATGATGGTGGCGGCGAAGGTATGGCCCGCATGTCGCAAAGCTCACCCCACTGGTTCCGCGATGCCCGCGTAGTGGGTGTAGTGGAACATGCCCACCAGCACCAGTGACACCGCCATGAACAAGCTCACGGCGATGATCAAACTGCCAATAATTCCCCGCGGCATCGTCTTTTCAGGATTTTTGGCTTCCGCCGAGTTGGCTGCGATGGAGTCAAAGCCAATGTAGGCCAAAAAGATGGTTGACACCCCAGCGTAGATTCCGCGCCAACCACCAAAGGCAGTACCATCCGCGTTAGCATGATAGTGCGGAATAAACGGGAGGTAATTTTTAACGTGAATAGCGGTCAAACCAATTACAATGAAGGCCAGGATGGCCAGTACTTTGAGCACCACCAAGACGTTCTCGACCCGAGCAGCCTGCCGAACACCGTGCCAGAGGATCACCGCGCAGATTACTACGGCAATCACGGCGACAATGTCGACCAGACCACCCTTGCTACCCAGCGGGTTCGCCAAAGCGGCAGGAATCGTGATACCAAAGGAGGTTAACAGCCACCGAAAATTAGCGGACAGCCCCGAGGCCACAAAGGCCACGGCAATGAAGTATTCCGCTAGGAGCGCCCAGCCAGCGATCCAACCAAAGCCTTCACCAAAAACCACGTTGATCCATGAGTATGCCGACCCGGCGAACGGCATTGCCGCCGCCATTTCGGCGTAGGCAAAAGCGACTAACCCCGCTACCACGGCGGCAAACAGGCAGGACAGCGCCACTGCGGGACCCGCGTGCTCCGCGGCGACGATGCCGGGAAGCGTGAAAATCGTGGTGGAGACGATGGTACCCACCCCGAGGGCCAAAAAGTCTTTGACCGTTAACACCCGCGGTAGGTGTGAATCCTTGTCTTCGTAGACACCGGGATCTTCCTTTTGGGTCATCCGGTGGAGCACTTTAAACATAAACTTGTAACCCCCAATATTGAGAATTGCCCACAAACCAGTGAGAGGCAGCGGCCCGTTTCTCGCGTAAATGTCAAAACATTCCAATAATTTTCCCATGATATGGGGGCGGTTGTCAAACATTGGCAATTGCCAGGGCGCTTCTGGCCACAAAAAAGTCGTAACCCCGTAAGGTTACGACTTGATTAATTAATCGTGTAATGAATCATGAGCAACGGGCAATACCCGGGGCACCTGACGCTTGACCTTGGCCTTGACCGGCTGCGGTGCAAGCACCACGCTGTGATCCTTGACCAGTAGCTTCCAGGTCGAGAAGATCAGCAGGGCCGAGACAAAAATCAGTGGGAAGCCTGCCACCGAGCAAATTGCCTGAACCGTCTTGAAACCACCGACGAACACGATACCAAAGGCAAACAACATGAAGATACCCATCCACACCATGCGGTTAAGCAGGCTCGGCTGCTGCGTCGCCTTCAACCGGGTCGACGTGAAGGCGGACACGATATACGCCGAGGACGAAACCGTTGTCGCCAAGAAGATGAAGCACGAGACACCGTAAACCACGAGCATAATGTACTTAAACGGCAAGGTCGTCAGCACCTGGGCAATGGTTGCGGCTTGACCCTGCGTGTTCAGCGTGTGGATCAAGTTCACCGCGCCACTTTGCTGCAGGGACAACGAATAGCCACCTAAGATGGCATAAAAGGCCATACAACCGAGGGCACCGAAGCCCAACATGCCGAAAATCACCTGGCGAATCGTGCGTCCTTTGGAGATCCGGGCGATGAACAGGCCCATGAACGGCATGTAGGTCAGCCACCAGCCCCAGTAAAAGACGGTCTCTGACTTCACCGGATTGACACCACCAGTGGCAGTGGCCAACCCAGTACTCATTGCAGCAAAGCGGGTGACCAAGGCCCCAAGGCTATGCATCTCAGAGCGAATGATCGAACCAGTTGGCCCCACCAGCAAAACGATGACCAAAAAGCCGATCGCCGTCCAGATGTGCATCGAGCTGAGCCGATCGATCCCGCCTTTCAGTCCTTGGACCATCGTAAGTCCAAAGATCACCAACAAGACTACAAACAACGCTAGTTTTAACCAGATTGTGTCTGCAATCCCGGATATCTGTGCGATGATTTTCGCTAACACGGGAATCTCCATGCCCACGGACGAACCGATTCCGCCCATGATGCCAAAGACAACCAAAAAGTTCACGGTCAAACGCAGCGAGCGTTTGGTGCGGCCTTTACCCTGCAACAGGGGCATAGCATCGCTCAATGCCATTACGTGCACGTGTTTAACGAACATCATGTAACCGATAATGACCGCCGCAGAGGCGAACATCATCCATGCCATTGGCCCCCAGTCAAACTGACCCAACATGTGGGCATACTGGTAGTTCTGCGCTGACATCGCTTTAGCACCGAACAACGGCTGTTGCACATACCGTAACGGATCGACCATGCTGAGCATCAAAATGCTGGCATCGATTGCCGTAGCGAACACCATGCTCCCCCACTGGAAGTTGCTGTACGCGGGTTTATCGTTAACATCCCCCAGCTTGATTTTCCCGATGTGGCTACAAGCCAAGCCCAGGAAAAACACAAAGTTGACGATGTAGATACCCAGATACAACCAGCTGAAGTGCGCCGTAATACTGGCCATGATTGCGGCGAGCCATTCTTTAAGGGCGTTACCACCCAACAGCAAGGCTGCGGACACGATCAGAAACAGTGCCACGGTTGGTACAAAAAGACGCTTATTAATGTTTTGTCGCTTTAAAATAAAATGACTCCTAGTTCCTCTCGGCCGTTATCATGACGACACCCCTACCAGGCAACGGGTCGTTGACGCCGTCTGTAGTGCCTGTGGTAACAAATTCGTCACCATCGCCATCTGGTCAGACCAGACGCTTCGGTGCCGCCACGATCACCAGACTGTCACCAGTCTGGCCTTAAATCTGCGGGTTAAATTTACTAGCTGTCAGCAACCACATCCCCATTTGCGTCGAGCCGCCGAATAATGCGAGCAGGGTTGCCGGCAATCACCACATTAGACGGAAACGACTTGGTCACCACGGAACCGGCGCCGACCACGACGTTGTCACCGAGCGTGACGCCCGGTAAAATCGTCGCGTGACCGCCAATCCAGATGCTGTCACCCAACGTAATGGGCGCCCCCATCTCCACATCAGCATCGCGTTCACGCGCAGCCAACGGGTGGACCGGTGTATAAAAGCCGACGTCAGGTCCAACATAACAGTGCGTGCCAATCGTAATCGGACACGTGTCCAGCATGGTCAGGTGATAGTTGCCATAGAAATGGTCGCCAATATGGATATTGAACCCATAATCGAATTCCATCCCCGCCTCAACAAAGAAGTGTTCACCGACGTCGGCCAGTAGTGCCTTGATTTGATTGTTACGCTGGTCGTTGTCTGCTAACTGGTTGCTATCATGCAAGACTTGACGTACCAACTCGCGGCGCGCAATCAGTTCTGGATCGAATTGCTGGTAAGGTTTCCCTGCGGTCATTTTGGTTCTTTCTATATTCATCATATTAATAGCGTAACACAAAGTTAGTGTTTGTGAAAAAACATGTCAGTTTCAGCACTGCAATCGGTGCACGGGCATTTGTTGATAATAAAATTTCACAATGTTTCAGCAAAACTTATCAGAGCATCAAAAAAGCCGCAACCCGCAAAGGCTACGGCTAAGCTAAGGAGAGTACAGGTTACATGAGCTGATGACTATAGTCGTTATATAATACTAAATAGACTTACTTTTAGGCTCATGAGGCCTGATTCCATCATGCGTAATTGGACAATTTAAGCAGAATCAAGAGCAAGCTGGGTTTACGGATGGCTAGTGGCGGCTAGAAATGTTCGCCACTATTTTTGTGCACAAATAAATGCGCCATCTTGAGAATTAGGCATCTAGTTCAACTAGATAATATTCTCTAAGATACTCGCGAATTTCTTTGTTTAACGGTTGCTTAGATTGTATTCGGTTGAAAAGATCTGTTTCAATTAAGCTCGCTTCTTGTTGTGATGAAACTTTTGCTGTTTTGATTAAGTTTAGGTTTTGAAAAAATTCAGAGGGATATTCGTAACTGGCGATCTTTTTCGTTTTCCCTGATGCATCCTTACTTATTTGAAAAGTCTTGTTGGCAAACAGCATGATGAATGAGGCGCGGAGAACACCATTGCTTTCCTGAATTGAGTCTGAATCAACTACAAAATGTCTACCGGTATTCGATGTGAGTACGTTTAGCATTAACTTTCTACCTCATTTAGACGATCGGCAAGCATATCTAAAAAAACATTCTCGCTGATGATTGTCAAATCCTGCCCCTTTGATATTAGCTCTCTAGCCTTTTTTAACTTGCTGGTCACAGTACCATTTCCATGTAAGCTATAAGCAGTATCTCCAAGAACGAGATACTCTGTTTGTTTTGTCACACCATTCTGCGGATTACCGCCAAGATTCACAATGGCCTGTGCAGCTGTCTTTCTATTAAAACTGTCAAGCTTTCCTGTGAAACAGATAAATCGTTGATAAAAAGGATTTTCCGTATCAATCTTATCATCCGCTGCGGTTAATGTTGTCAAATCGAAACGTTTAGGGGTGGCAGTTCTCTTAGTCGGTTTGAAAATTCCTGGGCCTGCATTCGCTTTGAAGTAATTATAAACAGTAAACGTGTCCAGACAATCCTGCAAAGCACGGTGGGCTTGCTCATGATCGATATGAATTCGCTCAATACAATCCTTCAGACGGTTGTGACGTTCAGACGGGTAAAATCGACGAGCAATTCGCATGACGTCCAAAAAGTCATTATCTAATGGCTTTGACAGCATCTCAAGAAATGTGTCATATAAAAAATTGATATCAAAGTTTATATTATAGCCGAGGATTAAGTCCTCTCCGATGAATTTATTCAGTGCAGGAAATATTTCTGTGTTAAAAGCGCCCTCGGTCTCAATCATCTTTTCTGTGATTCCCGTGAGTGTCTGGATATCTTTAGGCACATCATTGTCCTCAGCATATTTTACGAGACTGTGGAAAGTTTCAGTGACTTTGTTATCCCGAACGCGCAAGGCGGCTACATCAAGAATTCGATCCCACTCAGGCGAACGACCAGTTGTTTCGATGTCAACTACTGTGTAGTCATCTGGAAAAAACAATCTGCTTTTTCCCTTATTCCGAATAGTCCGTTTTTTTGCTTGACCATCACCAATAAAGATGCCATCAAGTGTAATACTAATCTCCAAAGTTTCCCCTCCGTAAATCTAAAAACATTAGACAATAACCTCATTTGTTAAATTCGACTTTTGATATTTCTTCTAGAATTCGCTCCGCGTTCTCGGGAAGTTCTTTTCCGGTGACATCTATTTTGACGGACTTCACCGAGTCATACATTGCAATTCGATTCAGCGCCCCTTGAAGCACAGATTTGTCACAAATACCTGCGTCAATGTCTTTACTGAAGCACTTCATCAGTTAGTCTTCAGTTGCGGTGAATGGGAATAAATATAAATCCCAGTTTTCCGGAGCCCATCCAGCAAATTGTCAATGATTTCTTGTTGATGCATGACCCAAAGGAACACAATATTTTCGAGAGAACTGTTGTAAATGAATGAGTTCAACAAGAAATGAAGGTTTCGCAGAACCATTTTCTTGTTAAACCAAGGATGTATGTACCAGCACCAATCACCATCTAGGAACACAACATTATCCAAGCGCTTTTCTACTACATATTGTCAGAATATTGTCAGATTGTGGTCTTTCCAATGCCCATTGTGCCAACAAGCAGAATGAGTTTCTTTTTATTCATCTGTTCCTCCATAAAATTCATTAAACTAAACCACGTTGTATTCTCACAAGTTGTTCTAGCCCACGTTCAATCTCTAGTCGTGAGTAGTAGGCCAGCGAACTCATTTAATGTTTAAAAGTACCGGGTATCTAACTCAACGACGTCGTTTGTTCCATCGCATAACGTCGGCCGAATAAAAATTTTGTTGTCTCACGTAATTATTCATTATTGATGCACTGGGCTAACCGATTTGGTAGCTTCTGCACTTTTTGTGGCGGAATTATAATTCAGTTTCCAGATTTGCCACCAGCATTGGCAGGGAGACGACCCAGACCTTTGCAAAGCTCTTGATTTATGGATGCAGTATGTCAAAAGTCAACGCTTGCCCGTTGAGATTGTAACCCTTTTCATTGATTGTAACAACAGCAACCATTACAAAAAAGGGCTTCTCAATCACTTAAGTAGCCTGCAGAATCTGAAGGATTGGTTTAATTTGATCACTTTGTAGTACATTGGGTTCCTAACCAAATTCGGTTCAAGACCGATAAATCGACACTTCACGCTTTCTCGTTCTTCATGATTTTGGAATTGCTAATTTAATCGGGTGGGCATTCGAGTGGTGCCGCATTGACCTGTGTTGCTTTTTGCGCTTCCCGTCTTTATAAATTGTGATTGAGTATTTGTAGCTGACAACACATCGTTATCGTCAAAACGCCGTTGCTTTCTATGCTAACCAAACTAAGACTTTAGTTCTTCGTTTATCTGGTGGTTTTCTGTTTCCATTTTCGGAGTGACTTCATCACTAAAGAGAGATAAACTCCAGTACCAGGTATCTGCGCTGCATTACTTTTTTCAGTTGGTCAAGAGCAGTCGAAAAAATAGAGCCGGTAAACGCCTGCTTGATTTTGTCGAGCGGTAAATTTTTGCTGTCGACCACTTACGAATCGTCCCATTAGCCCCGCTCAATGGCACTAACGGATGTATTTCGCCCTGTAGCATGCATGTGAATATTGTCGTAAAGCGGCTGTTCCATTGGTATACCTCCTTTCTTTTTTAGAAAGCTAGTCAAATTTAGTTTGTTATTCTTAGACTGACAGTCTAATATAAGGGCACAACAAATAATCTGAGTGAGCAACCCTATCCTGTTTGGCCACTGGTATATCGGGGTTCTATCAAAGGCTTTAATTCCTTTGAATAATTTACAAATATGAGTACATAGACTAATAGTGTAAACGCCGACATGTTAACAAATTTTTAGAGTTTTCAGTCTAAACCATATTTTTCTGTTGAAAGGATATTAAAGATGACTATTTATGATCGCATCAAAGACCTTGCACGAGCTCGTAAAATGTCCATCTCGTCTATTGAACGACACTTTGACTGGAGTAACGGTACCCTCAGTAAATGGAAAGATAGTGCGCCAACCGACAAACTCCAAAAAGTTGCAACCATGCTTAATACTACGATTGAGTATTTGGTGACGGGCGAGATTAGTAAAACACCGCAGCCAGAAGCGCTATCCAAAAATCAAAAATTGATTGCCTACTCGATTGACCCGGATATTAGTGATGAGGAACGTGAGTCGATTATTAAATTGGTGCGGGAAGCCATGAAACTCCGCAAGCGTATGTGAGGTGAGTACTATTGCAGGATTTGGAGAGAATCGAGGATATGTATCCAGAACTAAAATTATACGGTATTGAGGTCAAAAATCCCCATTATCACGTATCACGGCCACATCGAAGGCAATTACGTATATATCAACACTTTACAAGACACTTGGACTGGCTTATAACCGCCTTGCATGAAGCGGCACGCTATGAGAACGACGATTGCGACCTATCTAACGGCCGCAGCCTCAAAACGTTAAAGGCGGAGGGTCTAGCAGTCCGTGAATCGCATGCACACTATAAACAGTTGTTTGGATAAAGTAATCTGGATAAAAGTTGTTTGGGGGAATATGCTATGAAGAAGATTGTAACGGCTAGTATCGCTTTATTATGTATAGCTACGTTATCTGCCTGTGGGCAAACCAGCACTAGTCAGCAGGCATCCAGTCACTCTCACGTGGCACGTAAAAATACCACAAGAAAGAAAGCCAGTAGCTCGTCTAGTAGTTCATCAGTAAGTTCGTCAAGCTCAAGCGCTGTTGATCCAGCCAAGTCTAAGCAAGAACTTAAGTCAGTAGTGACTGATGCAATGCCTATGGACCAGTGGCAAACATTCCAGAGTGACCTACTTACAGCTGCGCAAGTCGACGACATTGCTCATCCTGAGGAACAAGCGTCAATCACAAAATTTCATACGCGTTTAAACAACATCAGTAAACTGATGAAAGAAGCTAAGCCAGACAAACGGGAACAAAAGTTTATGACCGCAGCTGACTACGCTACCTATGTAAACTACGAGTCAAAACTCCATGACTATTTATCCGCATTACACGATTACGCGATGACTTATCAAAGCGATATGCCATCACTGAGCGACTCCAACACCGATGCAGACACGGCGGCAGATTTAAAGTCCGAGGTTAATGACGCTAAAAGCACATTTGACACTGCTAATGCCGCGTGGGTCGCTGCCTACAACGCCATTGCTAATAGCTAGGAGGATAAAATTATGGATCGTAAACATCCAAGCATCATAGTCATCACGTTAGAAATCATTATATTTATCGCCTTGGCATGGTTTCTATTCAAAATTTTTACATGGTAATAAAAAAGCACATCCCCTACCGACCAAAGTAAACGGGATGTGTTTAGATAAAAGACACTGGTGCGCCTTTCGCGTACCATCATAACATAATGGAGGTACGTATCAGGGCATCGATTTTTAAAAAGGGTAAGACGTGGATGTACCGCGTGTCGTACTTAGATGAGCACGGCAAGCGTCATCAGCCTACCAAAGGCGGTTTTCGGACCAAAGCCTTAGCCACACAGGCGGCGATTGAAGTTGAACACAGTAAGCAGATGGGCAGTAACTTAAGCCAGGCTGATGTTACTCTGCTGGATTACTATGATAGGTGGATTGACACTTACAAGTCCGGTAAGCATAGTCATATTACCGAGGCACGATATCCCACTATTCGCCGGGCACTAGCTGATTATTTTGGTGACCGCCAGCAGCTTAAGACTATTACACGTACTAAGTGGCAAAGCTTTATCAACGCTTATGCTGCTGGTACTGTCACTCCACGCAACCCCCAAAAACCTAAGCCACGGTCAAAAGATACAGTCTCGAAGCTTAATGGCTATATCAAAGCCATGTTGGAGGACGCCATTGCGGACCGCATTATCAATGTTAATTTTGCGGCTCATGTAGTCAATCCAGGGGCCAAACCACAGGATGCGGATCTAAAATTTTTGGAGATGGACGAATTTCACGCATTACTTGCCTACTGTCTTGACCACGCTAAACTTCGTAGTATGTATATGTATGTGATTGTAACGGCTATTCTTACTGGGTGCCGTGCCTCAGAGCTGATAGCTTTGTAGTGGTCGGATATTGATTTTAACAAGCACCTTATCCATATAACTAAGTCGTGGGATTATAGCTACACGCAAGACTTTAAACCCACCAAAACGCCCTCTGGTGTGCGTGATATTGATGTACCGGTTAACTTACTGGACATGCTCCAAAAGCTCCACAATGAGCAGAGAGAGGCAAATTTGCGTACAGGTTACCGTGACCCGAAAAACTTGGCCTTCCGTAACAGTAGGCACCAGGTGCCAGGTGATGCTGCACTTAATCGTGGCCTCAAGCGAGTTGAAGCTACTCTTGGTTTTAAACAGCCAGTTACTTTTCATGGCTTACGCCATACACACGTCAGCTATCTGTTAGCAAAGCATTGTGACATTGCTTATATCTCACAACGGCTTGGCCACTCAGATGTTACTATCACTTTGAGGGTCTATCAGCACCTTTTAAAGTCTTACGAGACGGAACAAGCGCAGCTAGCTGTAGATGCACTTGGTGCACTCTAGGTGCACTCAAAAGTGCACAACAAGCAAAATCAACACAAAACAAAAACCCCGGAATGTTGATATTCCGGGGTTTCTTGCGTCCATCATCGCCTATCAAAAGGCTACTAAAGGAGAGTACAGGATTTGAACCTGCGCGCCGGTATTAGCCGGTTCGACGGATTTCGAGTCCGTTGCATTACCACTCTGCCAACTCTCCATAACAACAGTGAATATTATAGCAAAGGTGGCACCAAGATGCTACTTTTTTTCGTCTTGATTGCGTTATTGATACTACGGACAAAAGTCACTATTCCCGTCTGAGTGGTGCAACCAGAATGACAAAACTACTTACTACTGTGCGAACTGCTACTGGTCGTGCTACTACTACTGCTGGTCGTGCTACTTGAGCTACTGCTACTCGAACTGCTATTGGCCTTAGCTGCACTCTGCACCGCCTGGCTATAAGTAATTAGTGACTGCGGCGTGTGGCCACTAAAGTTACTCTTGGCAATATTCGAGGACTTTTTGAAGAACTTCTTGGTGGCCGCATTAAACTCTGTCTGGTTATTATCGCTCACTGCTTTAAGAACAGCTTCCGCATCGGTGACGTAACCGGATAGCGCCTGCGTGGTGGCCGTATTGGAACTATTATTCTTCAGTTCTAGTGCCAGGTGCTCCAACTTAGTCTGGTTGCGTTTCAACGTCGGTTTCAAGTCGTCAACACTGGTGCCATAAACCAGCTTCAACAACGGCCGCACCGTCAGATTACAGATCTGGTCGTAACGCGACTGCAGCTGCGCGGTCGTATACTTGTGCATGACTAATTTAGTTGAAGAACTGGCAGCTGAACTATGACTGCTCTTGGTTTGTCCACACCCAGATAACCCCATAGTGCAGATCAAACATGCCACGATCAAAACGTTTTTTCTCATATTGCCCCTCCGCTTACTATACCTGTTATTTTGCCACAAACTCCACCCTAAACCAAACGTTGCGCTTAAAGTAACAAACGTTCGATAATAATTAATTTATTGCTTATACTAGACAGAGACTTTTAATTATGGTAATCTCTAAATTGTAATCGATTACTTTAATAATAGTTGCAACTTATCAAACGAAAAGCCCGATGTAGAGCGCTTTGTGACGGCGAAGAATTTGTGGCTGCTCAGGTCGCTGCGTAATGGTTAACACCTGATGCTAACGTTACCGCACCCGTGATATTCTTCACGTCGTCGCAACGCTCGCCCCCCATCTGTGGGCGTACGGCCCACACCTAACCAAGGAGGACCCATAATGAGCACATTAAGTTCAACAACGACAACGAATTCCATTCAACCTTTAGCCCACTCCCTGGAGCGGCTTCTGATTTTTAAAGAGGTTTTTGCACAGCACATTCAAACGTGCGAGAACATTATTACTGGGAACTGTTTGGCCCGGGACACGCTGGCGGACCTGAAGAACTACTTTGCGCGTAACCTCGACCACTTCAACCCGTTTGTTCAGTCCCTGTGTGCAGTGCCGGTACCAGTCCGCTACCAGCGCGACCTAGAAAAGATCGTCATGGCGGTGACGCGTTACCGTAACGCCATCGAAGACATTATTGAAGCCATTGATGCGGCTGCTGTTGACCAAGTGACCTTCCGTATGGGCGTCAAGCAAAGTCGCGCACTCGACTGGGTCGACGGGGCCTACATTGACCAGTTGCGTCTTGCAGATGGCCAGTTCGGTTATTGCAGCATGGTGGGCTAACCCAGTGATAACAACGCAAGATTTACTTCAACCACAAAAATTGGGCTGACGTGTAGGTGTTCCTACATGTCAGCCCAATTTGCGTTGACCTTAATGTTCATTTGCTTCTTCCGGCAACAGAATGGTTTGGATATCACCATCATCGTATGCCAGTAGCATGTCGGGATAGCCATCCTGGTATTCAATATCCTGGTCAAACGCCATGGCGGTGTCGAGACCCTGCTGGGAGAAATGAATGCTGACCGACCCGCCGTTATTGATCAACTTAAATTTGAGCAAGTTGTCCAGTGGCACCAACCCGCGCAAATCGTTGTCAATGATGAACCAAACCCGGTCAATCAGCTCACCGGGAATTTTGGAGATAACCCCAAACGTCGCAAAGCGACTGTGTTGTGCGTCGAACATATTCATTCCTCCTTTGTGGTGGTGGCAAAGTCGGCAAACTGGCCGTGCACCAGGTGGGCCAAGTCGGCCACTTCGAGCCGGTCGGACAGCCCAATCTCGCCCGCACTGATGATGATGGTGCCAGCTTCCTGAGCTTCTTTGGCAAAGTAAATGGGGTAGTGGTGCCGCGCATAGATGCCCAACGGATTGTTGGCGCCATGTTCATACCCACTCGTCTTGACAAGGTCCTTTAATGGTACCATCCCCACCTTCTTATTGCCAGATGCCGCGCTTAACCGCTTATAATCGATATGCATGTCTAGGGGCACGACCCCGACCACGGGGCCAGTTTTATTGCCCGTCAACACCAGCGTTTTGTACACTTCGTGGCGGGGTACATCCATCTTGGCGCCGTCAATTTGCATGACGTCCCCGTCCTGGTAGGTGTCAAATTCAACTTGGGAGTATTTCACGCCCTGTTTGTCCAGCATCTTCTCGACTAACGTCTTGCCGGGGCCCGCGTGCTTTTTCTTACTCATAACTACATCTCCCTGTTCGGTATCCTTGCTTAATACTTTAGCTGAACCGCTGGAAAATGCAAGGATTTCGGCTAAGCGCCTTCACCCGTAACCGCTTCCATGATATACTAATCCCGGAACAACTGGAGGCGTTTTCATATGGTCAGAATTAAACATATCGTGGTTGCAATTTTGCTTGCGTTAGTCGCTGCAGCGGGGATCACGTTGGTGGCCACTCGTGGTGGCAATGCGTTCATCAGTCATGTGGAGTTTAGCACCAACGCCACACCAGTCAACAAAGCGACTGGTAACGCGACTCCCAGCGAGCGTAACGTCAAGCTCAGCATTAGTTCCGGGGTTACGCGCCAATTTAGCGCACTTGCTCCGTGGCTAGTTGGCGCTACCGCCCTTGCGATGGTGGTCACCCCCGTGGTAGCCTTTGTAGCCATTCAACCACCGGTTCCCGCCCCTGCCCGTATCCGGCACCGTGATTAGTGGGAGCCACATATTCATCGCTATTGTTGTGGCGGACACAAAAGGCCGTGCTTTCATTGCACGGCCTTTTGTGTTGCACCAACAATCTAGGCGCCCTCGTACTGTGTCAGCGCGAGCATATCGTAATTCTTAATCTTATCGCGGCCGTGCAGGTCCGTCAGTTCCACGATGAACGCGGTCCCGACCACGATGCCGCCCAGTCGCTCAACTAAGTCGATCGTGGCGGCAATGGTCCCACCCGTCGCCAACAGGTCATCGCAAACCAGCACCCGCTGACCCGGCTGAATAGCGTCCTTGTGCAGGTACAGGGTCGCCGTATCATACTCCAATTGGTAGCTGGCACTAACCGTTGCACGGGGCAACTTACCCTTCTTGCGGGCCGCTGCAAACCCCACACCGAGCTTGTAGGCCACGGGGCACCCCACGATGAATCCGCGCGCTTCAGGGCCCGCAATCATGTCCACTTTGCGTTCACGGGCAAAGTCAGCAATCGCGTCGGTTGCCGCCGCATAAGCTTTACCATCCGCCATTAGGGGCGAGATATCCCGAAAAATAATGCCGGGTTCAGGAAAATCCTGAACGCTGGCAATGTAATCCTTAAAATTAATGCTCATATGCTTGAATCCTCACAATTCTTGTCGGTACCGCAACAACGTAGCGCGCAAATCGGCGCGGGACGCTGTGCGTAACCGCCGCGCTAACCCCAACTGCGCAACGCGCTGCTGGTAGACTGGCGCATCCTCTAAGGCTTGCTTTTGCGGGTGCGGTACTGTCGAAATGAAAACACCGTCGTCTATAGTAACAAATTTCAGCTGCAAAAACACCTGTACGGCGAAAATAACTTGGCTGATTGCCAGGTGTGTCGCTCGCGCCACTAGTGGCAACCGGTGTTTGTCAAAGCGGGGATGCGCTCCCAAATAACGGAGCACGCTGGCAAACTCATTCCGGGTCGGTACTGCCAGCACCTCCTTGGCGGGGGCAAAGAACAGTGCCCCCACCGGCAGTTGGACGCGTTGGATCACCGCGGCCAGTTCCTTCTCAGAGGACGGCAGGTCAACTAACACCACGTTCGTGCTCCCTGCCGCTACTTGTGGCGCCATGACGGTCGGACCGCCAAACTGTAGCCGTTGCGTCAATTGCCGCGCTAACCGGGGGTTAAAGAAGACATAAGTGTGCGCCCCTGCTACCTGATCCTGGGTCAGCTGTGGCATACGCAAATCAATAACCTGGTCACTTTGCAGTTGCATATCCACCACCAGCAGTTGCAACGACGTGTTGCCCTTGTACGTGTTGGTATTTAGGTGAAACGCAATTTTGACCTTCTGGGCCGCGCTCAGGCTCGCCGCGAGGTTCCCGGCGCCAAAGTCTACGGCGCGCACGCTACCGCCGACACGAAAACGCAGGTGGCTATTATCAGCCCCCATTTGCGCGACGCTATCGACCGTACTGGTATTTAACGCGAAGGTTGGTTCGGGGTTGCCCTCACCAAACGGTGCTAACTGGCGCAGCTCCTGGTAAGTATCCATCGTCAAGTCGCTGACGTCGACCTGCGCGGTAATTGGTAACGGCGCGGCACTCACACCGGCCAAGACTTTGCTAGCGTCAGCGGCCAACGCCTGCTGCAATGGCGCCACGTTGTCCACGGGGAGACTCAACCCAGCGGCCATCGCGTGACCCCCAAAGTGAGTCATGAGGTCACGACTAGCGTTTAACCCGTCAAACAAATTGTAACCGGCAACGGACCGGGCACTACCCTTGGCAATACCAGTTTCTGAATCAATGTTGAGCACCACGGTCGGCTTCCCGGTATCTTCAACGATTCGGCTGGCGACGATGCCCAGCACCCCTTCGTGCCAATCATGGTGTGCTAACACCAGTGCGGCTTGATCCCGGTGAGCATCGTCTTGTGCCATGTCGAGCGCCGTGGCATAAATCGACTTGACCAACGCTTGCCGCTCGGAGTTGGTCTGGTTGATCTTACCGGCTAGTAGTTTGGCCTCCGCCTCATCAAAGGTGGATAACAACGTGACCCCCTCCGTGGCGTCACCCATACGACCGATTGCGTTTAGCCGTGGCGCCAGAGCGAACCCAATGGTGGTTTCGTTGACCGTCGCGGGATCGACACCCGCAGCCGTCATCAATGCGGCCAGTCCGACCCGCGGATTGGTCCGCATCATCTGCAAGCCCACCTGGACAAAGATGCGGTTCTCATCGGTCAGGCTCACCACGTCGGCGACGGCCCCTAAAGCAGCTAAATCGATACTCTCAACGGGCACCTCCCCGAGCAAGGCAGTCGCCACTTTCAGCGCCACGCCCGCACCACTCAGTTGACCAAAGGGGTACTTGCTCCCGGGGTACCGGGGGTGGACCACCGCCACCGCCTCAGGTAACTGGGGCGCAAGTTCATGGTGGTCGGTGACGACCACGTCCATTCCGTGCTGCATCGCCCACGCAATGGGCTCCGCACCGGCAATCCCGTTATCCGTCGTAATCAACAGTTGGGTCCCGTTGTCGGCCAACCGCTGGTACGCCGCCAAATTGGGACCATATCCATCCGTAAAGCGGTTCGGAATGTACACTTCGGGATCGGCACCAATACTCTCCAGCGCTTCCTTCATGATGGTAGCACTGGTAATGCCGTCCACGTCGTAATCCCCGTAAATGGTAATGTGCTCACCGTTTTCGACTGCCGCCGTGATGCGCGCCACGGCTTTGTCCATGTCGTGCATCAGCATGGGGTCGTGTAGCCGGCTAATGTCCGGCTGGGTAAAGCGCGCCCAGGCATCCGCATCCGTAATGCCACGCTGAATTAAGATGTTGGCTAACAGTGGGGAAACGCCCAACTGCTGCACCACCTGCTGCGTCGTTGCTTTATCTGCCTGTGGTAGTAATTCCCAGTCGTACTTGCCGCTCACGTACATCCATCCCTTCTCAACTAACCGCAACATTATAGCATATTCCCGGCCACGTTAAGCCTCCGTCTTGGCTGTTGTCGCCGGCGCCTCCTGGTCGGCCGCCCAGTGACGTAGCATCTCCAAGTAGGCATCGCCATACTTGTCCAACTTGTTTTGACCGACGCCACGGATACTCAGCATAGCTACCCGCGTTGTCGGTCGCTGTGCGGCCAACTCCCGCAACGTTTGGTCGGAGAAAATCACGTACGGAGGCACGTGCTGCTGTTCGGCAAAGTTGGTGCGCAACTCGCGTAACGCCTGGAAGAGGTCGTCGGCCACCGGCAACGTCTTGGTGGCCTTGACGGCCATCTTCCGTTGTACCTTAGCGTGACCTAACAACACGGCCACCCCTTGTTCGCTCACGGACAGCGTCGGGTATTGACCCCCACCCTGGTTGAGGTAACCACTGGCCACCAAAAAATCAATGAATTCATTAATATGAGACTGGGTCTGACTACTCATGAGGCCATAGGTAGGCAGATCATTAAGGTGCAACTCCCGGACGCGGGCCGTCTTGGCCCCCGTGAGCACTTGCGCTACCAACGACTTACCGAAGCGTTCACGCATGCGCTTGACGCAACTAAGTACCTTTTGTGCGTCCACCGTGACGTCCTGGAACGCGCGGTCGTCGAGACAGTTTCCACACCGGCCACACGGCTCGGTCCCGGTCTGACCAAAGTAGCGCAGGATAAACTGTTGCAGGCAGTCCTGCGTATTGGCATACTGCTGCATTTCGTGAAGTTTGCGATATTCATTTTGCTTGAACTCTTCGTCCATGTCCGACTGGTCGATAAAAAACCGGCGGATCTGTAGGTCACTGGCCTTAAAAAGTAAAATTGCTTCGCTAGGCAGGCCATCCCGTCCGGCACGACCAGCCTCCTGGTAATACGACTCCAAGTCACCAGGGACCTGGGCGTGGATCACGAAGCGCACGTTACTCTTGTCGATGCCCATCCCAAACGCGTTGGTTGCCACCATCACCTGCTTCCGGTCAAACAACCAGTCTTCCTGGTTGGTGGCCCGTTCGGTTTCGCTCAGCCCGGCGTGGTAGTAAGTGACCGAGATGTCATGAGCATCTAACAAATGATAGAGGCGTTCTACCTCTTTGCGCGTGCTGGCGTAGATAATTCCCGATTGATCGTTGTTCAGTTTTAGATACTCCAAGAGGTAGGTATCCTTGTTTTGGTCCTTGATAACACGAAAACTCAAGTTATCGCGGGCAAAGCCGGTGTTCACCTCGTTGGCGGTGGGAATGTTCAACCGTTCGCGAATGTCCGCCGCGACTTTGCGTGTTGCCGTCGCCGTCAGGGCAATCACCACGGGGTGGGACGGCAGCTGGGCGATGGTTTCGGTCAACGTCAGGTAACTGGGGCGAAAATCGTGGCCCCACTGCGAAATACAGTGCGCTTCGTCCACGGCGACCATGCTAACGTTTAGCCCAGCCAGTTCGTTGAAAAAGTGGTCCGAATCGAGCCGCTCCGGTGCGATGTACAGCAATTTAACGTCACCACGCGCAGCCATCGCAAACCGGTGGTCGATCTCCGGGCAGGACAGTGAACTGTTGATGTAAGTGGCCGCGATTCCTTCCTGGTTTAGGGCGTCGACCTGGTCCTTCATTAACGCGATTAGGGGCGAAACCACGACCGTGATTCCCGGCATAAGCAAAGCCGGAATCTGGTAGCACAATGATTTGCCGCCGCCAGTAGGCATGACGGCCAAGGCGTTTTCGCCGTTCAGCAGGTGTTGGATAACCTCCTCCTGCCCAGGGCGGAAGGACGAGTACCCAAATTTCTCTTTTAACGCCGCTAAGGCATTTTGTATATTCAACTTCTGTGACTCCCCTCTTGTTTTCCGGATTCTATTGTAGCAGAGAGCAGCGGTCCGCGGGTAACGTCGCAGTGCGCCAATACCGCCAGCGTGTTCAACTCCGGATGTGAACAGTGGGCGGCAGGTATCCGGACCGGCTACCTGCTACGTGCAACCAAGTGTTGCTACCGTGATTAGTTACCATTGCTGATGAACCAACGCCATTTTTCCCTCGGGCAAGCAATTGCCTGCTGAATCGTGCCCAATGACCACAAAATCCGTGCGTGCCCATACCAATTACTCGCTCCAGACCAACCCGTCAATTTTCTCTACCTAACCGTTAAATTTCGTCAAAAATGGCGTTCAAACGGCTATTAACGCTGAATCTACCGTGTAAATAAAATAATTTTTGAAGCGCACCCCGCCAACTGCTAGTTATGATTATCGTGTCATAACTTTGCAGCCACTAGTGGAAAGGTTGGTGACTCCTCTGCGTTCTAGGCTTGCACCCATCGGCGATAAGTGCCCAACGCCAATCAATTTTCGGCAAACTCGTTACCCCATGTTCTTTAAACGGCGGATGCAACCGTTTCCGGTCCAGTCATAAAAATCAAGTCTATTATTTGCCTTATACTCACCCGTATAATTAGGTTATACAAGAAAGGAGGTGACCCAATGGACGCAAAGGAAGCTAAGGACAAAGTCGCCGGCACGGTTAAAGAACAAACCGGTAAGCTGACCGGTAACGAAACCCTGGAAGCTAAGGGCAAGGCCCAAAAGTTGCGTGGTAAAGCGCGCGGTAAAGCCGATGACCTGAAGGAAAAGGGTGCCAGCAAGCTGAATGACACTGTCGACGCGGTCACTGACGACCACGACGACCGCTAACCCCGAGGAGGTATAACCATGATGGTAAAACCGCAAGCCCGCGATCAGCCACACCGCCCGTCTACGACCGGTCAGTTGCCCGGCAATGCGCCAACTGCCTGGGCACACCGCCACCTACGTCACGCCCGGGGCTAGGCACTTACCCTAACGAAACGTTACACCCCACGGACGGCAACCAGGACGGTGGCTCACACCGGTACGCACCAGCAGGGTAGCAGATGCCCTGCCCTAATAACTTCTTCTAATCACTTCTAACTTCTTCTAATTTTTCTGTGTCTCACCAAGACACAATTTTTCTCGACGCGTACGCCCCAACGTACGCGTTTTTGGGTGCAGCAACCATTCACTACCAAAAGGGTGCGCAACCGTCCCAAACCAGTACCCAACCACTAACGGATGGGGTATTCTAAACGTTGGATACATACTAATTGCAGCTCATGATAATCTGGGGGATATGTACATGAAAAAGCAGCGGATTTTTACTGGGATGGCCGTACTCACCGCGGTCACTTTACTAGCGGCGTGCGGCCATAAGCGCCAGCAACAAGCCAAATCTCACCAACAAACGGTTAACCGAATGGTGCGGGATGTGCTCACCTCAATGGACCCAGCGCAAGCGCCTGATAACGTGTCGATGCAAACTTTGACTGACACCATGGCGGGTCTCTACCGCTACCATGGCAACCGGCTCCAACCAGACATGGCGGCGCACCGGGCCACCGTCAGCGCTGACCACAAGACCTACACCTTCCATTTGCGGCGCAACGCCCGCTGGAGCGATGGTCACCCCGTCACCGCTAGCGACTTTGTGTACGCATGGCGCCGGGCCGTGAACCCCGCCACTAAGTCTGAATATGCTTATGTCTTCAGTGGCATCAAGAATGCGGACGCCATCATGACTGGTGCCGCACAGCCCAATCAGTTAGGGGTCACCGCACGTGACGAGCACACGCTGCAAGTGACGCTTGACCACGTTATCCCCTACTTTGAACCGCTGATGACCCTCAACGTTTTCGACCCCATTGAGGCTAGTGCTGTCCGCAAAGCCGGGGCGGGATTCGGGACCACGTCGCACCACCTCACTTTTAACGGTCCCTACCGCCTCGAACGGTGGACCAACGCCAGCAATAGTTGGACGGAAGTAAAAAATTCTGATTACTGGAACGCCCAGCGTGTTCACGTCAAGAAGATTCACGTGCAGGTCGTCAAGGACACGGCTACGGCGGTCAATCTGTTTCAGGCGGGCAAGCTGGACGATGCAATCATCGCCGGTGATACCGCGTCACAAATGGTCAACGACCAGGCCTACAACGCGGTGAAACTCCAACGGTCATACTTCCTGGAGATGAACCAGCAACAAGTGCCCGCTCTCCGCAACCAAAAGGTCCGTCAAGCACTGTCACTGGCCATTAACCGCCACCAGTACCTGCAAAAAGTGCTCAGTGACGGTTCCACGCGCATCAACACCGTTGTCCCGGTAGGTCTCTTTACTAACAGTCAAACCGGTGCCGACTTTGCCACCTCCTCCGGCCGGGCCGTACGTCAGTACACCGCCTATGACCGCCAGCAAGCCCAGCGCCTCATGCGTACCGGCCTCAAGGAAGTTGGCATTAACCGGTTCAGCTTCACGCTGACTGCCGACGACACGGACGCCGGTAAGAACACCCTTGAATACCTACAGGGTGTCTGGAGCAAAACTTTTCCGCAGGTAACGGTGCGCGCAAAGTCGGTGCCGGCCAAAACCCGGCTCGACCTGGGCCGTAAACACAACTTTGACGTGTTACTAGCCACCTGGGGCGCCGATTTTCCGGATGCGATTACCTATCTAGACCTCTTTACCTCCCACAACGCCAACAATGATGGCCAGTGGTCTAACCCGACGTACGACCGCCTCATCGCCGCTTCTAAAACAACGGATGTGACCAGCGTGAGTCGCCGGTGGCAGGATCTGACCCAGGCCAACCAGATCCTGACCCGGGACATGGGCATCATCCCCCTGTATCAGGCCGGTGAGGCCCACCTGACGCGCTCCAGTATTCGGGGATTACATTACAGCCCTAACAACCTGATTGACTTTGTGGGCGTCACCAATAAGTAAACTCCCCCTAAACGAATAGGCATCATCACCATGTGCGTCGTCAAATGATGCGTTGGTGATGATGCCTATTTTGTTGTTATAGTGCCCGCGTGGTAAAGGTCTGCGCCTCTTTGACCCGCAAAATTGCGTCGGCGGTATCCAGTGCCGTCAGCAACGGGGTCCCGTGGAGTACTGCCGCCTCGCGGATACGAAAAGCATCGGCCGCCGCATCATGGTTCGTGCCCACGGTGTTGATCACCACCTGAATATCACCGCGAATGATGCGCGTCAAAATGTCATCGTCACCCGCGCCAATTTTGGCCACCGCACTGACTGGTAGACCGTGGTCAGTCAGAAATTGGGCAGTCCCGGGCGTGGCTTGGAGGTAGTAGCCTAACGCGTGGAAGCGCTGCGCCAATCCCAAGGCCTCGGGTTTCTCCGCGTCCGCAATCGTAAACAGCACGGTCCCGTGATCGGGTACGTTAACCTTCGCCGCGGCAAAGGCCTTGTACAACGCCTTGTCGAGCGTGGTGTCGCTACCCATGACCTCACCAGTAGACTTCATCTCGGGACCCAACAAGCTATCGACGCCCGCGAGTTTGTTGAAGGAGAACACGGGGGCCTTCACGTGCACCAAGCCAGTCGTTGGCTGGAGGCCTGGCTGGAAACCCTGAGCACGGATGCTTTGGCCCAGAATTGCCAAGGTTGCCACCTGGGCCATGGGGATGCCCGTCACTTTACTCAAAAATGGTACCGTGCGGCTAGCCCGGGGGTTGACCTCAATGACGTCCACCTGCTCATCGTGGACAATAAATTGAATGTTCATCATCCCCACTGTGTGCAGACGTTGCGCTAATTCGGTCCCCCGCTGACAAATCTGGTCAATCACCGCCTGACTAAAATTCTGTGGCGGGTAAACCGCCATTGAGTCACCAGAGTGCACCCCGGCCCGTTCAATGTGTTCCATAATACCAGGGATCAGTACGTCCTGGCCGTCCGCGATGACGTCAATTTCGCACTCCTGCCCCGCCTGATAGTGGTCCACCAATACGGGGTGTTCATGGGAAACGCGCACCGCCGTCCGCATGTAGCGCTGCAGTTCCGCGTCGTTGTGGACGATTTCCATGGCGCGGCCGCCCAACACGTAGCTAGGCCGAATGAGGGCCGGATACCCAATTTTGTGGGCCACGGTTAAGGCCCCAGCCGTCGTAGTGGCTGTGGCGCCTGCTGGCTGCGGAATACCCAGTTCGCGGACGATTTGATCAAACTCGTCCCGGTCCTCCGCACGGTCGAGGTCCTGCACGCTGGTTCCGAGAATTTTCACGCCCGCCTGGGCCAACGGGGCCGCCAGGTTAATGGCCGTCTGCCCACCAAACTGCACGATAACCCCGACCGGTTGCTCCAGATCAATCACGTTCAGCACGTCTTCAACCGTCAACGGTTCAAAGTAGAGCTTATCGGCGGTCGAAAAATCCGTGGACACGGTTTCCGGGTTGTTGTTCATGATGATGGCTTCATAACCGGCTTTTTGGATGGCGTGCACGGAATGCACGGTTGCGTAATCGAACTCCACCCCCTGGCCGATACGGATGGGTCCGGACCCCAGCACCAAAACCGCGGGACGCCCATCCGGATGGCTTTCATTTTCATCCTCATATGTGGCGTAAAAATACGGCGTGGTGGAGGCAAATTCAGCCGCGCAAGTGTCGACCATCTTGTAGACTGGATGCAGCCCGGCTGCCAGGCGCTGTTGGCGAATCGCGTGGGCGGATTGATGCCATAGTTGCCCAATCTCCCAGTCGGTAAAGCCATTCCGCTTAGCCAGCCACAACGTGTCCTGATCACCAACGTGTTGCCGCAACGCCGTTTCAATTGCGATAATGTGGGCGACTTTGTCGACAAAAAATTCATCAATCCCGGTCAGTTCACTAACCTCGGCAATTGTGTAACCGCGGCGCAACGCCGTCGCTAGGTAGAACAACCGGTTGTCCCGCGCGTGAATCAATTGTTCACTCAGTTCATCCTCGCTCACGTTAGCCAGCGCTGGATCGTCCAGGTGGGGCAGGCCAATTTCAAGCGACCGGACCGCTTTGAGGAGCGATTCTTCAAAGTTGCGCCCGATGGCCATGACCTCCCCCGTGGCCTTCATTTGCGTGCCTAAGTGACGATCGGCCTGCTTAAATTTATCGAACGGCCAGCGCGGAATCTTGGTGACCACGTAGTCCAGCGCCGGCTCAAATTCCGCATAAGTAGTCTTAGTGACCGGATTTTTGATTTCATCCAGGTTCAACCCCACGGCAATTTTGGCCGCAATTTTAGCAATTGGGTACCCCGTCGCCTTCGACGCTAACGCTGACGACCGGGATACCCGGGGGTTAACTTCAATAATGAAGTAGTGCTCGCTGTGGGGATCTAACGCCAGTTGCACGTTACAGCCACCCTCGATATGTAGGGCCTGAATGATGCGCAACGAGGCGTCCCGCAGCATTTGGTTCTCCCGGTCCGAGAGCGTTTGCACGGGGGCCGTGACGATTGAATCGCCCGTATGAATACCCACCGGGTCGATGTTCTCCATGTTGCAAACCACCAGCGCGTTACCTGCATGATCCCGCATCACTTCATATTCGATTTCTTTGTAACCCGCAATGCTTTTTTCAATCAGCGCCTGGGTAATGGGCGACAACTTGAGGGCATTAGCACAAATCTCGGTCAGTTCAGTGGAGTTGGCACACATGCCCCCACCAGTACCGCCCATTGTAAATGCGGGCCGCACGATGACCGGATAACCAATTTGTTGGGCAAAGTCCAGGGCCGATTGCACTGTGGAGACCGTTTGCGAAGCCGGAACCGGTTCCCCCAGTTTCTGCATCAATTCTTTGAACTGCTCCCGGTCCTCGGCCTGGTCAATGGCCGTCAGCTTGGTGCCTAACAACTCGATATGCAACTCATCAAGAATTCCGGACTGGTTCAATTCCATCGCCATGTTGAGTCCCTGTTGGCCCCCTAACGTCGGCAGGATGGCTTCAGGGCGCTCCTTGCGCAAAATCTGGCTGACGAACTCAAGCGTAATGGGTTCAATGTAAACGTGATCCGCCACTTCTTTGTCAGTCATGATGGTGGCGGGATTGGAGTTTACGAGCACCGTTTCGTAGCCTTCTTCGCGCAACGACAGGCACGCCTGTGTCCCCGAATAGTCAAACTCTGCGGCCTGGCCGATAATGATGGGACCCGACCCAATAACCATAATTTTATGAATATCTGTGCGTTTGGGCATGTGAACCTCCTATGTGCAGATTAATTTATTACTGACCAACCGCGATGGTGGCCACGACCTAACTCACGCTGGCTGATCCGCACCGTGGATGCTGCTTTCAATCATCGCGGCAAACTCATCAAAGCACCCCACCGCATCGTGCGGGCCGGGGGTCGCGTCAGGATGGAATTGGACGGAAAACGCCGGCAGATTCCGGTGACGCAACCCTTCGACCGTTCCGTCATTGATCTCCACGTAGGTTTGGATCAGCTGGGTACTGGCTAACGAGTCAGCGGCCACCGCGTACCCATGATTCTGGGCGGTAAAGAAGGTCTGCCCCGTAGCTACTTCACGAACAGGATGGTTAAACCCGCGGTGCCCAAACCGGAGCTTTTCTGTCCGGGCCCCATTAGCCAAGGCAAAAAGTTGGTGCCCCAAACAAATGCCCATTAGCGGAATACGTGCCATTTCAACGGCCTGAATCATCGGTAAAGCGTACCCGACATCTTCTGGGTCACCGGGGCCGTTAGATAGCAGTACCCCATCGGGATGCAACGCCAAAATAGTGGCCGCGGTCGTAGTCGGCGGAACCACCGTTACTTGGAAATGCCGGGCCGCTAATTCCCGTAAGATGCTGTCCTTGAACCCAAAGTCGACGACGACCACGCGCCGTCCCGTGTTGGGACTGGTGTACGCCTGCTTAATGGCCACTTGCTGCACCTGGTCGTGCGGCAACGCCAGTTGTTGCACCTGTGCGACGGTATCGGCAGTAACCGTATCCGTCAGCAGCCCCTTCATGGTGCCCTCCTCCCGGATAATACGGGTCAACCGCCGCGTATCGATGCCAGCCAGCCCGGGGATGTCATGCTGCCGCAAAAACTCGGGTAAACTTTGCTCGTTGTGCCAATGACTCGGGTGCCGGGCCACCTCACGGACGATCACCCCCTGACAACTGGGCGCTAACGACTCGCTGGTTGCCACGTTCATGCCGTAATTGCCAATGAGCGGATAGGTAAAGGTGATAATTTGACCGGCATAGGATGGGTCGGTAATGGTCTCCTGGTAGCCGGTCATCCCCGTGTTGAACACGACCTCACCGGCTTTGCTAGTTGCGGCCCCAAAGGCCTCACCGGTAAACACCGTGCCATCCGCCAAAACTAGGTAACGCTTCATGCCTGGACCCCCTCACGTGCATAAACCAGCTTGCCCGCCACGATGGTGGCCACCGTAGCACCGTAGACCGTCCAGCCCAAGAATGGGGAATTGTGTCCGCGGGAATAAAAGTCCGCCGCCTTCACCGTGTACGGGTGCTCAACATCAAAGACGCTCAGGTCCGCCGCCGCTCCTGGCACCAACTGGCCCACGGGCAACCCGAAGGCCGCGGCCGGCGCACTACTCATCCACCGAACTAACTGGGTCAGGGTAAACGGTGCGTCCTGCCCCCGCACTAGGCGGGTGTACAGTGTGCTAAACGCCGTTTCGGAACCCACAATGCCGTTCGGTGCGCGCAACAAGCCCTGCGCCTTCTCCGCCGCCGTGTGGGGGGCGTGGTCCGTAGCGATACAGTCGATGGTGCCGTCCAGTAACCCCGCAATCAGGGCCTGCTGATCACGCATGGTCCGTAACGGTGGGTTCATCTTGTAGTTCACGGCATCCGGACCATCCGGGATGTCGTTGTCGGTCAATAGCAAGTGGTGGGGCGTAACTTCTGCCGTGACGTTGACCCCTGCGGCTTTGGCACGGCGAATCAAGTCGACCCCCGTCGCCGTCAACACGTGACAAACGTGGTAATGTACCCCAGTGGCCTGAGCTAATGCCAAATCCCGTGCCAGCTGCGCCGTTTCGACCACGTGGTACACGCCGGGTACGCCCAGGGCTTGGGCACGAGGACCAGCATTGAGCACGCCGCCATTCTTCAGGCCGTCATCCTCCACGTGGGCGGCCAGCGGCAATCCCGCCTTGGCGGCTCCGCGCATCGCCGCGTACATGGTGGCCGCATCCTGAATGCCGCTACCGTCATTGGACACGGCGAAAGCGCCTGCCTGGGCAACCGCGTCAAAGTCGACGAGCTGACCGGCTGCGCGGTTGCGCGTAATGCTGGCGTACTGGTACACGCGAACGTGACCTTCACGACAATTCCGCCCCCGTAAAGCCGCAACGCTATCAGCATCGTCGGGTACTGGTGTGACGTTGGGCATTGCACCCACCGTGGTGAAGCCCCCGTGGGCAGCAGCCATGGTGCCAGTGCCGATGGTTTCCTTAGCCGTTGCGCCCGGATCACGCAGGTGTACGTGGAGGTCAACGAGGCCTGGCGTGACGACTTTGCCCGTACATTCAAGCACCCGATCCTCAGTACCGACGGGTAGGTGGACCCCCATAGCGCTGATTCGCCCGTCCGCTACCCGGATGTCCATGGTCACCAGCCGTTTACCCAGCACCACGCGACCGTTTTGTAATATGTAACTCATGCCTCAAGACCTCCCAAATGGTTTGCCCGCAACACCGCTTCAATCATCGCCATCCGCATAAACACACCGTTCTGCATTTGCTGCACGTAGCGTGATTGTGGTCCTTCGACCAATTCACTAGCAAGTTCCACGTCCCGGTTAACTGGCCCCGGGTGCATGATGATGGCGTGCGGCTGCATTAGCTGGGCTCGACTTAGCGTCAAGCCGTAGTGCTCGTGGTAGGCCGCGCCACTTAAATCGTTGGTATCATGACGCTCCCGCTGAATGCGTAACAACATCACCACGTCGACGGTGGGCAGGATGCTATCGAGGTCCACCCAGGTGCCAAGGCGGTCAAACTGGTGGTCATACCACTCGGCGGGACCAGCAAAGAAGACCTGGGCGCCTAACCGCTGCAGAATTTCCGCATTCGACCGGGCGACCCGTGAATGGGCAATGTCACCGCAAATGACGACCCGCAAGCCATCAAAGTAACCAAATTCTTCGCTAATGGTCATGAGGTCCAGCATGCTTTGTGACGGGTGCTCACCCGACCCGTCACCCGCGTTGATCAACGCTAGGTCCAGGTCACCAGCCGCTAGCAACGGCGCATAATACTGGTCTTCCGGGTGCCGAATGACCGCCAGGTTGACGCCCAGGGCCGCCATCGTGAGCAACGTGTCATGAAGCGATTCACCTTTGCTGACGGAACTAGCCGCCGGGTTAAACGCCAGCTGGGTCAAGCCCAACTTAGTCTCAGCCATTTCGAAGCTGGTATGGGTGCGCGTGCTATGTTCAAAAAAAGCATTGACCACGTACACGGGCTGCGTTAAATGCAGTTGTGCGCCCGCCTTGTATGCTTCGGCACGGGCAATCAGCGCGTGCACCTCGTCAGGCGTGACGTCCACCATACTGGTAAAATCGCGCTGTTGTGTCATCATCATATGCTTACCTCCTGTGGGTAGTGGTGGTTGGTGGAACTGAAAGGAGTTGTGGGGCCAAACCGGACCGTAATGCAACTGTGGCGTACCGCGGTGGTATCCCGCACAGGCGCTACTCGCCGGTATGAGGCTGAGCTGCACCCCGCAGAAAGTGGCCATATAATGTTTTCTAACTAAAGGCCCAAACGCAGCCTTTCAACCAGTACACCGGGCGCTATCGCTTCCTAAACGGATTGCCACGCCCGCCACAAAAAAAGAGCCCACTCCTTCCAGAGTGCGCCCATGCAGTCAGGCCGTACCAACGGCCACCACCACAATTCTGGCTCTCTCTGGAGTCAATTAAATTGTCTGGATCAACTATATTTGTTCAATTGTAATGCCGTCGTGGTCGTCCACCTCTGTGACCGCCACGGCAATTTGTTCCTTGGTTGAGGTGGGTACGTTCTTGCCCACGATGTCAGCGCGAATCGGTAACTCCCGGTGCCCACGGTCAACCAGTACCGCCAGCATGATGCGTTGCGGCCGCCCGTGGGCAACCAGAGCATCCATCGCGGCCCGAGCCGTCCGCCCAGTAAACAACACATCGTCAATCAGGACGACGGTTTTATCATCGATATCAACCGGCAAGTCAGCACCATGCACCGTAGCCTGCTCGCGGTGGCCAATTGCGTGATGGTCATCGCGGTACAACGTAATGTCCAGGGTGCCTACGGGAACGTCCTCACCCTCTAGTTGCTTGATTCGTGCCGCAATCCGTTGGGCTAAATAAATGCCCCGCGTCTTAATGCCCACAAGCACGGTGTCCTGCAACCCCTTGTTCTTCTCGATAATTTCGTAAGTCATCCGCGTCAAGACCCGCTGCATCCCCAGCGCATCGACTAGCTGCTTTGCCATGTCTGCCTCCTTTAGTTCACCCGGTCAAAAAAATGCCCACCACCGCGAGGGTGATAGGCATTCTGCGCCTGACCAAAGACTGCCAGCGCCGACTCCTTTTCAGCCTCGCGGGACTGATTTTAAAGGACCTGTTCTGATTGGTTACAGGATAGCGGTTTTAACCGGGAATTGCAAGCTCATACTGGGGATGAAATTTGGCGACCACGTTTGCATCTCGCTGCCACCACTGCCGACCAGAGAGCTTATTTCCCGCGCGTATTCTCGTCCTTCACCTTCAACAGTGACATGAACGCTTCCTGGGGCACATCCACGGAACCAACGGCCTTCATACGCTTCTTACCCCGCTTCTGCTTTTCCAACAACTTGGCCCGCCGGTCGGGATCCCCCGTGTGGATCCGCGCCGTCACGTCCTTGCGGTACGCCTTCACCGTCGACCGCGCAATGACTTTGGTACCCAATGCGGCCTGAATGGGTACGTCAAACAGTTGCCGCGGAATGGTTTCCTTGAGCTGTGACACCACGCCGCGGCCGCGTTCGTAAGCAAAGTCACGGTGGACAATCGTGCTCAGCGCGTCAACTGGGTCGCCGTTCAACAGGATATCCATCTTGACCAGGTCGCTCGCCCGGTAGCCAATCACGTCGTAGTCCAGGCTGGCGTAGCCCTTGGTACTACTCTTGAGGTCGTCAAAAAAATCGTAGATGATTTCTGACAACGGCATGTGGTAAATAATGTTCACGCGGTACTTATCCAGGTAGTCCATCGTGACAAATTCGCCCCGCTTACGCTGACATAGCTCCATCACGGGTCCGACGTAGTCATTTGGTACCATGATCTCAGCCTTCACGTATGGTTCCTGAATTTCTTTGATCTCGCTGGCATCGGGCATTGCCGCCGGGTTGTCGATCGTTTCCTCACTACCATCCGTTTTGACGATGTGGTAGTCCACGGACGGTGCCGTCATGATGAGGTCGAGGTTAAACTCCCGCTCCAGTCGTTCTTGCACCACGTCCATGTGCAGAAGCCCTAGGAAGCCCACCCGGAAACCAAAGCCGAGGGCCTGACTGTTTTCGGGTTCAAATTCCAGCGACGCGTCGTTCAACTGCAACTTCTCCAAGGCATCCCGTAAATCACCAAACTTGGCGTTATCAACCGGGAACACCCCGGAATAAACCATCGGCTGAATCTGGCGGTAGCCCTTCAACGGCTCCGCCGCCGGGTTATCCGCTGAGGTCACGGTGTCACCCACCCGCGTGTCCTGAATGGTCTTGATGGCCGCGGTAATGTACCCAACATCCCCCGCCATCAGGGCGTCACGCTTCACCGCTTTAGGCGACATGACACCGACTTCGGTTACTTCGAAAGTTTTGCCATTACTCATTAACTGAATATGGTCCCCGACTTTAACCGACCCGTCGTGTACCCGGACGTTCAGTACCACACCCCGGTATGCATCATAGACCGAGTCAAAAATCAAAGCCTTCAACGGTGCGGCGACGTCCCCGCTCGGCGCTGGGATGTCCGTCACGATGTGTTCCAGAATGTTCTCCACACCTAAACCGGTCTTAGCGCTGGCCAACAGCGCGTCGTCACCGTCCAGGCCGATCATGTCCTCAAGTTCTTGACGTACCATGTCCGGTTGTGCACTCGGCAGGTCGACCTTGTTGATAATAGGCACGATTTCCAAATCATCGTCCAACGCTAAGTAAGTGTTAGCCAACGTTTGGGCCTGCACACCCTGCGAGGCATCCACCAGCAGGAGTGCCCCCTCACAGGCCGCTAGGCTCCGGCTGACTTCATACGTGAAGTCCACGTGCCCCGGTGTGTCGATCAGGTGGAAAATGAAGTCCTCACCATTCTTGGCGTGGTAGGTCAGCTCCACGGCGTTCAGCTTGATGGTAATCCCGCGTTCACGCTCCAACGGCATGTCATCCAGCACCTGCGCCTGCATATCCCGTTCCGAAACCGTATCGGTCATTTCCAGAATGCGGTCCGCCAGCGTGCTCTTGCCGTGATCAATGTGGGCAATGATGGAAAAGTTGCGGATGTGCTTTTGCCGCTCGCGCATTTCGTCGATATTCATATATTCGTTCCCGCTTTCTGTTCTAGTGCATCACTGTAGACCATTATAACAAAGTTATGTGGTAGCGTGGGGGCCCAGCACGGAGCCCCCTACTACGTTTAATGGTGTTGCCGGGGTACCTCACCCAGCATGCCACCAAATGCACCCACCACCGTTGGGTAATAACTCTCGCCGGCGGATGAAAATGGTGTCAGTTAAGCAACCTTGTCCTTGGTTTTAAGGTACTAGAACCTTGCTCAAGCGCAACGCTAACAACCAAAACGCGCGGTGCCAACCCACTGAGAGGTGGCACCGCGCGTTAACATCATTTTAGTGTTCCGCCTGGTTAATATCCCGCAAAACTTGCGCCGTATCGAATTGTTCCTGCCGGAAACTGGCATCGGTGGTCGGCAAGTGCAACTGAAAGTCGCTGAACTCCTGGATAAACAGGGTGGCGTTACCCACCTGGGCATCCAGCACGTGACCACCAAACTGCCGGTCCGCGCTCAAAAAGTGCAGGTGAAACCCGGGTGACGTAGCGCCACCATACAATGCCGGTGAGTAGTAACCGGACAGCGTCCCCTCCACGTGTTCAGCATTAAAGATTGACTGGGTCGCGGCCGTGGCAGCCAACGTGGCAAAAGGCGGGGTCGTACGGCCGCGTACCGCGCGTGTTTGCACGTGGGCAAAGGTGCCGACTAGCCGCACAGCGTAAAAGATATTTTGTGTCCCCACGGCGGCTGCGATCTGGTCGCACAGCGCCGCGTAGTCCAGACCCGTGAGTGTGGCCACCTGGTGGTCATCCTGAAAGTGAACGTTAGCAAACGGCACCCGTTCGTCAGCGTCCACCTCACGGACGGCGCCATCCGCATTCACTTGGTACACGTGCCCGGCCCGCATGATGAGTTCACCATTGAGGCCGGTCAACGTGCCAATGCCCGTGTCGCCGTGGTGCATCAGCTCCCCCACCGTTTGAGTGCCCGCCAATAAGCCGGGGACCAGGAGGGCCAGCGTGCCGTGTTGGTAAAGCGTCTGGGTATCATGAGTCAAAATTACACACTCCCTTTGGGTAAAGTTCAACGTATCAGTCTTAGTATAGCTGATCCTTCAGAATGCTTTGCCCCAGTTCTTCACTGTCGCTATAATCAACTGGAATATCCACGACTACAGGCCCATCACTGGCAAAGGCTTCATCCAGCACGCACCCGAGGTCAGCTGGCCGTTCCACCCGGAGGCCCTTGGCACCAAAGCTTTCGGCATACTTTACAAAGTCCACCGGCCCAAAGTTGACGCCGGCAGCTTGCCCGTACTTCATTTCTTCCTGGAATTTGACCATGTCGTAATGGCCGTCATTCCAGATGATGTGTACCAGGTTGGAGTGCAACCGGACCGCTGTCTCCAGCTCCTGACCGGAAAACAGGAAACCACCATCACCCGACACCGAAACGACCTTGTGGTCCGGTCGTAGCAGGCTCGCCGCAATGCCCCACGGCAAGGCCACACCCAGCGTCTGCATCCCGTTACTGAAGAGCAGGTGCCGCGGCTGATAACTCCGGAAGTGCCGCGCCATCCAAATATAGTGAGTCCCGACATCGACCGTCACGGTCATATCGTCGTCCACCCGCTCCTGCAAGGCCCGAATGATGCTCAATGGGTGCACGAGCGTCGCATCCGGTGCCTGTGCCGGTGGTTCATCGCGCTGCTGGATGCGCTGTTGTTCATAGTCGAGGAATCGCTTGGCGCCCGGCACTACGTGGTAGCCACGCATCAACGGTATCAGCAAGTCTAGCGTCTGCGCAATGTCGCCGATCAGCTCCGTTTCGGGCTGGAAGTGGGTATCGATTTCGGACGGCAACGAGTCAATGTTTACGATACGCGCGTCCGCGGCGGCATTCCAGTTACGGGGTTCATACTCAATTGGGTCGTAACCAATCGTGACGACCAGGTCACTTTGCTGCAACAGCTCGTCACCAGGTTGGTTGCGGAACAAACCCACCCGACCAAAGAAATTGTCGATTTGTTCGTGACTAATGATTCCGGCGCCTTGGAACGTCTCAACCACTGGCAATTCGCTCACGGCCAGCAGGTCGCGAATGGCCCGTGTCACGTCAGCTGATGAGGCACGCATGCCCACCAACAGCACCGGCAATTCAGCCTCCTTGATGGCGCGAGCAAGCGTCGTCATCTCACTCAGCGAGGCGGGCCCCAACTTAGGCGCCGCCAAGCGTTTGATTGGTGCCGTCTTCACCGGACTGTCAGTGACATCCTGGGGCACCGACACAAAGCTGGCTCCCTGCTTGCCGGATGCCGCCGCGCGGTAAGCATTCGCAATCGTCTCACTAGTGTTTTCAGGGTCTTGAACCTCCACGGAGTACTTGGTGATGGGCTCAAAGACGGGCGCGTTGCGCATACTTTGGTGTGTCAAGCGTTGTAGGTCGCCCCGCTGCACCTGACCCGAAATAGCTAACACGGGGTCTCCTTCGGCCGTGGCGGTAACCAAACCCGTCGCCAGGTTGGACGCGCCGGGGCCGGAAGTGGTCAGCACCACGCCGGGCTTGCCGGTGATGCGCCCAATGGCGGCGGCCATAAAGGCGGCGTTCTGCTCATGGCGCGCAACGATTAATTTAGGTGCTTGGGGGTTTACGGGGTGCTCTAACCGCTCAAACACCCGGTCAATCTTCGCGCCAGGGATACCAAAAACGTACTTGACGTCATGGTTCACCAAGCTATCAACAATCATATCCGCGCCGTAACGGGGCTGCTTTTCTTCTGTCATGGATAGACCTCACAATCTCTTTGCTTATCTTTTGTAAGTAACTCGCTATTAATACTACACTGATTAAGCTGAGAACGCTACCCATTTCGTCAAAAAAGACACAGACAAATTTTAGCCGGGTCTGATGACGAGTCTGAGCAATTGTTTATGTTCGTGGTGTCCGCCGGCTGCCTCTTCCAAAAGCTCGCTTTTTGCCGTGTCGGGCGGGATCAAAAAAGGTGCGTGCAACTTCCCGCTGCACACACCTTGAATCGTACTACTTGTTAAACGCATCCCGGAACTTATCAAACAAATTACTCTCGTGTGGCTTCACCTTGTCGCCACTCGCGGCAGCGTACGCCATCAAGGCATCCCGTTGCTTCTGATTCAGTTTCTTCGGCGTCCGGATCTTAACCGTCACGATTTCGTCACCAGTGCCACCACCATTCAGGCGTGGGGCACCCTTGCCACGGAGGCGAATCTTCGTCTCGGTCTGGGTGCCCGCTGGCACCTTCAACTGCACGGGTCCGTGCACAGTGTCGGCTTTGACCTCGTCACCCAAGGCCGCCTGAGCAAAGGAGATATCCAGATTCATCAGGATATCGGCGCCGTCACGCACGTACTTCTTGCTAGGCTGGACACGGAAGACCACGTACAGGTCACCAAATGCCGCGCCGTTCTGGCCGGCATCACCAGCGCCATCCAGACGCATTTGCTGACCATCATCGACCCCAGCTGGTACCTTCACGTCAATACTGTGACGCTCCTGCTCCACACCAGTGCCGCGGCAATTCGTGCACTTGTCCTTGATTTCCTTACCAGTACCGCCACAGACATCACAGGTCTCACGGGACTGCATGGTCCCCAGCATCGTTTGCCGAGTGACCGTGATAAAGCCTGCACCGTGACACTTGCTACACGTTTGCGGCTGGGCACCGTTCTTAGCCCCAGTACCGTTGCAGACGTGGCACCGCCCCTGACGGTTGTAACTAATGTTTTCTGACTTACCAAAGACAGCCTCTTCAAACTTCAAGTCCATCCGGTACTGCAGGTCAGCCCCGCGACGTTGACGCGCCTGAGTGGCCGCACCCTGGGCGCCACCACCGAAGAACGAACTGAAAATGTCATCAAAACCACCAAAGCCGCCGCCATCAAACCCACTGTAGGTCTGACCGCCAGCACCACCGCCAAAGCCCTGGGGACCGTCGGCGCTACCATACTGGTCGTACGCGGCCTTCTTCTGCTTGTCAGACAAGACGGAGTAAGCTTCGTTGATCTGCTTAAACTTTTCTTCAGCGCCCGGTTCGTGGTTGATATCTGGGTGGTACTTCTTAGACATCTTCCGGTACGCCTTACGAATTTCATCTTCACTGGCGTCCCGGCTAACACCTAAAATCTCGTAGTAATCTTTATCAGCCATCTTTGCCTCCCCAAAATCGGGTTTCCAAATTCTAGTAATACATACCCATCTAATTTAACACAGGTACAACCATAGCAAAAGACCAAGGCCCGCCATGAGCGGCCTTGGCCCGTTTTGCCACGTTAATTACTTCTTGTCGCCGTCATCAGTATCGGTATATTCGCCGTTAATGGTATCGTCATCCTTGCCATCAGCACTGTTGGCGCTGCTACCGGCATCGCTGCCAGCGGCGCTACCAGCACCAGCTGCGCCGGACTGCGCGGCCTGGGCCTGCTGGTACAACTTGACCGTCATGTCCTGGACGATCTTGTTCAGCGCGTCCTTCTTTTCCTTCATGGCGTCAATGTCGTTCTTCTCCTGGGCCTTCTTCAGCTCATCGCGAGCATCCTCAGCCTTCTTGATGTCGGCATCGTCAACCTTGCCCTTAACGTCCTTCAGGGTCTTGTCGGTCTGGAACAGGAGTTGGTCGACTTCGTTCTTCAGGTCAACCTCTTCCTTACGCTTCTTGTCGGCGTCCGCGTTGGCTTCAGCTTCCTTCACCATGCGGTCGATTTCTTCATCAGACAGACCTGACGAACTCTTGATGGTGATGTTCTGGGACTTGCCAGTGCCCATATCCTTGGCGGATACCTGCACGATCCCGTTCTTATCAATGTCGAACTTAACTTCGATTTGTGGCACACCACGTGGTGCCGCCGGAATGTCCGACAGCTGGAACCGCCCCAAAGTCTTGTTGTCCGCGGCCATTGGGCGTTCACCCTGGAGCACGTGGATATCAACGGCTGACTGGTTGTCCGCCGCCGTACTGAAGACTTGCGACTTGCTGGTTGGAATCGTGGTGTTACGGTCGATCAACTTGGTGAAGACACCACCCATGGTTTCAATCCCCAAGGACAGTGGCGTAACGTCCAACAGCACAACGTCCTTCACGTCACCGGAAATGACACCACCCTGGATAGCGGCACCTAAGGCCACGGCTTCATCTGGGTTGATGGAGTGGTCAGGTTCCTTACCCGTCCAGTTCTTAACGGCTTCCTGAACGGCCGGGATCCGGGTCGAACCACCGTTCAGGATAACCTTATCGATGTCACCGTTGGACAAGCCGGCATCCTTCAAGGCGTTCTGCACTGGAATCCGCGTCTTTTCAACCAGGTCAGCCGTCATTTCGTCGAACTGAGCCCGGGTCAACGTCTTCTCCAAGTGCAGTGGACCGTTAGCACCAGCTGAAATGAATGGCAGGGAAATCTGGGTCTGAGAAACACCAGACAGATCCTTCTTGGCCTTTTCGGCTGCATCCTTCAACCGCTGCATTGCCATCTTGTCCTTGGACAAGTCCACGCCGTTGTCAGCCTTGAAGCCTTCAACCAACCAGTCGATGATCTTGTTATCAAAGTCATCACCACCGAGGTGGGTATCACCGTTCGTGGACAATACTTCGAAGACACCGTCACCTAACTGCAGGATGGAAACATCAAACGTCCCACCACCAAGGTCGTAAACCAAAACCTTCTCGTCGTCGTCAGACTTGTCCAGGCCGTATGCCAAAGCGGAAGCAGTTGGTTCGTTAACGATCCGCTTAACGTCCAAACCCGCAATCTTGCCGGCATCCTTAGTGGCCTGACGCTGGCTGTCGTTGAAGTAGGCCGGTACGGTGATGACCGCTTGTGTCACGTCTTCACCGAGGTAGTCCTCAGCAAACTTCTTGATGTACTGTAAAATCATGGCCGAGATTTCTTGCGGCGTGTATTCCTTATCGCCGACCTTGACCTTGTAACCTGCTTCACCCATGTGCCGCTTAATTGAAATAATGGTGTCGGGGTTAGTGATTGCCTGACGCTTAGCCACTTCACCAACCTGGATCTCGCCATCCTTAAACGCAACCACGGACGGGGTCGTCCGGTTACCTTCTGGGTTGGTGATAATCTTGGGTTCGCCACCTTCAAGGACGGCGACGGCACTGTTAGTAGTACCTAAGTCAATACCAATAATCTTTGCCATATTGATTTACTCCTTAAATTTAATTAACTATTTTATTTAGCAACAACTACCATGGCTGGACGCAAAACCCGGTCATGCAACTGGTAACCCTTTTGCAGAACCTGCGCCACCGTGTCGGCCGGATGCTGGTCATCCGCCGTAATGGTCTGCACAGCTTGATGCACGTTAGGGTCAAACTTTGACCCTTCCGCCTGGATTTCGGTGACCCCGGCTTCCTTGAGGGCTTGCTGAAGGTGACTAGCCACCATCGAAACCCCCTGCTTCAACTGTTCGGCGGCCGGATCGGTCACCTCAGTTGCCAGGGCCCGTTCCAGGTTATCCAGCGACGGCAAAATCGCCGTAATGACCTTCTGACCGTCGTAACGGGCCAGTTGTTCACGCTCCTTCTTGAACCGGGCGTTCATGTTCTTGATTTCTGCTGCTGCTCGCAGGTAATTATCCTCGAGCTCGTCCCGCTCGGCCTGTAATTGCTTCGTGGCCTCGGCGTCGGGACTGTCAGCAGCAATCAAGTGCTCCAAGTCTTCTGCCGACCGCTCCAAATTTTCTTTGGCGACGTCAGCACCTGATTCGGGCTGTTGCCCTTCCTTTTTGGACATTGTGGTGCTCCTTTCCAGACCCACCTCAATGGTGGTCATAGTAGTTAGTTAAGCGTGAGGCTAATTCCGTTCTGAACGCTTCCAGTAAACCGATCATCTTCGAGTACGGCATCGACTTTGGCCCCAGGATGGCAATCATCCCCTGACCGTGATCGTTCACCGAGTACCGCGCCGTAATCAAGCTGAGATTACGCAGGGATTGGTCGGATAACTCCGAACCCAGCCGGACCGAGATTGGTCGCTGGGCCGCATCGTCATCGGTGTGGGTGTCCAGTAACTCGTTGAGCTCGTCCTGTCGGTCAATTAACCGGTAGATCTGCTTGAGCTCGTTCAAATTGTCGGAGCCAAAGTAGTCCATCAGGTTCAACCGGCCGCCAACGTAAAACCGCTCGCTGACTGCCTTCCGCAGGACATCGCCAAAAGCATCCAGGAAGCCCTGCGGCGTCTGCAGTTGCTGCATCAACATAGCGGGAACATCGGTCCGCAACTTTTGCGCCACGGTGGTCAGGCTTTCGCCTACTAGCTGGTCGTTGATAATGCGGATGGCCTTCTCCACCTGCTCGGATGCCAACTCCCGCGGCAACGTGAATACCTGGTTCTGCACGCTCCCATCACTAGCCACAATGATGGCCATGACCTGATGGTTGCCGAGCGGCACTAGCCTGAAGCCTTCAAGGGTCAGGTTAGCCACCTCGGGTCCCAGGGTAATGGCAGTGTAGCTGGTTAAGTTGGACAGGATCCGCGCCGACTGCTCAATAATCTCGTCGATACGGCCAAAGTCGTTCCCGAAGGACTGACGGATCGTCTGCATCTCCCGTTCTGGCACCCGGGCCGGGGTCAGCATGTTATCAAGGTAATACCGATAACCAGCCGAACTTGGTACCCGACCAGAACTACTATGGGTCTTACGGATCAACCCAGCGTCCTCCAGCGCGGCCATGTCGTTACGGATGGTTGCTGAACTCACATGGATGGGTAACGACGTCATGAGGGTTTTACTCCCCACGGGCTGGCCCGTCTCCGTGTACAGCTTGATGATATCTTTGAGCACCATCAGCTCCCGTTCTGTTAACATGTCCTCACCTCCGGAATTAGCACTCATACTTTCTAAGTGCTAACACCAATAATATACAACCAGTGATTAGCAATGTCAACGTGCGGTTGCTAAAATGCCGAAAATTCAGCCCTAAGTCGGACTTATGCCCCGTCCGCGCGTCCTGCTGCGCGTTAATTACCATGGGTGATCCGCCAAGAACGCACGGCTATGCACCTCATCTTGTTGCAATTGCTTGATCAGCCCGTCAGCGTCGACAAACTTCACCTCACCACGCAACCGGTGACACCAGGCCACTTTGACGGTCTCACCGTATACCTGGGCGTCAAAATCAAAGAGGTTGATCTCCACCGTCAGGGCCCGGCCAGCACCAAAGGTAACGTTGTAGCCTACGGACGCCATCCCGTCATACCACCGTCCCTGAACGTAAACGCGGTTAACGTATACCCCAACACCGGGAAGCCACTCGTGCACGGGTGTTTCGATGTTGAGCGTGGGGAAGCCCAACTCGCGACCACGGGCTTCACCATGAACAACGGTGCCCGAAGTCTGGTAGTCGTACCCCAGCAGGGTTGCCGCCAAGTCAACGTCACCGGCGGTCAACGCCGTGCGAATACGGGTGGAACTGATCTTGGCACCCGCCAACGTCTGCTCGGGCACCGTGACCACCTCAAACCGGCCCGCAGCGTATTGCGGCAATAGTGCCATGTTGGCAACGTCATGGGGACCATATGTATAGTCAAACCCGGCCACCACAACCACTGCCTTCAATCCGACCAGGTACTGATCCACAAATTCTTGGGGCGCTAACCGGGCGAACGACGGTGTAAAGTGCGCCACGTAAAAAATGTCGACGCCCAGTTGGTCCGCCAACTCCTCTTTGCGCGCCAACGTGGACAGGTACTTGAACGTAGACGCGTCGGCACCACCATAGACGATGGACGGGTGCACATCGAACGTCATCAACGCTAACGGCACGTGGCGCGTGTCCGCCAAGGCCCGGGCACGTTTGATCACGGTCTGGTGCCCGCGGTGAACACCATCAAAAAAGCCTAGCGTCAAAACGATGGGTCCGCTTGGGCGTTCGGCATCCGTTAATGGTTTAGTAATATCAATTCTTTGCAAACTAATTCCCCTATTTCTGTCGTGGGCGTTGCCGGCCCGCTGTCCGCGGCACCACATTACCCAGATACATCGTCTCAGGTTTGTAGGCGCCATCGACAAGCCGGTAAACGCCCTTCATAACGTCCTGCCAGTACACGCGCACGCGCGGGGCAGTTAAACCATCCGCTAAAAACGAGTGCCCGTGACCAACGATTTCCCATTGAGCAGGCGTGAGGTCAACGGCCGGCAACTGAGCGTAAGCCCAATCAACGCCATCAATCAATTGGTTAACGGTACCTGCAGCCGCGGCGGTCTGTAACTCGTCAAGCGTCACACAATCCGCTAGCGTGAACCCGCCACTCTGTTGCCGGGTTAACTGGCTCATGACGGCAGCGAGGCCCAACTTGCGACCTAAGTCCACCGACAGGGTGCGAATGTAGGTACCCTTGCTGACGGTCGCCCGAAAAGTAAACGACTGTGTACCCGCCGTAGCGTCGAAGCTCGTCGGGCCGGTGCGCACAAATTCACTGACGTGGGCGTGGCGTTCAGGCCGTGTGACTGGTTCCCCCGCCCGCGCGTATTCATACAACCGCCGGCCGTTGACGCGCACTGCGGAATAAAGCGGCGCCACCTGGATGATGTCGCCGACAAAAGTCTGCATGGCCGCGTCAATGGCCGCATCGGCAAGGGGCGCGGTTAAGGGCGTCCGCTCGACGACCTCCCCGTCCAGGTCCTCAGTGGTGGTGGCAAACCCCAGCGTGACGGCACCGGTGTAGACCTTACCACCGCTTTGCAACTGCGTGATGGCCTTCGTCGCCGTACCAATAGCCAGGGGCAGTACGCCGTCCACGTTGGGATCCAGTGTGCCGCTATGGCCAATTTTTTTGATGTGCAAAATCTTACGCACTTGGTAGACCACGTCAGCGCTAGTCAGCCCCCGTGGTTTGTTAATTGGTAATAATCCGTCCATTAATTTGTTCCTTATCTAGTGAATGTGTTTACGTTTCTGGGTGCGCTGGTGCCACAAAATGGTCACTACAAAGGCCAGCAGCACAAAGATGCTGAAAAGCACGTTCGGGATCTCAATATTGATTTGGGGCAGACTGAGAAACAGCTTGACCGCAATCACCGCAATCAACACGTACGCCATGTACAGGAGTTCCGGAATACGCGCAATCAGCGTAATCATCAACTGGGCGACAAAGCGCATTGCAAGAATACCAATGCACCCGCCCAGGAGCACGATGACCGGATTACTATCGATGGCCAACGCCGTCAAAATTGAATCAACCGAAAAGACGATGTCCATGAGCTCCACGGTTAGCACCGTGCCCCAAAATGAGCGGCGTTTGCGCGGCTTGGTTGCAGTTGCTTCACTGCTGGGATGATGTTGCTGGTAGAAAAAGTGCACCGACATATAGAGCAAGTAGGCCGCGCCCAACGCCTTGATGCCCCAAAAACGCATGAGGTACGTCCCCATGCCAATTGCAATGAACCGGAACAGGTAAGCACCCCATAAACCATAAATGAGGGCCTTCTTTTCCAAGCTTTGGTTGTGTAAGCCCTGCGTTTGTGCGGCCAGGACCACCGCGTTATCCACAGACAAAAGGCACTCCATAACGGCGAGCATCAGGATGGTAAGTAAGCCGGAACCCGTTAAAATGGCGGCGTGCCAGTCACCCGCCGCAAAAAAGGGCCCGTATAATTTTTGTATTAGTTGCATCATGCCCCGGGCCCCCTTTTTTATACTTAGGTCATATTATAACTTACCGGTCCCGAGCTGGCTATGATACCCGCGTAACTGCAGTTTGGTATGCAGCCACAATTACCGCCGGGCACGTGTCACGGCTACTTGCTGCCACTGACCAAAGTTCGTATGATCTGGCGTCAGCGCCAAGTTGCGCACCCGCGTACTTGTGGGTACCAACGTCACCCCGTACGTCAGCGGGACGACTGCGGCCTGATTGAGCATGTACCGCTGCCAGCGGTGCAAGGCCGCGATGCGGTAACGCTCATTAAATGCCCGCGCACTGTCGATTTGCTGCAACAATTGCGTATTCCGCGCCGTGGCAAACCGACTAAAGTTATAGGGTGCTGCCGGCCCGTACAGACTCATCGGCGAAGGCTCGGAGCTGAGTGACCAGGAACCAATGAACGCATCAACATTCTTCGGGTTGGCCGCCACCAACTTATAAAAGGCATTCATTTCGATTGGGCGCCCGGTCGTGAGCTTCACGCGTAGGCCCACCTTCTTCCATTGCTGAATGAAGTCTGTATTCATGGCGTCAGTCGTAGCATCACCCTGCATCACCGCCAAGTGAATGGTCAGCGGGTGTCCCTGGGGATCGGTGCGGTAACCATGCCGTCCCATCCGGTAACCGGCCTGGTTGAGTAGGTGCCGCGCCTTACTTAAATTCAACGTGTAACCACGAGTACGTAAATGGTAGCGCCCGTACGCGGTCGGAATCAGGGTCGTGCCCCGCGTCCGTGACCCGGGGTAAAGCTTACGCACCACCGCGTCCAAATTCAGGGCATACAGCATCGCCTGCCGCAGACGCCGGTCGCTCATCCGCGCGTGGGTATCCATCACGTTGCGTCCGGTTTGCTGGTCGAAGTGTCCCAGATTAAAGGCCAGGTACGTATAACTCATGCTCGGTTTACGCAACGTGGTATAACCCGCCAGGTGTTTAACATGCGGGTATTGCGCAGAGGGCATGTTGAAGATCAGGTCGTATTGTTTAGCCTTCAACGCCGTGGTCACCTTGGCGTTCGCCAAAGTCGTGACGTTAATGTGCCACAGATGCGGGGTACCCTTGTAGTAATACGGGTTCCGTGCGTAACGCACCGCCTGCCCATCCACAACTTTGGTCAGCCGGAAGGGCCCAAACGTTAGCAAACGACTCCGCATGCGGGGACTCTGTGCTAGTTTGGCAAAGGGAATACTTTTGAGGTAATGGTATGGCTCAGCATACTCCCAGATGTACCCGTTGCCACTATTTTGCATCCCCGGTTTCATGGTCTTAAAGTGCAGTACCACGGTCCGCCCCTGCGTACCCTGTGGCATCGTGATTCCACTAATGGTCCGCGCAGTGCCTGCATGATACGCCGCCATACCACGAATGTTTTGGATGGCGTCAGTGTAACGTGCCGACTTGGTCGCACGGTTCGCTAAAATTTCGTACGCATACTCAACGTCATGCGCAGTGACGGGTTGCCCGTCAGCCCACCGCACGTGACGTTTAACCGTAATCGTGGCAGTCCGCCGGTGCCGGTTAAGTTTGATGGTTGCCGCACCTTGCCGGTTAAACCGGTAGTTACGACCCACACCAAAGAGCGACTCGGTACCAAACTGCGTGACGGTCAGGTCAGTAGTGTCGTCCGCTAATTCGGGTGCAAAGACGCCCGTAAACGGCGTATCGGTAGCAACAGCCACACTCAATGTGCCCCCACTAATTGACCGACTTTGATTAGTGGTATATGTATGTGCACCAGCACTGGTCTGTGTCTGCGCACGGTGGCCACACCCGGCCAATCCCAGGGCCAACACCCCTACAGTGATCATGGCCCTACCTAGACGGTTATTCATTGTTATTGATCCTTCCTCAATCCCCCACGTCAGTTACAATCACCTAATGCACTCCCCGGGACAGTATAAGCCATCATTTTGCCGCTGAACAGCGCTAACGCCCAAGTGAAGCGCAAAGCAGCCTCGTGACTGAACCTGCCCGGACAACACAAACGGTCCATCCCCGCAAATGGGGATGGACCGTCATGATCTTGAAACTATCGTTGAGAGAAAGGTAACGCACAGGTTAGCGGCTGTTGCTGGTAACCTCAACGTCTTGCCACTGAAGGTATTCCTTGTCAGCTGGGGAAATCGCGAAGTTCTTCACGCGGTTGCTGGTTGGGTAGACCGTAATGGTGTACATCAGTGGTGCCACCGGGGCTTCCTTCAACATATACCGCTGCCACTGCTTGAAGGCCTTAACCCGGTAAGCGGTGTTAAAGGACTTCTCACTGTCGATCTTGTTGAGCAGCGCCGTGTTCTTCTTGGAAGTAAACCGACTAAAGTTGTACGGCGCATCCTTGGAGTACAGGTCCATGGGGGATGGCTCGGAACTTAACTGCCATGCAGCGGCAAAGACATCATAGTCAGACGTGTTGTTTTCAATCTTGTTGTAGAAGGCATTGAACTCAATAGCCCGCCCAGTGGTGAGCTTAACGCGCAGACCGATCTTCTTCCATTGCTGGATGAAGTCTTGGTACATAGCATCCGTCGTGTCATCACCCTGCATGACGGCAAAGTGGATGGTCAACTTCTTGCCGTTAGGATCGGTCCGGTAGCCATCCTTACCCAGCTTGTAACCCGCCTTGTTCAACAGGCTCTTGGCCTTCTTCAGGTTCAGGTTATAGCCCGTAGCATTCAGGTGGTACTTGCTAAATGCGGGTGGAATCAGTGTCGTTGCACGAGTCCGGACACCAGGGTAGAACTTCTTGGCCACCTGGTTGAGGTTCAAAGCGTACAACATCGCCTGACGCAATGACCGGTTACTCATCTTGGCGTTCTTGTTCATCACGTTGGTGCTGGTCTTGGCATCGTACTTGCCCAGGTTGAACCCGAGGTAAGTGTACTCCAGGGCTTTCTGGCCCAACATGGTGTAGCCCTTGGCGTTCTTGTAGTTCTTGTACTGAGCGGCAGGCATACCCAAGACGATATCGTACTTCTTGGACTTGATGGCCGTCACGGCCTTGGACGTGGCCAAGACTTCAATGTCGATCTTGCTCAACTTGGGTGTGCCCTTGTAGTAGTACTTGTTGCGGGTAAACTCAACGGACTGCCCGCTGACAACCTTACTAAACTTGAACGGCCCAAAGGTGACGGGGTGCTTGCGGACCTTGCTACTCTTGGCCAGATCAGCAAACGGTACGTCTTTGAGGTAGTGGTATGGCTCGGCGTTTTCCCAAATGTAGCCGTTGCCTGATTGCTTCATTCCAGGCTTCATTTGCTGGAAGTGCAGGACAACGGTCTTCCCGTTATCACCGTCCGGCTCCGTAATCCCAGAAATAGTCTTCGCGGCGCCAGTGTGGTAAGCCGCCATCCCCTTGATGTTTTGCAACGAGTCGGTGTAACGTGAAGACTTCGAATCCTTGTTGGCAATGATTTCGTAGGCGTACTCCACGTCTTTTGCCACGACCGGCTTGCCATCGGACCAACGGACGTTCTTCTTGATCTTAATGGTGGCGGTCTTTGCCTTCCGGTTCAGCTTCAAGGTTGCGGCGCCCTTGTTGGTGTACTTATAATCCTTACCAACGCCAAACAAGCTTTCAGTCGCAAACTGCATAAAGTCCGAATCGGACGCGTTATCCGATAACTCGGGAGCGAAAATCCCGGCAATTGGTGAATCGGACACCTCGGCAACGCTCAACGTGCCCCCCTTAACCGCCTTTTTGCTGTTGGTCGTTGCCGTTTTGACGGCACTGGATGCACTCTTGGTACTCGAAGAACTCTTGGAACCACACGCCGCCAGTGTGAGCGCCAGAACAGCGGTCATCGCTCCGGCCATATATTTGGAACGCTTCTTCATCCTCAAATCCCCTTTCCTCAAAACCAGACCACGGACAATAAAAAACAATTAATAATTTCTAACTACAAACTAATTATATACACATCTTCATCAAATGCAAACGTAATTTTCATTTTTTTGCTACCCACGCCGTTGCCGTGCGTTGGCCGCCCGTTTGAGCGCTTGCCCCACCGCGTTAATGGAGAGGGATAGCGTCAATAACAGTACCGCAGCGGGTAACCACACCCACCAGTAATCGATGATGGTGACGGGATCGTTGGCATAGCCAATCAAGGTCCCCAGTGATGGTTGCGAGGCTGGCAGGCCAAAGCCCAGGAAGGACAACCCGGTTTCAATCCCAATCGAACTCGCGACCGTTAGTGTGAGGTCGGTGATCACAAACGAGCTAATGTTGGGCAAAACCTCCCGAAACATAATTACGACGTTGGGCGTGCCCGAGGTTTTAGACGCCATCACGTATTCACGCTCGGACTGCGTCAGAATCTGCGACCGAATCAGCCGCGTGGTTGACGTCCAGCTGAACAACGTCAAGATCCAGACCAACTTGAGCGGATCGAGGTTATTCACTAATTGCGCCAAAATGATAATGATCAAAAAGTGTGGTAATACCATCCAAAAATCAACGATTCGCATCAATACGTTATCGATTAGCCCACCAAAGTAGCCGGAGACCGTCCCCAAAACAATGCCAATCAGTTCGTTCAGTACGGCCACGGACACCCCAATAAAGATCGAGTTGCGCGCGGCGACAAACAGGTACCGGAACATGTCGCGTCCACTAGCGTCAGTCCCCAGTAGGTGCCCATCCGTGCCTGGCGCCAAGTAGCGGTCCAAAACGTTGACCGTGGTCACTTTGCCTGCTGACCAAACTAGGCCACCGATAAAAGCACCCAGCACGATGACAACCGCGATGGTCAACGCCACGATGGCCAGTTTATCCTTAAGAAATTCACGACCCAATACGCGCATGGCGGAGGGTGAAACTAACGCATCGGCATCATCACGTGCGACTCCTGCCGCCACCACTTGCGGATTTTGTTTCTTGCGTGCAAACATATACACCCCTCCTATTCAATCCGAATGCGTGGGTCCACAATGCTCATGATGATATCGGAGAGCAAGTTGCCTAGTAACGCGAGGATCCCAAACAGTAGCGTGAGCGCGGTAATGACCGAATAGTCACGCCCGGCAATGGAGTTGACGAACAACTGACCCATCCCGGGGTAGCTAAAGATGGTTTCCACGAAGATGGAGCCACCCAGCAACCCCGTAATGGAATTCCCCATAAACGCCGCAATTGGGAGAATGGAGTTCCGCAAAATGTGCCGGTTGAAGACCACCTTTTCGGGTACCCCTTTGGACCGCGCCGTGCGCACAAAATCTTCCGAGGTGTTGTCGATCACGCCTGAACGCAGGTACAAAATAATGCTCGATGTGCCCAGCACGCCGGCCAATAGCGCCGGCAAGATCATGTGCCGCAGGTGACTGAACAGCAGGCCGATCACCCCGCTCGCACCCAAAGCCACTGAACCGGTGGTCGGGAACCAGTTCAGTACGTAGCCAAACAACCAAATACCAAACAGGAAGAAGACGAATGATGGCAATGAAAGACCAACGTACGAGTAGATCTGAATAGCCTTGTCCCGCTTGGAACCCTCGTACCGCCCGGCAATCACGCCCAGCGGAATAGCGATGGCATACACAATAATCAATGTCAGTAAGGACAGCCAGAAGGTGTTGACCGCCCGCTCGCCAATCAGTCCGGTGACAGCCCGCTTGTAGGTGTAGCTTTGACCCAAATTGCCGTGGAACAGGTTGATCAGCCAATGATAGTACTGGATCCACCAGGGATCGTTGAGCCCATACTCTTGACGCAGGTGCGCGAGCTGGGTGGGATCCGTCTGCGGCGTGATGGCACCGGTCAGCGGATCACCAGGCATCATTTTGGCCAACACGAAGATGATGATACTCAGTAGAAAAATTTGCGGGATCATGACCAGGACCCGCTTCAGAATTGTTTTCCACATTAGTCCGCACCCCCCCGAATGGCCGCCAAAGTGGCGTCGGGTAACGCTACAAAGTGGGTCGGTGATACCTGCTGCAGGTCGAGCACCCGGCCGTCCTGACCGTAGTAGCGCGATTCCTCGTGCTTAAACTCGGCTTCAACCGCCAGCCGGTGACGACGGTCCGCCTCGCGGCCGTCCGGATTGACTTCCGGAATGGCAGAAAGCAACCGTTTAGTGTAAATATGCTGCGGATGCTGATAAATGTCCGCTCGCGTACCGATCTCGACAAACCGCCCGCGGTGCATGATGGCCAAATTTTTGCACATGTGCCGTACCACGCCCAAATCATGCGAAATGAACAAGTAGGCAATGTTATATTCCTGCTGAATCTGCTTCATGAAGTTCAGCACTTGCGCCTGCACGGACAGATCAAGTGCTGACACCGGTTCGTCAGCCACAATTAATTTGGGGTTGGTCGCCACGGCCCGTGCAACCCCAATCCGCTGGCGTTGCCCACCGGAAAATTCGAATGGGTACTTGTACAGGGCGTCTTGAGGCATACCCACGATGTCGAGCAACTCCTTGATACGGTGTTGTTCCTCGGTGGCGCTCAAGTTTTCAAAGTTGCGAATCGGTTCCGCGATGATGTCGGCAATCCGCTTCCGGGGATTCAAACTGCTCAGAGAATCCTGAAAAATCATCTGTACGTCTTTGTTGTAGCGGAGCCGCCGGCGGGTCCGTGCGTTGGTAATATCTTGACCCTGATAAATAATTTGACCACTAGTCACCTTCTCCAACCCAACAATGGCTTTGCCCGTTGTCGACTTACCGGAACCAGACTCACCAATCAATCCGTACGTTTCCCCCGGTTCAATGTTGAAATTAATGCCGTCCACTGCCAGCACGTGATCGGTAACGCGGTTCCAAAAACCCGACCGAATTGGGTAGTGCACCTTTAAATTTTTGATTTCAATCAGTGACATGGGCATCACCTCCTGCAGCAACTGGCGCTTCGTCTTCAAAGTGGAAGGTCTGGTAGCACGTGCACTGGACGAGGTGACCCGGCGCCACTTCATGCATCGTCGGGTGCGCCTCATGGGCTGAGGCCGGAATCCACGGAATACGTTGTGCAAAGCGGCAGCCGTCAATCTGCATGTGCTTCAGATCCGGCACCGTACCCTGAATCACGTGCAACTCATCATCCTCGGAATCCGCCTGGGGCATGGAACGCAGCAAACTGCGCGTGTATGGATGCAACGGATGGTTAAACACGTCGCCCACCGTGCCCTGCTCCACGATCTGGCCCGCGTACATGACGGCCACCCGGTCAGCGACTTCGGCCACTACGCCGAGATCGTGAGTAATGAGAATAATACCGCTGTGACTTTCCTTCTGGATATCTGCCAGCAAGTCCAAAATTTGGGCCTGAATGGTCACGTCTAGCGCCGTGGTTGGTTCGTCAGCGATAATGATGGGTGGTTTGCAGGCAATCGCAATGGCAATCACTACCCGTTGACGCATCCCACCGGATAATTCGTGGGGGTACTGCCGCGCCACTCGGGCTGGTTCCGGAATTCCCACCTGGTCGAGTAACTCCAAGACCCGCTGCTGGCGCTGTTCCTTAGTCATATCGGTATGGTAAACCAACGTTTCGGCAATTTGGTCCCCAATCCGCATCAATGGGTTTAACGCCGCCAAGGGGTCCTGAAAGATCATGCCGATATCTTTGCCCCGAAACTGGTTGTAAAGTTTCTCGTTCAGACCCACTAAGTTATAAGTGTTGTACTGAATGGTGCCCGTGACCCGCGTATTATGCGGGTCGTGCAACCCGATGATGCTGGTTGCCAGCGTACTCTTACCGCAGCCAGACTCGCCCACAATCGCAAGTACCTCATTACGATGGAGCTCCAGACTTACGTCATTCACGGCGTCAAAGTAATCGTCACCGTTGCGAAACGCGGTATGTAAATGCTGGATGTCTAGCAGTACGTCATCCGGTTTGTCCATGAATAAGCCCCCTTCGGCAGCATTGCGAAAAGCAACAGTTGCCCTTTAACTATTAATAATAGTGTGAAATCAATTAAATTTCAATGGGTTAATTCTTCATATCTGTCTTATTTTTAGTGATTATCAAGGGCCCGCGGTCAGGCCGGCGGAGCCCCGGTGCAACTGACACTGTAGCCGTTATCACCGCCCTCGGCGCATCCGCCCGGAGCCTCCGCATGGCCGGGAAGGGCTATGCACTGCGCAAAAAAAGAGCACGGTTACCTGCATCGGCAACCGTGCTCTGATGATTTAATAACGCGAGACTACTTGCGTCTGCACGTCTTAATCTTTATCTTCATGCTGCTGCGCGTCCGTAGCCGCGTCCTCTTGGTTAGCCTTGGCGAGTAATTCGTCAATGTGCGCCCCATACTGGACGGACGTATCCTGCGCGAAGGTCAAACTTGGAACCTTGAACAAGCGGATCCGGCGACCAACTTCACGACGGATCAACCCTTTGGCTTTGTTCAAGCCAGACAGGACGTCCGCAACGTGGGCCGGTGAATCGTCCAGCACACTAAAGTAGATCGTGGCCTGCTGCAAGTCACCAGTTAACGTGACCCCAGTAATCGTCACGCCTTCAACACGTGGGTCGTTTACCAACTTCAACAGAATATCGTCAACTTCACGCTGTATCTGTTGTTCAACGCGTCCAATACGATGTTTCATGATGATTCCTCCTCGCTGATGCTCAGGCAGATCGGTAGTGGCTTACTTTACCGGTACCTGTTCCATCGTGTAGGCTTCAATCTGGTCATCAACCTTGATGTCGTTGTAGTTTTCAATCGTCAGCCCACATTCGAACCCACTCTTGACTTCCTTGACGTCATCCTTGAAGCGACGCAGACTGCCCAGCTTGCCTTCGTAAATGACGATGCCATCGCGAACCAGACGCACACCAGAATCGCGGGTGATCCGGCCGGAATCGACCAAACAACCAGCAACGGTGCCGACCTTGGAGACCTTGATGGTTTCGCGCACCGTCAGGGAACCAATAACCTTTTCCTCGTAAACAGGATCCAGTTGGCCCTTCATGGCTGCTTCGATTTCGTCAATTGCCTTGTAAATAACACTGTGCAGACGAATGTCCACATCTTCTTGTTCTGCTTGGGCACGGGCCTGAGCAGTCGGCCGAACGTTGAACCCGATAATAATCGCGTTCGATGCACTCGCCAGGGTGACATCACTTTCGTTAATGGCCCCCACAGACTCGTGAATGATGTTCACACGCACACCTTCCACGTTGATCTTCTTTAGGGAACCATCAATGGCTTCAACGGAACCTTGTACATCGGCCTTGATGATAACGTCAACTTCCTTCATCTGGCCTTCCTTCATCGTTTCGAAGAGGTTGTCCAGGGTAACGTGAGAACCGGCCCGCCGCTCCTTATCCAGGGCGCGACTAGCACGTTCCTCACCTGCTGCCCGGGCAGTCTTTTCGTCGTCAAAGACGACCAGTTTGTCCGCAGACTGTGGCACATCATTCAGACCAGTGATTTCAACTGGCATACTTGGCGTAGCGTCCTTAACGCGCCGACCACGATCGTTAGTCATCACCCGGACACGACCATAGGTGTTACCCACAACGACCGGGTCCCCAACATGCAACGTACCTTGCTGAACCAGGACGGTGGCCATTGGGCCCTTACCCTTGTCCAAACGGGCCTCAATGACGGTACCAACGGCCTTCTGGTCTGGGTTGGCCTTCAATTCCAGCACGTCGGCTTCTAGTAAGATCATTTCGAGCAACTCATCAATGTTCTTACCGTACTTAGCCGAAATGTTGACAAAGATGGTATCCCCACCCCATGATTCTGGGATCAGTTCGTATTCAGCTAGTTCTTCAATGACCCGGTTCGGGTTAGCACCTGGCTTATCAATCTTGTTAATGGCAACAATGATTGGCGCACCCGCGGCTTTGGCGTGGTTAATGGCTTCAACTGTTTGTGGCATGACCCCGTCATTGGCCGCAACGACCAAGACAACAATATCGGTAATGTCCGCACCACGTGCCCGCATGTTCGTGAAGGCCGCGTGCCCGGGAGTATCCAGGAAGGTGATCAGACGATCATTCAGCTTAACTTGGTAAGCACCAATATGCTGGGTGATCCCGCCGGCTTCGCCTTCGGTGACGTGCGTGTGCCGCAACTTGTCCAACAGCGTCGTCTTACCATGGTCAACGTGACCCATAATGGTAATAACCGGCGGCCGTGGCTGCAAGTTTTCCGTGGAAGTGGTCTCGGCTTCAAAGACCTTGTCCAGGTCGGTGATGTCTTCTTCAACCTTTTCTTGGGACTTGATACCGTAATCTTCAGCAATCAATTCAATGGTGTCCTTATCGAGGCTCTGGTTTTGGTTAACCATAATGCCCAACATGAACAACTTCTTGATAATTTCCGCTGGTTCACGGTGCAAGATCTTGCCCAGTTCCTGCGCGTTCATCCCCTCGGTGTAAACCAAAGTTTCTGGTAATGGACGTTCCTTACGCTGTGGCACTGGCTTGCGGGGTTCGTTGTTCCGCTGCTGACGACGCTTCTTGTTCTTACGCCGGCCCTTGTAAGGTGTCTCGCGACCAGTACCGTAGTTACGCTGACGCTGCGGCTTTGGCCGGGACGAAGAACTAGTCGTCCGCTGCTGGTTGGCCGCTGAACGTGCCGGTGCCGCCGACTTAGCCGCTGGCTTAGCAGCAGACAGTGCCTGCCGGGACTGGGAAGCTGCTGCGGCTGGCTTAGTCGCTGCACTCGATGCAGCAGCTGAACGCTGTGGCTTTGGTTCCTCAAAGCGACCAATTGGTGCACTCGACGTGCGGAATTCCGTCTGCTGGTGCTGGCGCAGCCGTGCTGCAGCAGCAGCGGCCCGCGAAACACGTGGCATTGGTGCTTCTGGTTGACGGTTGTTACCGCGACGGTTGTCATTACGACGGTTGTCGTTGCGGTTGTTACCACCACGCCGGTTATCGTTGCGGCCACCGTTGTTATTACGGTTACCACCATTGTTCCGGTTACGGTTATCATTCTGACCACGATTACCGTTGTTACCCTGGCCGCGGTTGTTACCGCCCTGGTTCCGGTTGCCCTGGTGGTTGTTCCGGGTCGCGTTATGATTGTTTTGCGTCCCCGGACGGCGAATCGCGCTCCGACTAATCAAAGTCTTGCCATCTGCAGTCTTGTGCTGTGCATGGCTTGTCCCTGGCTTCTTGGCTTCGGCACTAGGCTTAGCCGCGGCACTAGCCGGCGCAGCCGCACTCTTGGCGGGCACAGCACTAGCAACAGGCTTGGCTGCAGCTTTCGGGGCCGCACTGGACGTGCTAGCATCCTTCAAGACTGCGCTCACCTTGCTGGCGTCGTTGTCGTCAATGGAATTCATGCTGGACTTAATACCGGTCAAACCGGCCTTCTTTGCAGCTGCAATAACTTCTTTACTCGTGACGTTGTTCTCCTTAGCAAATTCGTAAATACGCTTTTTGCCCATCTCTTCACGCTCCGATCTTTTAGGTCAGTAGCTTACTTAGCGCTTGGGCGAATCCCGCATCAACCACCGCAACAACACTGCGTTGGTGGCCGATGGCGGCGCTGAGCTCCATGACGGTCAGCGGTTGCACCACCGGTACGTCATAATAGCTACCCTTATCGTTTATTTTCTTGGTGAGGTTGGCACTCGCATCGCTAGCCAGGATGACCAAGCGTGCGCGGTGATCGGCAATTGCACCGAGTACGAACTCCGTACCCGTCACTAACTGTCCCGCGCGCTGGGCCAAACCCACCATGTTGGTTACCCGTTCCTGGTTCATCCTTGCTTGCCAAATAGTTCTTGACGCGCCTTCTGGTGGTCAACGTACGCATACAAGTCATCGTAGAAAGAGGGGTCAATCTTCATGCTGAAGGCCCCCTCAATGATGTGCTTACCCTTAGCCGCCTTGACGGCCTCCGGGTCCAACGCAACGTACGCTCCACGACCCGACTGCTTACCCGTCGGATCAATGGCGACCGTCTGCTCATCAACCTTCACAATACGCACCATGGACTTTTTCGGTTGCATCGTACCAGTCAATAAATCCTTACGCATAGGCACTTTCCGTGGCTTCATTGGCCCACCCCCTATTCGTTGGTGTCCGTTGGGTCTGACGCGGTAGTAGCCGCATCATCGTCCGGATCAGCCGCTGCATCGGTAGCTGCTTCGGTAGCCGCATCTTCATTAGCGTCCGTTGTATCGACGTCAGTTGCGACCTCTGCGGCTTCTTCAGCCTGGTCCTCGGCGGTCAGTTCGTCATCATCAACAAACTCAACCTCGGATTCAGGCTTGATGTCGATCTTAAAACCGGTCAACTTCGCAGCCAAGCGGGCATTTTGACCCTTCTTACCAATTGCCAACGACAACTGGTAGTCGGGGACGATGACCGTTGCGCTGCGTTCATTGTCCTCATCATTAAACTGCACGGCAATGACTTCAGCTGGGTTCAAGGCGTTAGCAATGTAGTCCGACGGGTCGTCTTCCCACTGCACGATGTCCATGTTTTCACCAGACAGTTCGTTAACAACAGCTTGGACCCGCGCGCCCCGAGGACCAACCGTGGTCCCCACAGCGTCAACGTTTTCGTTGTTACTCCGCACTGCCACCTTGGAACGGTCGCCGGCTTCACGCGCCACGCCCACAATCTCAACAGTACCATCATAAATCTCCGGTACTTCTTCTTCAAATAGGCGCTTGACCATTCCCGGGTTCGTCCGGCTAACAAAGACCTGTGGGCCCTTCGTTGCGTTCTCGACCTTCGAAACGTAGACCTTGATGTGCTCATGCATCTTGTACTCTTCGCGTGGCATCTGGTCCGACCGTGGCATGACGGCCTCCACTTTGCCTAACGAAACGTAGACAAATTTGTTGTCCTTCCGCTCCACGGTGCCCTGCATGATTTCGTTCTCATACTGGGAGTACTCGTCATACACGTTAGCCCGTTCAGCTTCACGTACTCGCTGCATGATCACCTGCTTGGCCGTCTGGGCGGCGATCCGGCCAAAGTTCTTCGGGGTCACCTCAAACTTGATGTGGTCACCAATCTCGTACGCCTTGTTGATGGCCGTGGCGTCCTTCAGGCTGACTTCCAACCGGGAATCAAAGACTTCATCCGTAACTTCCTTCACGGCGTAAACCTTAATGTCACCCTTTTTGGCGTCGAAGTCGACCTCAACGTTTTGGGCTTGGTTGTAGTTCCGTTTGTAGGCAGTCTGCAAAGCCGTTTCCAACGCGTCGATGACGATTTCCTTCTTGACGCCCTTCTCGGTTTCGAGCGCATCGAGCGCTTCAATCATTTCTTTTGACATGCTAATCCTTCCTTTACCTAGAACTCGATGGCCATCCGTGCATTAGCCAGATTATCCCGCGCAACGGTTACCGTGCGTGGGCGGCCCTTGACCTTGTAGGCAAGCGTTAACTCCGTATCGGTCAGGTTCGTTAACGTACCCTCAAAGACTTTTTGTCCATCCTGTTTCTGAAACAGACTGATATGGATGTACTCACCCACCGCATGCGTTAGATCTTCAGCGGTTTTAAGCGGTCGTTCCGCACCTGGACTCGAGACCTCCAGGAAGTAGGCCTGCGGGATTGGGTCAGGTTCGATTGCATCTAATTGTTCGCTCAGTTCGTCATTGACCATCACACAATCATCAAGGGTGATGCCGCCCTGCTTGTCAATGTAAACACGCAGGTACCAGCCAGCGCCCTCCTTCACAAACTCAACGTCGGTTAGAAAAAAGTTGTGCCGGTCAACAATTGGCTGCACGATTGCCGTCACCGTATCAACCACCGTACTCATTACTGTGCCCCCTTTCGGTCATGACACCCGGCAATAAAAAGAGTGAGCATCGCTGCTCACTCGACCGAGGTCTTAAAATCAATTGTTATTGTACCATACCCCTCCCGAGGTGGCAAGGCTTACTCCTTGTCAGAACACGGGTTAACAGTGCGCATCCTAATTAGTAGGAAGGACGCTGAATTGGTACGGCTCAGTGAACCACTTGTCAATGACCGCTACCCGCAACACCGGCCCCGGAGCACGTCCCACCTACCGGAACTACATTCCCCCACCAACCGTAAACCATAAATTAAAAGTTCCGGCGGCACCATACGGCGCCACCGGAACTCTTGGTACTCAATAAATGTTAATCGTCATACCGAAAATGCGTCAACGGAGCGTGCTTAACGTCCTCAATTGTCTTCGTGCCCGCCAGTTGCATCGTAATGGCGAGCTCGTGGTCCAGGGCTTCAAAGACGCTCTGGACACCCTGTGCGCCACCCAGCGCCAAACCGTAAATTACCGGCCGCGCCAAGGCGACCAAGTCGGCACCCGCAGCCAGCGCCTTAAAGACGTGACTTCCCCGGCGCACGCCAGAGTCGAAGATGATTGGTACCTGGTGGTTAACCGCCTTGGCGATGTCCGCTAAGACGTCGAATGAGGCTGGACCACCATTGAGCTGCCGACCACCGTGATTGGAAACATAAATCCCGGCCGCACCGGCACCAATGGCCCGCAGCGCATCAGCTGGAGACTGGATGCCCTTCACAATGACAGGCAGGTCCGTGTAATCAGCGATCCGCCGCACATCATCTGGACTAATTTTCTGAGCTGCGGCCGCATAAATTTCGCCAATACCTTGGCCCTTACCGTCACCGTTAGCGAACTTTTCCAAGTTGGCCATTGGAATCGGGAACTGGAAGTTATTGACGATATCCTCTTCACGATAACCATCCACCGTTGCATCCACCGTCAAAATAATGGCCTTCACACCAGCACGCTTAGCTTCGTCGAGCAGACTGGCGTTAAACGTCCAGTCCTTACTCATGTACAACTGAAAGAATTGTGGTGCGCCGTCACCGGCGGCCGCCGTATCCGCAATGGACGTGGAACTATACGTGCTTTGTGCCATCAAGCCGCCAACGGCCGCGACCCCTTTGGCTGTATCCACCTCACCCTTCGCGTGGGCCAACCCTTGTGCCGCAGCGGGCGCCATCATCACCGGTGTGTCCAAGTGCAACCCAAAAATCTCGGTGCTCAAGTCTGGATGATCAATATTCGCTAATGCCCGCGGCACAATCTGGACGTGGTTAAACGCCTGCGTGTTGGCCTTCAACGTCCACTCATCCTCAGCGCCGCCATAAATATAGCCGAAACCACCAGTAGGAATAATCTTCTTAGCGGCTGCCTCGAGGGACGGGAGGTTCAAAATGTGCAACTGCTCTTCACGGTCACTTTGTTCATAGCCATTTGTTAACGTCATAATTAATCACCTTTCTTGTCTTGTTGCCTGATGAATTGCTTACGCGACTTAGTATAGCACTTACTTTTTAAAAGTAAACCGACAATCAAAATTTTTTGCCAAAAAACGGGTGCTGACCTACATGGCCAGCACCCGTCGCTACATTATTAATTAGAATAAATTATCAAACAAGCTTAACTGGTTCTCATCCGGCAGCTCGTCCAACACGTGTTGTGTGGTCATGTAGTCGATCAATGTCTGCGAAACCTTGGCCCGCTTCGCCAAATCTTCCTTGGATAGGAACGGCTTTTCTTCACGCGCCGACACGATCTGCTTGGCCACGTTTTCGCCCAAGCCCGGTACTGCCCGGAACGGGGCCAATAACGTGTGGTCATCCACGATTTGAAAGTCATGGGCGTCACTATGCTCGATGTCCACCATCTTGATCTTAAACCCACGCTCCAAACACTCGTTAGCAATTTCCAGGATCGTTTGCAGGTTCTTTTCCTTGGCGGACGCATCCCGACCCTTATCGCTAATTTCCTTGATAGCGGCCTTGACTGCGTCTTTGCCCCGGCACATTGCGACCAAATCAAAGTCTTCTGCGCGCACGGAAAAGTATGCTGCGTAGTAGACCAGCGGGTAGTAGACCTTAAACCAAGCGATTCGTAAGGCCATCATGACGTAGGCCGTGGCATGGGCCTTCGGGAACATGTACTTGATCTTCAGGCAGGAGTCAATGTACCAGTCCGGCACGTTGTCGTTGTCGCGCATGGCCTGTTGCCACTCGTCGGGAATTCCCCGACCCTTACGCACGTGCTCCATAATGTTGAAGGCCATGGAGTCATCCATGCCCCAGTGGATCAAGTCCATCATGATGTTGTCACGACAACCAATAACATCCTTGAGGGTGATGGTCCCGTTTTGTACCAGTTCTTCAGCGTTGCCCAACCACACGTCGGTCCCGTGTGACAGGCCAGAAATCTGAAGCAACTCGGCAAAGGTGGACGGCTTAGTTTCTTCAAGCATCCCCCGGACAAAACGCGTCCCAAACTCAGGAATACCCAAAGTACCCATTTTGGTACCAATCTGGTCCGCCGTCACGTGCAACGACTCCGTCCCCGAAAACAGCTTCATCACTCCTGGGTCGTCAGTTGGAATCGACTTCGGGTTGACCCCCGACAGGTCCTGCAACATACGGATCATCGTTGGATCATCATGCCCCAGTACATCCATCTTCAGGATGTTGTCGTGAATCGAATGGAAATCAAAGTGGGTCGTGCGCCAGGCCGCGTTTTGGTCATCGGCTGGGTACTGGATCGGCGAAAAGTCATAAATATCCATGTTGGACGGTACGATCAGAATTCCCGCCGGATGCTGGCCGGTGGTCCGTTTAACCCCCGTCGCTCCTTTGGCCAGTCGGTCCTCTTCGGCGCCACGGAACACCTTGCCCGTGTCCCGCTCATAGGCCTTCACGTACCCGTACGCCGTCTTGTCTGCCACCGTACCGATCGTCCCGGCCCGGAACGCGTGGTCCTCCCCGAACAGGATCTTAATGTAGTTGTGCGCCACTGGCTGGTAGTCACCCGAGAAGTTCAGGTCAATATCAGGCACCTTGTCCCCATGGAAGCCCAAGAAGGTTTCAAAGGGAATATCGTGCCCATCCTTAATGAGGTCGGCCCCACACTTGGGGCACTTCTTGTCGGGCAAGTCAAAGCCGGAACCATACTCACCCTTAGTATAGAACTCACTGTACTGACATTCAGGGCAACGGTAGTGCGGCGGCAAGGGGTTAACCTCGGTGATGCCGGACAAAGTTGCCGCTAGGCTAGACCCAACGGACCCCCGGGAACCAACCAGATACCCATCCTTGTTACTCTTCTGTACCAGCCGTTGCGCGATGTTGTAAATCACCGCAAACCCGTTACCGATAATACTCTTCAGTTCCTTGTCAATCCGGGTCGCCACCAATTCCGGCAACTGCTCGCCGTACCACTCGTGGGCCGTTGCCATAACGTCCCGCTTGAAGTTTTCGTTGACCCCGGGAATTTCTGGCGTGTACAACTTATCCTTCACGGGAGTGATGTCACCGTCGATCCAGTCGGCCACCACGTGGGTATTAGTGATGACCAGTTCCCGCGCGGTGTCCGCACCTAACCAGGCAAACTCGTGCAACATTTCGTCAGTTGTGCGGAAGTGTACATCGGGCAACGGGTACCGGTTGAGTGGGTTGGCGCCACCCTGACTGTTGATCAGGATGTGCCGATAAATAGCGTCGTGATCATCCAAGTAATGGGCATCACCCGTCGCCACGACGGGCTTGTCCAGGTCGTGGCCAATCTGGACAATTTTACTAATGATGTCCTTCAGGTGGGCTGGCCCCGATACTAGCTGACCTTCCAACAACTGGGAATAATTCGGCAATGGCTGCACTTCGAGGTAATCGTAGTACTTGGCCTTGTCGGCCGCCTCGGCCGTCCCCTTTTGCATCATGGCCGTAAAGACCTCGCCGCGATCACATGCGGACCCAACGATCAGCCCTTCACGCAATGCGTTGAGCCGGCTGCGCGGCACGCGGGGCACCCGGTAAAAGTATTGCGTCATCGACTCACTAGTCAGCTTAAACAGATTCTTTAAGCCCGCCTGGGTCTTTGCCAGCACGATGGCGTGGCTCGGGCGCGCCCGTTTATAGGCGTCCCCCTGACCGACCAAGGAGTTGAGTTCGTTCAACTTGGTCCAGCCATGCATTGCCTGTGCTTCTTTGAACATCGCGTACATTACGTAACCAGTCGCCTCGGCATCGGCGTTAGCCCGGTGGTGATTCTCGAGGGAAATGTTATACCGCTTACTCAGTGCATCCAGCTTGTGGTTGGACAGCTCAGGGTGCAACGAACGCGACAGCTCCAAAGTATCGATGACGGGTTGGCTGATCGCCGGAGCGCCCATCCGGTCGTACGCCGCGTTCAGGAACCCCACGTCAAACGTAACGTTGTGACCGACCAGAATGGCGTCCTGACTGAAGTCAATGAACTTCTGCATGACGTCGGCTTCTTGACCGCCTTGCTGCACCATCTCATTGGTAATGTGTGTCAGGTTGATCGTGAAGTCAGACAGGGCAAAGCCAGGGTTGATCATCTCTTCAAACTGATCGATGACGGCCCCATCACGCATTTTCACGGCGGCTAATTCGATGACCTTGTCATACACCGCGGACAGACCGGTGGTTTCCACGTCAAAGACGACGTAGGTCTGGTCCGCTAAAACTGCCGGCGTATCCGCCCGGTACGCGACGGGCGTGCCGTCGTCAACTAGGTTGATTTCTACCCCGTAGAGCATCTTGATGCCCGCTTTGCCCGCGGCCGTGTGGGCCTCTGGGTAAGCCTGCAGGACGGCATGGTCTGTCACCGCAATGGCTTCGTATCCCCATTTGGCTGCCCGGTTAACGTAATCCGAGATGCTAGGGATGGCATCCATCTGGCTCATGTTGGTGTGCAGGTGCAACTCAATGCGCTTTTCACCCTCAGTAGTGTCTTGGCGCTCAGCGTGCTTGACCTCCACCACGTCCTGGGCGTTCACGGTTAACTCGCGGCTGTAACTGTCTTCTTGCACACTACCGCGGACCCGCAGCCACATGCCGGCGTGAATCTGGTCAAACACCGCTTCGTCGTTAGCATTATTGCTAAACTTCTTCACGAGGAAGCTGCTAGAGTAATCGGTCATCTTAAAGGTGAGCAGCTTACGCTTGCTCCGGAGTTCGCGCACTTCGGCGTCAAAGACGTAGCCTTCAATCAGTACCCGCCGCTCCTCTTCGTTGATGGTCACCATCTGTTGGGGCTCTTCATCAGCCTTGATGGTCCGCCCCAGTTGCACCTTGACGTTTTGCTCGCGGTCCGCGGTGGCCGCTTTGGACTGCTGAATCGTAGCCGCGGCGCGTTCCGCCATGGCGGCCGTCTCTGCCGCTTTTTTGGTGTTAAACGCTTCGAGGCTGGCGGCCTCCGCGGCTTGATCAACAACCGCGCGCATGTGCAAGCCGGCAAAGCCGACATCAGCGTAAGCGGCTTCCAGCGCCGGAATGCCCTGGTCGGAGAAAAACTGTGCAACCGGTTCGTTCTCCACGTTAATGAGGACATCGTGCCCCTGAATGGTTGGCGTCACGCGTTCACACTGTTGGCGCACGAGGGGCGACGCCACGGCAGCGTGTTGCACGACGTAGTCCCAATAGCCACGCACAAGGCCTTCATCATAGACGGGCCGCGCCACCTTGATGTGCACGTTCACCGCCGCGATGTCCTTGAAGGCAGCCGCGAGGGTGTTCCCGAACTCCTTAAACAGGGCAAAGGGCAAAATCTCGCCCATCGTGAACGTAAACTCGTACCGCCGCGACTCTTTGTGCACGACCACCTGGTCCACCGTTGCGGTGCTGAACGCCGGGGCGTTGGTGATTCCAGGATCAAGGTCGATTTGTTCGACCAGTTTTTCAAACATTTCGCGCTTACTGAGCATGGCAAAAATCCTTCCGTTGGTTGGCAAATAACTAACCATCATTGTAACGCAAACCCGGGTCCTAAATCGACTGGTTATCACCGAGCCGTTGCGGTACCCAAACCAAAAAGCACCACACCCATAACCGGATGTGGCGCTATCTGATTCAGTGTGTGCGCTTAGTCAGCGTCGTCTTCGCCCTTGAGCAGGATGGCAATCGAGTTAGCCAGTTCTTCTTGCTTAACCTCGATAGCATCCCCGTGGGCCCGGAGCTTGACCTCGACGATTCCGTCGGCGGCCTTCTTGCCGACCGTGACCCGCACCGGTAGACCGATCAAGTCCGCATCCGCGAACTTCACGCCCGGCCGCTCCTTCCGGTCGTCCAGGAGCACGCTGTAACCCGCGTCCTCCAACTGCTGTGTGACGGCTTCGGCCAATTGCATCTGCTCCGCCTTCTTCACGTTCATTGGCAGCACGTGGACATCAAATGGGGCAATGTTCTTGGGCCAAACGATACCATGATCGTCCGCATGTTGTTCAACGATAGCGGACAACAAACGCGATACCCCGATACCGTAGGAACCCATGATGATTGGCTGATTCCGACCATTTTCATCCAGGAAGTTAGCGCCCATCGCTTTACTGTAACGGGTACCAAGCTTAAAGATGTGCCCAATTTCGATTCCCCGCATAAACTTCAACACGCCCTGGCCGTCCGGTGACATTTCACCGGCAGTCACAAAGCGGATGTCGGCCACCTGCGTCGCCTTAAAGTCGCGCCCAGGGTTCACGTTCTGGTAGTGCTTCCCGGACTGATTGGCCCCGGCAAAGGCGTTGACCATCTCGCTCACACTTTGGTCCTGAATGATCTTGACGTCGTCATCAACGTTAATCGGACCCACACTACCAGGTTGCGCGTGCATGTATTGCTGAACCTGTTCGGGCGTAGCTATATTCAGGAAGTCCACACCCAGCAGGTTCTTTAACTTCACGTCGTTTACTTCGTAATTACCGCGCACGATTGCTAGCACTGGTTCCTTGTCGGCAATAAACAGCACCGCCTTGATGATCTGGTCAGCGTTGACACCCAACTTGGCAGCGACTTCATCGACCGTCTTGGCATCACCCGTGTCCACCAGCCCAAGTTTGCCGGGTTCAGCGGTATTAGCAGCGGTTGGCACCGTCATTGACGTGGCCATTTCCAGGTTAGCGGCGTAAGTTGAACCATCGGAGTACACGATGGTGTCCTCACCAATTGGCGCAATGGCAGAAAATTCCTTAGAATCTTGACCGCCCATCGCACCCCCATCGCCAATGATGACGCGGTAGTTAAGCCCCAATGCGTTGAACACGTTGGTGTAAGCCCGCTCCATGTCGTGATAGACCGTGTCCAGGTCCTGTTCATTACTGGTAAAGGAATAAGCATCCTGCATCACAAACTCGCGGCCGCGCAACAAACCGTACCGCGGGCGGTCTTCATCACGGAACTTCGTTTGGATTTGGTAAAGCACCAAGGGCATCCGCTTATAGCTGGTCAACTGGTTGCGCACCATCGCGGTGAAAGTTTCTTCGTGCGTCGGGCCGAGAATCATCCCCCGGTCGTGCCGATCGGATAACTGGTACAAGTTCGGCCCGTAAGTAGCTAGACGGCCCGATTCCTCCCACAGTTCGGACGGCAATAAATGTGGCTGCGTCATCTTGACGGCATCAATCTTGTCCATTTCGTGGTCAATAATGGCTTCAATCTTGTCCAACACACGCTGGGCCAATGGCAAGTAGGCATACACCCCCGCTGCCACCTGGTTGATGTAGCCCGCACGCAACATTAACTGATGGGACTTTGCTTCGGCGTTGGCCGGTACTTCTTTGGTCGTGGGAATGAACATACGACTCTGTTTCATTAAACGTTTCCTCCTCAAATCTATGTATAGGTGCACTAGGCACCCCACACGCATTATCCGTTAAAAAATCCGTAGTATATCGTTAATGGTGACCGCCACCATTAACGCAATCAGCAACCCGGCAAAAACCAGGGTCACCATGGCTTCATGTTCCCGCTTGACCGCTTTACCCCGAACCAACTCAATTAAGTTGAACAGGATCTTGCCACCATCAAGCATGGGAATTGGCAACAAGTTCATGATGCCCAGGTTGATCGACAGGGACGCCATGAAGTACAGAATCGTGTAGATCCCCTCGTGGGAGACCTCACTAGTCATAGTGTAAATGCCCACTGGTCCGGCCAGCTTGTTCAGTGAAAAGCCGCCAAAAATCAACGAGCCGAGCGCCTTAAAAATTTGCTTGGTGATCATACACGGCTGCGTGACCCCATATTTAACGGCGTTCACCACGCCCGTGTTTCGGGAACTATACACCCCCAGAACACCCTGCTTCAGGTGCACGCGTAAGTGTTTCGTGGCCCCATTACGCCGTACGGTCACGGCCACGGTCTTATTTTGATCGTGCTTAATGGCCGCCGCAATGTCGGTAAACTCCGCGACTTTGTGCTGGCCAACCTTCACGATGCGGTCGCTGGCCCGCAAGCCCGCAACGGCGGCACCTGAATGCTGCTCGACACCACCGATCACGTTACTGTTCGACGGCGTACCACCGAAGGCTAGTGCCACCACAAAGAAAGTAACCACCGCCAGCAAAAAGTTGTTCAGCGGCCCCGCAAAGTTGATCAGGATCCGCTGCCATAACGGCGCACTTTGAAACTGAACGTCCTCCGGGGCAATCTGCACCTCCACGCCATCAGCTTCAATGATGGTCGCATCGTGATCCACCCGTAAGGTCCGGGCGTCATCCTCGTCTCCATTCACGTAACCGGTAATGGTGAGCTTGTGCACCAGGTCAATTTTATCCACCACCAGCGGAATACCACCAGTAAGAGTCATCCGGTCACTAGTATTGATGCGTGTCACTTGACCCGCGTCACCCGTCGTAACGGTCACCTGCGTACCGGGCTTGATGTCGACTTCTTCATCTTGCCAGCCGGCCATGCGGACGTACCCACCTAACGGTAATAGGCGTAGGGTGTACGTTGTGTGGTGATGATGGGTACTCAGTAATTTGGGCCCCATCCCGACCGAAAACTCACGGACCAGCACACCAGACCGCTTAGCAAAGAAGAAGTGACCAAACTCGTGCACGATGACGATGGTGCCAAAAATGATGATAAACCAAATGATTGTCACCAGCATGAAACCCCTCCTCGGGAATATCTGCGACCAATCAGGCTTAAACGAAGCCCAACCAGTGAAGCATCGGCAATACGAATAACATACTATCGAACCGGTCCAGGATGCCACCGTGACCCGGCAAGATCTTTCCGGAATCCTTAACCCCGTAGTACCGTTTCAACGCTGATTCCACGAGGTCGCCAAGTTGGCCCCAAATAGATAGGAACAAGGCAATTAGAATCAGGATGGGCAAGCTGTAACCAAAGGTGAAGAATTGCCCGTAAATGGCGGCAAAAATCATCGCCACGATGACGCCGCCGATCGAACCTTCCCAGGTCTTGTTGGGGCTGATGGCCGGCCACAACTTGTGCTTACCGAACGCGCGGCCAAAAATGTAGGCCCCCGAGTCGGTCAACCACACAATCAACATGCCGAACATGAGTAATGCCAGACCACCTTGGTTCCGCGCCACATCGAAGTAATGGAACCCCGTGCCTACGTACAAAATACCCAGCATGGTAACACTAACGTTATCAAAATTGGTTTTGTTCTTGCTCGTCACCGTCAGTAACAGAAGTAGCATCATGAAGATACCCAGCAAGTCTACCCGGCTGAGACCGGTTCGCAAAATCCACTGCAAATATTGATCTGGTGACACCACGACCAACGTGGCCAGGGCCGCCAGTAGGGCTTCCACCGACACGATGATCTTTTTGCGCATGATGAAAATTTCACCGATCCCCACCAGTGCCAAGACGGCCGCCGCTAGATCCACCCAAAACCCACCAGCAATCAGAATGGGAATAAAGATGATGAGGGCGACTACCGCCGTAATTACACGTTGCTTCATTATTGACTTAACCCCTTCTTTTATTTAACTTTGCCAAAGCGCCGGTCACGGGACTGGTATTCGCCCACGGCCGCCGTTAATTCATCAGGGCCAAAATCCGGCCACAATGCGTCCGTAAAAACCATTTCGGTGTACGCCAACTGCCAGAGCAAAAAGTTGGAAATACGTTCCTCACCGCTGGTCCGAATCAATAGATCTGGATCCGCTAATGTACCCAGTGGCGCGGTCATTAACCGGTCGCTCACCGCCTGCATGTCAATTTGGTCCGGTTGCAGCTGCCCCGCCGCTACGTCCGTCGCGATGGCTTGGGTAGCCCGGACGATTTCGTCCCGGCCACCATAATTCAGAGCAAAATTAAGTACCATGCCCGTATTATCGGCCGTATCCCGTACGGCGTTAAGGGTGGCCGTGCGGGTTGACTCGGGTAACCGGTCAATGTTACCCATCACCATGACGCGCACGTTCTGGTCAATCAATTCCGGCACAAACTTATTGAAGAACGTGACCGGCAAACTCATGAGGTACGAGACCTCTTTTTGTGGTCGGCCCCAATTTTCGGTCGAGAACGCGTACAACGTTAGTACCTTCACACCCAGGTCACTAGCTGCACGGGTAATTGTGCGCACATTTTCCATTCCCTGCTTGTGACCGGCAATCCGGGGCAGGTGCCGCTTTTGTGCCCAGCGCCCGTTGCCGTCCATAATGATAGCGACGTGCCGGGGAATCCGCTCCGGATCAACCGTGACACCCGCCGCTTCTTTGGCTTTAAACAAACCAACGCCTCCGTTTCTTAATCAGGTTATATTCTAGCAGAGTCTGCGCGCCCCACCAACCATTAAACCCGATTAATGGGTTCGCGCCAAAAATGAAGATGACCCTAAAGGCACCAACGGCACTTTAGGGTCATCCTGGTAGTGTAGGGGCAAACATGCCACCGCAACACTACCGCATTGCTAATTCAGTTAACCACCGTTAACGTTCAGCGTTACCACTAGCCCTCAGTGATTTCCTTTTCCTTGGCGGCAGCCATGTCGTCGGCGGACTTGGTGGCGTCGTCGGTGATCTTCTGTACGTCCTTCTCGAGACGCCGGAGTTCATCCTCACTAATGTCGCCGTCCTTTTCCTGCTTTTTGAGGCTGTCCATGGCTTCGCGACGCACATTACGGATGGCAATTTTTCCCTGTTCTGCGTGCTTGCCTACTTCTTTGGCCAGCTCCTGACGGGTTTCCGTCGTCAGTTGCGGAATGACCAGGCGAATAACCGAGCCGTCGTTCTGGGGGTTGATCCCCAAGTCGGACTTGAGCAACGCCGTCTCAATGTTCTTCAAGCTGGACTCGTCGTAAGGGCTGATTTGCAGGACTCGTGGTTCCGGAATGGTAATGGCGGACATCTGGGTCAATGGCGTTGGTGCCCCGTAATAATCAACGTTAATTCCCGTTAACAAACTGGCGTTGGCACGACCGGCCCGAATAGAGCCCAAATCGCGCGACAAAGCCTTCAAAGACTTGTCCATCCGGTCCTTGGCATCGTTAATCGCAGCGTTAGCCATTATGATTCTCCTCCTTCAATGGTGGTCCCGACGTTTTCGCCTTTGACCACCCGTTCAATGTTGCCCGGTTCGTTCATGTTAAAGACTACCAACGGAATGTCATTATCCATGGAGAGGGAACTGGCCGTGGTGTCCATCACGTTCAACCCCTTGGCAATAATATCCATGTGGGTCAAGTGGTCGTACTTCACCGCAGTAGCATCCTTGGCCGGGTCAGCAGAGTAGACACCGTCGACCCCATTCTTACCCATCAAGATAACGTCCGCATTAATTTCAGCGGCGCGCAAAGCAGCGGTAGTATCCGTACTAAAGTACGGGTTACCAGTCCCAGCCGAGAAAATCACGACGCGGCCCTTTTCCAGGTGCCGTACGGCCTTCCGGCGAATGTATGGTTCCGCGATCTGCCGCATTTCAATCGAGGTTTGGACTCGCGTTGGCACGTCAATCTGTTCCAACGCGTCCTGGAGGGCCAATCCGTTCATAACGGTGCCCAACATCCCGATGTAATCCGCTTGGGCCCGTTCGATGCCCATTGCAGCGCCAGCTTCACCACGCCACATGTTACCACCACCACAAACGATGGCAATCTGCACACCCAAATCGTGAACGGCCTTGATTTCTTTGGCGATTTTGGCGATGACTGGTGGCTGGATCCCAAAACCGGCATCACCGGCCAGGGCCTCACCACTAATCTTAAGAACGATACGTTTATACTTAACCATGAACAATACTCCTCTATGTTTACTACCAACTAGTTTACCATAGTCCTCGAGACGCGGCCACGTCTACCATTAGGCCTGAGCATGCTTCTTGGCACTGTGACGATCTCCCCGAAAAAGGATCCACACGCCCCAGGGGGGTGACCCATAGTACTACAACCTAGTCAAAATAAAAGCCGCAGCGTCGCCGCCACGGCTATCAAACAATCACTAGTTCTTGATCTGACCCATAACTTCTTCAGCGAAGTCATTGGCCTTCTTTTCGATCCCTTCGCCAACTTCGTAACGGGTGAAGGCTTCCACCGTACCACCCTTGGAAGCAACGAACTTGCCCACGGTCTGGTCAGGATCCTTAACGAATTCCTGGTCAACCAATGAGATTTCGGACAACCACTTGTTCACCCGACCTTCAACGATCCGTGGCACAATCTTTTCTGGCTTGCCCTCGTTCTTAGTTTCTTCAGTGAACACGTCAGTTTCGTGCTGCAGTTCGTCAGCAGGCACGTCATCACGCGTCATGTACTTCGGGTTGATAGCCGCAATGTGCATGGCCACGTCGCGGGCAGTTGCTTCATCGGCACCCTTCAGCGTAACCACCGCCGCAATCTGTGCCCCGTTGTGTAAATATGAACCGAACACTTCGTCGTCACCCTTCTTGATGACGTTGAAGCGACGTAGCTTGATGTTTTCACCAATCACAGCCGTCAATGACTTGGCCGCCATGTCAATCGTGTCGCCACTAGCCATCTTCAAGTTCAAAGCCGCGTCCATGTCGGCTGGCGCGTTGTCAGCAATAACCTGGGCAACTTCCTTAACGAAGCTAGTGAACTCCTTGTTGGACGCAACGTAGTCGGTTTCGGAGTTAACTTCCACGATTGCGGCGACGTTACCCTTAACGGCCACGGCAGCCAAACCTTCGGCAGCGGTGTTACCACTCTTCTTCGCGGCCTTGACCAAGCCACGTTCACGCAAAACGTCAACGGCCTTGTCCATGTCACCGTCAGCCTCAACCAACGCCTTCTTGGCGTCCATCATTCCGGCCTGAGTCTTGTCACGCAATTCCTTTACTTGTGCTGCGGTAATCTTAGCCATAGCTGGCAATCCTCCTTGAGTTTGAAAAAAGCTGCCTGGAGCACCAGGCCCAGACAGCTTATTTAATTACTTAGTTAATATTAGTCCTGAGTGTCAGCAGCGGCTGCGTCAGTAGCTGCGGCATCATCAGTGGCTGCGTCGGCGTTGGCATCGTCAGCGCCCTGTTCTTCACCCTGCTTGCCTTCGATGATAGCGTCAGCCATCGTGGAAGTGATCAGACGAACGGCACGAATCGCGTCATCGTTTGATGGGATGATAACGTCAATGTCATCTGGGTCAGTGTTCGTGTCGACCATGGCAACGATCGGGATGTTCAGCTTGTGGGCTTCAGCAACCGCAATCTTTTCCTTGCGTGGGTCAACGATGAACATAACGTCTGGAATCCGCGGCATGTCTTCGATCCCGCCAAGGAACTTTTCAAGCTTGGCCTGCTGCTTCTTCAGCAAAGCAACTTCCTTCTTTGGCAGACGGTCAAAGGTACCGTCATCAGCCATCCGCTTGATGCTCTTGAGGCGACGGATCCGAGTCTGGATGGTCGTCCAGTTGGTCAAGGTACCACCAAGCCAACGGTGGTTAACGTAGAACTGGCCCGCACGGGTTGCTTCTTCAGCAATGGAGTCCTGAGCCTGCTTCTTAGTACCAACAAACAAGAACACACCGTTGTCGGCCGCAACGTCCTTAACGAAGTTGTAGGCGTCGTCAATCATCTTGACCGTCTTCTGCAGGTCAATGATGTAGATACCATTACGTTCCGTAAAGATGAATGGCTTCATCTTAGGGTTCCAACGACGGGTCTGGTGACCAAAGTGGACACCAGCTTCAAGCAACTGCTTCATGCTTAATACTGACATGATAAATCCTCCATAATATGGTTTGACTTCTTGACGCCATCAACTCACAGGAAGACGCTCGCGCGCACCGATCCTGCAATCCGGCCTCAATGTAAGCTTGTGTTTTGCACACGCATGATAGTATACCCGATAACGCCGCGCTACGCAAGCGTTGACGGCGACAAAGTCTGCCGGTTAGGTTGCTGTGCTCACCACCCACTGTGATCTAGCCCCAGGCCGCACGTTTATCGCTGCCAGTGTGCACCGTGTGCAGCCAAAAAGGCTTCCTTGGCTCGCCGGGATTGGTGTTTGAAGTGCCACTCGGCCGACAAGGCCTCGTGCTGAGTGGCAAATTGCTCAGCGTAAATCAGCGTGACGGGCAACCGTTGCCGCGTATACTTCGCCCCTTTACCCGCATTGTGGGTGGCCACGCGTGCCTGCACGTCGGTCGAATAGCCGCCATAGAATGTATTGTCGGCACACTGCACCACGTAAAAGTAATACGCCGCCCGTGCTTCAGTCATCGAAAATCGCCGCCATTTCGTCCGTATACTGACCGTCCGCCCGGTACACCACAAATGGCGGTAGGATCCGCACCCCGTCTGGCCGGCCAGACCGGATGGCTTCAATGAGCACCATGTTGGCTTCCTTACCGGCCTTGGGGTGAACGAAGCGGATACGTTTGGGTGCCAGGTCAGCGGCGGCTAGCGTCGAGAGCAATTCCACTAGTCGGTCAGGCCGGTGCACGAAGAACGCCTTGCCACCCGTCTTCAATAACCCCGCCGTAATGCGCACGACCGTCGCAAAGTCGGTGGTCAATTCGTGCCGGGCCAACGCCAGCGCGGTATTGGGATTCTGCACGCTACCTGGCTGCACTTTGAAGTATGGTGGGTTGCACGTCACCACGTCGACCGAATCCTTGGAAACCACCGACCAGGTATCCGCCAGGTCGCCCTGAATCACCTGCACGCGGTCATCAAAGCCGTTCAGACTGACGCTCCGCCGTGCCATTGAGGCCAGCTGTGCTTGCAGTTCGACCATCGTCACGTGCACACCCGGGACGCGCCCCGCCACAAATAGGCCGACCGCGCCATTACCGGCAGCGAGATCGACCACTTGGTCCCGGGGGTGCACCACCGCAAAGTCGGCCAATAACACCGCGTCCAGGGAGAAGGCAAACACGCCGGGGCTCTGAATAATTTTGGTACCATCACGCCGTAATTCATCAATACGTTCGTTTGCTGCTAAATCCATTGTTTACTCCTGTCACCCATGCCTACAGATACAACCATCAATGATATAATAATTGTTGACAAGGCGTTTGCGCCTTGACTGACGAAGAAATGAGGCGTTTCCCCGTGTTTTACTCAATCGCCCGCGGCATTGTCCGCGTTGTGGTATGGCTACTGAATGGCAATACCCACTACCAAAATAAGTCCGCGCTGCCTGACGGGCCGTACGTCCTGGTCGGCCCCCACCGTACCTGGTGGGACCCCATTATGTTTGCCCTCGCAGGGGCACCGCGCGATTATATGTTTATGGCCAAAGAAGAATTATTTCATAATCCGATAATACGCTGGATTCTGGTTCATGCCAATGGGTTTCCGGTTAACCGGGCACACCCTGGTCCCAGTGCCATCAAGACGCCGGTCCGGAAATTACGCCAAGGCCAGCTAGCCCTGATTATGTTCCCTAGTGGCTCACGCTACTCCAACGAACTTAAAGGTGGCGCCGTCCTGATTGCCAAGATGGCCCGTGTACCGCTCGTACCAGCTGTTTACCAAGGCCCGCTGCGTTTCCGCGACCTACTGCGCCGCCAGCGGATCACCGTCCGCTTTGGCGACCCCATCCCCATGCTCACAGGCAAACTGGACGACGCCGCACAAAAAGAGATGGGCAACCGGATGCAGAGCGCCTTTGACCAGCTTGACCAAGAGATCGACCCTAATTTTAAATACGTGACGGACACCAAGAAGTACGCCGAAGAAAAAGAGCACGGAGAAGTTTAAGCCCGCACAGACACAAGCGCTTGTTGACCCACCTAATGGGTACAACAAGCGCTTTTTTTGTGCCGGCAGCCGTTAGTCGCGCAAACCTATCCTCGAACTAATCCCTAACCGTGCTATAATCGGACTTAATTGCCAGCTAACGACAACGTAATTTCAACCACATCAGTTTGGAGGAACCAAGTTATGTCTTTCTGGTCCAAAATCTTCCGTAAGCAGGATGTGCACACTGCCGTCCTCGCGGATCATCAACTTGCTCGTACCATGACCACCCGCGACCTCATCGCGCTGGGCATTGGTGCTGTTATTGGTACCGGGATCTTTATTCTACCCGGGACCGTCGCCGCTACCACCGCTGGACCAGGAATCGCGATTTCGTTTATTCTGGCAGCCGTGGTCTGCAGCCTCGCCGCCATGTGTTACGCCGAATTCTCGTCGTCACTACCAATTGCCGGCTCGGCCTACGCCTATGGGAACATTGTATTTGGCCAGATCATCGGTTGGATCATCGGTTGGGCGCTCATTCTGGAGTATATGCTCGCCGTCGCGTCCGTTTCCACCGGCTTTGCGGGTTATTTCAGTAGCTTGCTGTCTGGCTTCGGTATTCACCTGCCTCGCGCTATCAGCGGTGCGTTCGATCCGGCGCACGGTACATACATTAACTTGGTGGCCATCATCGTGGTACTCATCGTCGGCCTAATGCTCAGTCGGGGCATGCAGACGTCAATGGTGGTTTCACGTACCATGGTGCTCATCAAAATTGCCATTATCATCCTGTTTGTCGGCGTCGGGCTGTTTTTCATCCGGCCCGTTAACTGGCACCCCTACATGCCGTTTGGTTTCAAAGGTGTGCTGGGTGGCGCCTCGACCGTGTTCTTCGCCTACCTCGGCTTTGACGCTGTTTCTGCTAGTGCGCCCGAAGTGAAGAAACCGCAGCATACCCTCCCACGTGGGATTATTGGTACGTTGATTATTGCCACCATCTTGTACGTGGCAGTCGCCGTTGTTCTCACCGGGATGGTGAAATACACCCGCTTGGACGTGGCCAACCCCGTGTCCTTTGCCCTGCAGGTCGTGCACCAGCCCCAACTGGCCGGTATTATTGCCATTGGCGCCATGGCCGGCATGTTCACCATGATGTTGACGATGGTCTACAGTTCCAGTCGATTGGTTTACGCCATTGGTCGCGATGGCTTGCTGCCACGGTGGTTTGGCCACGTGCGCAACCAGCTGCCCAACAACTCCTTGTGGGTCGTCACGACCATCATTGCGGTGATGGGTGGCTTCATCCCGCTGGATCAACTTGTGAACCTGGTCAACATTGGGACCCTGATTGCCTTTGCCTTCGTTTCGATTGGCATCATTCCTTTACGGCGCCATGGTGATATCCATAATACGGGCTTCCGGGTTCCCGGTTACCCCGTCGTACCGGTGCTGTCCTTTATCTTCTGCTTGGTGTTCATGAGCCAGCTCAGCAAGGAAACCTGGATGATGAGTGGCATCTGGTTTGCACTGGGCCTGGTTATCTACTTTACCTACGGCTACCGGCACGGTCAGTTACCAACACCGCAATCTCCACAACGTGACCAGTAACATTAAGCGTCCCGTGTGCGCTTGGCTGACCGTACTACCTGGCATCCCCACTTGTTGGGGGTGCCTTTTTTTACACCGCCGCCATTCAGTCTTGACTGATGCTACACACTTAGTTGATTATTGTCGTTTATGCAACAAAAGTAGTAAGATTGAGGAGAATATTTTTTATGGGGAGATGGCAACATGAAGAATGAGCATGATCGTCGCGTTATCCGGACGCAGCATGCCATTAAGCAGGCCTTTGAGGAAATGGTGCTGGCCGATCACGATGGCCATGGTATTTCGGTATCCGAGCTCGCAGCGCACGCCGGTATTAACCGGAAAACCTTCTATCTACATTACGATTCGATCGTAGACCTAGCGGATTCCTACGTAGACGACATCGCGCAGGACCTGATTGCCCGGTTGCGCGTCCACAGCATGGAGGACTACCAAAACAATTGGGAACTCTTCATGCACGTCTTCGACGAATTCTTTACGAGTAACCGTGAATTCTACACGTACGTTATGACCAGCGGCGAGTATAGCTTCCTGGCGCGGCGCGTACAGCACGAACTGACCACGTTTTTACAGGATGAACTAGTCACCCAGGTGCACCAGGACAGCGGTGAAGCGGCCCTGATCGCCAACTTCATCGTTTCCAACATGATGTTGATGGTACGCATCCACGCGGCTGGCACCACCACCATGAGCGTAGCGGACATTCGCGACTGGTTAATGAAGCTGATGGTGGGCGGGCTGACCGGTGCGGGGCTCGTCAAGCAGCCAGAACAGCAACCTTTGAACTAATAAGTAACTACGGACCACAAAAGCGGACCACCACCGGGTGATCCGCTTTTACTATGGGGGTACGGGGGTACGCATCCTAGTCGAGGTGCTCACGTCCTGTTTGTAATTCATACATGTCGTAATAACGACCCTTTTGGGCAATCAATTCATCGTGGGTGCCCCGTTCAACGATGCGCCCCGCATCCAGTACCAGAATGAGGTTAGCATCCTTGATGGTTGACAGTCGGTGGGCAATGGCAATGGTGGTCCGCCCCTGCCGCAGCCGGTGTAACCCCTCCTGAATGAGGTTCTCGGTCTCAGTATCGATGTTGGCCGTAGCCTCATCAAGCACTAGTACCTTAGGGTCGGTCACCACGGTCCGGGCAAAGGAGATCAGCTGCCGCTGACCAGAACTAAACTGGCTGCCACCTTCAATCACCTTGGCGTGGTAGCCGCCCGGTAACTGTTCAATAAAACCGTCCGCCTGCACAAACTTAGCAGCGGCTTCAACCTGGGCGTCAGTAATATCTTTGTTATACAGACGAATGTTGCTACTAATATCACCATAAAACATAAACGAATCCTGCAGTACCAGCCCAATTTTGCGCCGCAGTTCCGCGGCCGGGTAGTCCCGAATATCCACGTCGTCAATCAAGACCTGACCCTGACCGAACTCGTAGAAGCGCATCATGACGTTAATAATGGAGCTCTTCCCGCTACCGGTATGTCCAACCAGGGCCACTGTTTCACCGGGATTGGCCACAAAGCTAATGTCATGCAAAATTTCGTGTTCACCGTCATAAGCAAAGCTGACATGGCGGAATTCAATTTTGCCCTGCTGCATGACCGCGTGCGCACCAGGATTTTGTGCCGGGGCGTACTCCTTACTATCCAGGATGTGGAAGATACGGCTGCCCGCAACCACCCCATCCTGCAGGAAGGTCAGGTTATCCATCATGTTGGTCATCGGGTTAAAGAAGTTCTGCACGTAAGTGGTAAACGCGTAGACCATTCCTGCAGCCACAAAGCTGTGCAACGAGGTGACCCCAAATGCGGCCAGTACCACCACCAACGCCAGGCTGTACAGAAAACTGATCATGGAGCCGAGGAACACACTGTTGGTACGGATCATCATCCGCCGCGAACGCAAGTAATCCGAGTTGATTTCTTCAAATTCATCGCTGATCCGGTGCTCTTGCCGGAATTGCTGAATAATCTGAATACCCTCAATTGATTCATTGAGCTTAGTGTTCAGTTCTGATAACCGTTCCCGCATGTGCCGGTAAACGCGGCTGGCAAAGTGATTGTAGTACCACACCACAAACATCAGGATGGGCAAAAAAATCAGTACGAGAGCCGCTACTTTGGGGGCCATCACCATCATCGTGACAAACGAAGTGACGATGCTGGTCAAACCCACGAGTACCGTCAGCCAAACGTTCGCAAAATCTGCAAAGGTCATCGTGTCATTAGTCACCCGTGATACGATCGAACCGGCAGGCGTCTGGTCAAAGTAACGCATGCCCAACTGGTGCAGCTTGGCGAACAGTTGCCGCCGGGCATCTTCTAGGCCCCGCTCACTGCCCATTTGAAACAGAAACGACTGGAAAAACTGGGTGAAGGCCTTGATAATCGTGCCCATACCGTAGAGGCTTGCTACTCCCAGAATAACGGCCGTGGTCGCGGACATGTTCCGCAAGTAGCGGTCCATGTATTCTTGCAGAATGAACGGCAAGGCAATATTCATGGCGGACATGCCAATCACACCGACGATGGCGCACCCAAACTGCCGCTTGTACGGTTTGGCGTACGTAAACATTCGGCGAATTATTTTAAATTGTTCCCGCGCGGGGATACTTTGCGACCATGCCGACTGGTATTGATCCTTATCCGGCATCAGTGTCACCCCCTTCAACCTTGTTCGCTAATTGTTGCAACGACCACATTTGTGCGTACCAACCGTGGTTAGCTAGCAGCTGTGCGTGCGTCCCCCGCTCGATAATGCGCCCACCGTCCATGACAATGATTTGGTCGGCGTGCATCACGGAGCTGAGGCGGTGCGCCGCAATGATTGTGGTCTTGTTTGCCCGGTCCGTCTGCATGTGGTCCAGAATTTCTTCCTCCGTACGCGCATCGACCGCCGACAGCGCATCATCAAGGATCAGCAATTCGGGCCCGCCAATAACGGCCCGGGCGATGGCCAAACGCTGTTTTTGCCCACCGGATAGGCTGACCCCATGTTCACCAACCACCGTGTGGTAACCCTCCGGAAAGCCCAGAATGTCATCGTGCACCGCGCTAGTACGCGCCGCTGCTTCTACCGCCGCCGCACTCTCGTTGTAAGCACTGAAGCGGATATTATTCCCCACGGTGGTGGAGAACAGGAAGTTGTCCTGCGGTACGTAGCCGATAGCGTCCAACAATGCGTCCAGTGAGTAAGCCCGAATATCGTGGCCACCAAACTCGATCACGCCATCATAGTGGTCAAATTCGCGCATCAAGAGCTTAAAAATCGTACTCTTGCCTGCACCAACACGCCCAACAATCCCCAACGTCTGGCCAGCGTGCAGCGTAAAGTGTACGTCAACCAACGCGGCGTGATCATCACCGGGGTAAGTAAATTTGTTGATGGCATAGCGGATGTCGCCCGCGGCCGGCGTCGTGATTGGCTGCGGTGCTTCCACCACGGCACTCTTTTCCGCCAGCAACTTTTCTACGCGGTCATAACTGGCGTTCCCCCGCTCCAGAATGTTGAACAGGCGGCCAATGGCAAACATGGGCCAGACCAACGCGGCGACGTACGCCACGAAGGAGACCAACTGGCCGATGGTGATCTGCCGCTGCATGACGAGATAGCCACCAAACACAATCGTAATCAGGTACGTGATACCCATGATCAACGTCGTGGTGGGATCAAACAACGCGTCGATCATGTTCACGCGCCGGTTGATTTTGATCGTCCGGTCAACGATGTTATTAAAGTCCTCAGTGTCCTCTTTGTCCTGGCCAAACGTTTTGATGACCTTGATGCCCGTCACCGATTCCTGGGTCTTGTCGTTCAACCGGGAAAAAGCCGCCTGCGACTCAATAAAGGCGTCGTGTAGGCGCCGCCCCAGTTTCCGGGCCATCACGGCCAGTAATGGCATCGGCAAAATCGCCACCAGGGTCAGGCGCCAATCAACGACCAGTACCATCGCGATCAAAGTCGTACCCCCGGTCAAGAACGAGTCAAAGAGGGTCAGGATACCACCACCAGCAACGTTTTGAATCGCGTTCAGGTCGTTGGTTGCGTGGGCCATCAAGTCCCCCGTGCGGTGACGCTGATAAAACGTCGTGTCCATCCGCATAAAGTGCCAAAACAAGCGCGTCCGCAATGTCCGCTCCAGTGTGGCCGCCCCACCCCAGATGTGGGTCCGCCAACCATACCGAAAGAGGAACTGCAGGATGGCGGCAACCAGCAAGACACCCAGCCATAGTAGTAATTTGGCCGCCGTGACGGTGTGATCGTTCATCGCGTCAACCATGGTCCCAATAATTTTCGGTGGCACCAGGTTCATGAGTGAGGTCATAAACAGGGCCAGAATACCCACTGCGTAGTTACGTCGCTGTGCGCGGAAAAACCACCCCAAGCGTTTAAAGATACCCAACTGCATCAACTCCTCTCCATCACGTACATCAATTAAGCAAGTGTATAGCGGGTTAAAAATAAATTCAAGACTTAAAACAAAATTAAAATGTCATTAGTTTTTGGTCACGGGCCCACACGTCAATCCGTTTGGGCGAGCCATAGCCCCAACCGCCACCCTACTGCCGCCGGCGTATAATGAGGGTGCGGACGTTAGTTGCACCACTAGAGGAGGCCACCATGATGTTCTCATTACAAAACGCCATTGATCAGGCTAATCACGTGTGTTTTATGACCGGGGCCGGCGTTTCGACTGCTTCGGGGATTCCCGATTTTAGGTCCCCCACCGGCATCTACAGCCAACACCCGGAATATTCCTTGTCGGCTGATAATCTGCGGGACCATCCGGCCGCTTTTCACGACTTCATGATCCACCACATGTACTACCCCCAAGCCCAGCCAAACATCATTCACCGCCAGATGGCGGCTATTACCAACCGTAAAGGCACGGTCGTGACGCAAAACATTGACGGGCTCGATCGGCAAGCCGGGACCAAGCACCTGGTCGAATTTCATGGGAACGAATACGACCTGTACTGCACCCAGTGCGGTCAGCCGTTCACACTGGCGGAGTACCAGCAAAGTTATATTCACCAAACGGACCACGGCCTGATTCGTCCCCGGATCGTGTTGTACGGCGAACCCATTGACGAACAGGTGGTACAAGCTGCCATCCAGGCTATTACCGCTGCCGACCTCATTGTGGTTGTCGGCACCAGTCTGGCAGTGTACCCGTTTGCCGGATTGATTCAATACGCTGGCGCTAACGCGGTCATTGCCGCGGTCAACCGCACGCCATTGCCCTTGCCAGCGGGTGGGCACATGATTATCGGCGACGCCACTGAGGTGTTTGCCGCCCTGCAGTGACCCCCACGACCCACAAAAAGGCGCTGATTATTCCTCACGGAATCGTCAGCGCCTTTGCTTGTTCATGATGCGGTACCAGACTACTTGTTGCTACGCTTTTGCGCCTGCTTCATCTGGTTCATCATCTGGTTGAGCTTCTTGGCGGATGGCTTCTGCCCCATCTGCATCATCATGGTGCGCATCATTTCTTCGTTAATTGGCGGGTTGTCCTGGAAGTACTTCTTCATATACGCACGCGCACCGAAGAAACCACCAATCAAACCAACAATAGCACCAATAACAATTCCTAAGATCAACATACCAATCATGCCGGTAAATCCTCCCCACAGTCGATGAATGACTTAAGCTTACCATAGTTGGGCCCAAGTTTGACCAAAAAAAGGCGACCGGAACGGTCGCCTCGAAACAGCTTTAACGACGCTTTTCGCGAATACGAGCTGCCTTCCCACGCAGTGCGCGCAGGTAGTAAAGCTTGGCGCGACGGACGGCACCGTGACGAACAACCTCAATCTTCTCAACCCGTGGTGAGTGGAGTGGGAAAGTACGTTCAACGCCGACCCCGTTTGAAATCTTACGCACCGTGTAAGTAGCGGAGATACCAACGCCGTGGCGCTTAATAACGACACCTTCAAACAGTTGGATACGTTCGCGGTCGCCTTCGACGATCCGGGCGTAAACACGCAACGTGTCACCAGGACGGAAGTCAGGAACGTCATCCCGCAACTGGGACTTAGTAATATCACTAATCAATTGATTCATAGTTCTTTCTCCTTTGCCGACATTCAATAACCACCCTCTGTGACCAGCGGAATATCGTTGTTAGTGGCGTACCACAATGGTTAAGTCTACCATCTGCATCCGCGGCTGTAAAGGGGCACACCTTGGCAAATACCCCTAGACCTCCGGATGAACATCATCATGAGTATCATCGCTGGCTTGCAGCCGGGCCGCCGCCTGTTTGGTGGCTTCTTCACCACGCACCTCACGCAGCAACTTCTGCGCCTCCGTGCTTAGCGTCAACCCCGTGAGTAGGTCTGGCCGTCGTAAGTATGTCCGGCGTAAACTCTCCTTCAGTCGCCACCGGTTAATTAACTGGTGGTTACCATTTTGCAAGACTTCAGGCACACGCATGCCCCGGTATTCCGCCGGTCGCGTGTACTGGGGATATTCCAGTAACCCATTTTGGAAACTATCGGTTTCGGGGGACACGGAGTTGCCCAAAACCCCGGGCACAAGGCGCGCTGTGGCGTCAATCATGGCCATCGACGCAATTTCGCCGCCCGTGAGCACAAAGTCGCCGAGTGAGAACTCGTCGGTCACGAGCGTCCGGATACGCTCATCGTACCCTTCATAATGCCCACAAATAAAGACCAGGTGTTGCTCATGTGCCAAATCATCGGCGGCAGCCTGGTTGAACTGCTTACCCGCTGGATCGAGCAGGATGACCCGTTTAGGGCCCGAATCCTGCGCGTTCACCGCGTCCATGGCCTCAAACAGTGGGTCGGGCTTGAGTAACATCCCGGCACCCCCACCATAAGGCGTATCGTCCACGTGCTGATGCTTATCGTGCGTATACTGCCGAAAGTTGATCAAGTTCAAGTCAAGCAACCCGTCCTCCACGGCTTTGCCAATAAGCGATTGCGTCAACGGGGCAAACATCTCGGGAAATAGCGTTAGTACATCAATTTGCATCTTCTGGATCCAACCCTTCTGGTACGTCAACAATGACCTGTTGGTGCGTCAAATCAACGTTCAACATCACCGAGTGCAGGTATGGTAACAACAAGTCTTGGTGCCCGGGACGATCCACCACCCACACATCGTTGGCACCAGGACTGAGAATTTCTCGCACGGTACCAATGGTGTGGCCGTCAGTATCAACGACGGTTAGACCAATCACATCTTTGTACATAAACTCATCGTCTTCGAGCTCAACGTCAGGCGTGCCAGTAGCCCCCAGCATGGCGCCTTTGAACGGCAGCACCTGGTTGATATCGTCGTAGCCCCGGAACGTCAATAACGGCAACCCTTTGTGAATGCGGACGCTGGCAATCGTCACCGTCACCGGCGGGGTGGTCAAAACTACCAACTCAGCGCCTGCAGCAAAACGTTGGGCGGCAAAGTCGGTGTTGGGCATCACCTTCACCTCACCACGGATTCCGTGGGTATTGACAATTTTACCTACGTGTAAGTATGCAGACATATTTTCTCCTCGTCACCAAAGTGGTGAAAAAGGGGCCAGGACATTGTCCCGACCCCACTGTATCAGTTTACATGCGCTCTATGCATCGACCACGTTAAGCCGTACCCGTTTAGAATACGGACTCTTAGCGGCATACACCACCGTGCGAATAGCACGAATAACCTGGCCACCGCGACCAATCACGGCACCAATATCGTGGGCATCCACGGTGAGGTCAAACACCATAAACCGTTCTTCTTCACGTCGCGTGATCTGAACCGCATCGGGATTGTGCACCAGCGGTACAACTAAATCACGGATCAACGATTCAATTGAGACCATGATTACTTACTGTAGCGTGCTTCGTGATACTTCTTCATGATACCCTGGGCGGACAGCAAAGTCCGAACAGTATCTGAAGGCTGAGCACCCTTCTGCAGCCAGTTGAAGACAGAGTCTTCGTCCAACTTAACCGTAACGGGTTCAGTCAATGGGTTGTAGTAACCAACCTCTTCGATGAACCGGCCGTCACGAGGTGAGCGGCTGTCGGAAACGACGATACGGTAGAATGGGTTCTTCTTGGAACCCATGCGCTTCAAGCGAATCTTTACAGACATGTGTATTATCCTCCTACTAATTCTTAACAAGCAATAGTGTACCAGACGTAGAGAACGGTGTAAAGGTTTTTTTCTTTACGGCAGAAAATGACGCCCCGCGGGAAGAACGCGAGAACGTAAGTGCAGGCTAGTGAGAGGCCCACACTTGCTTGCCTGACTGCCTGGCAGGCTTGGTACGTGTCAAGCATATATTCTCTCGGCTCGTGGGGCCGGTGGGCACACTAGGACTTGTGATGCTTGATCTTGAGGCGCTTCTGCTTGCGTTTTTTCTGCTTTTTGACCATCGACCGCATGGCCATCTTGCCAATGCGGCCGCGGATGCCGCCGCCCATCAGCTGGTCCATGCCGCCCATGTTCCCCTTGCTCATCTTATTCATCATGTCGCGGGCCTGTTTGAACTGCTTGATCATGCGGTTCACTTCCAACACCGGCCGCCCAGAACCAGCAGCAATACGGCGCCGCCGTGACGGGTTGAGAATGTCTGGGTGCGTCCGTTCCTGCTCGGTCATGGAATACACGATGGCTTTCATGTGATCCATATCTTTGGTGTCCACGTGCATGTTCTTGATCTGGGGGTTGTTGGCCATACCGGGGATCATCTTCATGATGTCCTCAATGCCACCCATTTGCTGGACTTGATTCATCTGGTCGATGAAATCATTAAAGTCAAAGGTGTTGGCCTGAATCTTTTCCGCCACCTCGGCGGCCTGCTTTTCATCAAAGTTCTTCTGGGCCTTGTCGATCAGGGTGAGCATGTCCCCCATGCCCAGAATCCGGTTAGCCATGCGGTCCGGATAGAAGACGTCCAGCGCGTCCATTTTTTCACCCTGACCAATAAACTTAATTGGCTTGCCGGTAACCGACCGGATGGACAGCGCAGCACCACCACGGGTGTCACCATCCAACTTGGTCAGCACGACCCCCGTGATATCTAGTTGGTCGTTGAAACCCTGGGCCACGTCCACTGCGGCTTGCCCGGTCATTGCGTCAACGGTCAGTAAGATTTCGTTGGGGTGCGCGATTTCCTTGATGTCCTGCAATTCCTGCATCAACTTGGCGTCAATTTGCAACCGCCCAGCCGTATCAATCAACACATAATCATTATGGTTCGCCGCTGCTTGGGCCATCCCCTGCCGCACGATTTCGCGGGGATCAGTGTCCGTGCCCATTTCAAAGACAGGTGCCCCAACCGACGCGCCTACTACCTGTAACTGCTTAATGGCAGCCGGACGGTACACGTCGGCGGCAATCAGCAACGGCCGTGCGTGGTCATTTTCCTGCAAATACTTGGCCAATTTACCGACCGTAGTCGTTTTACCAGCACCTTGCAGCCCTGCCATCATGATCACAGTGGGAATATGCGGGGCTTTATTGAGGGGTACCGCGGATTCCCCCATCGTCTTGACCAATTCGTCATTGACGATTTTGATGATTTGTTGGGCTGGCGTTAAGCTTTCCAGCACCTCCGTGCCCACTGCCTTGGTCCGCACTTCCTTTACGAAGTCCTTGACCACCTTGAAGTTAACGTCGGCTTCAAGCAAGGCCAACCGAATTTCGCGCATGGCATCACGCACGTCACTTTCGGACACCTTACCCTTGCGCCGTAACTTACTAAAGGCATTTTGTAACCGTTCCGTTAAACCTTCAAAAGCCATAGTCTTCCCCTTTTATTCTTCAGCCACACGGTTTTCAACCCGTGCGAGTAATTGTTGTAACTCCTGATCGTCCGCATAGTGACTGCGAACATAGGCGCCGAGCGCATCTACGGCCGCGTTTTGCGCTTCAAAGTCGGCCAGCATGTGTAGCTGCCGCTCGTACTCTTCCAATGCAGCGGCACTGCGCCGAATGTTATCGTACACCGCCTGACGACTAACGCCGAACTCCTCCGCAATTTCGCCGAGGGAATAGTCATCGCCGTAATACAGCTCAAGGTACTCTTGCTGCTTGGCCGTTAACAACCCGTGATAAAAATCGAATAGGCTGTTCATCCGGTTAGTTTTAGCTAGTTCCACGCTTCTCAGCCCCTTTTTGTACTTATACAATTCTACCGACGGGGGCGACGACTTGCAAGCGCGAAAGTTCACGTGGGTCCGCACACCAAAAAACGCAACTGACCACAGTCAGTTGCGTCACAATTAAAATCGCATTAATCCATCAGCTGGCGGCCATGTTTCTTAGCCTCATAGCGCGCAATCATCGGCATCACGAACCCTAAACCAAACAGCACCACGACGGAAACGCAGTTCATCAACAGTTGGTGGGTAAACGCGTGGGTGCCCCACGCAGCCTCTTGCGGCATAAAGCCCATTGTCGCACACACAAAGGTGAACAACAGGCACCAGCCACCAACCAGCATGGCGCCGGGCTTGTTCTTAATGAACGTGTACCCCGACTGGAACTTGTCCGCTTGAGCTCGTAGCGCCAGGAAGGCGAAGAACACCCAGCAAGTTTTGTATGGCGATACGATTCCGTTCAGGTTGAGTAACCAGTTAAAGATGGTGTTGATGTTGGGCAAGGTGCTACTCAACAATAAGAGGAACAGACACAGGCTCGCCGTAAAGATGTAAGAATGAATGGGCCGGCCTTGACGGTTCTTTTTGAGTAACCACTGCGGCATGAACCGCGCGGCGGTATCTGCCGACAGCACCCGGCTGGCCGCGTCGATCAGCACCGCCAGTTGGGCCAACATGAACACCAATTGCGTCCCCGCAAACATGTACATGAACAGGTTGCCAACGCCCCATTGTTCACCCAGGTAGTGGAAGGCATAGTAGGAACCGTTCATCTTCAAGTCGTTGGGAAGGTGGTTGGCATCGAAGTACACCCCGAGTGCCAGCGACCCAAAGATGATGAGGAATCCCGTCATGATGGCCAGCATCCACATGGCTTTGGGAAACTCCTTCTTCGGGTTGCGTACTTGCTGAATGTACGTCGCCCCTAATTCCGCCCCCGAAGTAGCAAAAATCAGCAACCCCGTGGTGGAGAAGTAGTGCGTGGAGAAATGTGGCTTGTACGCACTCAGATCAAACAAGTTGCTGGCTGGGTGGTAGCCTTTGGCAATTCCTGCCGCGGCAAGCGCCACGAACAGCACGGCCATCAAGAACATGGCAGCCCCGCCAATCAGCGACATCACTTCCATCGACCGGCTGAACACATTCTCCAAAATAATGAAAATCAAAATTACCAGGAAGGTGAAAATACCGAACCACAACGTCGACATGTGTTTGTCCAGCGTGTTGTTACCCAATACCAACCAGGAGATCGCCACGATGACCGAGTTGGAAACATCAATCAGGTACGGTAGCGTACTGGACCAATACATCCAACTAACGACGTAGCCCAGCGTGTCCCCAGAAGTGTGGCGCACCCACGTGGCCAGGCCACCACCATCTTGGGTAAAGGTAGTCCCAATCTGAGCGGAAATCAGCGCGTAGGGGATAATGTACGCTAGTAGCAAAAAGATCCAGGAAAAAATGACCGACAGTCCCTGATTCTGGAACGGGTACAAAATATTTTCGAACCCGATTACCGTCACAAAGACCAGTAAGCCTAGTACTGGCCACGCCATATACTTTTGGCGTGGTTGACCCAACATTGGTGCATCTTGCATAATATCTTAACCTCGTATTCTCAAATGCTCGTCAACACGACCAACATTTACGCACACGGCGGCTTATTGTGAAAATATCCGTAACTTATATTCACTTCGCTCACCTAAATATGTATTCTAGTGGTTGTATAGCATCCAGCGACCACAAACCGTATCACTGCTGCCACAAATTCAATCATTATCCGATAACCGTCATATTATACCCGAATTTTATACTACAGTATATATTTTCTGAAAGGTCCTGATTAATTTATGTATCTCAAGCTTGGAATTACCGCCGCCGCGGCGCAACAAGCCCCGCAAATTACCGGCACACCCCTGCACGACCTGGTGCCTGGCGCCATAGGGGCGGCCATCATTACCGACGATGACCGCGAAGCGTGGGCCCAGCTAACCGCCACGGCCCTCCCCATCCCCACCTTTGTACTCGGCACACACGACCTTGGTGATCCCCACAACCTGCAAGTGACCCCGGTTGCCGTCAACCAACTCACCATGGCAGCCGTAACCGCGGCGGCGGAGAAATACGAAGCCGCCCAGGTGCCGCCGTTTCTGCATGACTTGCTGCAGTTTAGTCACGCCAACCCCACAACCTTTGCTACCCCGGGACACCACGCGGGCCACTACGACGACCTCGCGCCGGCCGGTTACCTCTTTCACCAGGCATACGGCGACACCTTCTTCGCCAGCGACACCAGTGATGTGGTCACCGCGCTGGGCGACATGCTCACCCACGGTGGCACCCCACTCGCCGCGGAGCAGGCCGCCGCTAAGCTGTTCCATGCCGACAAGACCTACTTCGTCACGAATGGCACCACTGGCAGCAACAACATTGTCGCGAGTGCCGCCCTGCAACCAGGTGATCTGGTGCTATTCGACCGCAACAACCACAAATCCTTTTATAACGGGGCGTTGGTCCTTAACGGCGCCATCCCGGTCTACCTCGACACTCTGCGCACCAGTCAGGGACTGATTGGTCCCGTCGATTTGAGTACGGTAACCACGGAGAGTTTACGGGCGGCGGTACGCAAAGTTGCCCCGGAAAAGGCCAACCGCGCGCGCCCATTCCGGCTGGCAGTCTTGGAATTGGAAACCTTCGACGGCATCGTGCCCGACGTCCGCATGCTCCTCGACCAGTTTGGGCCGCTGTGTGATTACATCGCCTTTGACGCGGCCTGGGGTGGCTACGAGCCGTTCATCCCGGCCATGCGCCCTACCGACCCCCTCCAGTTGGAACTAGGTCCGGATGACCCGGGTATTTTCGTTACCCAATCAGTCCACAAGCAACAGTCCGGGCTAGCCCAAACCTCCCAGATCCACAAAAAGGACCATCACATTAAGGGTCAGGCCCGCTACATCAGCCACGCACAGTTTAACCACGCGTACCTTAAACACGTGACCACGAGTTACTCCTACCCCGTGTACGCCTCGCTGGCCGTGAACGTTGCCCTCAACGCAGGCGACCACGGCCAAGCCATTTGGCAGCGGGCCGTTATCGACGCGCAGCAATTTCGTCGCGATCTGCAATCTACGCGCCTATTCTGCGCCCTTAATGCTCCTAGCTTGCTGACCACGCCCGACGACCAAGCCGTCACGGACCCGGCAGTGTGGGCGTTGGCCCCCAACGACGACTGGCACGGTATGCACCAACTACGACCCGGCCAGGCCTACCTGGATGCCGGCAAAGTCACGATTACATTGCCGCACACCCATGAACTGGGGGTGTCGGGCTGGGTGCTGGACCGATACTTGCTCGACCACAACATCGTGCCTGAAAAAGCGGACCCAAACTCCGTCTTGTTCCTGGTTACCCCAGGTAGTGGGCATAAGGACTGGCAGCAACTGCTCACCGTTTTGCGCCAATTTGAAGACGACTACTTTGCTGACCGGACCGTGGCTAGCGTGCTTCCCCAATTGGTGGCCGAAACCGGTGACCGGTACGCCAACATGACCTTGCGGCAACTCGCCCAGGAGCTATCCGACTACTTTAACGACCACCACCTTGCAGCTCAACAAGCCGTGCTATTTCAGGGTAGCAATAATCATGACAGCCCGCTGCGGGCCGCGGACGCTGATGCCGCGTTTATGCGGGGTAACTTTGAGACCATCCCCCTGCAATCGGCGGTGGGTCGCATTGCCGTCGAGGGTGCACTACCATACCCACCCGGCATTTTCGTCGTGGTTCCCGGCGAGACCTGGACTGCCGCAGCGGTGCACTACTTTACCACGCTCTACGGCGCCGTGGCACGATTCCCCGGATTCACTCCGGAAATTCAGGGCGTGACCGTCGCTGCCGACGGTACCCCGATGGTCCATGTCGTCCGTCATTAAATAAACCGTCAGCACAGCAAAGGCCCGGTGAGACTGCCACTACATGGTGGCGACCTCACCGGGCCTTTGTGAAACTAATGCAACTAACTGAAACTGATTAGAACACGGATTGCAGTGTGGAAACAATCAACCACACGTTCAGAATCGTGAGCACGATCGCGATGGTCCAGGCCGTGTACTTGACCCAGGCACGGTTGGCGAACTGCCCCATGATTTTTTTATCACTGGTGAACAGCACCAACGGCACGATGGCAAACGGTAACGCCACACTGAGAAAGACTTGCGAAATGGTCAGCAGACTTTCGATCTTCGCCTCATTACCATGATAGATAAACGCGAAGATCAACACTGGTGTGATGGACAGCAGCCGGGTCAGCAAGCGTTGCGCCCACAGCGGCATCTTCAGGTGAATGAATCCTTCCATGATGATCTGTCCGGACAACGTCCCGGTAATGGTGGAACTTTGACCTGATGACAACAGGGCCACGGCGAACAGCATGCTGAGCACCGGACTGGCAATGGCACCCACGATCTGCGGGTTATTCAGGGCGTGAAACAAGTCCACGAACCGGCCCAAGTGACTGTTAGTCCCAAAGAACAATGCGGCACCCAGGATGAGCAGTAAACAGTTCACGATAAATGCTACCGTCAACTGTATGTTGGAGTCAGTCACCGTGAAACGAATCGACCGCGCGACGTGTTGCGGGTTACTCCGGTCGATCTCCCGCGTTTGGGAAATTGACGAACCCAGGTACAGGTTATGCGGCATCACGGTTGCACCCACAATCCCCAGTGCCAGGTACAACATGGAGGAATGGGTCACGATGTTGGGATCTGGAATGTACCCGCGGAGAATGCCGCCGATGCTTGGCTGCGACAATAGTACTTCGTAGGTAAAGACGAAGAGAATCACCGCCACCAGGGTCGCAACGATCGCTTCGATCTTACGAAAGCCCAACTTCATCAGTAACAGAAGAATCAGCACGTCCAGCGACGTAATGGCAATACCAATAATTAACGGGATATTGAACAACAACTTAATAGCAATCCCAGAACCGATAATTTCCGCCATATCGGTCGCCATGATGGCTAATTCCGTGACGATCCACAAGAAGATGCCCATACCCTTTGACGTCCGCTCACGGGTCATCTGGGCCAAGTCCTTACCGGTCACGATACCTAACCGGGCCGCCATGGCTTGGAGCAACATCGCAATCAAACTAGAAATCAGGATTACAGATAACAGTGTGTACTTGTAACTAGCACCACCGGCAATCGACGTAATCCAGTTCCCGGGATCCATGTACCCGACGGCCACCAAGGCTCCCGGACCAATGTATGCTAGTAAGGTCTTCCAGTACCCACCATCCATGGGTACGTTAACGGAACCATTAACTTCCGCCAAACTCTTTGACGACTCCGTAGTTTCGGTCGCAAAGTGGACACGCTTGTCGTTCACCTGCTTGTGCTGACGAGCTTTTGATTCATTTTTCAAAATGGTTCCCTCTTTTCTATTGGCTTAGAATTGAGTGCCCCGTTTGGGCGATTCATCGGTGTAGCGGCAAGTATTGCTACACCTACCAACGGATAAACATTATAACATCTCGAGAACTTAGGCAACCCTGATTTCTAGTATTTTCAACTGATTGGACGAGAAACAACCCACAATCAGGCCATTACGTGACATTTGGGGAGTAGTTGTCGCACTTAATCAGTCCCTCTGCCGGTCGGTTAGTGCTAATTAATGCCGGGAGGTTTGCCTATGACTGATTTACGCACACAACGCACCAACCGGTTGATTGAAACCGCCTTTGTGGACCTGGTCAACCAAACCGGATTTGACCACATCACGATCACGCAACTGGCGCATACCGCCCATGTCAACCGCCAAACCCTTTACCGTCATTACGCGGACAAATACGCGCTGGCTGAACATTTAGTGCGTCAAACCGTCGTTGAATTTGATCGTGCCATTTCTGCACGGTTACAGTTATCCGCCAACCACGACCATGACCAACAAAAGTCGTTGCGGGTCGTGAGCAACCTCGTGCACACTTACGTGGCTGCCCACACACCACTGTTAACGGCACTAATGACCCTCCGCGGATCCTCACTGGACTTCCGGGACCGCCTCCAACGCCAAATTGAACACCGTTACCGGCAATACTTTGCTGATGTGACCCCTGACCAGGAAGATTTGGCCATCCAGGCCAGCCTGTTCAACGCCCTAATACTGGGCACGTTGGATTTTATCCTTACCCATCAAAAAATGCCCACCGCCGCGCGGATGTTGCGCAATATTCAGCAGATCAGTGCCACCCTGTTCTAAAACGCGCGATGTCCGTAAAAGTTACCGCGTAAACCCCTCGAACCCCAAGACCAAATCTGGGCCTTGCGGCTCCAGCGCCTGACGTTTTTGCTTTTGACCGCGGGCTCGGCTCCCTACCAAAACAGCGTGCTTCCTTCGGGAAACACGCTGTTTGTGTGTCTAGTGTTGATCAAAGAAGGTGCTCTGCGCCGCACCAATTGTCGCTAGCTTAACGTGGGCGTACGTTAAGCCCCCCTGCAAGTAGATCGTATACGGCGGCCGAATGGGCCCATCACCAGAAAATTCGATCGTAGCGCCTTGCACGAAGGACCCACCGGCCATAATCACTTCGTCCTCGTAGCCAGCCATCCGCTCTGGAATCGGCGTGACGAAGGAATCCACCGGCGAGTTAGCCTGAATCGCCTCGGCAAAGTGCACCATGTCTTCACGGTTACCAAAGTTAACGGTCTGCACGATGTCTGTTCGCGGCGCATCCCACGTTGGGCTGACGCTCATGCCTAGCGCGGCAAACAAAGCTGCCTCAAAGATGGCGCCCTTAATGGCATTACCCGTGGTTTGTGGGGCAATGAAGAACCCTTGGTACATATCGGGTAAGGCCGACACCGTGGCCCCCTCCGCAGCGCCTAACCCCGGCACCGTGAAGCGGTAACTAACTTTTTCCACCAGGTCGGCATCCCCGACGATGTACCCACCGGTCTTAGCCATGCCCCCACCCGCGTTCTTAAATAAGGACCCGGCCATGAGGTTGGCCCCAACTTGTAGAGGCTCCACCGTCTCGGAAAATTCGCCATAAGCATTGTCAACAAAAATGGTCACGTCTGGTGCGACGGCCCGTACCGCGTCGATCATGGCTTTGATCTTAGCAATAGTGAAGGAATCCCGCGTCGCGTACCCGCGTGAGCGCTGAATGGCCACCACCGTAGTTTTGGGGGTCACGCGCCGCTGCACGGCGGGAATGTCAACCTCGCCGTTCGGCAGCAGGTCTACGTAATCTACCCCAATACCATATTCTTTCGGAGTACCCACACCGTTGCCCGCGAGCCCCAGCACTTCCTGCAAGGTGTCGTAGGGCTTGCCGGTGATGTAAACAATTTCATCACCGGGCCGGACGAGCCCTAACAACGACACCCCAATGGCATGCGTACCCGAGACGATTTGTGGCCGAACAATAGCATCCTCACCACCGAGCACGTCAGCATAAATGCTTTCCAATACGTCACGGCCCTCGTCACTGTGCCCGTAACCAGTCGAACCGGTCAAGTAACTTTCCGCCACGTGGTGCTTGCGGAAGCTTTGCAATACTTTGTTCTGGTTCTCGACAATTTGGTCATCAATGGCCGCCAACCGGGGTGCAATTTGCGCATCCACCTGGTCCACCAACGCCACTAACTTCGGGTCAAACTGATCCCGCCAACTCATTTTTCTACCTCACTTACCTTCTACCTGATCCGTCGCCGCCGTCTCGTCTGCCGGTGGCGCGTCAATCAAGCCCTTAAACAGTCCGTAAACAAACTTCGTAGGGTCAAAGTCAGCGAGGTCATCCATACCTTCACCGAGGCCAACAAGCTTAACGGGTACGTGCAACTCGTTCCGTACCGCCAACACGATGCCACCCTTACCGGAACCATCGAGTTTGGTCAGTACAATCCCCGTCATGTCGGTCGTCTTGTTAAACTGTTTGGCTTGGGACAAGGCGTTTTGTCCCGTCGTAGCGTCGACCACCAGCAAAACTTCCTGCGGTGCGTCGGGTAATTCGCGCTGAATGACCCGCTTCATTTTGGCTAGCTCGGTCATCAAGTTGACTTTGTTCTGCAACCGCCCGGCGGTATCCACAATCAGGACGTCAAAGTTTTCGTCCTTGGCCTTCTTCACCGCGTCAAAGACGACGGCCGACGGATCACCGCCTGCTGGGCCAGCTACCACCGGCACGTGGTCACGCTCGCCCCAAACCTGTAACTGTTCGATGGCGCCAGCCCGAAAGGTGTCACCCGCCGCCAAAAGGACGGAGTGACCCTCCCGTTGTAGCCGGTTCGCTAACTTACCAATGGTAGTCGTTTTGCCGGCCCCGTTCACGCCGACGAATAAGAACACGGTCGGGCCCTGGCCCTCAGGGGCAAAGTGGAGACTGTTATCCTCGTCCACACCAGCCTCGTCGTACAGGTCAACCAGCTTCTGCACAATGACCTGCACAACCAGTTTGGGATCACGCGCATTCTTTAACTTCACTTCTTCGCGAAGTTCATCCGTTAGGCGCACCGCGGTGTCAAAGCCGACGTCCGCCTCAATTAGCGTATCCTCGAGGTCATCAAAGAAATCTTCGTCCACCGTCCGAAAATTTGCGAACAGCGCGTTTAGCCGGTCACCAAAGCTTTGCCGGCTCTTGGTGAGCGCTTCATCATACTTCGCCGTTTCGGCAGTTTCTTCCTTGCCGGAAAAAGCGGCCTTAATTCGATCAAATAATCCCATCACACACACTCCTTTGCTTCCGGCCTACTCACACTTGCGCATCCATCCGTACGCACAGGAACCTAACCGGCCTGATGCTCAGCACCAACGGCCGCCGCCGCATCATCCAGGCTCACTGAAACCATCCGGGATACGCCTGACTCCTGCATGGTCACCCCGTAAAGGATGTCAGCAGCCGCCATGGTCCCACGCCGGTGGGTAATAACGATAAACTGGGTGTTACTCGAGTAATGCCGTAAGAAATCGCCAAAGCGGTCCACGTTAGCTTCATCCAAACTAGCCTCAACCTCATCCAGCACAGAAAACGGTACCGGCCGGACCTTGATGATGGCAAACAATAACGTGATGGCGGTCAACGCCCGCTCACCACCGGACAGCAACGACAACCGCGTATGGTTCTTCCCCGGCGGCTGGGCCACGATTTCGATGCCCGTCGTTAACAGGTGTTCCGGGTCCGTCAGTTGCAATTCAGCATGTCCACCGCCAAACATCTGCGGGAAGATCTCACTGAACGCCGTACTCGTCGCTTCAAACACCGCGGTAAAGCGTTCCTGAACCTCTTTGTCCAGCTCACCCATGGTGTTCAATAACTGTGCTTTGGCGTCTTCTAGGTCATTCTGTTGCGCCGTGAGGAAGTCATAACGTTCCTTGACCTCCTGGTACTCGTCGATGGCGTTCATGTTGACGGGCCCCAGTTCGTCTAAGCCCCGTTTCAATAGTTTCAGCTGACTTTGCAGTTCAGGAATTCCCACCGGATCCGCCGGCACGGCCGCAATAGCCGCCTCGTACGTGGTCTGATACTCTTCGCTTAACGTGGATAATGCGGTATCCAGGTGCATCTTCAACTGGTTAAGCTGGACCGACTGGGTCTCACTGGTGGCCATGACTTCCTGCCGCTCATTGTACGCCGTCGTGATGCTGGCGGAAACCCGACTCAATTCGGTCCGGGCCGTAGCTTTCTGTTGGTTTAACTTAGCCTGTTGTTCTTGCAGTTGCTGAATGTCACGTGCCAGTTGCGCCAGCGTGGCCCCACGTTGTTCCTTTTCCTGTGCAGTTTCATTCGCGGCCTTTTCAATGGCGGCGATGCGTTGCTCCAGACGGTTAGCGGTCGTTACGGCCGTGCGTTCTGCCTCCTGCCACTGCGCTAACTGGGCAGCAGCGGTCTTCGCAGCTTCCTGCTTGACGGCCAGTGCCGTTTTGAGTTGCGTCAGCCGCTCTTGGTGATCGGCCGCCCGGCTGTTTTGATCCGCCAAAGCGGCACGCAGATCCGTCATGGTTTGTTGCAGCTCGGCCAAGTGCTGCTGAATAGTGTCACCCTGTGCCGTCAACTCGGCTTGACGGTGCGCGTAATCATCCTCATCCTGCGGGAGGTTGACCCGCAGCGCCGCCACCTGTTGCCGCAGCTGCGTAACCTGCTGCGCCACTAGCTGACTGTCTGCCTGCGCACTGTGGGTCTGGTCGCGCATTGTCGTGAGGTGATCACTAGCAGCACGTAACGTGGCGTCTGCCGCGGTGCTTTGCTGCTCAAGTTGAGCCAAGGTTGCACGTTCTTCATCCAGTTTGGTAGCCATTGCCGCTAACTGCTTGTGTAGCCGCTGTGCTTCCTGTGTGCGCGCTAGCGGCGAACTACTCCCCCTGTGTTGCGCCCCACCTGACATCGAACCACCAGCATTAAGGATATCCCCGTCGAGGGTCACCAGCCGGTAACGGTGGTGCAAGCTGTTGGCAATGGGCACCGCATTATCCAGGTTGTCGACCACAATTAGCGTGCCAATTAAGCTGGCAATCACGTTGGTTAAATGCTGATCGAAGCCAACCAGGTCGATACCCACACCAATAAAACCTCGTTGCCCAGCCACCTGATTGCGAATACTTTGCGGTAGGCTACGCGGGCGAATCACATCCGCCGGCAGGAAAGTCGCCCGCCCGGCGCGCCGTTGCTTCAAAAAGCTAATGGCGCGCTTGGCGGCACCTTGATTCGCCGTCACGATTGCCTGCAAACTGCCCCCAATGGCCTGATCAAAGGCGACCTGGTACCGTTCAGGAATTTTGAGCAGTTCCGCCACGGCCCCAACGACCCCGGGTAACTTGCCCTTATTCTTCAACACCGTCCGCACCCCGGAATAAAAGCCCGCGTAGTCATCGTTCAGTTCCTTGAGCGTTTTGTAGCGCGCGCTGGCCTGGGTATACGCCTGACTGTGCTCCATTAGTTGCTGGTTAAGGCGCTGATATTGTTCCTGATCATCACTGAGTGCGGTTTCCGCTGCCCGCACCGCGGCTGTAGCCTGATTCTGCTCGGCCTGGGCTGCTTTGAGGGCGGCATCCGCAGTTTCCTGCTTGGCGGTCAACTGCTTGATTTGCGCATTCAACTCTGCCAACCGGCTTTGGGTCGCCGCTTGTTGGCTCGCTGCCAACTGAGCCTCTTTGGATAGCGCCGCAATTGCATTACGGTTATTGGCTTGTTGCTGCAACGTATCAATGTAATTTTGTTGCGTTGTCTCCAGCTGAGCATTGAGCTCCGCCGGCGTGCTGGCGGCTTGTTCTACAGTCCGCAACTGCGCCCGGGTCGTCTTAATAGCCTGCGCCAGCTCGTCTTGCTGCTGCTTCACGTCCTGGAGGTGTTGCTGGGCGTCCTGTTGGTCCGCTTGGGCTTGCGCCAGTCGTTCCCGCAGATCGGCCAATCGTGACGTGGCATTTTGCACCCGCTCGTTGCTGACGTCCTCTTCACCATTAAGGCTTTGCTGCTTCATGGACTTTGCGAGCAGGTCGTCGTTGACCTGGGCCAACTGATGATCGAGGTCCGCCGCTGCTTTGGTTCGGCGATCCGAATCAGCTTCCAAGCCCTTAATCTTGCCGTTCAGTTCCTCAATGCGCCGCTTAGTGGCCTTAGCCGCGGTTTGCACTTCCCGTTGCTGGGCGACCATGCTTTGCACCTGCCGTGCCAGTAACTGCTGGTGTAACTGCGCGTACTCTGTGGACTGGCGCTGGTACTCCCGCGCCATGGAACTCTGTTCCGCGAGGGGTTCCAGCCGTACCGCAAGTTCATGCACAATATCGTGCACCCGGTCCAGGTTATCGTCGGTTTCGTCCAGTTGAGCCTGGGCCTTGGCCTTCTGGTTCTTGTACTTCAGTACCCCGGCAGCCTCTTCAAAGATGCCGCGCCGGTCTTCGGGTTTGCTGTTAAAGATTGCTTCAACCCGCCCTTGGGAAATGAACGCAAAAGAGTCGCGCCCCAGTCCACTATCCATGAACAAGGTCACGATATCTTTGAGCCGCACTTGCTGGTTGTTCAATAAGAATTCACTGTCACCATTACGGAAAAGGCGCCGGGTCACACTGACCTGGCTTGGTTGTTGCTCCAGGTACCCGTCGTCGTTATTGAAGACCATCGTTACTTCCGCCCGGTTCAGTGCCGGGCGCGTGTCGGTGCCGGCAAAGATGACGTCACCCATGCGCTCACCACGCAGGCTCTTGGCACTTTGCTCCCCGAGCACCCAGCGAATGGCTTCCGTAATGTTACTCTTACCACTACCATTGGGGCCCACGACCCCGGTCAACCCGGGATCAAATTTAATTTGGGTTTTATCCGCAAATGATTTAAAACCATTGATTGTCAGTTCCTGCAGGTACATCCAACTACTCCTCGGGCCAACCTAACGCTACGCTAAGGTTGCTAACGCGCGGTGGGCCGCATCTTGTTCCGCATGCTTCTTGCTGGTACCCGTTCCCCGGCCCAACTCGCGTCCGTCAGCAGTGACGGCCACGGTAAACAAGCGTTGATTATTTGCTGCATCCTCTTCGGATAAGAGGTTATACTCGATATCGACATCACCACCACGCTGCAGGCGTTCTTGCAACTTGGTCTTGAAGTCCCGCGTATCCTCAAACTCGCCCGCGTCGATGTGTGGCCAGATAATTTGCTCACAAAACTTGATTACGGCTTGGCGTCCTTGATCCAAAAACAACGCGCCACAAAAGGCCTCAAATAAATCTTCAAGCAAGGTATCCCGCTGCCGCGCACCGGCGTTTTCCTCACCGTGCCCCAGGCGGATGTAACGGTCAAAGTGGGCCTCACGGGAAAAACGCGCAAAGCTCCGGGTCTGTACCGCTGCAGCCCGCATCCGGGTCAACTTACCTTCGGGCACATCGGGGTACTTTTTGAACAGGTACTCCGACACGGTCAGTTCCAACACGGCATCACCAAGAAACTCTAACCGTTCGTTGTCGTGCACCCCTAATTCACGGTGCTCATTAGCATAACTTGAGTGGGTAAACGCCTCCTCAAGGATCTCAACGTGATCAAAATCGATGCCAAAACGACTATGTAATTCACGCGTAAACTCTATCGCGACCATACGTTGCCTCCTCCAATACTGTTTCTCATTATACTAAATATCACCCGTAACTAAAAGGTTGCGGACGCGCTGTCGCAACTCCACCAGGTCTAGGCAAAAAAGATGGCCGGATTCCAAAGAATCCGGCCATTGATTGCATGCTTAATTTATTTATCCGACTGGTGCGCGGCGATGTAATCGACCGCATCCCCGACCGTCTGGATTTGCTCAGCGTCCTCATCCGGAATCTCGGCGTTAAACGTATCTTCTAACTCCAAGACAAACTCCACGATGTCAATTGAATCGGCATCCAGGTCGCGCTTAAAGTTTAAGTCACGGGTAATAGTACCCGGCTGTAACTGAAAGTGGTCCTGCAATAACGATGAGATCTGGTCAAAAATTTCTTGTTCGCTCACGGTAAACCTCCTCACTAATTACCGAACCACTATATTCTAAAAATTCCCGGATGTCCATAACTTTTCCACGACAACGCCGAAATTACTTCTCTTCGGGCACTGCAATTTTGTGCGCATCAAAATACTGCACAAACTTCGTAATGGTCTGCTTAGAAACCATGTCTGCCACCTGCTTGATGGTGTAGTACACCGTCCGGACGTCCGCTGCCCCATGTGCCTTCACCACCGGCGCCTGGAGGCCGAGTAGTACCGCACCACCATACCGTGAAGCGTCAAACTTGTCCGCAACCCCGCGGATCTCGTTTCGGAGCAACAAACCACCCACTTTGCCCTTGACCCCACTATTCATGATGGTGTCCTTGAGCGCGTGCAACAGCGTGTGGGCCGTCCCCTCAACCGCTTTGAGGGCCGCATTGCCCGTAAAACCGTCAGTCACGACCACGTCGGCCACGCCGTCCAACAGGCCCGTGGCTTCCACGTTACCGACAAAGTTTAGCCCGGACGCTTCCGTCAACAACTGGTAAGCCGCCTGGTGCAACTCATCACCCTTGTGGGGCTCGGTGCCGTTGTTGAGCAATCCGACCCGCGGGTTAGGGATTCCGCGCACATCCTTCGCGTAGAAATTCCCCATAACCGCGTACTGGTATAGGTGTACCGGGCGGTTATCCGCATTGGCGCCGACATCCAGCATCACGAAGCCATGATCGTTAGTAGCTGCCGGCAAAGTCGGCATGAGCCCCGGCCGGTCAACGCCCTTAATACGCCCAACGATAAACAGTCCCGCGGCTAACAGCGCTCCCGTGCTCCCCAGGGACAACAAAGCGTCCGCCTCGCCGTCTTTGACTGCCCGCGCGGCCCGCACCATGGACGCATCCTTTTTGCGCCGGATGGCCTGCACTGGTGCCTCGTTACCGGAAATTTCCTCCGTGGTCGGCACCAGGGTGATGCGCTCGTCGTTTTGGATCAGGGGACGCACCCGCGCCTCGTCACCAAACAGCAAAAATTCCAGCTGCGAATCTTCGTCCCGGGCCCGTTCGACACCCGCAACGACTACGTCAGGGGCGTTGTCACCGCCCATTGCGTCAACAGCAATTTTCATCGAATTATCCTCCTAATTAAGGCTCTCGGCTTGGGCCAAACGCCTGTGCACATATGTGGCCAGCGTCACGTTTGCGGGCGCCTGTAAGTCTGGATCGGCGGCAAAAATCGCGGCCGCGACCTTATTAGCCGTATCCAAAATGTTGAAGTCACCCACGGGGTCCCCCAACCGAAAGTCAGGTAACCCCGACTGCTTAGCACCAAAGATATCACCTTGGCCCCGCAGTTCAAGGTCCCGCTGTGCTACTTTGAACCCGTCATTGGTGGCCACCATCGTCTCCATCCGGCTCACCCCGGTATCGTTCTTGGGGTCGGCCACCAGGATACAGGTCGCCTGTTTATCACCACGGCCGACCCGCCCGCGTAACTGGTGCAATTGTGCCAAGCCGAACCGGTCCGCGTCCAGAATCAGCATCATCGTGGCGTTGGGAACGTCCACACCGACTTCAATGACAGTCGTGGACACGAGCACGGCGGTCTTGCCCGACGCAAAGTCGCGCATGATCGTGTCCTTTTCGTCCGGTTTCATTTGCCCATGCAGTAAGGCGACCGTGGCTTTACCCGCAAAGGTCTGCTGCATATCCGCGTACACCGCTTCGGCGTTCTTGAGGTCCACCGCTTCGGATTCTGCAATCAACGGCGTGATGACGAACGCCTGGCCACCAGCCGCGACCGCAGCCGCGACCATGCGGACCGCCCGTGGCTGTTGCTGCTTGTGCAACCACAGCGTTTTAACCGGTAGTCGGCCGGCGGGCATTTCGTCAATCGTTGACACGTCCATCTCACCGTACGCCGTGATGGCGAGTGTCCGCGGAATGGGCGTGGCAGTCATCGATAACACGTCTGGTTTGAGTCCCTTAGCCCGCAAAATTTCCCGTTGCTTCACCCCAAAACGGTGCTGCTCGTCAATAATGGCGAAACCAAGAGCGTTGAAGTCCACCCCTTTTTGAATCAGGGCGTGCGTCCCAATCACAATGTCCAGGGCGCCAGACCGCAATCGGGCCAGAATGTCCTTCCGGTCGGCCGCACTGGTGGCCCCCGTTAGCAACGCCACACTCACGTGCTGTGGGGCAAACAGGCGACTCAACTTGGCGTAATGTTGTTCCGCCAACACTTCCGTAGGGACCATTAAGGCGGCTTGAAAATGGGCCGTCACCGCCGCGTACATACAGATCGCCGCAACGATGGTTTTCCCACTACCAACGTCCCCCTGCAAAAGCCGGTTCATATGCTTCGTACTCCGCATATCCGCGCAAATTTCGTTGACCACCCGTTTTTGCGCGTTCGTCAAAGTAAACGGCAAGGTACGGATGAAGGCCCGCACCCGCTGGTTATCAAACGGAATGCGTAAGCCGTTAACCTGCGCCGTATCGCGCTGCTTAATGGCCTGTAATTGCGCCTCAAACAGGAAAAATTCCCGAAAAATGGCGGAGCGTCGTGCTGCGGTCGCCTCCGCCGGGTTGGCGGGAAAGTGCATTTGCCGCACCAGTTCCCGGTCCGTCAGTAACTGCAACCGCTGACGGTATTGCTCGGGTACCACCGAATGAATCTCGTCCGCGTAGTGATCAAACGCCGTTTTAATGGCGCTCACCAAAAATTTCTGGTGCACCGACTGACTCAACGGGTAAATGGCGGCCATTGAGGGCGCATCCTGGTCCTGCGTGGCCACTAGCCGCATGGCCGTTAAGGCGTTCCGACCCGCATTCCACTTACCATAAATAGCCGCTTCCTGTCCCCGATGGAACCGATCCTTCAACCAGGGTTGGTTGAAAAAAGACACCAGGATCACGGTCCGGTCGACCTGGAGCCGAATGGTCACCCGCACCTTATGGGGACCAAACCGTGCAATAACGGGATCCGTGACCACCGTTCCTTTGACCGTCAGCTTTTCACCGTCCACCGCGGTTGCGAGGTCCCGCTCCTGCAGATCGTCATAACGAAAGGGAAAATAAAAAAGCAGGTCGCCGACCGTGACGATACCGAGATCCGCCAGGGCCGCGACCCGTTTAGGGCCAACACCAGGCAGAACTCCGACCGTATCGCTAAGTGGCATGGTCAACGCCTCCTTTCTTACCTACTGCCAGCGTGGCAATAGGGTGTTATCATCAAAAAATGGCTGGTGCTAGTCCTGCTACTCGACGGAAATCAAGTATGGGTACAGCGGCTGGCCCCCGTCGTGGATCTCCACTTCAAGGTCATCGTGCGCGTTTAAAATCGCTGCTTCAATCGCCTCAGCCTCCGCTTCTGATCCTTCGGTGCCGACAATCAACGTGATGATCTCAGCATCTTCGTCAAGCATGGCTTCAATCGTATCAACCGTCGTCTGTTGCCGGTCCTGCCCATCCACCTTGATGTCACCATCAATGAGGCCGATCCAATCTCCGTTGTGAATTGCCAAGCCCCCAATATTGCTATCACGAATCGACTGGGTAATTTCACCACTAACCACGTTGCCGAGCGCTTCGGTCATCGCCGCGGCGTTCTCAGCGAGGCTCCGCTCCGGGTTATATTCCAGCAAGGAGGTCAGGCCCTGGTTGACCGTCTTACTCTTTACGACGGCCACATCCACACTGGCTTCCTTCGCGGCCGCATCGGCAGCCATGAAGATGTTCCCATTGTTAGGCAATACGATTACGCGCTTAGCGTGGGCCTGCTTAATGGCTTCCAAGATGTCGTTGGTACTTGGGTTCATCGTCTGCCCACCGGACAGCACGTACGTAACTCCAAGACTCTTGAACAATTTGGCGAGTCCGTCCCCAGAAGCAATGGCCACCACCCCAAAGTCGGCCAGCGGCTTGGCTGCTTCCGCCTCCGCATTATCACGTTCAATAATGCTTTGGTGCTGCAGGCGCATGTTATCGATCTTGATTTTATCCAAACTACCAAACTGCGCACCATAACGGAACACTGCCCCGGGGTGCTCAGTGTGGACATGCACCTTGACCACTTCGTCATCGGCAATTACCAACAGGGAATCACCGTAATCAGCCAAGTAGTTGCGGAATGCATCATAATCAAACTTTTTGGTGGCACCGTTTTGGCCCAAGCCCACCATCATCTCGGTACAGTAGCCGTAGACGATGTCATCGGGGTTCAGTTGGGTTTGCGCATCAACCGCATTGACCATCTCCGACATTTCGTTATCATCAGGCACGTAATTTTCATCCGCCTGTTCACCTGCCAGTCCGGCACGGAACCCTTCGTACAAGAAGGTCAGTCCCTGGCCACCAGAATCAACGACCCCCACCTGCTTTAAAACGGGGAGCTGGTCGGGCGTCTTTTTCAGTGCAACTTTGGCTGCATCGACCACGCTCGTCATGACTTCCAATGTATCGGTGGTAGTCTTGGCAGACTTCAACCCCGCCTTGGCTGCTTTGCGGGCCACGGTGAGAATCGTCCCTTCAACAGGCTTCATGACGGCGTTATAGGCCGTCTCGACCCCACCAGCAAAAGCATCAGCCAGATCCTGGGCATTGAGCGTCGACTTGTGAGCAACGCTCTTCGCAAAACCGCGGAACAACTGCGAGCTAATAACCCCCGAGTTACCCCTGGCGCCCATCAAGAGCCCCTTACCCAAATGCTGCGCAAGGGCTCCCACGGACGTATCGTCACTTTCCAGGACGGCCTTCGCCCCGCTTTGGAACGTCAGGTTCATGTTCGTCCCGGTATCCCCATCAGGAACGGGAAATACATTTAACGAGTTAACGAACTGTGCATTTTTATTGATCCGGTGCGCTGCGGCACGAATCATGTTTTGAAATTCGGTTGCAGAAATTTCCGTGACTGTCACAAATAGTTCCTCCCTAAAAGGGCCCCCACATGTTTGGGGGTCATATAGCAACAAACGCCGGCCAACGCAAAAAGCGCACTGACGGCGGCGTCGGTGCTGTTAGTCTTCGCCAATTACCCGGACGCCCTGCACGATAACCGTGACGGCGTGCGCGGTGAGGCCAAGCATGCTCTCCAAATTGTACTTTACTTTGTCCTGCACGTTGCGGCAGACCTCAGAAATCTTAGTACCATAACCAACGATAATGTTGACCTCAATGGTCACCCCATTATCCTCCTGGCGAACGACCACCCCACGGGAATAGTTCTCCCGGTTGAGAATTTCGTTCAGGTTGTCCCGAATCTGGTTCTTGCTGGCCATGCCCACCACCCCAAAAATCTCGGTAGCTGCACCGCCGACAACCGTCGCGATAACGGCATTGTCAATGTCGATAACGCCGTACTTGGTCTTAATCTTAACCGCCATGATTTGCCTCCTCAATGAGCTGGTTCATAATTAGTGGGTACCTAGAATGGGCCCACTAGGACCATTAGTCCGTTGCATAGATTTTAGCATAGCCCAGTAACTAAGGAAAGTTTGCAGGTGTCAATGATTATTACTTTACAAAACCCTTGCAATGCCCGCCCCGCTATGATAACCTAATTTTTGTGAATAAATCGGGCAGACGTCCGATGAAGCAAGGAGGTCATACTTTGGCAGTTGATGTAATTACCGGCCGTCACACCCAGTTCGGCAACAAGCGCTCACACGCGCTGAACAGTTCTCGTCGCTCCTGGAAAGCAAACCTGCAGAAGGTACGCATTCTGGTTGACGGCAAGCCAAAGCGTGTGTGGGTTTCTGCTCGCGCCCTGAAGTCTGGAAAAGTGACTCGCGTATAAAACCAACGATGAAGGTGCTGCGAAAGCGGCGCTTTTTTTGTTGCGTAGCGAGTAGACTAGCCTAGAGGCGCAGTCCGCTAACTCGCGGTCGCCAAAACAAACACAACTTTGCACAACACAATGGCCCTGACGACATCCCGTCGTCAGGGCCATTCTTGTCTACTTAACTAATTATCAACTTGCTGTCCGTGGTGATCGCGGCTATAAATAATGGCCACCACCCCACGCGCACACTGCACGGTCATGGGCGCAGCCCCCACAAATTCGTTGGAGGCAAAGCTGACCGGACTATCACCATCATAGTGGGCCAGCTGGTACTTGGCCCCGGTAATGTTCAGATCGCGTACCGCCGTCAAACTGGCTACGCCCACATACCGGTACCCGGTCCGCGGCAAGACCGTCAACGGTTGCCCACCATCCAGGTACTGGACGTAGTTATCCCGGTCGATCAGATGCATACGCCGAATAAACGGACGAAAACGTCGCTCGGTCGGCAACCAATAATTCGCCAATGCGTGATCCAACCGGCCACCAGTTGCACCGTAAAGGAACACCTCGTCTGCGTGCATGACCATCAAGCCATGCTGGAGTGCCAACTGGGTATCCGTATCATCTTTTTCCGGTTGGTGCCGCTCCACTGTGCCCATGGCGGTTTTGACCCGGGTAAACTCCGCTGCGGTGAGTGAATCAAAGTCACCCACCACGTATGCTGGCCGCATGCCAGCGTCCAATAACGTGAGCGTACCACGGTCAATGGCCACCCATTGACCGGGTACTTGCGTCCAGTCCGTCGGCAACAACGCCCGGGGGCCACCAGCCATGAAGTTTAACCGCATTATTCAGCCTCCGCCGCCAACTTTTGCAGGTGGTGTAGGTTATCCGCAGGGTTACCACCATTGTAAACGGCTGACCCCGCTACGGCGATATCCACCCCGTGCTTGGCGGCCAACTTAATGGTTCCCGGGTTAACGCCGCCATCGATCTCGATGCCGAAGTTCAACGATTCATCACGGTCACGAATCGTGGCCAGCTCGTCGGTCTTTTCCAGCATTTCGGGGATAAACTCCTGCCCGCCAAAGCCAGGGTCAACGGTCATCACCAGCACCTGTTTAACGATGGGCAACACCATGTCAATTGCATCGACCGAGGTGCCCGGGTTGATCACAACGCCCGGATCCATCCCCGTTTGTTTGATCAACGATAACGCCCGGTGAATGTGCGGCGTGGCTTCGAGGTGCACCAGCAACATGTCCGCCCCCGCGTCGGCAAAGGTGCTGACCCATTCTTCAGGGTGCTGCACCATCAAGTGTACTTCGAGGGGCAAGGTAGTTTCTTGCCGCAAGACCGAGACAATTTGCGGGCCAAAACTCAGGTTGGGCACAAAGCGGCCGTCCATCACGTCAATATGTATGCGGTCCGCGCCCGCCTTTTCGACCGCATCGACGGCCCGCGCCAAATGGCCAAAATCCGCGCTTAAAATTGATGGTGCAAGTTGCATAACAATCAACTCCCGTTTCCAATCAAGATTTATTATACTCATCATACACAAATGGCGGCGTAGTTGAAAGGGCTTCACCCATCATCTCGCCGCCGTGTTGGTGAGGACGCCGCTGCCGCTTTTAACCGCAGGGTTACGCTCTCTATCCAAAACGAGCTCCACCCCACAAAAGCTAGCGCGTAAACCACTCGCCCCCAAAGGCTAAAACCGGCCTTTGCGGGCAAGCGCCTTACGCTTCCGCTTTTAACCGTGGGGTTACGCTCTCTCTATCCAAAACGAGCTCCACCCCACAAAAGCTAGCGCGTAAACCACTCGCCCCCAAAGGCTAAAACCGGCCTTTGCGGGCAAGCGCCTTACGCTTCCGCTTTTAACCGTGGGGTTACGCTCTCTCTATCCAAAACGAGCTCCACCCCACAAAAGCTAGCGCGTAAACCACTCGCCCCCAAAGGCTAAAACCGGCCTTTGCGGGCAAGCGCCTTACGCTTCCGCTTTTAACCGCGGGGTTACGCTCTCTACCTTTTTTTCTTATCATACACCGGCTTCCGCGCCGCTAGCTCGGCGTGGAACTGGCAATAATTATCATAACGACTTTGCATGATCTGCCCAGCCGCCACCGCGGCCTTAACCGCGCAGTGCGGCTCCTGCAAATGCTGACAGCCACGAAACTTGCAGTCACCGGCAACCGCCACAAATTCCGGGAAACGGTCCCGCAACGCGTCCGTTTCCACATCCAACAGTTCTAACGAGGAAAAACCTGGCGTGTCCGCCACCAACCCACCATACGCCCGATACAGGGTCGTCTTGCGGGTCGTGTGCTTGCCGCGATTCAAACTCTTGGAAATTGCCGCCGTCGCTAACGACAGGTCTGGTACGAGGTGATTCAACAGGGTCGACTTGCCAGCGCCGGTCTGGCCCGTAAAGATGGTCAGACGTCCATTCAGGACCGACCTTAACGCTTCGAGATCAGCCGCACCAAACGGCTGGCGGGGTAAGTGAACCTGATAACCAATGCGCTCGTAACCGTTCATCACTGCTTGCAAACGCGCAAACGCCGTGTCATCCAACAAATCCGTCTTGGTAACCGTAATCACGCCTGCAATCCGTTGCCCGGCTAAGTACACCAGGAACCGGTCCAGCAAGTTCGTCGCAAAGGTCGGTTCAGCCGCAGCCGTAATTACCATGGCCTGATCCACATTGGCCACGGGTGGCCGCACCAACGCGTTCCGCCGTGGTAACACGCGCGTGAGGTAGCCCAGCTCGCCGTTATCCGGCGCCGGAGTGAACTCCACAAAATCTCCTGCAATTGGAGAAACCTTCTTCTGCCGTAAATTGCCGGCCGCCCGCGTCCTAATGACCTGGTCGCCCACCGCAATATCGTAATAGCCGCTGAGCAGCTGAATGACTTGTCCCTGCAAAAATTACCTCCAAAAGTAACGATCAACTTTAACGACTAGTTACTACTGTTGTTGGAACTGGCCGTCTGCGCCGAGGAAGCAGTACTTGAACTCTGAGCGCTTGGCGCAACCGCCGGGGTCGATGAGCTGGCCGCTCGTTGCGTCGACGACGAGGAACTACTGCTACTACTCTTCGTCGACGAGCTACTACTGCTGCTTTCTTTGCTCTCATTGTTATGATTATGCTCATCCGGCTGGGTGGTAGTTGTGGTCTGCGTACTGCTACGCCCAACACTGACGTATACCGTCAGTGTGCTGCCCCGCTTAACCTTTTCGCCGGCCTCAATACCCTGCGACGTAATACGTCCGTATGCCATGCTGCCAGTATCATCGTCATTTTGGCTGAGCATGATGTCATGGTCAGCGGCCCACGCTTCCGCAGTACTGAGATTCTTACCCACAAAGTTAGGGATTTTCACCAACCGGGTCTTCTTGGCCACGGTCAAAGTGATGGTGGTCTTCTTCGGGTTCACCTTGGTCCCGGCAGCAAGATCCTGTTTCAGGATAGTGCCAGTAGCCTTGGAACTCGACTTGACCTTCTTCACCACCGTAAAGCCGGCCCGCTTGAGGTCGTCACGTACTTCGTCGTAGCTGTCACCCTTGTAGTCGCGTACGGTAAATCGGGATGAACCCTTACTGATGACCAGGTTCACGGATGAATCTTCCTTGACGCTACTGCCCTTAGTGGGGTCCGTCAATATGACGTGCCCCTTAGTCACAGAACTAGACGCCTGATACTTAGTATCCCCAATCTTCAAGTGGGCTGCTTGTAGCTTGTTGGTGGCAACGGCCACGGTCTCATCCGTGACGTCGGGTACCGTGGCATCACCCTTGCCAAAGACCGCGATCATCCCCGCAATTAGGGCAATCAACACCACGGCTAAGCCACCAATAATCAGCGCCCGCCGACGCCGTGGATGACGTTTTTTTGTGGGCTGCTGGTCCGCTTTTTTGTCCGCATCTTCCCGCGATGGATGGTCTTCCTGATCACCGGCCGCAGCAGCTGCCGCAATGGCAGCCGACTTCACCGCCGGATCGATACGCTTCGTCGCCGCTAAACTATCGTTGTTACCTTCAGGCACGAACCGTGGCTCGTTGGCCCGACTCGCATCCAATGACGTGGCCAGGTCACTAGCCATGGCCGCGGCGCTCGGGTAGCGCTGTTGCGGATCCTTAGCCGTCGCCTTCAGCACCACGTTTTCCAGTGCCTGGGGGATTCGGGGGTCAAAATCACGAACAAACGGAATGTCTTCCTGAAAGTGTTTCAACGCAATGGTGACGGCCGAGTCGCCTTCAAACGGCACTGAACCCGTCAACATTTCGTACAAAATCACACCTAGGGAGTAGATATCACTCTGCTTGGTGGGGAGCGAACCGCGCGCTTGCTCTGGTGACATATAGTGCACGGAGCCCAACAGCGAGTTGGTTTGCGTGACCGCCGTTTCAGACAACGCCACGGCAATGCCGAAGTCGGCAATTTTTACGTTACCATCGCGATCCACCATAATGTTTTGGGGCTTGAGGTCACGGTGAATGATGTTGTGCTCGTGGGCCGTTTCAATGGCACCAAGCACCTGGGTCATCATCGCCACAACCTTCGTGTAGGGAATGGGGAAGTGTTCCACAATGTATTGTTTGAGGTTTTTACCGTCAACGTACTCCATAACTAGGTATTGCTGGCCCTCAAACTCACCCACGTCATAGATACTAACAATGTTAGGGTGTGATAGTTCCAAAGTCGCCATGGCTTCACGCCGGAAGCGCCGCGCTGCGTCCGGGTCACTTTGCAGGTCTAGGCGCAGAACCTTGACCGCCACGTCACGATCCAAGATTAAATCGTGCGCTAAATAGACGTTCGCCATGCCACCCTCACCGAGGGTCTTAAACAATTGGTAGCGTCCGTCCAGCGTCATCCCTGGCTCAATCATCACCGTCACCCCCCTCATTGTTGTAAATCAATAGTGCGGTCACGTTATCCGGACCACCGGCCTCATTGGCCGCTTGCACCAACAGTTTGGCTTTGGTAGCTAACGTCTCCTTCGCCCCCATAATGGCGGCCAGTTGGTCGTCCTCCACGGTCTTAGTCAGACCATCAGAGCACAACAAGAGCATATCGTTAGCTTCCATATCGTAAATGGTCACGTCGGCATCTACATCCGGCGCGATACCTAACGACCGCGTAATGACGTTCTTACGGGGAAAATTCTTGGCCTCTTCGGGGGTCAGGTCCCCACTTTTAACCAACTCGTTGACCAGACTATGGTCCTCCGTAATTTGCATCAACCGCCCGTGCCGGTACAGGTAGGCGCGCGAATCGCCAATGTTGGCGATCACAAAGCGGTGACCAATCATCAGGGCAGCCACGATGGTCGTGCCCATCCCGGTCAAGTCCTTAAACTGCTGACCGCGGGCGAGAATCTGCTCGTTTTCCTTCTGCAGTTCATACATTAACCATTTCACGACGGTTTCCGCATCGCTGCTCTCGGTCTTTTCAAAGGCATAGCCAATGTGAGAGACCGCCATTTCACTGGCAACATCCCCACCTTGGTGGCCACCCATCCCGTCGGCAACAATAGCTAACGTCGCGTGACTGTGGTTATGAAAAAGGCCAACGTAGTCCTGGTTATTAGGCCGTACCCGACCGACATCCGTTTGGTAGGCAAATTTCATTGCTTGCTGTTCTCCTTACTCCACGCGTTCCAGGCAAGCAATGAAAAAGCCATCGCTGCCATAATCATGTGGCAAAATCTGCAGGGCCGGGGCCGCGTGGTTATGGGTCACCGGGGCTAAAGTCGGTACCGCCACCTGACGGAATCCGCCGTGCCGCTGCAAAAAGGCTGCCACCACGTCCTGATTCTCTTCATGAGTAATTGTACACGTACTGTAGGTCAACCGGCCACCAACTTTGACCGCCGGGGCCACGGCGTCCAGAATACCGGCCTGTACGCGTGCGAGGTTCTGCACGTCATCAATCGTTTTATCATACTTAATCTCGGGCTTGCGGCGCATCAGCCCCAGACCCGAACATGGCGCGTCCACCAGTACCTTGTCAAACGATTGCTCACCAAACGTTGTCACCGCCTGACGCGCATCCAACGTTCGGGCCGAAACGCGGTCAGCAAGGCGCATACGCGTGGCGTTTTGCTCAATCAACCGCACCTTGTGGGGGTGTAAGTCTAAGGCCGTCACGTGCCCGCCAGCTGCGGGGTCCAGCCATTCCGCAATGTGCGTCGTTTTGCCACCCGGAGCCGCGCACGCGTCTAAAACCTGGTCACCCGGTTGTAACGCTAAACTGGGAGCGACTAGCTGAGAACTTTCGTCCTGCATGGTCAACAGGCCGTCCGCAAACTCCGGCGTACCCGCGAGGTGGCCACCTGGGGCAACCACCCCACTAGTAGCAAGGGTGCTCGGCCGCACGTCAGGGAACCGATCCTGTAACCGCGTTACTAACGCCTCCCGCGTCGTCAGGGTCCGGTTGACCCGGGCCGACGCGTGCGGCGCGGAATTAATGCTGTTCAACAGGGCAGTTGCTTCCAGTTCACCCCACTGGTCGAACAACTTTTGCACCAGCCACGTTGGTACGGAGGCCGCCACGGATAACCGCTTCACGGGATCCTGGATGGCGCTGACGTCCCGCAACCCTTTGCGCTGAATGTTACGCAAAATGGCCGTCACGAACTTGGCAATGCCCGTGTGGCCCTTCAGCTTGGCGATTTCGGTGCTATCAAAGAAGATGGCCCGTTCCGGCACCTTATCCAGGTAGTGCATCTGGTACACCGCGGTCCGCAGCAATTGGCGCACCCACGGGTCCAGCTCCCGGCGCCCCACAAATGGCGCCAGGTAGTAGTCTAACGTCAGTTGGTGCTGAATGACCCCGTAAACGATGTTGGTCAACAGTGCCGCGTCCCGGTCCGCCAGGTGGCCCTGCCGAATGGTGCTATCAACCGTCAAGTTGGAGTAGCCACCGCGGCCACCCACTCGACTCAACACCTCTACCGCCAGCAGGCGCACATTATTCTTCTCCATTAGTTATCACCTGTGCGCCAACTTCCAGCTGACGTCCCGTTCCGTTCATGTACGCACTAATTGGCTGCCGCGCTTTACCCGCCGGTTGCAGTGTGTTGATCTGTAACGTGGTACCCTTACCAGCAGCCAGCACTAGACGCTTTTTGCCCAGTGCGACCACGGTGCCAGGTGCTTGGGTAGTCGTGTCCGCTAACGGCGTGACGTCCCACAGCTTGACGCGCTGGCCGTTGAGCCTGACCCAACCACCAACATGTGGCCGTAAACCGCGCACCCACTGGTCCACCTGGGTGGCAGGTAGGGTCAAGTCAAGGTGTTCCTGGTCCTTGGTAATGTTGGGTGCAAAGGTGACCTGGTCGGGATCTTGCGGCGTCAAGGTCGCCGTCCCGTCGATAATGTGCGGTAAAGTTTGCAACAATAAGTCACGACCCAGAAGGCTGAGCCGGTCAAATGCCGTGCCGGTATCGTCCGCACGCGTTAAGGATAAGGCCGCCTGGGCGTACATCCCCCCGGCGTCCATCTGCTTCACCATTTGGATGATAGTGACCCCGGTCTCCGCGTCACCGTTGATGATGGCGTACTGAATTGGCGCCCCACCCCGGTACTTCGGCAACAGGCTGCCATGCACGTTGACCGCCGTAACTTTGGCCGCGTTCAAAAACTTGGTGGGCAAAAACTGGCCGTAAGCGGCAGTGACAATCAAGTCAGGGGCCAACGCGATCAGTTGGTCCAATTCCGGGCTGCCACTGAGTTTAGCCGGCTGAAACACCGGAATGCCCAGTGCCGTCGCCGCTACTTTGACCGGTGACTGGTGCAACGTGTGCTTACGCCCGACCGGCTTGTCCGGTTGGGTCACCACGGCTAGTAGGTCATAGTCCGCCTCCACTAACGCGTGCAGGATTGGGACTGCAAACTGCGGGGTACCCATAAAAATGATTGATGTCATGCACAATCCTCCATAACTTTCATTATTACTAAAATACTAAACAAAGCTCAACGGTTCACGGTCAAAGGCAATCTGGAAGACGTTGCGACTCCCAACCTGGGTGGTCGTTAATAACCGTTCCAGGGTCTCGTGCAACTGGGGTTCTTTTTTATACTTAATCACAATTTGATAATAATAACGCCGCTTCAAGCGGGCAATCGCCCCGCGCGTCGGGCCTAACATTACGGCCTGATCCGACAATGACTGTTTGAGTTCCGCAGCCAACTGGTAAATGGCTTTGGCCGCCAGTCGGTCTTCAGGGTGACTCACCGTCAGCTTAAACGTGAAGTAGTACGGCGGGTAACCGGAACGGTGCCGAATGCCCATCTCGGTGACAAAGAAGCGCTCGTAATCGTGATGGCGCGCTAGCTGAATGGCGTAGTGGTCCGGGTTATAGGTTTGCACGATAACCGCCCCCGCCTTATCGGCGCGTCCGGCCCGGCCACTGACCTGGGTCAGCAACTGGAAGGTGCGCTCACTAGCCCGAAAATCGGGTAACCCTAATGACGTATCCGCATTGATGACCCCAACCAGCGTGACGTCCGGGAAGTCGAGACCCTTAGCAATCATTTGGGTGCCAAGCAAAATATCTGCTTGGTGCTGACCAAACGCCTTCAGAATCTTGGCGTGCCCACCCTTGCGGCGGGTCGTATCAACGTCCATCCGCAGCACTCGCGCCTCTGGCAGAATCTGGTGCAACGTCTGTTCAACTTTTTCCGTCCCGGTGCCGTAATAACGGATGCGCCGTGACCCGCAACTTGGGCACACCGTGGGCACGGCTTCCTCATGCCCACAATAGTGGCACCGCAGTGTATGCGAGTCGAGGTGCAACGTGAGCGAAATGTCGCAATTGGGACACTTAGCCACGTAGCCACACTCCCGACACATCACAAAGGAAGAAAAGCCCCGCCGGTTCAACATCAAGACACTCTGTTCGTGCCGATCCAACCGCGTGCGCAAGGCGTTAAGTAACACGGTCGAAAAATCACCAGACGCAGAGTCCAACTGTGCCGAACGCATATCTACCACCTGGACGGGTGGTAACGGCCGCTGATTAGCGCGTTCCGGCATGAGCAGGTACGTGTACACTCCTTTGGCTGCCCGAGCCCGCGATTCCAAGCTGGGCGTAGCCGATCCCAACAGGACGGGCGCATGGTTATAAGCGCCCCGCCACTGCAAGACATCACGCGCATGGTACCGCGGGGCATCATCCTGCTTATAACTGGTTTCGTGTTCCTCATCCATGATCAACAAACCAATGTTGGTCAGCGGGGCAAAAGCTGCCGAGCGGGCACCCACGACCACGCGGGCCTCGCCGCGTTCGATGCGGCGCCACTCGTCAAAGCGTTCCCCATCGGATAACGCGGAGTGCAACACCGCCACGTCTGCACCAAAGCGGCCCTTTACGTTCCGGACCATCTGCGGCGTCAACGCAATTTCGGGAATCAACATCAACGCGTTACGGCCCCGGGCCAACGTGGCCGCAATGGCCTGCAAGTAGACTTCCGTTTTGCCCGAACCCGTGACCCCCTCAAGCAAAAAGGTCCGGTCCTGCTCCGCCGTGATTGCCGGAATCAGTGCGTCCAGTGCCCGTTGTTGTTGCGGTGTCGGCGTCAGTGGTTGCGTGCGCGCCTGGGCGTCTAGCTGGGCGTATGGCCGCCGGTAAAACTCCCGGGATTCGATGCGCAACCAGCCCTGTTTGGCCCCCGCAGTGACGGTTGCCCGGTCAAAGGAATCTGGTCCAACCACGGCGTGTAAGCGCGGTTCATCGTGGCTAGCTGCCCACTGGGCGAGGGCCGTCAGCAACTTGATTCGCCGGGTGGCGTTACGTCGTTGTTGCTCTGCTAACGTAGTGTACTCATCTGGGGCCAATAGCGGCACAATAAAGTCCTCCGTGGCTACGTGCCCGCGACTTCCCACGGTCTTAGCCCCGTTAGCGAGCCACTTGGTATCCGCGTGCAACGCACTAGGCAACATGGCCTGTAAACAGGTGATCCAAAACGCGAAGGTATCGTCCGCCAGCCACCGCGATAACGCCAGCAACTCGGCGTCTAAAATCGGGTGGTCATCCAGGACCCGCAGTACGGGCTTCAATTCACCATCAAAGTCCTGCTGGTCCGTGGTCGCTACGATCACACCCATTACTTCACGCGTGCCCTTACCAAAGCTGACCACCACCCGCACGCCGGGTACCGCTTGGTCAACCATATCCGCGGGGATCGCGTAATCGTAAGGCTGATTTGTTTGCATTGTAGGCACATCCACCACTACTTTAGCCACCGTGGCCACACTGATCCCCCCTCGTCTTGTCATGCTCACATTATACCAAATCTTAGTACTGATTATGCCGACCACCACCGCAAAACGGCGGCCAGTCAAGCAATAAAAAAGGATGTAACTAACGTCACATCCCCAACCGGACCGCAGCGCAAGCGCCACGGTCGCCTTCATTAACTTCTAAATTAATGTTCGTCGTGACCAGCATCGTCATTAGCGTCATCACGCAGTTCTTGCTGGTGTTCCAACCGCTCGGCGTCACGCTCGAGCAACTTGGAGTCGGGATCGATCACCACGTCACCCGCAGCAATTTCTTCCAGGGCCTGACCCACAGTTCGTGGTGACTGGTATTCAGCCAGCATCCGTAACGAACCAGCTTCCAGCTGGTGTGCACGCTTCGAAGCCAGTACGGCCAACGAGTAACGTGATGGCACGTTGGCCAGCAGCTTATCAATTGATGGGTAAACAATCATATCTTCGTTCTCCTTTAATCGCCCGAGGTAGCTTTCTTTATCATATTAGCATACTTTTCGGCCACGCGCTGAACGCGTAAGTGTTCACTCTGAATAATGTGCTCAATCCGGTCAACCGCCAGCGGCACTTCGTCGTTCACGACCGCGTAATCGTAATTTTGCATCATTTTGAGTTCGTCGACGGCTTTGTTGACCCGCTTCTGGATCGTAACGGCATCATCAGTCCCGCGACCAACCAGCCGGTGACGTAATTCGTTGAGGTCGGGTGGCGTGAGGAAGATGAAGACGGCGTCCGGGCACTTGGCCCGGACCTGCATTGCCCCTTTGACCTCAATTTCTAGCAGCACGTCCTGACCAGCATCCAGCTGTTCGTTAACGTAGTGTAGCGGCGTGCCGTAGTAGTTGTCGACGTACTGTGCGTACTCCAGCATCCCACCATTGGCGATTTCCTCTTCAAACTGTTCCTTGGTGCGGAAATAATAGTCGACCCCATCAACTTCACCGGGGCGCATCTTCCGCGTCGTCATGGACACCGAATAATGGAAATCCCGGTAACCTGATTTCAGCATTGCTTGACGTACAGTACCTTTACCGACCCCGGACGGGCCTGACAGCACAATGAGCATACCGCGTTCGCTCATGTCTCATCCTCCCAAATTCTACACATAAAATTATAGCCTCTATTGTGCCGCTTTTAGCCCAATAAATCAAGCATTACGCCCATGGTTGGGCGTATATTGGCGCCAAAAACAACAGCGCTGACCAAATTTTTGGTGCCCGTGGGTTGCAAAAGCGAACGGATGTTCGTATAATATGAATTGCAAACAAACGTTCGGAGGCGGACAATTATGGACATGATGAAAACAATGGGCACCTGGGAACGGCTCGGCCACTCCCTTGCCGACACGTACCACCAACTTTTTGACCTTGATTTTGATCAGCCATTACCCACAATGCCAACCAGCCAGGTGCAGTTGTTCACCGCTCAGGCCCTGACCAACCACTACCTGGTCGCTCTGCGCCTGCGTGCCGTTGACCGCCCCGTGGTGGGCCACCTACAGCGGCACCTGGATCACCACCGCCTCCTGCTCACGGAATTCAACAGCAATGTGGTGCGCATCGTCGACCCACGCGACTGCACCTATATCCAACGGGTGCAGTAGCCAGCACTGGACGTTCAACCGCTGACAACCCAGCATTAAAGACAATTAGGCCCCAAACCACTACGGTGAAAGTCATTTTCATCATAGTGGTTTGGGGCCTAATTTACGCTACCCGTCTAGTTGACTACGCGTTTGCTCCGCTAGTTGCAGGAGTTCCTGGGCGTGCTCCCGGGTGAGCTGCGTTACCGCCGTCCCAGCTAACATGCGCGCCAGCTCATCCACGCGTTCGCGCTCACTCAACCGAGCCACCGTGGTCATCGTCCGCCCATGGTGGACCGACTTAACAATCTTGAACTCGTGATCAGCCATCGCCGCTACCTGTGGCAGGTGCGTGATGCACAGCACCTGCGAGTGGCTAGCAATACTACTAATCTTGTTGGCAATGGCCTGCGCCACCCGCCCAGACACGCCAGTATCAACTTCATCAAAGATGATGCTCGTCACGCCATCAGACTCGGCCAAAATCGTCTTAATGGCCAACAAGATCCGCGACAGTTCACCGCCACTGGCGATGCGGGCCAACGGCTGCGCTCGCTCACCGGGGTTAGTCTGAATGTAAAATTCGACGACATCAACCCCATTAGGCGTGAACGCGTCGGGAGCGTGATCGGCAAAGTGGACGCTGAATACGGTCTTGGCCATGTACAACGCCTGCAGTTGTTGGTGCACCGCGGTGGTCAACTTTTGCGCAACCTGCTGCCGTACCTGCGTCAGTTGTTGGCCCAGTTTAACCAACTGGTCGTACAATTTTTGCACGCGGCCGTCAAGACCCTCAGCGTCCGAAGTCGTGGCTTCCATGGTGGCTAATTCCTTGTGAGCCCGCTGACCGTACGCCAAAATCTCGTCCACCGAATCACCGTACTTACGCTTCAACTGCTGAATCAACGCTAACCGTTCCTCAATTTCATTGAGACGGTTTTCGTCCCACTCCAACCCGTCAATTTCTTTGGACAGGTCCGCCTGCGCGTCCTGTAGTGAGTAATAGGCATCACTAATCGTCTCGCTCAGCGACCGGTATTCGTCCCCCAAATCGGCGATGCTTTCCAGTTGCTGCATGGCTTCACCCAGCGCGTCCACCGGGTTGTACTCACCATTATCAAACACGTCGTAAGCCGCGGCCAGGGCGTTTTGAATGCGCTGAAAGTTGGCCAAGCGCTCACGTTCGGATTCCAACTCGTCTTCTTCACCACTGTGCAAGTCGGCTGCGTCGATCTCTTGGACCTGAAACTTTAACATATCCAACCGCTGGGCCCATTCCTGCTCGTTTTGCTGCTTCTGACGCAACGTTGACAACGATTGCTGGTAGTCCCGATATGTGTGCCGATACTGCTGCAACAAATCGTGTACAGCCCCATCGGCATACTGGTCCAACATCCCCAAGTGCTTTTCGGGATGGTTTAATTCTTGGTGCTCATTTTGCCCGTGAATATCCACGAGCGTTTCACCCACGGAGCGGAGGTTGCCCGTGGTGACGATCTTACCGTTAATGCGGCACACGCTCCGCCCCGCACGCGTTAGGTCACGTTCGAGCAGAACCTGCCCGTCATCCGGCGCCAAACCTAAAGCCGCCAGGGCAGCGATGGTGTTATGGTTGTCCCCCACCAAGAACTGCCCTTGCAACGTTGCTTTGTCCGCACCGGTACGAATAAACTCGCTGGAACCGCGCGACCCCGCCAGTAGCGAGACCGCGTCAATGATGATCGACTTCCCCGCCCCGGTTTCACCCGTAAGCGCGGTCATCCCGGTCTCAAAGCTCAGGTCCAGTGACTCAATAATTGCAAAATCACGAATAGAAAGTTCCTGTAACATGGTTTCACCCCACCATATCTTGCAAGGTATCAGCTAGCTGTTCGGCCGCCACGTCACTCCGGCAGATAATGAGGATACTAGCGTCGGCTGGAATCATGGCAAAGATACGCCCGTCAGTCTGCGCCGCTAACAGCGTCGCCACCGCCGGCCCGGACCCCGGTACCAACTGCAAATTAACGAATTTATCCAGAACATCGATACTAGCGTACACACCCCGCAGCGTCCGTTCCAACTTCTCCGTGGGCGAAGCTTGTTGCGCGGGCGGTAGGCTGTACCGGTACCGGCCGTTAGCGACTGGCACCTTGACCAACTGCATGTCCTTGATGTCGCGCGACACTGTCGCCTGCGTGACCTGCACACCCGCGTCGGCCAACAGGTCAACTAACTGACCCTGCGTTTCGACCGCGTACGAATTTAATATCGTTTTGATGATATCCTGGCGTGCTTGCTTGTGCATGGCGGTGTCCCCCAAATGAATTAATAATTTACGTACATTATACCAGTCAATGGTGCAGCTTGCGCCACCACCACGCTAGGATTTCAGTTCGGCGTACGCCGCGTCGATCACCTGGTCTACATCGACCGTGGGCTCAATATGGGCGTCCGTCGCGTTAACCTCGTTACGCAGGTGGACGAGGAACTCAATATTGCCACCGCCACCAGTAATTGGTGAGAAGTCGAGGCCTAAAACTGAGTAACCATTCTCTGCCGCAAAGTTGACGATCCGCGTCACCACGTCATGGTGAACCTGCCGATCACGCACAATGCCATGCTTACCCACGTTTTCCGGACCCGCCTCAAACTGGGGCTTGATGAGCATCACGGCGTGCCCGCCCGGCACCAAGATGGGCCGCAGTGGCGGCAAAATTAGCCGCAACGAAATAAACGATACGTCAGTCACCGCAAATTCTACCGGACCATACTGGAAATCATTAGGCTTGCAGTAACGGAAGTTAACCTGTTCCATCACGTGCACCCGCGGGTCGGAGCGTAACTGCCACACTAACTGGTTCGTCCCCACGTCCAGGGCGTAGACCTGCTTGGCCCCATTTTGAAGGCAAACGTCAGTAAAGCCACCCGTACTCGAACCAATGTCGAGCACCGTGGTATCGGTGACGTCAATGTTAAAGACCTTGAGGGCCTTGGCGAGCTTGAGCCCGCCCCGACTCACGTAGGGCAACTTCTTCCCCTTGGCGTGTAGTTGGGTATCGGCATCAATTTTGGTGCCGGCTTTGTCCAGCCGCTCATTATTTTGGTCGTAGACCTCACCGGCCATAATCGCGCGCTTCGCCTGTTCCCGGGAAGTAAACAGTCCCTGAGCTACAGCCAGCACGTCAACTCGTTCTTTCATTACGTTCACCTAGCCTAACATTGCTACAATATCGATTAATAGGGGGGCCGGAACGGATAGGCGGTCCAGCGCACGCCGCGCCGCCTGTAACTGCTCGGTCAAGGCCGCCTGGGCCCCCGCTAAGCCCAACAGGCTAACGTACGTGTTTTTACCGGCAGCCGCATCCTGACCCGCCGTTTTACCAAGTTCCGCCGACGACTTCGTGGCATCATTAATGTCATCACGAATTTGAAACGCCAGTCCAAACGCCGTGGCAAAGTCATCCAGGGCCTCAGTATCGCCATCACTGACTGTCGCAACCGTGGCGCCCATACGGACCGCAGCCAGTAACAACGCTCCCGTTTTGTGGGCGTGCATGCGCACCAGCTCGCCCCGCGTCAATGGGGTGCTACTACCGGTGGCCGCAATGTCCATCATCTGCCCCGCCACCATGCCACGAGAACCAGCACCAACCGCCAGCTGGGCGGTCAACGCACTGCGTACCGCCGCTGGTAACGATGCCCCCGCAACCAAGGCAAAAGCATCCGTCAGTAATGCATCACCCGCGAGGATGGCCGTGGCCTCATCAAACTGGATGTGGTTCGCCGGTTGCCCGCGGCGCAACTGGGCGTCATCCATGGCCGGTAAATCGTCATGAATCAATGAATACGTGTGGACGTATTCAATTGCCGCCGCCACGTGATCCAGTGGCGTAGCGGTTACGCCCATGGTCGTCGCAACGGCGTACACCAGCAGGGGCCGTACCCGCTTACCCCCAGCAGCCAGCGAGTACTGCATGGCCGCCGCTAGCCGCGGTTGGTGGGCTTGCTGCGCATAGTCCAGCATGAACCGCGTTAACGCGGGGATGTGTTCGTCCGCAAACGCCTTAATCCTCTTGCTCTGGTTCAAAGTCCTTCAGCTCCCCATCGTCAGTCATTACCTTGGCCACCGCCGTCTCGGCGTCTTTTAACGTCCCGTCTAGCTGCTTGGCCAACGCCACACCCTGCTGAAACTGAGTCAACGCCTTTTCCAGCGGCACGTCACCCTTTTCCAGGGTGGCGACGATCTGCTCAAGCTCTTGCAGCTGCGTTTCAAAGCTCGGTTGTTGTTCGTCACTCATGATGTTTTTCCTCCTCGATGTTCACCGTCTTGATTGTCGCGTCCACCGACCCGTGATCAGCGTGAATCGTGACGTCCGCACCCACCACGTATTCGTGGGCGGTGCGTAATACATGCCCCTGGGCGTCGGTCGTATAGGCATAGCCCCGGCTCAGTGTCCGTAAGGGGCTAAGGCTATCCAAAGCCGCCGCCAGTTGCGCCACCCGTTGTCGCCGTTGTTGCACGGTCGCCCGCGTGGCGGCGCCTAGCCGCCGCTGGAGGTTCGCTACGGTAACCTGGTTACTACTAATGCGTGCTGCCAATCCCGACCGCTGCAGGCGACTTTGCGCCAAATTTAACCGGCTGCGCAATTGGGCCAGTTGCGCCGGAAAACTGCGGAATAAACGTGACCGCAGTAAGTCCAATTTTTGCATCTGCCCGTCATATAACCTTGATGGTTGTGTGAGCACGACACTTTGCCGCGCCCGGTCGAGCCGGTACCGCAGGCGCGCCAGGATTGCTGACTGGGCCCGCACCAAGCGTTGGGCCAATTTGGTCACGTTTTGCCCCGCCTCCGCTGCGGTCACCGGCGTCACGTATTCGGCCGCGGCCGTCGGGGTGGCAGCGCGATAATCGGCGGCGTAATCCGCAATGGTCACGTCCGTTTCGTGACCCACGGAGGAAATTACCGGTATGTGCATCGCCACGATGGCTCGCGCCACCGCTTCCTCGTTGAACGGCCACAAATCTTCGAGTGAACCACCACCACGACCAATGATCACGGCGTCAAAGCCGCCGTACTGGTCAACGCGTTGTAGCTGCCTGACGATATCGGGTGCCGCCGCATCCCCCTGCACCTGCGCTGGAAACAACGTAATCGCTAATTGGGGGTAACGCCGACGCACGGTAGTAATAATATCGTGAATCACCGCGCCACTAGGACTGGTGACCACCGCGACTTTACGCGGATACTGGACTAACGGTGTGTGGTCGTGAATAGCGTACAGGCCCTCTTTGCGCAGCCGTTCGTTGAGCTGTGCATACGCCAACGCCAGCACCCCCTGCCCCGCGGGTTCCAGTCGCTCAATTGTCAGCTGGTAATTACCCGAAGGCTCGTACACGGTCACACGCCCCACGGCCAGCACCGCCATGCCGTCCTCCAACTTGAAGGCCAACTTTTGGAAGGCTGATTTAAACATGACGGCGCTGATCTTGGCGTGCTCATCCTTCAGGGAAAAGTACTGGTGGGCGGGACGCAACCGGAAGTTAGACACTTCACCCGCGACAAACACCTGCTTCAAGTACGGATCAAAGTCAAATTTTCGCTTAATGTACCGGTTCAACATGCTGACTGATAAGTATTCACTCGCATCAGGTGTTGCCATCTGCATCCCCTCCATACCTATAGATTTCGCGTTTATGTAATAAAGGCCCGGGACAAAAGCAATCGTCTCGAGCCTTTTTATTGTCACGCCCACCGCGTAGGCGGCTTGGCGTTACTCTTGCTTAACAAAGTTGCCCAACACCCCGTTAATAAACTTCACGGCGCTGTCATCACTGTACTGCTTGGCTAATTCGAGCACTTCGTTGACGGCCACCTTATCGGGCACGTCATCTTCAAACTTAATTTCGTACAGGCCTAGCCGTAACAACACTAGATCCGGCTTGGACAGGCGGGCCATCGTCCAACCTGACCGTAGTTCTGGCTTGATAGCGGCATCCAGCTCATCGCGCTTAGCCAATACCCCATTGACCAAGTCAAACAGGTACTCTGGGGCAACCTCATTTTTGGGCAAAGCCGCCTTATACGTCATATCCCGGTCCCCGTCTGGATTCAATTCCAGCGCAAACAGGGTTTTGAAAGCAGCTTCACGAATTGCGTGACGCGTTAACATCAATCGTCTTCCTCTGTTGTTTCGTCTTCCTCATCGTCCTTAAACAAGTCCGTCTTGTCGACCGCGGGCGCCTTTTCGGGCACCACACCGACAACGTGGACGTCGACCTGGGCCAACTCCAGATCCGTCATGAACAATAGTTGTTCACGTAATGTTTTCTGAATCGCCAGGGCAACTTTAGGGACACTCACGCCATAGTTCAGATAAACGTAGACATCGGCGTGCACCTGGTCGCCATCAACGGTGACCGTCACCCCTTTGCCCCGGTTAGCCCGGCCAAACCACGCATTGATGCTCGAAGCCAGCGACCCACGCATCTGATAGACACCATCCACGTTTACCGCCGCGATGCCCAAAATTACTTCCAGTACTTCCGGGACAATTTCAATGGTCCCCGTACTGTCTGGACGACTTGCTAAAACAATATTTGTGTTTTCAGCCATGAGGCTTACCTCCCGTTTCTAAACGTTACGCACGAGAAATGTACGTGCCATCCGTCGTGTTAATGGTCAGCACGTCACCAACGTTAATGAAGAACGGTACCTGGACAACCAGACCGGTCTCCAAAGTAGCGGGCTTGGAACCACCAGAACTGGTATTACCACGGATGCCCGGTTCCGTTTCAGTTACCTCAAGGTCAACGGTCTTCGGCAATTCAACACCCAGCGTTTCGGAACCGTGCATGATGATGCTGACCATCATGTTTTCCTTCAAGTATTTCAAAGCGTCGCCCAACTGATCGGCAGTGAGGCTTAACTGTTCATAGGTATCGTTATCCATGAAGTAGTAACTGTCGCCATCGGCGTACAGGTACTGCATGGATTTGGTATCGATTTGGGCCTGTTCCACTTTTTCGGTTGAACGGAAGGTCTTTTCCTGAACGGCACCCGTCCGCAGGTTTTTCAAGGTTGAGCGCACAAAAGCACTACCCTTGCCTGGCTTGACGTGTTGAAATTCAACGATGCGCCACAGGTCATGGTCAACCTCAATGGTCAAGCCGTTTTTAAAGTCATTTACAGAAATCATGCATGGTCCTCCAACTAATTATTCTCAACCAATGATACCAATGACGGGGCACGGTTGCAAGGTTAACCAACCCGAACCGTCGCCGGCACAGCCATTACGTACACCAATCAGCCACGCCCAACAATAACGTAGTCCGACCCTTGCCGTCCTAAATATCCAGGTGTAGCAACTCGGCCGGTGCTGGTGTTGACAACTGCTGGACGCCACTATCAGTCACGAGCAAATCATCTTCGATGCGCACCCCACCGATACCCGGCAGGTAGATTCCGGGCTCATCGGTCAACACGTTACCAGCAACAATCGGTGTTTCCATATAAACGCCCCAGGCACCAGGACCCTCGTGAATATCACGCCCGATACCATGACCTGCCCCGTGACCAAAGTTCTGCTGGTAGCCCGCCGCATCAATAGGCTGGTGCGCCTGGGCCTGAATGTCTTTGCCTAATACTCCGGGCCGCATCATTGCCGCCACCCCCCGATTAGCCTGGTAGACCAACCGGTAGATCTTGTCCAACTGGGGATCAGGTGTACCAATTGCAAAGGTGCGCGTCAGGTCCGACATGTAGCCGTGGTAGGTACAACCCCAGTCCAACGTCACAACGTCGCCCGCTTCAATCGCCTTGTCGTCCGCAAAGCCATGGGGCAAAGCCGACCGGTAACCGGAGGCAACGATAGTGTCAAAGGACACACCTGACGCGCCTAATCCCCGCATGTAAAAGTCGAGGTCGTTAGCCACTGCGCGCTCCGTCATCCCAGGACGGATAGTAGCCAGGACGTGGCGGTACCCGTCTTCGGCAATGTCCACCGCCTTCTGAATCAAGGCCACTTCCGCTGGCGACTTCACTTCGCGCAGTCCCGCGACCAGGTGGCGGGTACCCCGTAGTTGGGCCGCGGTGGCCCCCGCGAGGACTTGATAATCAGCAAACGTCATATACTCGGCTTCAAAGCCTAACTCCTTAACGTCATCCTGGTCCGCCAACTTGCCCACTGCTGGGAGCAGACCGTGATGATGCTCCACCACGGTGGCCGCGTGTATTTCGTGCTTAGCCACCTCAATGAACCGTGAGTCCGTCACCAGATATGCTTGTGTCAGCGTCACCAATAACGCACTTTCGTCGCCACTAAAGTCACTGACATACGACACATTCACCGGGTCGGTTAAGACGATTGCTTTGAGGTCCTGATCACGCATCACCCGACGTAATTCTTCAATTTTAGCCATTAATTGTTGCTCCCGTCTAAATTAATTATGTATGAGAAATTCATTACACAACCATTGTAGCAGAAAGCCGTCCCGATGAACGTTAGCGCACGCGCACAAATAAATTTTTGGCGGTACGGCGGTGTCAGGACCAACAGTGGCCGTCCAAAAGTGTTAGCTTAATTTTTCTTGCCACTTGCCAATTTGGCCAACCGAGATGTAAACAGCTTAGGAATGGCAGGACGTATGAATTGGCACAAAAAAAACGCCCCCCAAGGGACGCTTCATCGTTCTAATTAGTCGGCAGCTGCTTCAGCAGGGTAAACCGAAACCTGCTTGCGGTCGCGGCCCAGACGTTCGAACTTCACGATGCCGTCGCTAGTGGCGAACAACGTGTCGTCACCACCACGGCTAACGTTAGTGCCTGGGTGAATCTTAGTACCGCGCTGACGGTACAAGATGTTACCAGCCTTAACGAACTGGCCATCGGCACGCTTGCTACCAAGACGCCGACCAGCAGAGTTACGGCCGTTAGATGTGGAACCGCCCCCCTTATGGTGGGAGAGGAATTCAAGGTTTTGCATTTCCATGAGTGTTACACCTCCGTGTGTAGAGTACGTTAATTACTTAACGTTAATGGCGTCGATCGTCACCTTAGTGTAAGGCTGACGGTGGCCCTTCTTCTGGTGCTGGTGCTTCTTAGGCTTGTACTTGTAAGTAACAACCTTCTTCTGGCGGCCCTGCTTCTCGACCTTACCAGTGACGGTTGCACCATCAACGAATGGAGTACCAACCAAAGTGTTGTCACCACCGACGAAAACGACTTCGTCAAAGGTAACAGTGGCGCCTTCTTCAGCGTCAAGCTTTTCAACGTAGACAGGTTCGCCCTGTTCTACCTTGTACTGCTTGCCGCCAGTTTTAATAATTGCGTACATGAGTACACCTCCTACGTGTCCGGAAACCGGACGTTTTCCCTGATTACTCGCCAAACTGGGTGCTAGGCTTTGATACCCAAGTCCGTGCGGTTGCAGTCGCAGGGTGCAAATACAACGTGTTGATTATAGCAGGGACCGCCAGGAAACACAAGCATCCGCCCATAATTAAAAGCCACCATCCCCAATGATAGTGACCCACTCACGCCCTAAAACTGCCACGATGTGCCAAGCGAGAGTCACATGCTATGGTTATCCTAAGGAATAAGGCAAGGTGGGCATACTGCGATCAGACCATTTCACACTTATTTCACATAACTCACAACTGTTTAGTTACATACACCGGACCTCGTTTTACTTTCCCATCAACAATATCATTTTAGGAACACAACAACATTGGGACCTTGCTAACTTCTCTTCCTGCCAAAATGCCTGCGGGCACGTATGTGTGCTCTACTTCTTCTTTCGTGGATCGGGTTCACCGGTCACAGCTTCCATGCCTTCTACAGTGACAATGATTTCACGGCCGAACTTTCGCCAACTACCTGCCGGCCACTTATCCGGATTTTGGCGTAAGCTCGTACGCACATACGTTTTGTTCTTACCCCATATCTCTGCAGCTTCCGTAGATGTTAATAAATCTGCATCATTCAAATTAATTTTTGCCATAGTTCACCATCCAAAAAACAATCACAACAATCAGTGCCAAAGAAGAAACGTCCGCCGCTGTTGAAATAGCCGAAATGGAAATTGAGAGCACATGGTCAACAAACGACCAAATATTAAGTGCGCCCGTTATTAGCGCTACCACCAGCAAAACGATATTTTTATTCATGGAATTCGAAATGAAGGTACCGACAGCAAGAGGTGTTGGCCCGTTGCCCTGAAGCTTATTTGTCTTTCTTCTTCTTGGACGCGGCTCTCAGTGCTGCTATGCTGGCGACTAGACTTGCAATTCCCGCAGCTACATTCTTGAAGATTTCAGACCAACTAACGGCGTCCTTCATCTTCTTGCCTTCTTTCATCTGTGATAGTAACCCTTCTGGGCGTTAGCGTCGACTCCTTGAAGAGTTTTTTCTTTACAAAAAATAGCTCCACCCCGATTCCGGAGTGGAGCAAACATTACTTAAAGCTGCCAAGAGCCTCATTGCTGTGGGTATAGTCACGGCAAGCCACGTAGTACGTTTAGCCTTTAGTGGCATGGTAAGCCACATGTAGATAGGAACCGTTGCGCACGTAACCGTAGTACTTAACACTCTCGCCAGCATAAAACTTGGCCCCGGTAGGCTCGATCCCCGGATAGTACCACACTGTCAATGTCCCGTCAGGGTAAAAAGTACCATTCTCGCCCGTGATGGTGTATTTGCACTCCTTGTAGGTCTTGGCTACGAACCTAGCAGCAGCCAAGCGTGCGGCCACATGGTCCACAACGCTGTCACCGCCATTGCCACCTGTTGAAGTCCCCAGATTACCACCAACATTAATAGCTGGTGTGGACGGCTTTGGCCGGTTGCTCGTGTTGCTCGTGTTGTCAAACAAAAACTTGCTAACGTCTGCTTCTTTGAGCGACTTTGGCAAATCATCAATTCCAGACAACTTGCCGTCTTTATCCAATTTCAGCGTGTCCACATCTAATAGTACCCGCACAGCCTTACTGTTTCTGGCACCTGCCTGAGAATGGATACAGGCAAAAGTGTGAAATGACATGTGAAATAGAGCCTGATTATAGCAAATTTGCGCACTCATTTCGCATTCTATTTAACAGTTTTTGTTTGTCTTGATTTTTCATTGCGCTACATTGCGTTGTAACACTAGTTTATGTGCCAAGCGGGGTTCGAACCCGCGACAAATGGTTTAGAAGACCATTGCTCTATCCAGCTGAGCTATTGGCACGAATAACGGATAATATTATAGAAACAACCCGGTCGCCCTGTCAATCGCCATGGTATAATGAAACTCCTTGGCAGGGGCAAGCGACACCGGTAATTTAATCGGTGCCGCTCTTTTTGTTGTGCCGGTGCATGTAACCCCGCAAGCCGTACAGCCCGCCCACGATTAGGACCATCCACAACGCTAGGAGCAACAGGAACCAGCTCCAACTGAAGAGGACCAGGGTAATGGCAGCAATCACGCAGCCAATGATAACCGCCACAATCAGGTTGAGCGGCTCGTGCAAAGCAGTAGTGACGGTAAAAAGCAACCCACCGACAATTAAGAAAATGAGTATATCGATAATCATGGCAATCCTCCCGTTAGTAGTATAGCGAAAGCCTGGGTCCCGGGGCAAATATTTTGCGCCCACCAACCCACGCGCTATGCTCACCCGCAAAACGATCACCGCCCCGCACCCACAGAATGACCTGGCGACCCACGCAGACACACGATCACGAAGGGTTCGTCGTACCGGTCACTTGTTCTCATTACTAATTACCATTACACTGGCTATAACTATGAGATGATTATGAGGAAAGAAGGATTCTGCCATGCATCTTTACCAATTTGGCCGCATTGCGACCGACCTAGCAACCCAGAAACAGGAACTACAAACCATCGGCTTTCCCATTCGCGCGCGCAACCTCAGCAAATTAGCCCGGATGACGTTTGCACTGCTAGAACCCCAAGCACACGGTGACGTCGCCACCCATGAAGCGTGGGCTAACCGTGCCGTCGGTCCCGAAACAGACCTCAACACCTGGTTAGCTACTAACCGTGACGTTATCAAGCGGGACGACTTCTACAACGTGGCGTTGCAGTACCTCGGCTTCCAACCCCGGGTCGATTTTGACACCGCGCACCCCCGCACGTTCATGCGCGAAACCGGCTTGCCCTACCAGGACGCCGACATTAACAACCAAGACAAATTTGTGCAGGCAATTTACCTCCTCCTCAACACCCGCACCGCTAACGTGGTCACGCTGATCAACGCCCTGGCCGCCAAGGGGTTGCTGGCACACCTACCCGAACGATTTACCTTCTTCAACGGCAAGACGCTACCAACTTTTAATACGCACCAACTGATTCGGGAAGTTGTCTGGATCGAATCTGACCTCGACACGGATGGTGACGGTAAGCGGGACATGCTGGAAACCACCATCATCCGCCCGGCCGCAACGAATGCGGGGACTAAGGTACCAGCATTATTCACCGCTAACCCTTACTTCCACGGTACCAACGACCAAGACGTGGAAGCTGCGACCCACGTACCGGAACCCACCTTGGCGGTCAAACAACCAGGTACCCAGGCACCGGCAACCACGCAGGATTGGTACCCAGAGCGCCCCGATTTGCCGCACCGCCAGGCCAAAGATGTTGCCACTGCCGGTACCGTTTATGGTGACGAACCGGGTATTTACTCGCTTAACGACTACTTTCTTGCCCGCGGCTTTGCCACGGTCTACTCGGCCGGCATCGGTACCCGCGGCAGCGATGGCCTGCGCTCCACCGGTGGCCCGGACGAAACTGCTAGTGCTGTCGCCATCATCGAGTGGCTCGGCGGCCAGCGGCAGGCATTCACCACCCGGACTGGGCACACGGCCATCAAAGCTTGGTGGTGCAACGGCAACGTCGCGATGACCGGCAAATCCTACCTGGGAACACTCGCGGTGGCCGCCGCCACCAGTGGCACCCCGGCACTCAAAACGGTCATCTCCGAGGCGGCCATTTCGAGCTGGTACGATTACTATCGCGAACAGGGGCTCGTGGTGGCCCCAGGTGGGTTCCAGGGCGAAGATGCGGACGTCCTTGCAATCGACACCTACTCCCGCCAGCAAGCACCCGGTGATGCGCAGCGCGTTACCAAACAGTGGCGTAATCGCCTCGACGAATTGGCCCGGCGGCAGGACCGCCAATTTGGCGATTATAATGCCTTCTGGGATGCCCGCAATTATCGCCACCATGTGGCGCAAATTAAGTGTGACTTTGTCAGCGTCCACGGACTCAACGATTGGAACGTCAAGCCCCGCAACGTCATCAAACTACATGAAGCCCTGCGTGCGGCCGGCAGCAAAATACACCACAAAATATTCTTCCACCAGGGCCAGCACGTGTACCTAAATAACATCCGCTCGCTCGACTTTGCCGACCAGATGAACCTGTGGCTAAGCAATAAACTGCTCGGCGTCGACAACCATGCCGTCTCCGTGCTGCCTGACGTCGAAATTCAGGATAACGTTACTGCCCAAACGTGGGTCACCACGCCCGACTTTGGTGCGGGTCCTGGGGTCACCCCCAAAACCTTGCCCCTAGCCACCACGACCGACCAGACGCAAAGTTTCCAGGACCGTAGTACCGCCATTTTTAACGACCAGCATGACGACAGTGCCGGGTTCGAGCAGCACATCATTCAGCCGCAGTCGGCCTACGCGGATGTGCGCCTCTGGCTGCCACTGCTCCAACCGGATCACGACGTGGTGCTGGAAGGGACCGGCACCATCTACCTACGGGTCAAAGCCGACGCCGCGACGGCCATCATTAGTGCACGGCTAGTCGATGTCGGGAGTGCTTTTCGCTTGCAGCCCACGGCCAGTACCGTAGCCCGGGGCAACTACCCCCTGGGCTTTGACTGGCAGTACGAAAACACCTTGGAATTTGCCGCTCGCAGCCACCCCAACGACGCTCAACTGATCAGTTTCAGTCATGCGAACCTGCAAAACCCCGTTGATGGTGCCACAGCCATCGCGGTCAGTCCGGGCCAGTGGGTCGACATGCAGTTGCAGCTGCAACCGACCCGCTACCACCTACCAGCTGGCCGCCAATTGGTACTGATCATCCATGGTGCCGACATGGCGCAAACCATCCGGCCTACTGCCGCTCCGACCATCACGGTCGACCTTAGCGCTAGTCACCTGGACATCCCGTTCCGGACGGCTGCACAACACTAACTAACATCGGTAACATAAAGGCACGGCCACTTCCGCTTGGAAGTAGCCGTGCCTTGTTAGTTTCAGTGAAATTAATGCTTAGTACAGCTCCAGGTACTGCTCGCGTTCCCACTCGCTGACTTGCTGCCGATAAGCAGCCCACTCAACGTTCTTGGAATCCAAGAAGCTGTGGTACAGGTGGTCACCCAGCGCACCCTGAACGACCTCATCGTTTTCCAGATACTTCAGCGCGTTGTGCAGCGTGCTTGGCAGGTCCTGAATGTGGTTAGCCAACCGTTCCGCTGGTGCCATGCGGTAAATATTACGGTCAACCGCTTCTTCAGGCTGCAACTTTTCTGCAATTCCATCCAGGCCGGCCGTCAACATGGCGGCAATGGATAGATACGGGTTAGCCGATGGGTCAACACTGCGCATTTCCAAACGGGTAGAAACACCGCGACCGGATGGCACCCGAATGAGTGGGGACCGGTTCTTACCGGACCACGCGATGTACACCGGTGCTTCGAAACCAGGAACCAGACGCTTATAGGAATTAACGATTGGGTTGTTGATTGCCGTCAACGCCCGGGCATGGTCGAGTAGCCCCGCCAGGAAGTGCAAAGCCGTGTCGGACAATTGGCCGTCACCCTTGGCGTCATAAAAGGCGTTCTCCTGACCGCGGAACAACGACATGTTCATGTGCATCCCACTACCGTTGATGCCGTGTAGCGGCTTAGGCATGAAGGTGGCATACAAACCATGCTTGCGCGCAATGGTCTTCACTACCAGCTTGAAGGTTTGAATGTTGTCCGCAGCTTCCAGGGCATTAGCGTACTTAAAGTCCACTTCGTGCTGGCCGGGAGCAACTTCGTGGTGTGATGCCTCGACTTCAAACCCCATCTTTTCCAGCTCCAGCACGATGTCGCGCCGGCAGTTTTCACCAAGATCCAGTGGGGCCAGGTCAAAGTAGGAACCCTTGTCATTCAGCGTGGTCGTTGGCCGACCGTTCTCATCCATCTTGAAGAGGAAGAATTCTGGCTCAGGGCCAATGTTAAAGGAGCTAAAGCCAGCGGCCTGCATCTTTTCAACGACCCGCACCAGGTTATTACGGGGGTCACCGGCAAATGGCGTACCATCCGTCATATGTACCGAGCAAATAATCCGTGCAACTTTGCCGTGCTCACTGCCCCACGGGAAAATCATCCAGGTCGACAGGTCAGGGAACAGTAACATGTCACTTTCCTCGATCCGAACAAACCCATCAATACTGGAACCATCCATGGTAATCTTATTGTTAAGCACCTTTTCCAGCTGACTGATCGGCACCTCCACGTTTTTGATAATCCCGTTAATATCAGTGAACATGAGGCGCAAAAACTGAACGTTCTCCTGCTTGACGATCGTACGAATCTCATCTGCGGTGTACTGTTTACGTGCCATTAAATCAATTCTTCCTTCCTAGTTAAATCCTTGTCCAAATGGGCCCCTACCCGTTTGTGTAAAACCAGATTGGTTCAGGATGTCATCTTGGAGCATCTTCCGCGCATCCGTGTCCGTCGTCTGCCGGGCTTTCACCGCCCGCATCCGCCGAATCTCACTCAAACTGAGTCCCGATTTGCGCTGCTGTACAATACTCAACAAGACGTCTACATCTGCCAACGAAAACATGCGGTGGTTGCCCGCATTTCGTGCTGGATGCACGAAGCCCTGCGTTTCGTAGTAGCGTATCTGGCGCGCGGTCAACGTCGTCAAATCCATCACTGTACCAATCGGCAGAACGGCCCGCCGCCGCAAAATTTCTGAATTGGCCATGACCATTCCCCCCTTGATGTTGTTAAGTATAAACCACTCATAAGGGGGGTCAACCGTTTATGTTAGCTAAGCTGACATAAAGTGTGAACTGGTAAGTTATTGTGCCGAACGGCCTATACCATTAATGAATTCGGCGACCCGTTGGCGCAAGGACGCGTACGTTTGTGGCTGGGTAACCAGGTCATACCAATCCGGTGCCATCTGGTTACGTAAGTAGGTCAACTGGCGTTTGGCGTACCGCCGTGAATTACGCTGTATCAGACTTACTGCGGTCGCCAAATCATACTCCCCCGCAAAGTAGGGGACCAGTTCCTTATACCCAATCGCCGCCAAGGCCTGGTTATCCGTACCGTAACGGTCGATGATGGCCCGCACCTCCGCCACTAGTCCGTGGGCAACCATTGCTTCCACCCGCGCGTTGATTCGCTGGTACAACAATTGGCGCTCCGTGGTCAGACCCACCACCAAGGTTGTATACCGTGGACTGGGGGCGGGTTGTTCGGAGAACCGGTGACCAGTTTGGTCAATGACCTCCAAGGCGCGCACCGTGCGTCGGACGTTCGCCACCGGAATCTTCCTGGCAGCAACGGGATCCCGTTGCTGCAGTGCCGCCCACGCCGCCTCGGCACCGTGCACGTCCACGAACGCCTGCCACTTACGCCGCTCAGGGCTACTGCCCGCTGTCCCTAACGGTAACCCTAGGCGTAACGCGTTTAAGTAAAAGCCGGTACCACCCACCAAAATAGGAATTCGCCCACGCTGCTCAATATCGTTAATCGCCTGTCCCGCCAGCTGCACAAATTTGGCTACCGAGTACGGCTCACCAGGAGTCAGGATATTGATCAGGTGGTGGGGCACCGCTGCCAGTTCTGTCGCTGTCGGCTTGGCCGTGCCAATATCCATCCCCCGGTAAACCTGGAACGCATCCGCATTGATGATCTCGCCGGCTAAATCCTGGGCTAGCTGGATCCCGGTTGCCGTCTTGCCCACCGCGGTCGGACCCGCGACCATGATAATTTTTGGTTTGAAAGCGTTCATATTATCACCTGTATGAATTATAATAAGAAATGTAAACAATGCACCCCACCAAAGGAGGTAGTGACCATGACCCATAAATTTGCTAGGGGCTTCTTCACCGGTCTGCTCACAGCAGCTGGTGCCGTTGCCGGAACCATATATGCATTTAAGAAAACTTACGTTGACCCGGTCGAGGACAAAGCGGAAGAAATTGATGCCAACCGCCGTCGCGCAGTACGCAAGTCCAAGGGCGCCCACCAGGGTTAAACACTCAGCAGGTTGGAGTTGCAGCAGTGATACTTGTGATTCCGCCGCAAACATTTTGAACATGAGCGGCACCACCAACGCGGTGGTGCCGCCCTTTTTATGTGCACGATCAGCAACCACAAAGAAGCACCCGCCTTCACCGTTCCCGGTTAATCTGCGGGTGCTTCTTTGTGAACCATCACCAGGGCGTGATGCTGGCCATGCCAATACACCACCGCCCGCGACGGCTAATACTTATTTTTCTTAGTCTTACCAGACCAGTCAGCATAGCCCTTCTTCAGCCAGTAAACGTGCTGGAAGCCCGCCTTCTTCAACATCTGAGCAGCACGGATCGACATGGCACCGGTTGTATCGTACAGGTAGACTGGTAAGTCTTTGCGTAGGCCAGTCATGCGGTCCTTAAACTGAGTCAGCGGCATGCTACGTGCACCAAGGATATGGCCACCATCAAAGTCGTTGGTTTCACGCAGATCAATGATCTGCGCCTTACGCATGTTCTCCTCGAACTCATCCGCATTGATTTCGCCACCGATGCTGCGTAGGCGCCGGGTCACGATATACTTGTAAAACCAGTTGGCCGCCCAAAAAATCAGGACGATTCCAATAGCGATGATGATTGCATTAATAATTGATAATCCTTTGGCAAACATAGCCAGACCTCTCCTTTACAACTCCATGATTTTACTTTAGGGCTAACCGGGCAGCACCAAGCACACCAGCACCGTTGCCCAACGTAGCCAGCCGAATTTCCGTCGTGTTACGCACGTTGTTAAACGCGTACTGCTTGAAGTACTTTTCGACCTGGCTACGCAAGAATTCACCAGCGGCACTCACACCACCACCAATGACCACGTAACGTGGGTTCATGGTGTTGGCAACGTTAGCCAGAGCCAAACCGAGGAAGTAGCTCACCCGGTCAACCACTTTGATAGCCAACGGGTCACCGTTTTTAGCGGCATCAAAAACGATCTTGGACGAAATTTCGTCACCATCATCCAACGTCTTCTTGATGGATGAGTTACCGGAGTACTCCTCGGCCATTTCACGGGCAACGCGAACCACGCCGGTGGCACTCGCAACCGTTTCCAAGCAGCCGTGGTTGCCACAAGTGCACAGGTAACCGTGCGGGTCGACACATACGTGCCCAATCTCGCCAGCCGAACCACCGACCCCGTGTAACAGGTGGCCGTCAGCAATGACACCCCCACCAACACCGGTCCCCAGCGTCACGAAGACCACATCCGGTTCGTTTTCACCGGCACCGCGCCAGCGTTCACCGAGAGCGGCCACGTTGGCATCATTATCGATGGTCAACGGCATGTGCGTGCCAGCTTCAATGTCCGCCTTGACGTTCTGAGACGTCTTCCAGTTCAGGTTGTACGCACCGGTCACCGTACCCGCTTGAATATCCACGGAACCGGGTGAACCCATGCCAATACCAGCAAAATCGGCGGGCTGCATCTGGTACAAGGCTAGGTGTTCGTTAATGCTATCAATAATATCTGGCACAATGTGAGCACCATCGTCCAGGACGTTAGTATCGATGCTCCAACGTTGCTGGATTTCGCCATCGGTAGTGGTGATGGCAAACTTGGTGGTGGTACCGCCAAGGTCCACACCGATTAATTTTTGGTCAGTCATTACTATGTTCCTCCGAATGTGTTTTTTGCGGCAGCTTCAGTGGGTGCCGTAGCTCCTCTTCGTGTGCGTGGTTTAACACCACTTTGGCCGTCGCGTAGGTCTTGCGGTCAATTAACCCGGCTTTGGCCAGCCGGTCCAACTCGATCGCTGCTAATTCCATGTCGTACAACCGCTTGCCAACGTGGATGTACGTGCCAAAACGCTTTAACAACTTCAAGACGTCATTATACGTTTCCATTACATTATCCCCGTTCCATCAACTATGAACAAGATGATTGGGACCGCAATTAGTAGTACGCCCATGAGCACCCGCTTGACCCGGCGAATGGTCCCGACCCGGGGCACACCCACCGCACCAGCGATCAAAAAGCCACCAATAAGGCCGGCAATGTGCCCAGCAATATCGATCGACGGCTGGGTGAGATCAAAGACGAGGTTGATCACCACCACGATGGCGAACTGACGCACGGCTGCATTGATCGCCGGATTATGGCGAAAGTTATCACCCAACATCAGAAACGCACCAAGGAGACCAAACAGTGACGTCGAGGCCCCGGCACCAACGGAATTGGCGCTGTCAAAGATCATCCCACCAAAGTTACCAACGATACCGCTGACCAGGTAGATGGCCAAGAAGCGCCAGTGACCAAAAACAGTTTCGGTCATCCGCCCCAAAAACCATAGCGACATCATGTTGACTAGGAGGTGCACAATGCCAATATGCAGGAAGATGGGGGTGACCAGGCGCCACCATTGCCCAAAGAAGGCAATGTACGGGTTGTACCGCGCACCTAACGCCACCAACACCTTAACCTGGGTACTACCACCCATGGCGGTTTCTAGCATGAACATACCAATCGTCACCACCAACAAAACGTAGGTGATCACCGGTTCGTTACGCCACACACCGCTAAAACGGGAATTTCGCATTGCTGCCCCCTTCCGCACTAGTTGTGCAAGCAACTCTTACAATTCTACCAATTTATTGAGCGCTTTCCAAGCCGGCGCCCGTAAAAAACCAACAATTCCGTCCTGAAGCGGCCGAGACCCAAAGGAAAAAACCGCCGACCCCTTGAAGGCCTAACGGTTTCCTACTCCAACCACTCCCAACCACACGCGACGCACGCCCAGATTGGCGTTACCCGTTAATGGTCGACTGGGAAGTCGAGTAATTACTGTCCTTTTTAATGTTGTGTAACTTGTAATAATCCTGAATGATGTCGTGCGCCATGGCGGTGTTTTCCTCGCCCGCCGTCGACGTCAGGTTAGGAATGACCAGTGCGACCGCGATCTGCGGGTTCTTTGCGGGCGCAAACGCAATCAAACTGATCGTGGTGGTTTCCACCATGGACGAACTGGAATCGGTCGGATCCGAGTGGGCAAACGTCTGCGCAGTACCAGACTTTGCCGCAACCCCAGGATTGAGATCGTTCAACGCACTCACGGTCCGGTTACTATCAGACCCATGCACGGTCATCCACATCCCCTGCTTAACCAGGTTGACGTCAGCCTGCGTAGCACCAATTTTGCCCATTACTTCCGGTTGGGTGACTGATAGCACGGACTTGCTCTTGCTACTCCTACTGCTATCCGTGATCGACTGTACGAGGTACGGCCGCATCCGGTAGCCGTTGTTAGCCACCGTGCTGACGTAGTCCGCCAGTTGCATCGTGGTGTAGGCATCGTAGTTCCCGTAGGACAAGTCCAATGCGGACCCAACGGCCAGCGCGCCGTAACTATTGTGTGTGGCCCCTTCCAGCCCGGTGACTTCACCTGGCAAATCAATGCCGGTTTTGATACCCAGCCCGAACTCACCAAAGTACCGCCGCATTTTGCTAAAGATGTCGTTGTCCATATTGAGGTAACTATTGGCCGCGTACTTTGCGTGCCCTTCCTTCATGGCCAGCCGCATCATATAGATGTTACTAGAAATTTCGAGGGCGTGTTCAGCCGTCAACGAACTGTACGCACCAATGTTGTACCAGGATTTCTTCACGGGTGTGCCTTTCAGGTAGATTGGCACGTCGGGTTGCGTATTATTGCTGGTGGTGATGACACCGTCTTCCAACGCCCCCAGAACCATGGCGGGCTTAACGACGGACCCCATAACGAAGGTCTGGTTAATGGTACCCAAAGCATTTTCAGTAATGGTGTTCTTCTTAAAGTTGTGCTTATAACCCGTCATCGCGAGAACCGCCCCGGTGCTGGGGTTCATCACCACGGCGTAGGCCCCATCAGACAAACTAGCTGCCCCAGAACTAACCGCCGACTGGTAGTATTTCTTCACGATGCCAGCCACATCATTCTGGAACTTAGAATCAACCGTCAGGTTCAAGTTTTCACCCGCCGACCCTGCGTATTGTTTGACCGCGCTGGAAACTTGATTATTACTGTTGACCGTCACCTTGGTCTGGGACTTGCTCCCCTTGAGAACGTCTTCGTACTGCTTCTGCAGGTAGGAAGTCCCCACCCGGTCGTTACGCGAGTAGCCTTCCGTCAGGTACGCGGACAATGAATCCTGTGGTAACCCCTGCTTGGACGTGCTGACCGAACCAATAATACTCAGCATGCTCTTACCGTTAGGGTACGAGTTCGTCCAGTCCGTACCCAGGTTGACGCCGGGCATACTCGACAAGTGTTCACCCACCTGGGCAACTTCCGTCGCGGTGACGCCCGTTTCCTTCAGGTAGACCGTGGAAAACTCACTAGCGCTGTTCATCTTGTAGTATAGGGCGGCGGCAGTCTTCTGCGTACTCGTTAGTCGCGGCATCACCCGTTTAGCTGCACGCAGTTCCACCTTGTACAATTTGTTGGCACTCAACTTCAATTGCTTCTTGGTGAGTAGCTTGTTAACGCGCTTTAGGTGTTGCTTATTCGCTAGGAAGTAATCCAGTTCTTGGCGTTTGGTCAGGGTGCTCGTGTCCGCCTTAATGTACGTGGCTAAGACGTTCGCCACCTTTTCCATCTGGGCGGAGGTCACCGACACGTTCTTCGTGTAGGTAATCGCCTTATTAGCCTTATTAGAAACCATGATGCGGCCCTCAGAGTCATAAATCATCCCCCGGGGGACGGTGCCTTCGACCGTCGTGCTGCTACTACTATTAACTTCTTCCGAGAACGAACTGCCGTTAATAATCTGCAAGTAAGCTAATTGCCCCACCAACAGAGCAAACAGAACAAAGACAAAAAAGAATAGCAAATTTAACCGAAACGGAATCCGAGATTTTGGTCGTTGTGGTCGTGGTGTACGTATGTACTTCAACAGTGGCGCTCCTTCGTATTTTCTGTAGTTTAGTGTAACAAAGAAACCGGGCAAACACCACGGGCGTAATTTCTGGTATGCTGGTCAGTGAACGCGGTGATTCGGGCTACCAGGGGCATATAACGGCGGCCGCGTGAGCCTAATACCATTACCAAAACGGAGAGGTTTCTATGCACTGGTTTAAATCAATCAAACAGCACCCACTAACCGTAGCATTTGTCCTACCCATAATGATTATGGGGATTTACTTTGCTGTGTGCCAACACGTCTATCCCTTTGGTAATAGTAGCTTACTCACCGTAGATATGGGGCAACAATACATCGATTTTTACGCATACTTTAGACAAACCTTGCTGGGCCACCCCGGCCAGTTTTTCTACGCGTGGAACAAGGCACTGGGCGGTGACATGATCGGTGTCTGGGCGTACTACCTCATGAGCCCGTTCAATTTGGTCCTCCTGCTCGTCCCCAAATCGGGACTGGACGTCGGCATCTTGGTAATCACGCTACTGAAGTACGGCGCGGCGGGCCTCACCATGGCCTACTACTTGCAGCGGCGGGGCCTACGTAGTTGGGCACTACCTGCTTACAGTTTGGCGTATGCGCTCTCTGGTTGGATGATTGCCAACCAGTTGAACCTCATGTGGTTCGACGGTGCCATCATGTTGCCACTGGTAGCCGACGGTGTGGACCGGCTGGTCGCGGGTGAATACCGGCGCTACCCGTTACTATTAGCCGCAACCTTATTGGTCAACTATTATATTGGCTACATGGTTTGCCTGTTCATTATCGGTTACTTCTGTTTCGCCCTGGTGCGCGCCCAGTTACGCCGACCCGCCGCGTTACGGGCCACCCGCCATTTTGCCCTGACCAGTCTCCTCGGGGGTGCACTCACCGCCGTCCTGCTAGTGCCGACCTTTTTTCAAATCACGCAAAGTAAGGGTACCTACACCACCACCAGCGTTAACTGGCGGTTCGAATATAACCCACTGCACCTCCTCAGTAAGTTGGTCGCGGGCTCCTTTAACTTTGACCAAATGCCGTCGGGACTCCCCAACATCTTTGTTAGCTCGCTGGTGACCCTCGGGGCCATCGTCTACTTTATGAACCGGCGCATCCGCTGGCAAGAACGCTTGACGGCCGGTTTGTGGAGCCTAGTACTGTTAGTATCCTTAATGTTTGAACCGTTAGACCTGCTCTGGCACGGCCTCCAATTCCCAGTTTGGTACCCCTACCGCTTCTCGTTCGTGGTCACCTTCTGGTTAGTATTGCTGGCCGCGCGGGGCTTTCAACACCTGCCCGATGGTATCAGCGTCGTGCAGATGGTGGTACTGGTTACTTTCAGCGCGGCGACGGATCTGTACGTGTGGTTGAACCTGGACCACTTCAGCTACCTCACTAAGGAGCAGGTGCTACTGACTGGACTACTAAACCTCCTAGCCATCGTGGTCCTCAGTTTGCGGGGCAACGCCCACCGCGGAACCTACATCATTATTTTACTGCTCAGCATCGCCGACATGGCCAGCAATGCGGCCTTGACCCTCAACCAGCTGGCATATGTCAGCCACTCGGACTATCACACCTACACCGAAGCTTTGCGCGCAGGTGCTCAACAGGTGCAACAACGCGACCACGGGTGGTACCGCATCGGCAAAACGGTCGGTCGGACTAAAAACGACGCCATGGAAGTCGGCTTTAATGGCACCGACCAGTTTAACTCCATGTTCGAACCGCGCGTCCCGACCTTCTTTGGCAAAATTGGCCAAGCAGACGGGGATGGATTTGTCGCGTACACGTACGGGACGGAATTTACCGACGCCTTGCTGGATACGCGCTACTGGCTCACCAAACGTGCCGGGAGTACTGCCTTTTTGCCGACCGAAAGTACGCGCGCTGACGTTGCCGACTACACGGGCATTGCCCACACCAGCAACCTGAACGTTTACCGCAACGATAACGCGTTGGGGATCGGCTTTGGGGCCAGCAAGGACATCCTGAAAACTAAGCTTACCACTGGCACCCCGCTAACCAACCAGGATCGGATCGCCTCGGCACTGACCGGCGCGCACACCACCTTCTTTGAACCGCGGGCCTTTGAATCCATCACCATGACCGACAATGTTAAGGCTATGGCCGGCGTCGGGGGCACCACCTACACCGTCAAAAAGGGCGGTGCGGCCACGTTGACCTACACGTTTATTGCCAACACCACCGAGCCGTACTACCTGACCGTAGACAGTTCCCTGACGGACAACGCCGCCACGGTGCGTTTGAACGGGCAAGAAGTGCACCTGGCCGACTCCTTCCGTAACACCGGGGTGCTTAACGTCACACCCGCCCAAGTAAATAAGGTCAACACCATTACGATCACCCTCAACAAGCAGTCCCTGTTCATCGGCAACGTAGCCCTGTACCAGCTGGACACCACCAGCTTCCACCGGGCCATTAAGCAGCTACAAAGTGAGCCCCTCCACGTGACACACCACGGGAGTAACAGCTTGCGCGGACACGTGACCATCAAGCGACGGCACCAGGTACTGATGACCACCATTCCGCAGGTGCCGGGCTGGCACGTACGGGTCGATGGGCACACTGTGCATCCCCACAGAGTACTGGGCCTGTTTATGACCATCCCGCTGTCCAAGGGGCACCACACCATCAAGATGTTCTACGTTCCGCCATACCTGGTGACCGGACTGTTGATCACGTTAGCAGCCCTATTCATTGGTTGGATCTGGCTCTGGCGCAACCGGCCGCGCCACGCAGCGGTGCCACGGTTCAACCACCGTATCCAGCAACTGCTACGCCGGCCACGGTAACACGCTGAAAAAGACTGGCCTTACTACTAATTGGTAGTAAGGCCAGTCTTTTTGTTGGCGGGTGCTATTCACCAACATCATTATTGGGGGCACTCACCTTGCCGTGCCGCACCGCGTACAGCGCCGCCTTGGTCCGGTCGTCGACTTCCAGTTTAGCAAGAATGTTAGACACGTGCGTTTTGACCGTCTTTAACGTAATGAACAGCTCGTCAGCGATCTCCTGATTACTTTTGCCCTGAGCAATCAAGTCCAACACTTCCCGTTCCCGATTGGTCAGGTCGTCATACAACGCCATGTCCGCCATGGCTTCATCCTTATGTTGCAACTTGTCATTGACCTCCGGAGCAATAGTACTTTGTCCACGCATAGTTTTACGAATAGCATCCGCAATTTCCGCGGCCGTGCTGGTCTTGAGGATATAACTGGCCGCGCCAGCAGCCATCGCCGGATACACCAGTTCATCGTCGATAAAACTAGTGAGGATAATCACGTGGGCTTGCGGCCAAGCAGCCAAAATTTCCTTAGTGGCCGTGACCCCATCCATTTTCGGCATCTTCAGGTCCATCAGGATGACGTCGGGCCGCTTGGCGAGCGCCTGATCACGACCGTCTAGCCCGTTCTCCGCCTCACCGATCACCTCAATATCGTCCTGGATGCCTAAGTACGACGCAATCCCCAAACGAACCATTTCGTGATCATCAACAATTAATACCTTAATCATGGTGCTCCTCCTTCGTTGTTAACGGCACCCGCACCTCGACGCTGGTACCCTGGCCGGGAAAACTAATTATCTTCACGGTGCCACCTAAACTGTGGGCCCGTTCCTCAATATTGTTGAGCCCGTAACTACCGGCATTATCAGCGGTGGTGGTGTCAAACCCCACCCCGTCGTCAATCATCCGTAACACCACGTTGCTACCAACCGTGTTAAGGTATACCTCTAATTGCTTGGCCTCGGCGTGACGGAGCGTATTACTCAACAGCTCCTGGACGATTCGAAACAAGTGATCCTCAGTGGTGGTCGCCAAATGGACATCAGCAATGTCCCACTTAATGGTGATATTGATCTTGGTCTGGAGTTCCTTGAGCAAGCCAATAATTCCGGTTCGTAGCGGTTTACCCGCCAGCGAGGTGGGCCGCAGGTGCAGTAACAACGCTCGCATTTCCGACTGGGCCGCATTGATCACCCGCTCAATCGTATCAAGTTGCTTAAGCAAGCCGCCATCGGCTAACGCCGGTTTAGCCTCCACAACCGCCCGCATGGTTGAGAGCAACATCATGGCCGCAAAGAGTTGCTGGGACACAGAATCGTGTAGCTCCCGCGCAATACGTTGCCGTTCAGCGACGACAACCGCCTCTTTGCTTTCTCCCTCCACGAGGTCAGGCTTCTTGCTGTAACGTGCAATTTCCTCTTGTAACCGAATCAATTGTTGTTGGATTGCCCGCAGTAACCGGGCGTTATCGTGACCAAACACCTTGGCGTTGACCGTCGTAGCGTTATCCGTGTCGGTATCCAAAAAGTCGCGTAACAACCGGCCCAATTCTGTTGCCATTCGCCGTTGGGTCACCCGCACGACCAGCCACACGCACGCCGTTACGACAACCCCGAGGAGGCAGGCCGCAATCACCGCAAAGATGGCCACAGGCACACCCGCAACCGGATATGACAATATGCGCCAAACGTATGCCCACTTGTGCGCCACGACTACCATCCACATCAGTACAATTTCGAGCAGAAATATTAACAAGCTAATGGCGCCCAGAATGCAAGCATAGCCCTTCTTGGTCATACCGTCACCACCTCCAGGTCACCAATCAACGCGCTAGTAATGATGCGCAACCGTCGTGGCGCGTCATCATACCCCGGAGTTGCTAAATGAATGGTTTCGTTAGCAAGGTGAAAGTCCTCCCCCGCAAAGCTGACCTTACCCGCTAGCGCCGAATGGTTCAGCTCAATACCGACCCCCAGCGGCACCAAGACGCGGGTCCGCCCAAAGCCTTTGCGGATCACCACCACGTTATCGCGTTGGGGCAAAATGGTGTTGCCCAGGTCGACGATGGTATCACCCGCCAGTACGGTAATGTTGGTGTCCTCCCACTCGAAGACAGAACTGCCAATGGTGGTATCACCAAACCATGGCTGGCGGCGGGGACGACCGGCGTTAGCGCCAAAGCCGTGCACAGACACGAACTGCTTGTGGGTCCAGGGCGTCCACTTGCCGTTCCGCGCCCGCCGCCGCAGACTCAGAAGTAACATAATGCCCCCAAACGCCAACATCCACCAGAACGCGCCGTGCACCGCCACACTGACGGTAACCGACACCGTACCAAAAACTAGGAGGAACGTGCGCCAGAAACCACTTTGACGTCCCCGCGCTATGACTAACGCGACCGCGCCCACGATCAAGAAAATCAGCGTGGGCAGATCGCTAAATAAACTAAAGCCCAAGCACAACGCCAAAATAAATTCAACGATGGCGAAAAAGTATATTCTTGACGACATGTTCCACCTCCTGCGTATATCATACCCTAACCACCCCAAATTTCGTGGGTCTCCAGACTGATTTCAGTGCGGAGAAACGTCCCCAATCGTGGGCAACCTAAAAGCGGCGGTCCTGTATGCACAGGGCCACCGCTTTGCATGAGCTGAATGGGTTTTACTTAACTGCCGTAATCTTGACTTGCATCTCACCACCAGGGGTTTGTACCGAAACGGTCTCACCCAACTTGTGGCCGATCAAGGATTCACCAATCGGGGATTCGTTACTGATCTTACCCGCCATTGGGTCCGCTTCAGCAGCACCAACAATCTGGTAGGTCTCGGGGTCGTCTTCACCAACCTCGATGAACGTGACCGACTTACCCACGGACACTTCGTCCTTGGCCACGGCGTCACTATCAATGATCTCCGCGTACCGCAACATCTGTTCAACCTGTGCGATCCGCGTTTCCAATGATGACTGCTCGTCCTTAGCGCTTTCGTACTCGGAGTTTTCGGACAGGTCACCGAAACCACGGGCAACCTTGATCCGGTTAATGACTTCCGGACGCTTGACCGTCTTTAATTCTTCCAATTCCTTTTCCAATTTGACTTTGCCATCCGCCGTCATTGGGTACGTCTTGTCTGCCATGCTAATTTACCTCTTCCTTATCTACTTAACTTAAGCCGCGCTGGTCCAGAATTGCCTGCACCTTGGTGACCAATAAATCCACTGCTACTTTGTTCTGACCACCCTCGGGGATAATCAGGTCCGCGTACCGCTTGGTTGGTTCCACAAACTCGTGGTACATCGGCTTAACCGTACTCTGATACTGCTGAATAATGTCGTCCAGCGAGCGGCCCCGCTCCACAATGTCCCGCTTGATGCGGCGCAATACGCGGATATCATCGTCCGTGTCGACAAAGATTTTGATGTCCATCAACTCACGCAGTTCCTTCTCGGCGAGGATCAGGATGCCTTCAAGGATAATGACGTCCGTGGGCTCTACGTGAATCGTCTGGTTAGTCCGGTTGTGGTCGGTGTAATCGTACACCGGCTTTTCAATCGGCTGCCGGTGCAACAACCGTTGCAAGTCCGCCACCAGTAAATCGTTATCGAAGGCGAGCGGGTGGTCGTAATTAATCAACTTCCGCTGGGCAAAGGGCAAGTCACTGTGCTTGTAGTACGAATCCTGCGCAATGAGGGTCACCGACCGCGTAGCTTCAAAGTGGTCAAAAATTTTGTGCGCCACACTCGTCTTGCCAGAGGCCGAACCCCCAGTAATCCCAATCACAATGGGCTTTTGCTGTTCCATTACTTATTCATCCCCACTAGAGTTACTTGTTACTGATTGTCGCTACCAATTGCCTTAATGTTGGCATTCTGTTCCGCCAAGGTCCGGGCATACAGAATCTTCCCGGTCTTGAGGTTGGCCACAAAGTACAAGTAACCAGCACTACGGTCAGACGGATTCAACACCGCCTGGATTGATTGTAAACTGGGCTGGTTGAATGGCCCCGGGCCAAAACCAGTGTGTTTATACAAGTTATATGGAGATTTAACCGCCGTATCCTTGTTGGTTAGGTGGGTTTTATGGGTATTGAGTGCGTACATCACGGTGATATCCGATTGTAGCGGCATGCCCGCGTCCATCCGGTTGAAGAACACCCCAGCAATCTTGCGCCGACTCTTTTCCGTCACGCCTTCACGTTCAACGATCGAAGCCAAGGTGAGCACATGCTGGACGGTCAGGTTCTTTTGCTTAATGGTAGCGTAGTACGGCTTCAAGACCGTGTTGGTTTTAGCCACCATTTGGGTGACCAGTTGCTTCATGGTTTCACCCGAACTTACAGTATACGTGGCCGGGAAGAGGTAACCCTCCAACCGGTACCGCACCCCGTGCGCCTTAGCCGCTGATCCCAGTAATTGCGGGTACTTTTTGGCTAACTGCTTGAAGAACTGTTGGTCACGCATCAACTTCATGAAGCTGCGCTTAGAGATGTTACCGTTCTTCTTGGTGTACTTATCCATGCTGCTGGCAATCGTTTCGACGGTCACCCCTTCACGCACCAACACCTGGGTGCCGGCCGTGCTGCCGTTACCCATCAACGTGTTCACGACGTGCTTTAAGTCCATCGACTTAGCGACCTGAAAGGTGCCCGCCTGAAAATCACTGTAACTATTAATCTTCGCGTACAGTGCAAAGACGGTTGCGCTCTTGATGACACCCCGCTTGGCCAGCACGTCGCCAATTTGCTTGGTGCTGGCCCCACTCGGAATACGCACGCTGACGTCCTTGGTCGCGTGGGGGTCAACGGCAGCTAACGAAGTCGTGACGTACCGGTACCCCATGAACCCGACCACGGCAACGAGCGCGACCACAATGCCGATCACCCACCAAACAATACGGTGGACCATACGGTTTTGTGCGTCCCGAAACGCCCGCTTATCCAGCGACGTACCGGGGATTTTTTGATGCTCTTGCTGTGAACCAGCCACAATCAGACCTCCAAAACGTTAATTATCTCGACCATTATATTAGAAACAACCTTAAAAAGCGATAGTTACTAACGAATTTTAGCGTTTACTTCAGTCTTGAGGGCCGCTTCCACTGCCGCCATGGCTTTTTCCACGGTCTCCTCAGTCAACGTATCATCATCACGCCGGAACGTCAGCGTGTAGGCCAAGCTGCGCGTTGCTGGTGGTAACTTTGGCCCAGCATAAACGTCAAACAGGTGCACATCCCGCAAGTAAGCCCCAGCGTTTGCCCCAATCACGGCTTCCACCGCGGCGTTGGTCGTCTTGCTGTCCAACAGCAGCGCTACGTCACGCGTCATTGCCGGGAATTTTGGTGCTGGCTTGACGGTCTTATCTGCCCGCGCGGCTGTGAGCAACGGCTCCAAGTTCAGTTCGAACACAAACGTTTGTGGGAGGTTATGCGCCGCTTCGTACTGCGGGTGCAACCGCCCCAGCAACCCAATGCGGGCGTCGTCCAACATGACGTAGGCGGACTGGCCGGGGTGCATGCTGGCCGGCAAGTCGGCAGTGGTGTAGGTCACCGTGCCGTCGAGGTTATAATCATCCAGCAACATGGCAACGATCCCCTTGGTGACGTAGAAATCAACTGGCTGCACCGGCTGGTTCCATTCCTTGTTGGCAAAGTTGCCCGTCAACACACCCGCGACGTAATTGTGTTCGGCTGGCCGGTGCTGATCCTGCTGCCGAATGAAGACCCGCCCCTGTTCGTACAGGGCGACGTCAGTTTCCTTACGGGCTACGTTGTAGCGGACCGCGTCCAGCAATCCGGTCAGCATGTTTGCCCGCAATTCCTGGTGATCAACCGTCATTGGCCAAGCTAACTTAGTCGTGGCGTTTCTTTCCAAACCAAATTCGTTGGCCTGGCCTTCCCCGCGCAGTGAGTAGGTGATGGCTTGGTCCAACCCGGCTCCCTGTAGCAACGTCCGGTTCCGCCGTAACCGCCGCTGGACGGAGTTCAACGTCCCCACCGTCATGGTTGCTGTGGGTAAGGTAGCGGGTAAGTTGTCGTAACCGTAGATCCGAGCAACTTCCTCGATCAGATCGGGCACAATAAAGATATCCCAGCGCCGAGCCGGCACTGATACCTGCATCTGGTCACCCTCGCCGGTCACGCCAAAGCCGAGCCGGTCAAAGATGCCTCGCACCGTCGCCGCGTCGAGCGTAGTCCCCAGCACGTGGTTAATTTGGTCAGTGGTAATGGCAATAACTTTAGGGGCACCGCTCACACTGGTAGCCGTGGCAATGCCATGCGCTACCGTACCGCCACCCAGCTCAGTTGCCATCCGGGCTGCCGTATCCAGGGCGGTAATAATGCTGGATTCGTCGATCCCCTTTTCAAAACGGGAACTGGCCTGACTACGCAAATCATAGCGCTGCGCCGTTTTGCGGATGCTCGTCCGGTTAAAGACGGCCGATTCAAATACCACCGTCGTCGTGCTGCCCGTAATTTCGGAGTTCAATCCACCCATCACCCCAGCTAGAGCTAGTGGGGTATCGCCGTTACTAATAACAATGTCATCCGGTGTCAATGTCCGGTCCGTCCCGTCCAGGGTGGTCAATGCTTCACCATCCGTAGCACGGCGGACCCGGACGGTCCCGTTACCGACTTTGTCGTAATCAAACGCGTGCATTGGCTGCCCAAAGTACAGCATGATGTAGTTCGTAATGTCCACAATGTTGTTGAGTGGCCGAATACCGGCATTCCATAAGCGCCGCTGAAGCCACAGTGGGCTGTCTTGGACGTGCACACCCGTCACGACCCGCAAGTTGTAACTAGGCGCATCGTCGGGGTCATCAACGCTCACCTGAAGGTAGTCACCAACCGGCTGACCGTCGTCCACCACGGGCTGATCATCAAAGTGCGGCTTGTTGCCGTAAGTGGCACCAACTTCCCAAGCTACACCGCGCATACCTAAGGCATCGGCACGGTTGGGCGTGATGTCAAAGTCGAGCACGGCATCGTGCATGCCGAGCACTGCCATAGCATCCGTTCCGGGCTTGATGTCTTCGTTCAAAACGTAAATGCCATCGGCGTACTTCTTTGGTGCCACACTGTCGCTAAAGCCGATTTCCTGCAAAGCACAAATCATGCCGTCGCTCACTTCACCACGCAACTTGCCCCGCTTGATCTTCTGGTTATTGGCAATACGTGCCCCAGGCAGCGCCACGATGACCGTCTGCCCGGCCGCCACGTTGGGTGCACCACAGACAATCTGCCGCAACTCATCCTCGCCGGTATCCACCATGCAAATGTGCATGTGGTCGGAGTTGGGGTGCATACGGATACTCTCAATGTGGCCGACGACGATTTTCTTTTTCCCTTCATCGCGCCGCGTGACACTAGGAACCTCGATCCCGGTCCGGGAAACTTTATCCGCCAACTCTTCGGGGCCAACGGGCACATCAACTAACTCTGTTAACCAATCATATGAAACATCCATGAATTAACCCTCCGTCTTGAACTGGTGCAGGAACCGTACATCATCCGTGTAAAAACTGCGAATGTCGTCGACCCCATACTTCAGCATGGCCAAACGGTCAGGCCCAACGCCAAACGCAAAGCCGCCGTAAACGCTACTATCAACGCCTGCAGACTTCAACACGTTGGGGTGCACCATGCCGGCCCCCAAGACTTCGATCCAGCCGCTATACTTGCAGACCGCACAACCTTTGCCGCCACAACGGAAGCAGGAGATATCAACCTCCACACTTGGTTCCGTGAATGGAAAGTAGCTTGGCCGTAACCGAATTTCGCGATCCGCACCAAAGACGTGGCGGGCCATGGCCAGCAACGTGCCCTTCAAATCCGCCATCGTGATGTGCTTATCCACGACTAGACCTTCCATCTGGTGGAACTGGTGACTATGCGTGGCGTCATCCGTATCGCGCCGGTACACGCGGCCGGGACTAATTTCTTTCAGCGGACCCTGACTGAAATCGTGGCTCTCCAGCGTCCGTGCTTGAACAGCACTCGTTTGCGTGCGCATGAGCAAGTCGTGCCCCAGGTAAAAAGTATCCTGCATGTCACGTGCCGGATGGTCTGGCGGAATGTTCAACTTTTCGAAGTTGTACTTATCTTCCTCAACCTCGTAGCCATCGACGACCTGGTAACCCATACCCATAAACAGATCCTCAAGGTCATCAATAATTTGTTCAATCACGTGCGCAGTCCCACGCCGTACTGGCGTACCCGGCAAGGTAACGTCAACCGTTTCGGACGCAATTTTGTGCGCCATAATTTCCTGCTCGATGTCCGCCCGTTGCTTTTCGATGGCCGCTTTCAGGTCATCGCGAACCTTGTTGGCAAATTCACCGACTTGTGGCCGTTCTTCGGGTGACAAATCACGCATGCCGCGTAGCACTTCAGTGATGGGACCCTTCTTGCCGAGTAACTTAACACGGATCCGGTTTAACTCGTCCAGGTCGGACGCTTTTTGAATGCGGCCGCGATTTTCATCGGCCAGTTGTTCCAATTTATCCCTTAAACTCATGGTGGTGCTCCCTTCTGGTTAGCTACTAGTGACACAAAGCTGGGGTTGACGACGGCGAAAAATTCCGGACAGGGCACGAACAGGTGGGTACTCTTTTTACCTACGAAGCGCCGCAATTTAGTCGAGTGGCGCCCCGCAAAAGGGGGTTGTGCCCTGTACAAAAAAAGTCCCTAACCGTCATAAACGGTTAGGGACGACTTTGGCCGCGGTACCACCCTAGTTCACGACCACAACACACATGGCCGTACACTCAATCAGTGGGGTAACGGACCACTCCGGAACATGCCGCCGTAGCTAACAAGTCAACTCAGAAAATGAATACGAGTAGCTTACACCGAGGAGCCTTCCAGTCGCTGGACTCCACTTCCTGACAGCTGCCACTACTTGCGTTTTCTTCCACGTCTTTGTGTCAATCTGTCATTAGTGTAACGGTCTTAGGCAATCGCGTCAACACACTCTTCATCAGTCAACCACTGGTCGCCCCAGGCGTGGGCAGCCGTCAACACGGTCTTCAAACCCTGGCCCTTGTTGGTCAGCTGGTATTCAATCAGCGAGGAGTTCGCGTGCGTTACACGGTCCACAATGCCTTCGCCTTCCAGCTCCTTCAACCGTTCAACCAAAACACGATCAGAACACTTAGGAATTGCACCAGCAATATCCTTGAAACGGTGCGGTCCGTCAATCAACACCTCGAGAATCAGACCGTTCCACTTCTTGCCCAGAATCGCGAAAGTCTTCTGGAAGTGTGGACATAGATCCTTCCCCGTTTTGTTTTGCGTACAGTTAACTGTTTTCACCGTTGCCATAATACTCCCCTCACATTATCTATAAAACGCCCGTTCTAAGCGTGCTTATTTATAGTTAGTATACCGCAAACGGTAGAAAGTGCAAGGTAATACTCACCTAAAAGTAGGTTTGTGACACGACGGTCCACTGCTGATTCGTATTATCATCCTTCACTTCTAGCTCCCCCTGCCCGTTGACCCGGTAGGTTGCCATCAGCTCACGCTTACCCGAGGATGCCGTGTATTCCTCAATTTCGGCGTAACCATTGCGAAAATGTTGTTCAAACGAATAATCATCAGCCTCATAACCTTGACTACCCTGCTTGATAACCGCGCGGACCCAGTGCTCCAATTGCGCGCTGGTCAGATTTAATTGATCAACCCCACCAGATGAAGACGCACTAGATTGGGGGGCATGCGTTTCGACCTCATCCACGGCCGTATCATCGACTGTTAACCGCCAAGTTATAACGTTGCCGTCAGGATCTTTTGCCGACCAAGTCGGTGTCACCAACTGCCCATCAACGACCTTATAGGGAATGTTCCACCCGTTGAGATGGATGAATTGTTTATCAATTGAGTACGGCTCAGAATGGACATAAAAGTAACCTGGTACACCACTAATCCGCGCAGTACTGGCGGTTTTAAAGTAGCCCAAACGGCCGCCATCATGTACCGAATTCTGTGGGGCACGCCCTGCATCCATCGCCGCATCAATGTCCTCCCCGTTAAATAGTATCGGCATGATTCGGAAACCAATACCCACAACGCTAGGTATTGGTGTAGCTGCTTGTGACTGGCTCACCTTGGCTGCACCCCTAGCGGCAGGATGCACCTTTCTGCGCGTCTGCGATACTTTCTTACTCTGTAGTGCGCGGCTGCTTTGTGCGACGTGACTCGTCGCCATGTGTGTTCCGTGATTCATGTACCACCAGCCGCCCCCGAACACGACCAGCATCCCTACTACCACCAACACGACACTTAACGTCACCCGTAAACGCGAACGGCGCCGACGTATTGCACCCCGTGTGGGCATAGCTACCTCCTCCTTCACCTGAGACAATAATGCCAGGCTCAAATAACATCACATATGCCACCCGTATCATACCACTGACGGCCACTGGGACATATAACTAATAACGCGTAAATCCAAAAAAAGCACCCAGGCTGGTCAATAAGCTGACCAACCTGGGTACCACAAATTCAATATCTATCGACTACTACACAAACTACTATTACTCCCGGTGCTGCTTGCCCGCGTTGCGCGCCCGCAACTCGGCAGCACTCGGCCCAGTCGTCGTGGTGTCATCATCGTGGTGCTCGGGATGCGCCATCCCCATGCTTTCCATCGCACCCATGGTTGACGGCATCGGGGCCCGACTAGTAATGGAACCATCCTCGTTGAACATGTCCGGTGTAACCACCTGTACGGGTGGGGTCTCCGCCATTTCTTTGTCAAGCCGTTCCCGGATAGCCGGCAGCATGACAAACGTCACGATTACCTGCTGAACCAACATAATCAGCCCGGTACCCAAGAAGTAGAGCCCCAAACCAGCTGGCGAAACGATACTAATGAAGAACGTGAACAACGGCGATAGCCACATGGACGTGCGCATTGCCTTCCGTTGCTCTGGCGTTGAACCCAGCAACATCAGGTAACCTTGTGCAACGTAGAATAGCGTGGCCACGATGGTCACGGCTAAATTCGTGTGGCCCAAGGCAAAACCGAGAAACTTGGCGTTAGCAATATCCTTAGAATACGCGACCGCTTGGTACAGCCCCGAGATAATCGGCAACTGCACGATCATCATCATGCAGCCCATCCGTGGCAACATACTGCTGCCATTTTTCTTATATACATCCTGCATGAGACCGTTGATCTGCATAGTCGTTGTTTGGTCTTGGGAGACCTTCGCAGCCTTTTGGAGCAGCGTCAACTGCGGCTGCAATACACGCGTCTTTTCCTGCTGCTCGGTCATGTTCTTTTGCTGCCGCAACATAAACGGCATCAGCACCAACCGGACCACCAAGGTAATCAGTAAAATGGCCCAGCCATAACCGCTACCCGTGCCCAGCATGTGGGCAATACCGTCCAGCAAGTGCGAAATGGGCGTCGAAATGTACTTATATAGCGAGCCATAAAAAAAGCCGGTTGGTGGCGTCCGGGTCACAATCCCCGACTTGGAAACATGCTGGGCGCTGCCGCTACATGCAGCGAGGACCAACGCTAGCGCCGTCAGCCCCGCACCCATGCCGAAACGTTTGAACTTTTTATTCATTGGTAGTAATCCCTTCAACTGTAATATCGTTGTCCACTATACTCGCACTGGGAACGGCTATCAATATACAACGTTAAATCCGTTATAATCCGGTACATCCGTCATCGGCGTTTCTTCATAAGTGGATACGCGGGCGAACTGTGAAGGGCCCTGCTTAATGGCTTCGCGAAAAGCCTTCATTTGCGTCGGACTACCCACGGCGTGAATTAAAACCGACCCGTCGGATTGATTGCGTACATCCCCACGAATCTGCATCCGCATCGCCACCATCTGGGTCGTAGCCCGAAAGCCGACACCCTGAACACGGCCGTTCACCCTGATTGTATATGCTGTATCTGCCAATTGAACGTCCTCCTTTGCGGGCCGGAAAACACGCTCGACCCGTGCGTTGATACGTCCATTTTAACACTGGTCCGACCCAGTGTGGGCGGATAGTCACCCCTGCGTGGCACCCAGCTACAAATCAAGCAGAATAATTTGGCGTCGGGGTCATAGTAAGCCCTATCAACGCCGCGTATGTGGTACAATCCTAGCAATGGGAGGTATTCCAAATGGAAACCATTATGTCACCAAAGAACGATAAGATTAAGCGTGCCAAGAAGCTAACGCGCCGTAAGTACCAAAAGGATTACGACCGCTACCTGCTGGAAGGACCACACTTAGTGCGCGAAGCCATTGCTAGTGGCGCACAGCCAGAAACCATCTTTGTCACCAGCAAGTACCTACACGAACAAGCGGTCCGCGATTACTACGACCAGACCATTGAAATCAGCAGCGAAGTGGCGCAACACCTGGCGGAGACGCCAACGCCACAGGGGATGTTCGCCATTATGCCCCTACCACACGTTGAACTACCCACCAACCTTGCGGGCAGTTTTCTCTTGTTGGACGCCATCCAGGATCCCGGCAATGTCGGCACGATGGTCCGGACTGCGGACGCCGCGGGGATTGATACGGTCGTGCTGGGCCACGGTACTGCCGATGCGTACTCGTCTAAAGTCTTGCGGGCTATGCAGGGTAGCCAGTTCCACGTCCCCGTCGTGAGCGCCAACCTCAACCACTTGATACCAAAACTCAAAGACGCCGGGGTACCCGTCTACGGTACCGAACTAAACGACCAGGCGTTGCCTTACACGGACGTTGCCCCTACGACCAATTTTGCTCTCGTTATGGGTAATGAAGGTAACGGGATGGATCCAGCGCTACTGGCACAAACCGACCAGAACCTTTACATTCCAATGCGGGGCCGGGCTGAATCGCTTAATGTCGGCGTTGCGGCTGGGGTGGTTTTGTTCCACCTACTGGCCTAACTACTGAATCATTATAAATTAGTTACATTCACGTATTAGGGTGTGTACCGTTATTAAACCTGCTATAATTGCGTTAGAAAAAATTCGAAGGAGATGTGTCCATGGAGAAATATCGGCAGTGGGAACACGACCAGACCTATCGTGCCCTGGTTGATGATTTGCTAGCGGAGCCAGCGGTACAAAAGTTGGCCAACTACACCCAGCACCACCATTCCAACCGTTTAGAGCATTCCATCCGCGTATCGTATACTAGCTACTTGATCGGTGTGCGGATGGGGTTGAACGTGCGCGCGCTGGCGCGTGGCGGCCTGCTGCACGATTTATTCTACTATGACTGGCGCACCACTAAGTTTGATAGTGGGACCCATGCCTACGTCCACCCCCGTATTGCCTTGCATAATGCTGAACACCTGACTGAACTTTCACCGATGGAGCGCGACATTATTGTCAAGCACATGTGGGGCGCGACCCTGGCGTTCCCACGCTACCGCGAAAGCTACGTTGTTTCACTGGTTGACGACTACGCGGCGGTAGCGGAATTCATGCATCCCTGGCGCATGAAGATTTTCGGCGAACACTTCGCATCGTAATTTATTAGCAATAGCAAAGGGTGACTTCACCATGAAGTCACCCTTTTTTGGTACACATTATCTTAAGCTAAGTTGCTTTTATCCAGATCCTCCGGCTTCAACGGTGTTGGTTTCTCCGCTTCCTGCCGCCGCTGATATTCAGCGACCTGCTTTTCGGTCAACTTGGGCAGCGAAATACGGAAAATTGAGCCACTACCCTGGACGGATTCCACGCCGATCGTGCCGTGGTAACCGTCAATCAGTTGTTTAGCAATGGACAAGCCTAAACCGTTACCACCCTTCTCACGGCTCCGAGCCTTATCGACGCGATAAAACCGGTTGAAGACACGATCCTGGTTTTGAGGCGCAATCCCCTCACCAAAGTCCTGTACCGCCAGGTCAACGGAATCGTCGGACGAACCAACCGAAACGTGAATTTCCTTCCGGTCCCGGGAATACTTCACGGCGTTGTCGACCAAAATGATCAATACCTGTTCCATGTGGTTGCGGTAAAACTGCACCCATGTGGGACCGGGTAACTCGTCTTCCAGCGTAATAGTAAAGTCCGGATGAATCATCTGCATGTCGTTGGTGACCTGCTCGACGACTTCATTGACTTCCGTGACCGCGTTGACAAACTGGGTCTCGACCTGGTCGGCACGCGTCAAATCAAGCATTTCTTGGATGAGACTCTTCATCCGGGATACTTCCTGTAGTGACGCCTTCAGCGATTCGTCCAGCACTTCCGGATCATCTTTACCCCACCGATTCAGTAGGTTGAGGTGTCCTTCCAAAATGGCCACCGGCGTTCGTAGCTCATGGCTCACATCCCCAACAAAGTCGGTCTGCTGGTCGATAAACCGCTGAATCCGGTCCAACATCGCGTTAAACTCATTGATCAAGTGCGATAGCTCGTCGTTAGTGCGTAGCGCCGGAATACGGGCATCACTCTGCGGCTCACTATTAATCTGATCAATCGTACTACTAATGCGGCGAATCGGCCGCAGAAAACGGCTCGCCAGGAAGAAGCCCATCATCGCCGAAATCACGAGGGCGGCAAAACTGACGACGTAGATCGTGTTGGTAACGCGGTTCATCGTCCGGTGGTAGCTCGTGAGCGCATTCGTGACCTGCAAGTAGCCAATTACCTTGCTGGTATGGGCACTGACAATTGGGGTCCGGGCCACTAGCCCATCGAACCGGCTGGCACGTTCAGTCGTCACCCGTAACCGGGACGTGTTCTTCAAGGACAGTGGTGCAGGCCGCGAACTAAATACCTGGTGACCACTTTGATCATAAACCGTCACCGTGACGTCCTCACGTGAAAGCTTCTGCACGATGGCATCTGAAAAGACCGAACCGTGGCTATTACCAGACTCAGTGGCAACCGCACTCCCATTGTCGGTAGCAACATCAATTTTGGGAAAAACCGTCCGTGCGGTTAAGCTGGAACTGATTGGTTCGAGGCGTTTCTGCACCGAATTAACGGTATCGGCAACCGTATTTCGTTCCTGTGCCAGCAGCGTCTGCCCCATCACCCCATAAATTACAAGTGAAAAGACCAAGAAGGTCAGGAAAATCACAAACGCGACCGCAAAGGCCCACGTCCATCGTAACGAGACAAATCCACGCTGTCGGCGAGGCTGACGTCGGCCCCCTTTGCGTTTAAACATTAAGAGCGCATAACGTAGCCGGTACCACGGACGGTTTGGATGTAGCTCGGCTCACCCGGCTTGTCAATCTTGTTACGAATGTAGCGAACATAAACATCCACCACGTTGGTTTCAACGTCAGAATCGTAACCCCAAACCTTCTTCAGCAATTCGTTACGGTCCTGGACCACGTTGACGTTTTCCATCAGGGTCAGCAACAGCTCATATTCACGCTTCGTGAGCTCAATAATATCGTCCCCACGGCGGACAATGCGGTTTTCCTTTTCAATCGTCAGGTCGCGATACGTTAACTTCGTCTGCTTGGTCTGGTTGGAAGCGTTCATCGAGTTGACTCGACGTAACAACGCACGCAACCGCGCCAACAATTCCTCAATGGCAAACGGCTTGACGATGTAGTCGTCGGCACCATGGTCCAACCCGGAAACCCGGTCAATAACGGAGTCACGGGCGGTCATCATGATGATCGGCATATCCTTCACGGCCCGAACCCGACGGCAAATCTCGAGGCCGTTCAATTCTGGCAGCATCAGGTCCAGCAAAATGGCATCCCAGTCCTCCGCCAACGCGGCATCCAACCCCTGGCGACCATTACCGTAAACGGCGGTTTCGTGACCTTCGTGCTTCAATTCCAAGTCAACAAACCGCGCCAGGTTCTTCTCATCTTCAATAATCAAAATTTTACTCATATTGTTTTTGCTCTCCTTAGGCCGTGGCCGCCGCAACGACCCCTTTACTTATTGTTTTACAATGAATTCTAACATAGAAAAATGAGAAAAACCACACAGAGCGGGGGGACTTAAACACAGTCAGCTGGGTAGTCTGCTTGTGGAAGAACACAGAGCCGTCCCCCCAAGCACCAGTCAGACAAGAAACTTGGGGGACGGCTACCCGGCGGACTTAGAGACCGAAAGGTCAAGTAGTAGACGACTTTCTGAGCAATCAGCGTGACACGTGGCCATGTGTGTCAGCACCGTATTTGCAGGTAAAAGCAAAAACAACTCAAATTCCCACGCATGGTAACACGGGCAAGTCTGTGCCCGGAAGGAGATATCACACATTACTGTACTCCTACACCAGTAAATGGGTAGACTGTGTATGATTCTGAGCTGCTTAGAGACAACTGACAACAATTAGCAAAGAACTGAGACAAAAAGAACTGAGACCAACGGTAACTAACAGCTAGTCTGCCTTATCCCCAGCCAATGTCCGGCTCCGCACGTTTAGACAGTAGTTGCTGGCAATGCTAGTCCACCAGCTCACCCATGCGGACCATTTCATACATAATTGTAGCAGTATTACCTGGCTTATTACCGCTGGCGCCAGCTTCATATTTTAGCGCTACTCGCTACTATTGAACCTTTGAGTGTTCTTACTTTGGACAAAAATGTTTCATAGCCTGCTCTTGTAAAACTATGGGGCTACCTACTTGGTCCCAAACGTAAACATCCGCACACTTCTTGGCGGGAATGGTGCTGGACACCTGCATGTTATACGCGCTTTTTCCCCATAGCTATCGCCGCAGGTGCCACCAACTTGAGTCACAGCAAACTTGTCAGAGTTATCAGCATCAAGACAACTTGGGCGTCATTATGCACTGACAAATCTACCCGAATATCACGTACATGCACTGAATGGTGGCGGACCAACAATTTCCAGAGCTAAGGCTACCAGTAGCAATACTTACTTAGCTTGTGCTTGGTCATTTTCTAAGTACCCCTTACCTCATGGACGGTACTAATCAGGTTGTGAATTTTGTCTTGTAAGTCTAACGGCTAGTACTGCACCCCAATTCGTTGTTAATGTGCACTAAGCAAGCGTTTTTACTTGTATCTAAAAAAGAGGACTGTTATTTACAGTCCCCCATTATGGGTCAAAGACACAATTACATATACATTCCTAAGGTGATACATTGTGTTACGTTGAATTTTTATATTTCTGCAATTTTTTGTGAGAGCATGATGGGAATATATGTTAGGGAACTCTAAGCCCTATTGGGTGGCATTACCACCAAATTGTCTCATACCTGTCGACTCCATGTTGATTATACTCACACTTGGCTCCAAAGTCTTTACATATCACTAACGTAAGCTGTGTGCAGTTTCACCTAAAGAACAACTAATTACCGTTCTCGCTATTATCATCACTACTCCAGAGCTCATTCCCACCGTGATTTAAAGAGATGGACAGGCGACTACCAGTCTGACTGGCATCACCAAAAAAGTTGCCATATACATGCGTCTGACCAGGCTTTAGCACAACCTCGCCATCAGCCAATATGTCACTAGGCATATCCACGAACTCTGAGTCGACCATGAGTAGAATAGCATCAGTATTAATGGTAATGGTCCGATCCGATATATTCGTAAAAGCAAAGTTTTCATACTGACTGCCGGGCGTAACTTTGATGCTTGCACTAGTATCCTCACCAGGTGTTGATTCAATACTTGAATCAGCGGCCGAGTCCGTATCGCTACTATTATCATCATCTGGTGTATTCATGGCTATCAATTTTTTATCGGTTAAATTTTTAGAAGTCACACCACCATCTTTATACGCGCGATAGCTATAGGCTAGCTTGTAGTCTAGGTTCAAATAACAAAAGGCACCGGTGTCAACAAAGTTCTGGTTATTGAAGTCTGAGAATAGCCCTACCACATTCTTACTGGTATTGGGTTTAATCGTTAACACCCTGGTCTTGTCAGACGTAACTGGATCAACATCGGAGTTGGGCATGAGCCAAACAATCTTTGACTCATCCAGCTTCACTGTTTTGTCAGACTTATTCGTCACCTGCATGTCTACCGTGTAAGGCGACGGCGCATTTTGTGCTTGACCAGAATCAGCGGCTGTAGTGTCGGAGGAAGCTTGGAAGGCAAATGTTACTTCTTTGCGTTCAGCTGTATTCAGCTGATGGTAGTACACCGTTTTTGAAGCAATACTTACTGCATCCTTTTTCTTATTTCTGGACGACTCAACAGCTGAGCTGGCAGACTCGCGCGACTGCTGTAACTTCTCGGCGTTACTCATGTGGTTTGAACTGCAGCCGACTAATCCCACAGAAAGTAGGCAAACAATGGCAATTTGTTTAAACATTTTATCCTCCCAGAATCTTACTATCCAAACAGGCATATATTAGCTAAGGACATCGCCATTTATTGCCTTATGCGCCCAACTTCAACCAATCTTTCTCGAGTTGTTCGCGAGTTTCCCTCATCATCAGTAGCATCATCGGTGCAATATATCGTTTTCTTGAATATCCCTGAAGTCTTTGTTACCCAATAAGAACGCGGCCCCATAATGGGATTACCCGGCGACTCTACCAATGCAAGACCATTGGGTAAAGAGATAGAAGAGCCATCATCGCCCGTATCCCAATACAGGTGATGAGATTTATAAGCATTGGTTAGGTCAATGGCAATTTCTCCCTCTTTATTCAGCTCTTCTATGTCGCCCTTTTTTTGATCCAAATACCAGAGAACACCAAAATTATCCTGCTTGCTTCCAAAAGCTATATAACCGGTCGGTGACCACTTGTCATAGGGACGCAAGTACAATTGATATGAAAATATTTTTCCCTCAAGCACGTTTGAAGTATTGGGGGTTCTGTTCAAATGCCAGAAAAAAAGCAGCATGCCAATCAATAAAACAATCTGAAGACCAAGTAGCTTAGACCTCAGCGTTAGTCCGTTACCCTCTTCCATACCTCTTCTCCTCCAAGTTTGTATACATTTGTATGCATAGGTTACTCCAAATAATACCACACAATGTCAGTATAGATATTATATTTATTTTCATATCTGTACAATCATTCACCGCTTGAAACCGTTGCGAGAAGCTTTGACAAAAGCGGTGGAAATTATGCTACCAATGGAAATCGAAACCCAAGTTCGGAAAAAATTAACGCAAAAATGAGTTTAGTACAACTAGCGAAGGCCAGCAATACCTCCGTCGCCCTCATCCCAAGGATTGAGCGCCCGCTACCGAATCTGTGGGGTTGGCAAAACTGTGGGACGTACTCAACGTTCTAGACATGATGCCTTCAGATTTTTTTGGCATGTTAGCGTTAGGTAATGATGAAATTTCGCTTTGGGGCGTTTTGTATAGCTTACCCGCTGATGAGCGGGACGGTAAAATTGCCGCTGTATTCGAACTCCTTAAAGAAGTACCCATAGTCATGATCACCGGCCTTGTCGTTCGCGTAGAACTTTTGACTAACAAACTTTTCCGAGTAGTTAAAAGCAGGGGCTTTATGGGCCTTCCTGTTGGCACGGAACTTGCCCGGAAGAGCAGAGCAGAACGGAGGCATCCTTTACTTAGCGGTTAGGACCCCGCGCAGTGCGACTTGCAACCCAAAACTGCACAGCCAGATTAGAAACCGAGGCCTACCTAGTTCGCCTAACAATTGGTAAATAAAAACGCCATTGTCACCAATGGCGTCCAAACATCTATCTTTAATTTGACGAACCGACTTAAATAATGCGTCCCAACAGCCAAAGCACTAACCATAAAATCAAGCCCGACCACATCGGATCCAACCGCGGAAACGCCCGCTGGATGGCATTGAGTGCCGGATCAATGATGCGACTCAGCCACGCAAACGGGGCCGTGCGCGTGGCGCCAGGAATCCAACTCATGATGCAATAAATTAGAAACGCCAGTCCGTACAGGTAAAGCAAATAACTAATCAAACTGAGTAATAAATACATGGGTGTACCTCCGTTGTTCGACCTTGCCACTAACGTATTAGTTGCCGCACCTGTTTACCCAGAACCATCCAGTAAACGTACGTGAGCGCAACTGCAAAAATGCCGGCTACCATCAACGACCGCCACTCGTGTTCATTGGTGAACACTTGCACCCAGGTCCACACGCTAAAGCCTAGTGCCATGACGCCTAGAACAACAAACGCACACGCCAACAGCTTGCCGACCAGGCCGGCCGCCTGCGCCCGGCGACGTCGATTCACGGCGACAATGAGACTAATGATTCCCACCGCTAACACAACGTCCACAATATACATCCACACTGGTTTAACCCCCATCATTGCTCACCGCCGAAATGGTTTCAGTAAATATAGTATAACCCTTTTGCAAACCCTACGGCCAGGATGGAAACGTATACCGGCCTGGCCAGGGGCAAAAAAAGTGGGAATATACAGTAAACTACACTGGTAACTGCCTAACTAGACAAATGTGTTGTTGGCCAACGCAAAGCAGACTGTCACCAGGTACACGCTGCCGGGCGGAACAAAAATGACGTTCCGCCCAATGTTCCCCTTTCGGAGCCTACTAAAGCCAATTCAAGCCAACTCAAAAAACCGGATGGCGAACGTAAATGCCCGTTTGACGCCATCCGGCTTGTTTTTAGTTGGTATTAATTGTTACTGCTCGGTGTACCAAGTGTAGTGGAAGACCCCTTCACGGTCAGTCCGGTTGTACGTGTGGGCCCCGAAGTAATCACGCTGTGCCTGCGTCAGGTTAGCCGGTAGCACTTCTGCACGGTAACTGTCGTAGTAGCTAATGGCAGCGGAGAACCCTGGTACTGGCACCCCAGCCTTGACGGCCAAACCGACCAGATCACGAACAGCCTCCTGGTAGTTGCGGGCAATGTCTTTGAAGTAGTCATCAAAGAGCAGGTTCTTCAGTTCCGGATCCTTGTTGTAGGCATCCGTAATGTTCTGCAGGAACTGCGCACGGATGATGCAGCCGGCACGCCAGATCTTAGCCAATTCACCGTACTGCAGGTTCCAGTCGTAGTGCTCGCTGGCAACGCGCATCTGCTCGAAGCCCTGGGCGTAGCTCATCAACTTGCTGAAGTAGAGGGCCTTGCGAATCATCTCAATCGTGGCCTGCTTGTCGATCTGCACGTTACCCACTGGCTTGGGCAATACTTTGCTGGCAGCCACACGTTCGTCCTTCATGGCACTGATGTACCGCGCGTAAACGGATTCCGTAATCACACTCTGGGGTACACCCAACTCAAGGGCGGACTGTGAACTCCACTTACCAGTCCCCTTGTTGCCGGCTTCATCCAAAATTAAGTCCACGATTGGCTTATCGGAACCCAAGTCGTCTTTGCGGGTCAAAATCTCGGCAGTAATGTCGATCAGGTAGGAACTCAGTTCACCCTTGCTCCATTCCTTGAACACATCGGCAATTTCCTCGACCGACATGCCGACCAGGTTACGCATCACGTTGTAGCTTTCGGCAATTAGTTCCATATCGCCGTATTCGATCCCATTGTGGACCATCTTGACGTAGTGACCAGCACCGTTAGGGCCGATGTAGGTGACACACGGTTCACCATCTTCGGCCTTAGCAGCGATCTGGTTCAAGATTGGCGCAACCAGGTCGTAAGCTTCCTTCTGGCCACCCGGCATCAATGATGGGCCTTCAAGGGCACCCAGCTCACCACCAGAAACACCCATACCAATGAAGTTGATACCGGACTTGTCCAGTTCAGCGTTACGGCGCATGGTGTCACCAAAGAAGGTGTTCCCACCATCGATCAACACGTCACCCTTGTCCAGCAGTGGCAGCAACTGACCAATCACAGCGTCAGTCGCCTTGCCCGCCTTAACCATCATAATGATGCGGCGCGGCTTTTCCAATGATGCCACAAAGTCTTCAACGGTGTAACTTGGAACCAACTTCTTATCTGGGTGGTCCTCAACGACCTTTTTGGTCTTCGAACCAGTCCGGTTATAAATCGCGACGGTGTTGCCCCGGCTCTCAATGTTGAGGGCCAGGTTCTTCCCCATTACGGCCATACCAACAACGCCAATTTGTGGTGTATCCATATTGTGACTTACCTCCTAGGTAGTTCCGTCCGCAGACGGTGCAAATTGCTCTTCCCTTATCGTATCAGAATTGTGACCGATTGCAACGTGTGACCTTTACTTTTTGTTAGCGTCATCGTCGCTGTCGTCAAACATCCCCGCTAACTTGGCAAAGGGACTCCGCGCTTCTTTGGCCGCCTGTTGCTGCTTTGCGTACTCCTCGTCAGTGATCAAGCCCCAGCCATCCCCACTTGGTAGTGTTGTGGCATGCTGCTCTTCGGCGGTCAATACCCGGCTGGGCAGTGCCAGCAATAGGTTGTCGCCAACGCTCGGTAACAAGTCCAGGTGGTCCGCCGCTAATGGCAACACCAAGTCATCTTCGTCATACTGGTCAGCGTGCGCCGGATTCGTCAAGTACACTTCATCATAGGTAAAGTGCAATGGCACCTGTACCGGCGTCAGGCTGCGCGTGGAGGGCAGGGTCACCGTCGTGGTGATGGTGACGTTCACCGCAAAGTCCCCGCGACTATAAAAGACGTACCCGTCAACTAGGACGGCTGCCAGGTCCAAAATATCCGCGTTCCGGGACATCAAATCCTGTTTGATGTCTACGGTCTCCTTAAATTTTAACGGTTCATCTTGGTACTGAGTTAACGTACTCGTTGACCAATTAAGCATTATTTAAATCCTCCATGATGGGCACGCGCCCATAATTCTGTTCGTACCCCGTCAGGGTACTGATCAAGGCGTCCGCCCGGTCGATTAAATCAAACGATCCGTCCGGCTTCAGCATATCACGGCTGACGCGGCTCACTAAGGGCAATGGAGCTTGCTTCTTTACTTGTTTCAGGTAAGCTCGCCCGACCGCGTTAAAGCCCAAAATATGCACGTTGCGTTGACGGCGGGCCGCCACCACGTCCCCGTGCCGCAAATTCAACGTGATGGCCAAAGCCAGTCGCCGCAACCGCGCGTAAGTATAACGTTTTGATTTTGCCCGCCGGAGCAGGTCGTCAAAGTCATGGGCACCAATTGCAGCGGCGCGCAACCGGTGCTCTAGTCCCTCGGTCGCCTGGTCAATGGTAGCCAATTCATCAAGGCTAGCAGTTTGTAACCGGTAGCGTAGTAAGGGCCATAACTGCCGCCACGCCAAGATCGGACCTTGGCGTAACGCGGTGGCCGTAGCGGCCGGAACTAATGCCCTAACATCAGCCCCAGCGTGTACTCGCTCTCGGATGGCGCTGGCACTAGCCATAGTGGTGCCAGCCACAGCTTGGGGCTTAGCGGCATCGTGGTCAACGCCCGCCCGGCCAAACGGTAACAGCGTGAGCGGATGAGTCAACGCTAAATTAGCCATCGCGTAACTGACGCCCAACATCTGGTTGGGCGCCTTCACTGCATGACCCGTAACAGCCGTCATCGCTGCGGCCAACTGGCTGGCATAGGTCTGGGTATAGTCGTGAAATTCGTCACGCCGTTGACCCATCATGGCGTGCATCCGCTCGGCCAACTGCGCGTAATCCAACTCGGGCGCTTCAGTCCCAAAGGCTAGTTGCGACACACCCAACGCGCTTAATTGGGCCAATGCACCAGCCGCAAACTGATTGCCCGACTGCACGGCATCATACACGGGCAATTCCACCACCAGGTCCGCCCCAGCAGTGAGGGCCAAACGGGTGCGTGTCCACTTATCCAGGATGGCCGGTGCGCCCCGCTGCACAAAGTTGCCACTCATCACCACCACCACGACATCCGCAGCGGCCCGCCGACGGGCAACCTGTAGGGCGAACACGTGTCCGTTATGGAGCGGATTAAATTCAGCAACCACGCCTACAGCCTGCATGGCTTTCCCTCCTAATACCATGGTTCAATAAGTTTAATACCAATAAATTAGCCCTTAACCGCACTGAAAAACCAGCGGGTACTATCGGCGGCAACCGCTTGGCGGCCAAAATCTGCGGTCACCTGAATATCAGTAAATCCAGCCGCCACCAACGCGTCCGTGAAGTCACTAATGGGATACGTTCGCTCCTTATGCGTTTCAATGAAGGGCTTGTAGGCATCCAGGTTCTCCTCATACACAAAGAACGTCAGGTCGTGCTCGACCGAGTGTGGTACCTCGCCAACGTAACTGTGCCACATGAAAGCATAATCTTCGGTCTGATAGTTGTACATGTATCCCGGGAAAACATCGTCCATCTGGTGTAACGAGTGGGCATCAAACATAAAGCGCCCACCCGGACGCAGCACGTGCGCCACCTGCCCAAAGGTGGTCTGTACGTCCGCCAGATCTGGCATGTAGCATATTGAGTCATCAAAACACGTCACCACAGCATAGGGACCAATGTCGCCCAAGTAGCGCATATCGGCCTGGATGATGGGCAAGTCGACTCCGGCGGCATCCATCTTAGGACCCGCCAGCGTCAGCATATCCTCACTGAGATCGGATAACGTCACGTCGTAGCCCGCTTGTTGTAATGCCACCGCCAGGGTGCCACTACCACCAGCCAGTTCCAGCAATGGTTGCCCGCTGGGTGCCACCTGCGCGCGCACGTAGTTTAGCCAGTCATCGTAGAGGGTGTCGTCCATTAACTGGTCGTACACCTGTGCAAAGCTGGTATAAATCATTCAGCAGCCATCCATTCCTGTACGTCGACCATTGGGGCATCCTGCCAGAACTGTTCCAGGTTGTACTGCTTACGTTCGTCTGGGGTAAAGACATGAATGACTACGTCGCCAAAGTCCATCAGGATCCACTTGGACCCCTTCCGGCCCTCAATACTGCGGACTTGCACACCATCGATGGCCAACTGGTCCTCAATATTGTCCACAATTGCCATCACCTGGCGCTCACTGTTACCCGTGATGATGAGAAAGTAGTCGGCCAAGAGGCTGACCTTACTCATGTCCAATGCCACGATGTCCTCACCGCGCTTATCGTCAGCCGCCTTGACGGCCGTCGCTAAAATCTGCTTACTATCTGTCATTTGTTCTCCTTTGTGACTAATGCGTTAAATGTTTTCAAAGTTAGGGGATACACTAATTGATGCCGTCCGATCAAGTACGTCAGGGTGCCTTGGAGTTCCGCAATGGTCGCGGCTGTCAGGCTATGTTGGGCCAACCGCCGCGCTTGTACCTGCATCGGTAGGTGCCGCAATGGCTCGATGTAATCCGCGACAAACGTCGTCATGTCCAGGGGCGTCATATGCGGGTTCCCCGTCGTGTGACGTTCAATGGCTTGCAATACCTGCGCATCATCGATACCTAGCTCCCGACGAATGAAGTACGTACCAACGACCCCGTGCCAAATCCCCCGGTTGTACCGCAACAGCTTATCACTATAATCTTCCCGTTGAATCACCCGCAGGTAATCAGCAACTGGAACCTGTTTGGCGTAGTCGTGCAACAAGCCAGCAAGTCCGGCCCGGTCCACGTCCAAGCCAAAGCGGACAGCCAAATCACGAGCCGCCGCCTCCACGCGCACGCAATGATCAAAGCGGGATTGGTCCAGCCGGTCGTGCATCCGCGTCAAGATTTCCGTCCGGCTCAAGCCGTGCGTCAAAGTCGAGGGATAACTAATCTTCGTCAAGGTATAGTCCCTCCTTCCGGATGTAAGCCTCCACACAGTCGGGTACCAGGTAACGGATGCTCCGCCCCTTGGCAACCCGGTGCCGAATGGCTGTAGAAGTAATGTCGAGTAACGGGGCGTCGACCCACAGTACCGGGTACTTGCTGTTAGGCGGATAACCCGGGCGCTTGACCCCCACAAACTGCACCATTTTAGCCAACTGGTCAATGTTTTTCCAGGTCGGCAGGTAGTTTACCATGTCGGCACCAATGATGAAGTAATAATCGGTGTCGGGATGCCGCTGGCGCAGATAGCGCATGGTGTCGTAAGTGTAACTGACGCCACCACGCTCGACCTCGCACAACTCCAAATCAAACAACGGGTTATCATGAATCGCCGCTTGTAACATCTCCACCCGGTACTTCGCATCAATTGCCGTCTTGGTATCCGCGTGCGGTGGTGTGGCATCCGGCATGAAGTAAACTTTACTCAAGCCCAACTGGTTAGCAACCTGATCCGCCATGACGAGGTGACCGGTGTGCACTGGGTTGAAGGTGCCCCCAAACAAGCCCACCTGCTTGCGGTGATTATCACCCAGTACCTTAGCCCGGACCTCGGCGACCACTTCCGCACTAATTAGCGGCTGCGTTAGCTTGACTGTCTGTGATTGCATCCGTGCCGTCATGTTTAGCGCCCCAGTTCGTTGACCTGTTCTGACAAGTGCCGGTGGTCGGGATTAGCCGCCACTTTATACACCACGACCATGCGCCCGATCGTCTGCGCAATTTCCAACCCGGGCAAAGCCTGCTGGAGGTAACTCCCCACGTCTTTGGGCCCATACTCAGCCGTCTGCAGCAAACTAATCTTGACCAACTCGCGTGCTTCAACAGCCGCGGCCACTGACTGGACTAACTGGTCGGTCAGCCCGTTTTTGCCCACGTTGACCAAGGGTTTCATGGTCATGGCGCGGCTACGCAGAAAATGCTTTTGTTTTCCCGTTAACATAGTTTCTTTGCTCCTCTAATGGTGCTCATTGTCATTAATTAAATCAACGCCGGACGTATCAGTACGTCGACCCCTTCCGGAGCGTAGCCGGCAACGGTCACACCGGCTGGCACCGTGATCCAGCCTAACCCGGCAAAAACGAGGTCAGATTCTTCTTTGGGGGTGAACTCCGTCCGCACCAATGGCGGGAAGTCCGCCAAATCCTCGGGACGCGGCGGTTGTAATAACTGCCCCCGCTGGCGGTCATAGAAGTCGTCGGCGTTACTCAACTTGGTGCGGTGCACCAACAACTGATTATCCACGTACGCGGTAAAACCTGACCGCGGACCGTGCACAAAGTCAAAGCGGGCCAGTCCCGCCAGGAACAGGGTTTGCCCCGGCTCGAGCTGGAAGGTTTTCGGCCGAATTTCCTTGGTTGGTGCCACCAGCTTGAGGTCCTTAGCGCTCAAGTAATGCGCCATCTGGTGCCGGTGAATGATCCCCGGGGTATCTACCAACCCATGACCATCGTCCAACGCAATGCGAATGCGGTCCAAAGTCGTGCCCGGGAACCGTGAAGTGGTGATGAGGTCCTGCACCCCGCTGGTTTGTTTAATAATGCCGTTAATCAGGGTGGACTTGCCCGTATTCGTGACACCCACAAAGTAGACGTCCCGATCCCCGCGGTACCGGTCGATAACCGTCAACAAGCGGTCAATATCCGCCGGCTTTTTAGCACTCATCAGCACGGTTGACACTGGCCGAAGTCCCTGACTGTGTGCCTGAACTTCCAACCAGTTGCGCACGCGCCCCCGCCGGATGGAACGGGGTAACACGTCAGCTTTGTTGCCGACCAGAATCACGGGGTTATCACCGACGAACCGGTGTAGCCCGGGAATCACACTGCCATTAAAGTCGAAGATATCCACGACGTTAACGATCAGCGCGTCTTCCTGCCCAATCGTGTTTAGTAGCCGCAGAAAGTCGTCGTCCGTTAACGATACCGGTTGAATCTCATTATAATGGCGTAATCGGAAGCAGCGTTGGCAGTAGATCTCCGTGTCGTCAGGGGTCACTTTGGCCAACCTGGCCGCCGGTAAATACCCCGCCGCTTGCGGGTCGGTCGTCTGTAGGGCCGCCCCGCAGCCAATACAATACAGCGTTTCGGTGTTACTTTCGGGCATTAATATCCTCCTTGTATTCCAAGCGTCCGCGCAGACGCATTCCCAACATGATAAATTGCTCAAAGAACCGGTTAATGCGCGTGTTCCATTGGTCAGTCTGCACTAACGGCCGCACCAAGACAGTCCGCACGTGCGCCAGGTTACCCGCAATCATGTCGGTCAAAATCTGATCCCCAACCATAATGCATTCGTCCGGCTGCAAGTGCAGACGCCGCATCGCCTGTTTGATCCCCGTTGGTAACGGTTTGAGCGCCCGCGACTGGTGGGGCAGATCTAAGCGTTGTAGCGCACGGCTCACCCTCTCCTCGTTATTGTTAGAAACCACCATGACGATGATACCAGCCGCCTGCATGGCTGCTAACCAGTCACGCAGTTGCGGGGTACCGTCGGGGTTATCCCATGCAATCAGCGTGTTATCCAGATCAGTCAGCACGGCTTTAACACCCTGGTTTTTTAGCGTTGCCGGCTTGATGGTGTAAATGGCACCGACCAGCCATGTTGGGGTTAGTAATGACAAAGTTCTTTCTCCTCGTCTATCTATACATATATCACTTCATTATACCCAATAACCTCGTATTGTGCGAACCCCGCAACCACGTGGACCCACCCGCGCATCCACACAACTAAACAATTGGTTGAAACCACCCAAAAATGCAATTAGCCCGTGTGAATTACTTGGCCCCGTCCCCGCAATAGGTTATGATGATGGTAAGCGGTTACAGTGACGTAAAACCGCCCTAGGAGGTGCACATTATGTACGCGACTATTTTATTTGACATCGACGGCACCATTATCGATACCGAGGACGTCATCATTGGTGCGCTGCAAGACGCGCTCGTCCAAACGATCGGAATGCACAAGACCCACGATGAGCTACTTTATTCTTTGGGGATTCCCAGTGACCAAACGCTGAAAGCCCTCGATCTCACTGCAACCGAGCAGAAGCAAGTCGACAAGGTGTGGACCGAATTAACTGCGGACCGGCAGACACAAGTTCACGTATTCGCCAACATGCGGCGGACCCTGGCCCACTTGCAACACCGTGGGATCATGATGGGTATCATCACCGCCAAAACGGCGAGTGAGCTGGAACACGAATTTACTTGGTTTGGCCTCAACGACTACTTCGACACCATCGTCACCTACTCACCGGACATTGCGCCCAAGCCGGCACCCGATCCGTTGCTCCGCGCGCTGGCGGAATTGCCAGCTGACCACGGCCGGACGTTATACATTGGTGATACCGTGACGGATATGCAGAGTGCCAAAGCTGCACACGTCGACTTTGCCGTGGCCACCTGGGGGGCACATAACCTGGCTGGCTTCACGGATGCCGACCATTTTCTCACACGGCCAGAATCAATTCTCGACCTGGCTGATATGACTGCACACGTATAACGAAGAAGGAGATCCATATGTTACGCTTCGGTTTCAATCAATTTGGTGGGCCTGAGGTCTTTACGACCATTGAGGCCCCAATTCCCCAACCCCATGATGGGCAGGTCCAAATCCGCGTTTTGGGTTTTGGCGTCAACCCTTACGATGCTGCTTTGCGTTCAGGCGCTGCCGCTAAGGACCGGCCCCTAGATTTCCCCATTGTGCCCGGCGTTGATGTGGCGGGAATCATCACTGCGATTGGCCCCGGCGTCACTGACCTCACCGTGGGTGACCAAGTGCTGAATTACCGGCCACTCGGTGGTTACAGCGAGTACGTGCGCGCAAGCGTGAACAAAGTCGCCCGCATCCCTGATGGTATTCCTGTGGTTCAAGCTGCCGGGTTACCACAGTCCACGGTGGTGGCCCACACCATTCTCCGTGAGCTGCTCCAAATTCAACCCGGCAACACCATCGCGGTCATCGGAGCCGCTGGGAGTGTCGGGAGCATCGTGCTCCAACTGGCCCACTACCTGGGGCTCCGGACCATTGCCATTGCCCACAGCCACCACCACGAGACCCTGACTAGGTTCAATCCGGACGAAATTGGTCATTATGATCTCGAAGACGTCGGTGCGCGCTTTACCAACCAGGCAGACTACGTGGTCAATGCCAGTGCCGGGGGTAACGATCATGGTGTCGGGGTACGAATGCTGAAACGCAAAGGGCAATACGTGAGTGTGGCCTTCAGCACCGTCGATAAGACCGTCAAACCCAGCGCGACCTACCTGCAAGTAGGCGTGGGGCCCCGGCCTGATGTACCCGCGGCGTTTGCCCTCTTACAAGCCGCCAGCGCATCCGGCGAAGGTATCCGCCTACCAATTGCCACCAAGTTGCCGATGACGTTGGCCGGCGTCATCGCGGCCCACGAATTGATTTTAACCCGCCACGGCGCGGGCAAAATTGTATGCGTGGCCCCCGAACTAGAGGAAACCGACTAACTGGCAACGAGCGCACACCCGCAATTACGTCTTGGTTGACTGGGTAAAAAATTAATTTGATCATTACCAAAATTTATACTTGACACCTAGTTTGGGCCCTGCGTATACTAGGGCCAATTAATCAACGAAGGAGGACGTCACGATGCGTAAACACACACAAAGTTCAATCAACCTTTCATGGCAAAGCTGGCGCTAGTCGGTTGTGTTCGTTTCGGACGGATACAGCCTGGCAAACAGGATTGTATCCGCGCCGGCAACTTTTGTGTGACATACGCACAAGCCTGTCCGCGGAATCCGCGGCAGACTTTGGCGGCCCGAACAATGAGGGGCAAACCAGAGTAACTGCTGGTTTGCCCCTTTTTTGTACCCACAAAAGTTGGTCGTGATCAATCGGGGGTGTCCACCCCGTCATGGAGGAAAATATGATGAAGAAGTTTACTACCGCACTACTGACCATTACTACCCTGGCCGTGGCCGCCTTGGTCGGCATCCACACGCAAGACGTTCGTGCCACTAGTGTCCCCACCGTCGGCATCTTGCAACAGCTAGAACACCCCGCGTTGGACCAAATCCACAAGGGCGTAATCAAAGGTCTGGCTGAAGAGGGCTACAAGGGTAACAAGGTCAAGATTCACTTTCAAAACGCCCAGGGCGACCAGAGCAACATCAAAACTATGAGTGACCGCTTTGAAAGCCAGCACGTTGACCTTACCGTCGGCATTGCGACTGCCGCGGCGCAGGGCCTCGCTAGCGCTGCCAACGGTCAACATCCCGTCATCCTGGCCGGCATCACCGATCCAGTGGGCAGCAAGCTGGTCAAGTCGGATCAGCATCCTGGGGCCAACATCACCGGGACGTCCGGTGATTCCCCTATCAGTCAGCACCTGAAATTAATTAAAGAAATTGTACCGCACAGCAAGCAAATCGGCATCATCTACACCACGTCGGACCACGGCGGAACTTTCAACGCCAAACGCATGGCGGCACAGTGCAAGCAGGAAGGGCTCAAATACAAGCTGTACGCCATCAGTAACACCAATGATATGCAGCAGGTTGCTAGTAAGATGGCTAGTGAGTGCGACGTGATCTACGCACCACAGGACAACGGTGTAGCTGCCGCCATGAAGACCCTGGTCAACACCGCCAACAACGAGAAGGTCCCAGTCATTCCGGCGGCCGACACGATGGTCAAAGACGGTGGCGTGGCTGCCTACGCGGTCAGTCAATTCAAACTCGGCGAAGAAGCCGGCAAGATGGCTGGTAAGGTCCTGAAGGGCAAAAAGACGGCTACCTACCCAGTCAAGATGGTCACCAAGGGCCACTACGTCATCAACCGAAGTGAGGCCAAAAAGTTGGGGCTAAAACTACCCGCTAAAATCGTGAATGGCGCCAAGAAGAACGGCGAAGTCTTCTAACACGCGTAATCTAGTTAGTGGATAATTCTTCAATTACCAAACCGCCGCGCGACGCGTACCTACCAACCCCTACTGGTAGGCGCGCGTGACGCGGCGGTTTGTTTGTGGTTGCGCTAGGGCCCCCTGACCCCACAAGCTAAAGTTTTAACACCAGGGAGGCCTGCGCAGCCAGCCCAATCGATAATCAATTATATTAATTATCCAGTCCGGATTCATCCACCTTCATGGCCGCATCGGCCTGAACACTGCCATCCGTATAGTTAAACTGGTAACCCGGCTGCACGTTGAAGATGTACACGTTAAAGTTCAGCGAGCCGTCCGTCGACAGCGCCTGCGCCCAGTACCCTCGTGGCATTAATTCATCGCCACGGAAAACGGTCGTTACCTGGTAAATCACCTGCTGACCATCTTCCAGCGCCTGGCGCACTTTGCCCTCGTAGATCTGCATCAACACTTGATTGGCGTAGGCCGATTGTGTCGCTAGGTTCTTCGGGTTGTCTGAACTACCCTCGGCCCCCTGCTCATAATGGCCATCAGCGTTGATGTTAAACGTTAAGGTGTACGCAATCAGGTGACCGCGATTATAGATTTCGGTTTGACCGCTACGGTTATAATGCCAACCAGTCGGCGTCCACTCCTGGCTTGGCCGGCCAGCGCTTTTACCAAGATTAGTTTTATTCAGGTACGCCGTATTCGTGGTGGTGCGGTTCAGCCGGTCCAGATTGCCATAATCAATGTGGCTATTCTTCCAGGTACTGGCGGTCAAAGTACTCTGGCCGTGGTTGACCTGAATGACGGGTTTGCCGCCCGAACTAAAGGTCAGCTGAGCCAATTGCTTATAGGCCTTCTGATCCACCGCGTTGGTGCCAGTGGTCTGCGCGGTAATACTACTGGTAAGTCCGACCCGGTTCAGCACGCCGGCGAACGCGCCACTACGGTATAACCCAAACAATACAATTAAAATGACGGCAATAATGCCGCCAATCCGGCTTTTACGCGCCCGTCCGCGTCGTCTACGTGCCATGCTGTTTGCCCCCAGAAAATTGATACCTTCATCATATCACGGACACTAGGATTATGCGCCTACCTCAGTGCGGACAAGAATCACGGTCGTCGAAACGTCGTCCCCCCAAACCAAGTGATACCGCGCACTGACGAGTGATGGCTAGACAGCCAGCAAACTGCGGTATCAAAAAAGCGCATTCCCTCGGGGAATACGCTATTCATGCTGCCAACCAAAGCAATTGGCACCACGATTTGATTACTTGATGGCTGCCTTAGCGGCATCAGCGACCGCCGTAAAGCCGGCTGGGTCGTTGATGGCTAATTCGGACAACATCTTACGGTTCATGTCGATGCCGGCAACCTTCATGCCGTGCATCAACTTGCTGTAAGAAATGCCGTTCTGACGCGCAGCCGCGTTGATCCGGGCAATCCAAAGAGAACGGAATTCGCGCTTCTTTGCACGACGGTCCCGGAATGCGTAACGGTATGAAACCATCAACTGGGTGTGAGCGGCCTTAAACAAACGGTGCTTAGAACCACGGTAACCCTTAACGAGCTTCATTACCTTCTTGCGGCGCTTACGAGTAACTGTTCCACCTTTAACACGTGGCATAATTTATTCCTCCTAAAAAAACATGAACTACGAGCAGTAATTGTCGGAACAATTACTTGATACCGGAAACCATCTTCTTGATCCGACGCATGTCACTAGTCGATACCAAGCCAGACTTACGCAACTGACGACGCTGCTTCTTCGTCTTACCGTGGAAACGGTGGGATGTGTACGCGTGGCCACGCTTCAGGAGACCACTGGCAGTACGCTTGAAACGCTTGGCAGAAGCGCGGTGAGTTTTGAACTTAGGCATGATTTTTCCTCCTAAAAATATGTGTTACTACTTGTTGTCCTGGTCAGCCTTCGGGGAAAGCACTAAGAACATGCTCCGCCCGTCCATCTTTGGGTGCGTCTCAACCGTGGCAATATCTGCCGTGGCGGCCGCAAACTTTTCCAGGACTTGACGCCCAATTTCCTTATGGGTAATGGCACGCCCACGGAACCGGACAGAAGCACGCACCTTGGCGCCCTTCTTCAGGAACTTAACGGCATTGTTAAGCTTGGTGTTAAAGTCGTTCTGCTCAATCACAGGACTGAGCCGAACTTCCTTGATGCTGACGGTCTTTTGCTTCTTACGGGCTTCGCGTTCCTTTTTCTGTTCTTCGAAACGGAACTTCCCGTAATCCATGATCCGTGCTACCGGTGGCTTAGCCTTCGGTGCGACAAGGACCAAATCCAAATTTGCATCGTCTGCTAACTTCAAGGCATCCTGCTTGGACTTTACGCCCAGCTGGTCACCATTTTCGGCAATGAGGCGTACCTCGCGGGCACGGATCCCATCGTTAACCATCATATCTCTAGCTATAACGATTCACCTCCACTTAGTTTACCGAGAAAAAACAAAAAGATGGCGGGGCATAAGCGTCCCGCCATCCATGTATATCCGTACATTAGAGCCTAGAGGTCAGTGACGTGGGCGAGAAGCGGGCAACTTCTGCTTTTTCTCAACAAATAAAAGCATACCTGACCACCCCACCAAAGTCAAGCAGAACCTGAAAGTGGCGCCTGCTCCCACCAGTTGGGCTCACTGCCCCGCGTGCACGTCGGCGACCTCAGCCGAAATAATCAGTGCGTGCACGTCCAAACTGTGAATCAGCCGCACCACATCTTTGTATTCCGGCTGGTCCGTCACGACCAACAAAACGTCCCGACCGTCACCGGCGTCATCTCCTGCTACCAATACCGTCGTCACCGCCGCACCGTACGTGTCCGTAATGACCCGCATAATGGTCGGCAACTGGCGGTCACTGACCACGTGCAGCATCCGTTTGCGATCTAGCCCGGTGGCAATATAATTCATCACCATCCGCGTAATCAATAGGGAGAAGGCCGCCAAAATAAAGGCCTCCCACCCCGAAACTATAATGTTCAGTGACGACACCACGACGTCAATAACGAAAAGACTATTTTCCGTCCGTATGCCGAAGTGCTTCTTCAAAATCAGTGGCGGCACCGTCGTCCCGCCACTAGAGGCATCCACCATGTACAACATGGCAAAACCGATGGCAATCAAAATGCTGCCCACCACGATGGCGAGCAACTTATCCTGCACCACTTTGGTAATGGGTAACACCGCCATAATGACCGGCAACATTAAACTGCCATACAGGATGCGGACACTGGTGGCGCGGTCCACCAGGAAGTAAGCCAGAATGAGTAAGGCCACGTTAATGCCCATCGTGCTCAAAGCAACGGGCACGCGCCAAACTTCAAATAGAATGATAGCCAGACCGGTTGAGCCACCGGCCGCGACGCCGTGCGGGGCAAAGAACAAGTTGATGCTCACCGCAATCACCGCTAGCGCCACCGTGATAAACCCTAATCGGTACCACGCGTTAGTTTTGATTGTGCGCATATCGTCACCTCATTGGTGCTGTGCGTTGCTATTTCCTACTCCTAATTTTAGTTTACCAAGGCCAGGTGGCAATCGCCAGCGGGCATGAGCAAACAGTGAGAGACACGTGCTACCAGTAGGACCTAACTCGATCTGACTACCGATTAATACCGGGCCGCAGTCTCTCGGACTAGCTCCGCGAGTCCTCCGAGTGTCAGCGAGTACGCCCTAGGATATTCTGTTACCTAACTCGATCTGACCACCGATTAATACCAGGCCGCAGTCTCTCGGACTAGCTCCGCGAGTCCTCCGAGTGTCAGCGAGTACGCCCTGAAGGGCTACTCGCTGATCAAAACGCCGGACCCACCTCCCCAGATGGACCCGGCGCTACGCTTATTCGTCGCGGGTGTTTATTATTAGCAAATACTGTTAACATTAGCGGGCCCAAACCATGCGGTTGACCGTCCCTGACAGACACGTCTGCAAGACAATTTGTTCGCCCTGGCTAGCACTCACAATATGGTTCCATTCATCACGACCGGTATGAACATCATACCCCTGGTCGTTGACATCAGCCGTACTAGTCACGTGGTACGTCCGTACCTGACCATTAACATCGGTCACGGTCACGGCACTACCAACGCCTAGCTGGATAATTGCACCAAAGTTCGACGTGTTGTGGCCAATGATGTGGGTCGACTGACCGTCACTCACTGACAGTCGCGTCTGCCCACCCCAGGTTTCCACATAGTTACCTGCGGGCGCCGTGGTAGCACTCATGCTGCCCTGAAGAACGGGCATCGTGATACCCAGAAAGCTGATGCGCGGTCCTGCCGCGCGCGGCGTCGGAGCCGGCGTCGGTGCATGCTGGGCTGGTGCCCGAGTGGCACTCGGTGCTGGTGTCGACGTGGCTGGCTTGGCTGCGGTCGTGGTGCCAGCCGTGGGGCTCGTGGCCCCACTGGCCGTCGTTTGACTACTACTTGAAACGTTCTTGGTACTGGTGGTGGCGCCATGAATCTGACCGGCCGGGACGGTCTTGGCGTTGCCCTGACCATGCGCCTGCGTGGCGGCATTCTTGTTCGCCAACTGAACGGATACCGCTTGCTTGGTCGCCTGTTGTTGCGCACGGCGCTGCATCAGTGCGTGTGCTAATAGGTTGTCCGTGGGTGCAGGCGGTTGGAAACGACTGGTGCGGGTGACTACCGGTGATTGTGTCTGTGCATGCGGTTGACCCACCCAGAGTCCAACGGAAGCAACCATCAAGGTTACTGTACCTAATACTGCATATTTAGTTTTCATAAATAACACCCCTAAACTCACACCCCGGCGAGTTGGTTCGCGGGAATTCCGGTGTTCCCCAACACCTCCTTTGAACACCCTAATCATACTGGGCCTAGCTTATCGGAACAACTTATTTTCTGTAAGGATTGTGATAATCCGGTAAAAATGCGTAAAAAAATTGCCCTACCATAACGGTCAAGGGCAATCCCGCACAAGCTACCAGCACGATTATACCGGCAACTAATGCAACTATTATTCAAATCAGTAATTATTGTTGTGCGTTACAAAGCACGCTTACTTTTGCGCGCGCGCATCAGTCCGTGAGTAATTGGCCACATCGGCCGCAATAGCCGAAACAAACATGTTCACTGACTGGCTCATCGAATCCTGTTCGCCATACCGACGAACCGAAACGGATGCGGAGGCCAATTCGTCATCCCCAACCACGACGGTGTACGGCACCTTCTGGGTCTGGGCCTCACGAATCTTGTAACCCATCTTTTCGTTGCGGTCATCGACCTTCACACGGATCCCTTCAGCAATCAACTTAGCCCTCACGTTGTTAACGTAGTCCAAGTGGGCCTCGTTGTTAACCGGAATCATGACAACCTGGGTTGGTGCTAACCAGGTTGGGAAGGCACCCTTGTAGATTTCAGTCAGGTAGGCGATGAAGCGCTCCATCGTGCCCACGATTCCACGGTGGATCATCACTGGACGGTGTTCCTCACCATCGGCACCCACGTAGCTCAATTCAAACTGTTTTGGCAGCATGAAGTCCAACTGGATGGTCGACATCGTTTCGTCGTTACCCAAAGCCGTCTTGGTTTGGATATCCAGCTTGGGGCCGTAAAATGCGGCTTCGCCTTCGGCTTCGTAGTAGTCCAAGCCGAGGTCATCCATCGCACCCTTCAGCATGCTCTGGCTACGGTTCCACATCTCGTCATCGTCAAAGTACTTGGCGGTGTTTGCTGGGTCGCGGTAGGACAGGCGGAACGTGTAGTCGGTAATGTTGAAGTCGGCGTAAACGCTCATGATTAGCTGCAAGATCTTCTTGAATTCATCCTGCACTTGTTCCAAAGCCACAAAGGTGTGACCATCATTCAAGGTCATTTCACGTACACGCTGCAGGCCGGACAAAGCACCTGACTTTTCGTAACGGTGCATCATCCCCAGTTCGGCGATCCGCATTGGCAGGTCACGGTAAGACCGGATGTGGTGCTTGTAAATCTGGATGTGACTTGGGCAGTTCATTGGCCGCAGTTCCAGCATTTCGCCATCACCCATGTCCATTGGTGGGAACATGTCCTCACGGTAGTGCTGCCAGTGACCGGAAGTCTTGTAAACATCCAGGTTGGCCAGAACGGGCGTGTAAACGTGCTCGTAACCGTCAGCTACTTCGCGGTCAATGATATACCGCTCGATGGTCCGACGAATTGTGGCACCATTAGGCATCCAGTATGGCAGGCCCGCACCCACTTTGGGGTCAACGAAGAACAGATCCAGGTCACGACCAATGACACGGTGGTCGTGTTCCTTAGCTTCCTGACGCCGCTTAGCATCGGCTTCCAGATCGGCTTCCTTGTAGTACGCCGTCCCGTAGATCCGTTGCAGCATTGGGTTGGAAGACTTGCCTTCCCAATAAGCACCAGCAACACTCAGGAGGGCAAAGTGCTTGAGGGGCTTCAGGTCAGGCAGCAGTGCGCCCTCCTGGAAACCAACAAAGTCGCCCAACTGGTGCGCGGCAATTGGGTCACCAGCGGCCTTAGCCAACTGGCTACGGTAAGGGTCATCGCTAAACTTAGCGACCGCGTCGGCCTGGCTCAAGCTAACCGCCTTGATGGGTTCATTAGCGGCGATGATGGCCTGCATCTTGTCCTTCACGGCGTTCAACTCATCAACAGAGATTTGGGCGCCATCCTGGTCAGTATCAACGTAGAACCCATCTTCGTCGGCGTGAGCTTCACCGAAACGCATCTTGGGGTTGAGCTGAGACAAAGCTGCAGCTAACACGAAGGCCGCGGTGTTCCGCAGAACGGCGAGACCGTCGTCACCATCTTTGGTGACGATTTCGATGGCGCCATCGTGAGCGAGTGGGGCGTTCAGGTCAACGAACTGACCGTCCAGCTTACCGGCGATGGCCTTCTTGCCGAGGGTGCTACTGATTGACTGGGCAACGGCCAAGACGGTCGTGCCATCATCAAAGTTTTTGACGTTACCATCAGGGAATTTCAATGCAATTGACATATGTAACTCTTCCTTTCTTTTTTGACGGGCAACAAAAAATCCCTGACGTCATTAATGACGTCAGGGACGAATTCACTTCGCGGTTCCACCCAGTTTGGCACAGCACGACACTGTGTCCACTTGTTCACCCGTAACCAGAGTTCAGGGCCCTACGGCAGTCTCGAGAAGTGGTGCGGATCCTGCATGTGCGAGTTCCAGCTACTGTCGCACTCTCTGAAGTTGCAGTTCCTTTTTGCTTCCGTCTTCGATACCTGTATTAAAACACACTTGTTTATGAAAGGCAAACAAAATTTAGGGAGTAATTCCCCGCGGTTCAAAGCAATAGCGTAAGGGGCTTTGGGTAAAAGGCCCGAACCTGGCCCTTTATTCAGAGCACCTTATGTAGCAGCCTTTGCGCGGAACCGCTCGTTGCAATACCCCATGGTAGCCACCAAGCACCACCGCACCGCTACTGTGGCCGCCGGTTCCGTCCACCGACCACTACCTCATGGCTTAAGAAGCGGATGCGCTGCATGATTCGCTGGGCCTTGACGGTCTCGTTATTGCCCTGCTCCCGACCGGCCAGAAAGTTCTCCAGTTCGGCCATCGTCTTGTTGGAACTAAAGCAAGTCGGCAAGTCTTCCTGCATCCGGTACTGCAAAATGACGCCCAGCACGTCATCACGCAGCCAAGCACTCCAGGACTCCGCGCCAATGTCATCCAGCATCAGCACTGGTGCCCGCTTCACCCGGTCAATTTCGCTAGTGACCGTGTTAGTGGCAATACTACCCTTCATGTTCACGGCAAAGGTGGGAAAGTGTAGCAACGTCGTCCCCACCCCAAAGTCAGCTAAACTGTTAGCGATGGCCCCAAGCAGGTAGGTCTTACCGACGCCAAACGCCCCTGTGAGGTACAGGCCGTGCACGTGCTCGTGGTCCGGTTTAACGACCGCATTCACGAACATCGTCGCTGCCGCCAAAGCCTCGGTCCGGTCCGTCTGGTCGTACTTAAGGAGGTCGGCATCCCGAATGTCCTTCGGCATGTTCATTACGGTCACCAAATTACTTTTGGCCCGCTGCGCATCCGCCGCTACTTTGGCCGCCGTGGGCTGATAAGCAATATCAATCTGGTGGTTGCTAATGACCAACTGGGGTTCATATCCCGGGATTGGCGGTGTCGCGCCCGCGTCGAGCTCCTCGCGCAATTTAACGTACTCAAAGAGCTTCGCCGCGCCAGCATCCACCGTGGCTTCCGTCAGTTCGTGCGCATGGCTCCGCAAAAACGCCTGCACGTCACTATTATGTAAGACCCGCTCAATGGTCTGCTGGTAACGCTGCCCCCAATCATGATCGGCAAAGTGGCGTTGGAGGTACGCCGATAATCGTTCAAGTTGTGCCATGAGTTACTCCTTCTTCTGCTGCCGCTTGCGAGCCAACTCCTGTAACTGTGCGTTGAGCTTGGCCTGGGCATCCGCTGAAATTTTTTCCTTGGGGGCCACATAGTCCTGTTGGGCCCACTCAGGAACTGGCTCACTGCGCTTACCCCGCCGGTTGCCCGAACGCTGCTGGACCCGCTGTTGTTGCTTGGTGTTTCCCGCTGCATATTGGTGAATCTGCGTCAGCGCTTGTTCCGGCGTATGCACCCCAGCGGCTGCCCAACTGTTGGCCAAAATGTCCAAGAAGTTGGCGCTGACGTTGCCATTATCACTGGTACGCAATGCATAATCCACCATAACGTTGATTGTCGCCGGCGAGAAGATCCCGCGCTCGGCCAAATGCTGCAAAGCCTTGATCTCACTACGACTAGCAAACATCCGACTGTCCTGTGCCTGCTTCGCGGCGTTAATAAACTCCCGCGGGGTCATCGACTTGGCGCGTGCTAACATTTCCTGCTCCCGCTCGTCAGTTGGTTGACTTGGTTGTAATGCGGTCGCGGCCGCACTGGTTGCGGCCGTTGCTTCACTACCCCGGGCCCAGAAATGGCTACCGTGGACCCGTTCAAACTGCTGCTCCACGTTACGTCGCAATAGCCGCATATCCAACTTACCGGTCAGTAAATCCAAAGCCTGACCAATTTGTGCCGCCAACGTGGGCTCGTCCAAACCGTAGAACCCGGCCAGCTGCTGCAAGGCATGCTGGTTCTGCGACAGCGTGCCACTTTGGATGTTGGTATTACTCAGTAAGTTCCGCAACAGCTCCCAGTCTAACTGCACCCCAGAAATTTCCGGACTCGCCGTTCCGGCTGACACCACGGCCGACTTGCTGGTACTCACGGTAGCTGGTGGCGTCGTCGCCTGAGCCGTAACAATATCAAACACGTCGCTGAACGCCAACGAGATATTGTGCATGTCGGGCCGGCGGACGGGGGTCAACTCAAACTCGTGCACAAGCTCGTCGTACCGCGTCTCACCGACCGTATCAAACAACAAAATACCCAGCAGATCGTCCGCAAAAAACTTACTCGGGGCCACCGGTGCATGTAATTCATACACGTAGTGACGCGCCGTATCGACCTGGGTAAAGGTCTGCACAAGCTGTAACGCCTCCAACCGAACCCGAGCGTCGTACAACTCATCGATACCGACCCCCAACATCCCCATCAACCGCGTGTGCGGGTGCCGATCCTGCGAAAAGACCGGGTGGCGCTTACTTTCAGCCCACAAACTGGTGTACAACGCCGTTGCCACCGGTCCCAGGATCGGTTGGTAGAGGTACGTCAGGGTACGCCGATCCACGTCGCTGTATTCCGTTGCCTGCGTGGCTAAATAATCGTCCTGCGGCATAAAATTTGCTGGTTTACGCACGTACCCACCTCCTTGAAAGTTGGTGCCCAATGCACCTTAAATCAAACCACTACATAAGCGCACGGGCGCAACCGGATCAACCCCGTTCACGCCCGTCACTTTTCCTGTTTATCCTTTTGTTCCCGCTTCATCATGCCTTGGAGCTCATCCATAAAGACCGACATGTCCTTAAACTGCCGGTAAACACTGGCAAAGCGAATGTAAGCAACATCGTCAACGTCCGCCAACTTTTGCATAACGAACTCACCGATACTTTGACTAGAAATTTCGTTCTCGCCAATCGCCCGAATCTTGGCTTCGACCTGCTCGACGATCTGCTGCATCTGTTCCATTGTAACCGGGCGCTTTTCAGCCGCACGAATCAGCCCCCTGAGGACCTTTTCCCGGCTGAACTCCTCACGGGTACCATTTTTCTTAATGACCAGGAGTGGGGTTTGTTCCACCCGTTCAAAGGTGGTGAAACGAAAACCACAATTTTCGCACTCCCGCCGCCGCCGAATTGCTTCGCCACCCTCAGTTGGGCGGGAATCAACGACGCGCGAACTATTTTTATGACAATGTGGACACTGCACGTTCATACCCCCACAGAATATTCGACCGCCGTGACGTCATGCGTGACGCCACGGAACACCCGTCACGCTCATTATACCAAAACCTACAAGCTTTGCGTGTTGAGGATGTGGGCGATGAGTTGTTGGACCTCCACCCGCCGTAACTCAGCGGGAACGTCGGTGTTGATGGCAAAGTTGGCGCGCGCCACTTTTTCGTCCAGTGGTAGCTGGGAATTGATCCGCGCCAGGGCTTCATTCACCGTCAACCCATCACGCACGGCCAGACGTTCTTGCTGCCGCTGCGCGGGTACGGTCACCACCGCGATTCCGTCAAAGTAATCCTCATAGTGCTGTTCGTACAGCAACGGCACGTCAGCCACTACCAAGTCGGCCCCGGTACCGACCGCACGCTTCAGTTCACGTTCAAACTGGGCACGAATAGCAGGTTGCATGATGTCGTTAAGCCGCTTAAGGCGCCGGGGGTGACCAAACACCACTTTAGCTAACAGGCCGCGGTTTAGGGTCCCATCACCCTGGATGATCATGCTACCAAACTCATGTTGTAGCGCCGCTAGAATTTTGCTGCCGGGCACCGCTACGGCACGCGCAATGCCGTCCACGTCAATGACGGGGTACCCGGCCGCGCGAAAATCGTTCGCAACCGTAGTCTTACCCGTAGCAATACCACCAGTAATGCCTAATTTATACGTCATGCCAGTTCCTCCGCTGGTTATTCTGCGCTCGTGGGCGCAACCTGGCAGTGCGGACAAAAGTGCGTACCACGACCGCCGACTTTGATCTTTTCAATTTTCGTACCACACCGCGGGCAAGGTGTGCCCTGATGCCCATAGACAACGAGGCGGTCTTGGAACCCACCCTGTTTGCCCTGGGCATCCACGTATGAGTGCACCGTCGTACCGCGCAGCTTGATCGACTCCGCCATGATGGCAATGATGGCATCATGGAGGCGAGTCACCTCGGCGGGCGTCAATGAGTTAGCGGGCCGTTCGGGATGAATGCGGGCACGCCACAAACTTTCATCCGCGTAAATGTTACCAACCCCGGCCACCGTTGACTGGTCCAAAATCACCGACTTAATGGCCTTCTTATGCTTGGCCAATTTAGCACTGAAATCGGCCACAGTAAAGTCTGTGGCCACCGGTTCGGGCCCCATTGACGCCAAGCCACTAATCGCGACGTTTTCCGTACCCGTTCGTACCACGTTCATGCGGCCAAACTTGCGCGAATCCATGTACCGCAATTCTGAACCATCCGCAAAGGTAAACCACACGTGCGTCCAGCGCGCGTGCGGCGACTCATGGTCGGTCGCTAACATGTACTTACCTTCCATACGCAGATGGCTGACGAGAGTCCAACCGCCGGTCAGCCGCAACAGCAGATACTTGCCGCGCCGGTCGACCCCGGTGAACGTTTGGCCCACTAACCGTTCGCGCACTTCATCCAGTCCGTCACGTAAGATGGCTTCCCAGTCCGTGCCAATGGCGACAATTTGCTTACCCTTGATCAACCCGGTCAGCGTGCGCCGCACCGTTTCTACTTCTGGCAACTCTGGCATACAATGGTCCTTCTTTCGTTCTGCGTTGTTAACTACTTAGCGTCAAACCACGTCCGCCCGTGGTTCGTCTCGACTTTGAGCGGCACATCTAGCTTAATGGCCGCATCCATCACGCCAGCGACCACATCTCGTAGCTGATCCATCTCGGTGGCTGGCGCCTCAAAGATGAGTTCGTCGTGCACCTGCAGTAGCATGCGCGCTTGCAAGTGGGCAGCAGCCACCGCCGCGGGCATCCGCACCATGGCTACCTTGATGATATCGGCGGCGCTCCCCTGGATGGGGGTGTTCATCGCGGTCCGTTCCGCAAAGCTGCGCAGGTTAAAGTTACGGCTATGAATATCATGCAGGTACCGACGCCGGTGGAGCAACGTTTCCACGTAGCCCTGTTCGCGGGCCGTGGCGACCATCTGGTCCATATACTCCCGGACCTGCGGATACTGCTCAAAGTAACCCGCGATAAACGCCTTGGCTTGAGCGCGGGTAATACCAATGTTCCGGGCTAACCCAAAGTCACTGATACCGTACACAATGCCAAAATTAACGGCTTTGGCCTGCCGGCGCATGTCGGGAGTGACCTCATCGGCACTCTTCAGGCCAAAAATCTTCATGGCCGTGTTGGCATGGATGTCCCGGTCCTCTTTGAAAGCCTCCTGCATGTGCGCATCACCCGAAATGTGGGCCAGCACGCGCAATTCAATCTGCGAATAATCCGCACTGAACAGCTCCCAACCAGGTTCACTAGGCACAAAGGCGTGCCGCACCTGCTTGCCATCACCGCGTGCCGGGATGTTTTGCATGTTGGGGTCAACTGAGCTCAGACGTCCAGTCTGTGTTAAGGTCTGCAGATAACGGGTGTGGATCTTGCCGTCAGGCTGAACCGCGTCCTGTAGCCCCACGACGTAGGTGGACTGAATCTTGCTAATTTTACGGTAAGTCAAAATCTTCTGAATGATGGGGTGCGCGGTCTGCAACTGCTCCAGTACCGCCACACTCGTTGAATACCCAGTCTTGGTCTTCTTCACCACGGGCAGTCCCAGGTCTTCAAACAATACAACACCCAGTTGCTTAGGCGAGTTGAGGTTAAATTCGTGACCGGCATCAGCATAAATCTGTTGTTCCAACACGGCCAGCGAACCACTTAACTGCTTGCCCATCTCGGCCAAAATAGCGGTATCCAAACTAATACCGTTATACTCCATGTCGCCCAGGACCCGCGCTAACGGTAATTCCAGGTCGGTAAACAGCTTGGTTTCGTCCTGATTAGCCAACTCGGTGGTCAACCGCGGCCGCAACGCCAGTAATGCCGCCCCCTTTTGCGCCAGGTGATTACAGAAAACGTCACGATCGGGTAAGTGTAACTTGGCCCCCTTGCCGTAAACGTCCTCATCAGCTGGTAGCGCATCATAATTATGTTCGCGCGCCAGTTGCCCCAAATCATTACTATTTTCGTCCGGATTCAACAAGTACGAAGCCAGCAACGCATCAAAGTCAGGATGTAAGTCCAAACCGAGGTGCCGACCAGCGACCAGATTACGCTTAGCGTCAAAGACGGTTAGTTGCCGCGCCGGGTCCCCCAACCAGAGGGCAAACTCCATGTCTTGCAACAACGACGTATCCGTCGACACAAAGGTGTGCTCCGCGTCAGCGACCACGAAACCCTCAACCTTGGCCGTGTGGTAATTTTCGGTCAACATTTCCAACTCAAACGCTACCGGCGCGTGTAACTGCATGGCTGCGGCCAAATTATCGGCCGTGAGCTCGGTGTATTCCACCTGCGCCGCGGGGGCCGTACCCTGGCCACCCATCCGCTTTAAGGCCTGGCGCATGTCCATCCGCTGGTAAAACGCGCGTAGTTGTTCATAATCCGGGCCCTTGAAATCAATGTCATCCAGACCAATGGTGAGCGGAGCATCCTGCCGAATCGTCGCTAAGTCCTTGCTCATCACGGCTTGATCATGATCGGCAACGAGATGTTCCTTCATCTTGCTGGCCTTAAGGTCGTCCAGGTGCGCGTAGAGATCCTCAACTGACCCGAATTGTTTGATCAGTTTAATGGCCGTTTTCTCCCCCACCTTAGTCACACCGGGATAGTTATCCGATGTATCGCCCATTAACCCCTTGAGATCAATAATTTGGCGGGGCGTCACGCCTAACTTTGCCTGTACGTAAGCTGGTGTGTACTCCTCAAGTTCCGTGACCCCCTTCTTGGTCACAGCAACCGTCACACGGTCAGTGGCCAGTTGCGTTAAGTCCCGGTCACCAGTCACGACCAATACGTGGTCGCCGGCCGCGTCTGCTTGCTTGGCCAGCGTCCCAATAATATCGTCGGCCTCGTAATTAGCCAGCTCGTAGTGAACAATGCCGTGTCCTTCGAGCATTTCCTTGACCAGGGGGAGTTGTTCTAACAGTTCATCGGGAGTCTTTTGCCGGCCAGCTTTGTAATCACCATATTTCGCCGTCCGGAAGGTTTTGCTGCCCGCATCAAAGGCGACCAGAATCTTGTCAAAGTTTTGACTCGCCAGTAAGTTGTCCAGCATGTTATTCACACCCATGATGGCGTTGGTGTGCACCCCGTCGCTGTTAGTGAACCGGTCCAGCGACGTATAGGTCGCGTAAAACGCCCGGAACGTAATTGAATTACCATCGATTAATAAAATATTGTCAGCCACGGTGCGCACTCCTTTGCCAATCACGAGTAATTTACTAATATCATTGTACCAAAAGCCCGTCCTCGCTAATAGGGGTGCACAGCCAGTAGCTCTTTTGCGCGTACTTGGTGCCACGCAGCGGCTTTGTGCAGCTCACAGTCCGAATACCTGAGGGGCATCAGGGTAGGCACAATGACGCGTCGACGTTGCTGTCACAAGATGAACGTAGTGATGTATGGCACGACGATTTCAAACACTGACTGCCGCCATGGAGCAGTTCACCAAGCCGTAGTAGCACAGCACACGCAACATAAAAAAGCACCCCGGCCAGCGCGGCCTAGGTGCTCATCAAGCAATTACTGTTGTTAGTTACGGTTCGAACCGACCCCGAAAATTTCGAGAATTGTCAGGAACAGGTTCAGGAAGTCCAGGTACAGCGCAACGGCGCCCGAAACGGCTAACGAGTTCACCGACATAACGCCCTGAGCATCCGCACTCGCGTATAAACGCTTGAGCGTCTGGTTATCGTAAGCAACCAGTACGATAAAGATGGCCAAAATGATGTAATTCAATAACATGCCCATGCCCGTAGAGCGCAGGAACATGTTCACCAAACTCATCAAGATGACGCCATACAGACCCATGATGGCAATCGAACCAGCACGGCTAAGATCCTTTTTACCGAAGATACCAACTAGCGCCATGGTACCGAATACGACTGCCGTCGTCAGCAGCGCCGCAATCACCGTCGTCCCATTGTACATTGACATGATCAGCGCTAACGTGAAGCCTTCACTCGCCGCCAGCAACAGGAAGAATACCAGTGCGCGCCCGGCGTGGGCCACGGAACGACCAGTATTACCTAAAATCACGAAGATCAACGGCATAAAGGCCATAACGTAAAATACCAACGAATTAGAGGCAATAAAGTTAAAGTACTGTTGACGGAAAACGTAACCCAACAGGTAGGTAACGATGGCCGTCACGACCATCCCCCCGCCCATAACTCCGTAGACACGCCCAAAGAATTGGGACAGTCCCGCTTCATTAACGGCACGACGTTCTTGCATATCATCAAATCCTTTCATTAACACGTTGCAGTGCTAATAATTCTACCTTGAAGAACATTGTAACATTATTACCAATAACACCCAATGGTACTTAAGACCGATTTGCCTTCAGTGCATCCTCGTAGGCACGCTCGTATTTCTGCACGTCACCCGCGCCCATGAATACTAGCACCGCATCATGGAACTCTAACAGTGGCTGCATATTGTCCAACTGTAGCACCTTGCCGCCATCGATCTTAGCCGCTAGGTCCTCAGCACTAACACTACCACTCTTTTCCCGTGCAGAACTAAAAATCGGCGTGATAAAGGCGTGGTCCGCGGTGCCCAAAATGTCCGCAAACTCGTCCAGGTACGCAATCGTCCGGCTAAAAGTGTGTGGCTGGAACACCGCCACGATCTCTTTGTCTGGGAATTTCTGCCGGGCAGCGTCCAACGTGGCCTTGATTTCACTTGGGTGGTGGGCATAATCATCAATCACGGTCATGTCAGCTACATCAGTCTCGGAGAACCGCCGCTTGACCCCATCAAAGGTGGCCAATTCCCGTGCAATCAGACTAGCGGACAGGTGCTCCGTGTAGGCGACCGCCACAACCGCCAGCGAGTTCAAAACGGCATGCTCACCATACAGGGAGATCTTGAAGTGACCAATCAAATCGTCTTTGTGGTACGCATCGAACTCGGATCCAGCCGGCCCGCGCTGCACGTTCCGGGCGATAAAGTCATCGGTATCTTTCAGCCCGTAGTAGTAGACCGGCACGTCGACGTCCAGGCGCCGTAGCCACTGGTCGTCACCCCAAGCAAAGATGGCCTTCTTCACCTGCTTACCCTCGGTTTCGAAGGCATCATACACATCCTCAATTCCAGTGTAGTAATCAGGGTGATCAAAATCGATGTTGGTCATGATCAGATAGTCAGGGTGGTACGCCAGGAAGTGACGCCGGTACTCGTCGGCTTCAAAAACGAAGAACTTGGAATCCGGGACCCCTTTGCCACTACCATCGCCAATCAGGTAACTGGTCTTGGCAATGCCGCCCAGTGTGTGGGCCAGCAGACCGGTCGTGCTGGTCTTCCCGTGCGCACCAGCCACCCCAATACTCGTGTAGTCATTCAGCAATTTACCCAGATACTCGTGGTACCGGTAGATGGGCAGTCCCAGCTCCTTGGCCCGCACTACTTCGGGGTGCTCGTCGGTAAAACTATTACCCAAGATGACCGTGTAGCCCGCCTTGAGGTTAGCCGGGTCAAACGGCAACATCTCGATGCCAGCATCCGCCAGTCCTTTCTGGGTGAAAGTGTACTGCGTGATGTCACTACCCAGCACTTGGTGACCCAAATCATGCAAAATCAACGCTAATGAGCTCATACCCGAGCCCTTGATACCAATAAAGTAATCTGTTTCAGTCATACGCTCAATCTCTTTTCCATGTTCCACGCGGTGCGGCAGAACAATATGTAGTGTGTCGTGATTTCCATGACACTTTACCCTCTATAATAGCACACGCCACCCACTAGAACGAGGCTTTGAAAACCAGCAATCACCCGCGGGCGTAAGGCAATATCCGCCCGACCCCGCCACATCAAGCCATAGCTTGAACATGAACGTTACCCATGGCAAGGTGAGTAAAATTTACCGTGCGTTTTCAGGAGCCTCGGTTTAAAACCAACGCGTGTCATCAACGAATTTGTAACCATGGCGATGTCTCCACCTTGAAGGTCAAAAAGTGCCCGCCCAATCGAAATTGAGCGGACACTTTTTTGACCAAACACCAAGTCAATATCCATGCTGACTAGTGTCCCCAACCAAACTATACGTCATTACAGGCGCTCGTTCAGTTCCTTAGTCTGTTCTTCATAGCCAGGACGACCCAACAGGGCAAACATGTTGGACTTGTAGGCTTCAACACCTGGCTGGTTGAATGGGTTAATCCCGTTCAGGTAACCAGATACGGCCACAGCAGCTTCAAAGAAGTAGATCAGGTAGCCCAACGTGTATTCATCCTGCTTCGGGATGGAGACAGTCATGACTGGCACACCACCATCGGTGTGGGCCAACACAACACCTTCGTAAGCCTTGCGGTTAACTTCAGCCATCGTCCGGCCTTCCAGGTACTTCAAGCCGTCAAGGTTATCAGCTTCAACCGGAATCTTGATGTCGCGCTTCGGCTGTTCAACCCAAACAACGGTCTCCATCAAGTTACGCCGGCCTTCCTGGATATACTGGCCCAAACTGTGGAGGTCAGTCGTGAAGTTCGCGGAAGATGGGTAGATACCCTTCTGGTCCTTGCCCTCAGACTCACCCATCAGTTGCTTCCACCATTCGCCGAAGTACTGGAGGGTTGGTTCATAGTTTTCAAGTAATTCAGTCGTGTAGCCCTTACGGTACAAAATGTTCCGCAAAGCAGCATACTGGTATGCTTCATTGTCCTTGAGGTCGGCGCTGCTGTATGCTTCGCGACCATCAGCGGCACCTTGCATCAGAGCATCAATGTCGTAACCAGCAACGGCAATTGGCAGCAAACCAACGGCGGACAGTACGGAGAAGCGACCACCCAAGTCATCAGGCACAACGAATTCTTCGTAGCCTTCTGCATCGGATTCAGTCTTCAAAGCACCCTTAGCGCGGTCGGTCGTAGCGTAAATACGCTTAGCAGCTTCTTCCTTGCCGTACTTGGCAATCAACTTAGCCTTCAATACATGGAAAGCGATGGAAGGTTCAGTCGTGGTACCGGACTTACTGATAATGTTCAGAGAGAAGTCACGGTCACCGATGATGTCCAGCAGGTCAGCCAGGTAGGTTGAGCTGATGGAGTTACCAGCAAAGTAAACTTCTGGTAGCTTCCGGGCTGGGTCAGCGTTACGGAACGTGTGGCTCAGAAAGTCGACGGCTGCACGCGCACCCAAGTAAGAACCACCAATACCAATGGCAACAAAGACTTCGGAATCCTTTTGGACCTTAGCGGCAGCCTGTTTGATACGACTGAACTCGTCCTTGTCATACGCAACTGGCAGGTCCAAGAAACCACGGAAGTCGTTGCCCGCACCGGTACCCTCGCGCAGCTCTTTATCTGCGGCCGTGACCAATGCCTGCATTTCGGACAGTTCGTTGTCGTGCACGAACTTGCCCAGCTTCGATGAATCAAATGAAATATGAGCCATGATAAATCCTCCTAATTTGTACTAAACCATCAATAACTCTATCCGTAATATCCCTAAAATGCAAGGGCTCACAAACACGTTTGCCGCAAAAAAACGTTGCCCGTCAGCAACGTTTTAACTCCATAGCTTCTATAGTAATGCTTGAGTAATGCTTGCTGCCGTGCTAAGCCTTCATCACGCCTAACACCACCCCACCAAGAATAACGAGTAGGCTACCCACGGTGACGTAAACCATTTCTTTGCGCGTCTTCTCTTCGCCCAGCAGGAAAATGCCGCCAAACGTGGAAATAACGATGCCCATCTGTGACATCGAGAAGGCGATGGCCAGACCAACTGACTTGGTCGCCATCAGCATGAATAAGTTACCGACACCCCACAGCAGACCCGTCGCAATGTTTTTGGCCGTTGCCCGAGTCACTACCTGGTGGCCAAAGGAGAGCACGATGGCACCCAACACCATCCCCACGGCCTGTGGCAGCACTACGGCCGCCGCATCCAGACCCGCGGCGGTGTACACCACCGTGTAGCCCGCGTAACCAATAGTAGAGATGATCAAACTCTGGATGCCTTTGCCCATGTGGTTGGGCACCGTTACCGCAACCTTCTCCTTACGCGAGGTCAACGCCGCACCAATAACTAAAATACCAACGGCAATGATTCCTAGCGTCACGTCGCGACCACTACGCCATTCGTGGAACAACAGGGCCCCTGCCACAGCGTTGGCGACTAACTGCATACCGGTCGAAATGGGCACGGCCGTCGACACGCCCACTTGCTGCATAGAGCGGAACTGGAATCCTTGCCCTAGGGCCCACAGTAGACCCGAAATAATTCCGAACAGCCAGGTAGCCCCCGTAATGCTGGGCTGCATGAACAACCAGGTGCCGCAGCCAAAAACCAAGGCCCCAACCGTCATCCCCAAAGTTTGTTGGTAGGCGTTGCCACCCAACTTGCCACTTACTAATCCAATTGATCCCCAGGCCAGCGCCGGGATCAGTGCGATAATAATTGCCATACCGTATGATTCCTCTTTCTGCTTCGTTGTAGTGTGGTTGAATGTCGGGCCCCACCCCGACGTCCCGCTGACGGTCGTGGTGGGTGCCCAATGTTCACGGAACGCTCTGCGAATTGCCCGCGCTGCGACCCGAGTAAAAATACTATCGGAAAATGCGCTTTCATGCAAGCAGTAATTGGTGCCAAGTTGGGTAAACATTTCTGTAAACTAATGAAACCTCACGTCGCCACTGGCCTTCTGCTCGTAAAATATTTTGAAACTCTCGTGTAACTCGTTGAGTGACAACTGCGGATAATGAAAACGCTTGAATGTCAGCGATTTCTCTTGTACAATGGCCGTGTTACCAAATATTACACTTTTGGATTTCTGGAGGGTTTTGCACATGGCTAAAAAGGTTTTGACACGTGGTAAGTTCGACAAGATGCAGCAATTAGCCAACAAGGATGGCGTGATTGCTGCCCTGGCCATCGACCAGCGTGGTTCGATGAAGAAGATGATGGCTGCCGCCGATGAAAAAGCCGGCAAGGAATACAGCCTGGACCAGATTTACGAGTTCAAGGAACTGGTTTCTTCCGAACTGACGAAGTACGCCTCAGCCATCTTGATTGATGAAGAACTTGGCTTCAAGGGTATGAAGAGCAAGGATCCTTCATCCGGACTGATTCTGTCCTACGAAAAGACCGGTTACGATGCTAACACGGTTGGCCGCTTCCCAGAACTGTTGAAGGAAGAAAGCCTCACCCGGTTAAAGGCCAAGGGTGCCGATGCCGCTAAGGTCTTGGTTTACTACGACCCACACGACAAGGACGAAATCAACGACGTTAAGAAGGCCTTCGTTGAGCGTCTGGCTAATGAAGCTAAGGGTGCGGACCTGCCATTCTTCCTGGAATTGGTTACTTACACCGACTCCATTCCAGATGCTAAGAGTCGCGAATACGCTTTGGCTAAGCCACGGCTGGTACTCGACGCCATGAAGGAATTCACGCAGGACAAGTACGGGGTAGATGTTATCAAGGCTGAAGTACCAGTCAACTGGGACTTTGTTGAGGGCCACACTGCTGATGGCGTTCAGGCTGCCTACACCGAAGAGGAAGCCGCTGGCTACTTCAAGGAAGCTAATGACATTGCCACGAAGCCATTCATTTACCTGTCTGCTGGTGTACCAACCAAGACGTTCCGTGAAGAACTCAACTTTGCTGGTGAATCTGGCACCAAGTTCTCCGGGATCCTCTGTGGCCGTGCAACTTGGCGCGACGGAATTCAGGTTTACGCCGACGGTGGCCGCGATGCGCTCAAGGAATGGTTGGACACGACTGGTAAGGGTAACGTTGAGGAACTCAACGCCATCCTCTCCAAGTACGCTACTCCTTGGTACGACGTTTACGGTGGCTTGGACAACATCGAAGTCGTTGACCAGGCTAACTAAGCTCAACCTAATTAACCTAGTAAACACAAACGTGGTGCTCGTTGTTGAGCACCACGTTTTTTTTGTGTCATGATCGACCACATAGACCCCGACCAATGCGGTAAAGGCCGTACCCGACCAACCCGCCAATAAAGTTAAAGATGACGTCATCAATATCGGCAATACCGGTGGCCAGTAAAAATTGCCAGCATTCAATCCCCAGTGACAAAAGCAAACTCAGGCAAGCGGTTCCCCATAGGCGGTGACCCCGGCGACCCAGGGCGGGCCAGAGTAGCCCCAACGGCATAAACCACAACACGTTGCCAAAGGTTTGGTAATAAAAATCAAGCCGCGTGGTCCCATTAAAGAGTTGCCAACTGCCCACCAAGGGACGCAGATTAATAACACTGGTATCCCGTCCCCAATCAGGATGCAGGTTCCACGGAAAGTAAATCTGCGCGCCGCGAAACACGGTGAGGGCCAGTAACAAAATTAAGTACACCACAAACAGTAGCAAGCCCACTTCGTGCCACCAACGCACACGTTGATGACGGCACACTAACCATATCGTCCTCACCACAACAAAAATCAAGGTGTAAAGGATAGTTTTATCGAGGCTATAGATAATTAGACGTATCAATGGCCAGTGGTTTACCGTTGCTGCCATGCGGCCAGCAATCCACGTGTAAAATGGGCCTAAAAACAACATCGCGCTACCTCCAAGGCATATTTTAGCAGAAGTAGCCCCTGTCACTGGTTTAACTTATCTAATTATTGCGAAAAAGATAGTTATCGGCCCGCCGTTTGCCCCGGCTTTGCTACTCGGGGTAAAATAAGGACGATACTCTGAAAGGCGGTCGCAAAGTTGAAATCCAGGCTCAATCAATTACGCTCTTCACGGTGGGGTTTCCTAACCTTGCTGGTACTACTACTGTGGGTAAAAACACTCGTCGCTTACTTCTTCGAGTTTAGCCTCGGAGCCAGCGACCCACTGCAGTACTTTTTATTAATCATTAACCCTCTCGGGACCAGTATCCTCCTGATCAGTTTAGGGATGTACATTAAGTCTCCACGCCGCGCCTACACCACGGCCACACTGATTTACATATTGCTGGCAGTCCTGCTCATTGCGAACGTCTTGTACTACCGGGAGTTCTCAGACTTCATGACCATCAACACCATGTTGGGGTCCACCAAATCCGTCCAGGGGCTCTCTGCAGGCAGTCTCTCCCTCCAGCCACTGGACTTGATTTATTTTGGTGACTTCATTGTTGTAATTGGCGCATACCTCGTCTACGGTGTGGTCAATCTCTGGCGGTTCATCAACCACCAGCGACTGATCTGGCCCCACTTCGGGTTACACCTCGACCGGCGGCCCGTTGCCTACCACCGCCCCACCGCTGCAACCGTGATTGGGCTGGCGCTATTTATGTTTACCATGGCGCTTAGTGAAGCCAACCGGCCCCAACTGCTCACGCGGACCTTTGACCGTACGTACATCGTTAAATATTTAGGCTTGGGACCATTCACTGTGTACGACGCCCTGAAAACCGTCCGCACCAACCAAGTACGCAGCAAGGCCGATAGTGCCAGCATGGACCAGATTTTGAGCTACACCAAGAGTCACTACGCCGCCCCCAATGCGAATTACTACGGGGTTGCTAAGGGCAAAAATCTCATTGTGATCCACCTCGAAAGTTTCCAGGAGTTTTTGCTGGGCATGAAGATCGATGGACAAGAGGTGACCCCCTTCCTAAATTCGCTGGTGAAAGAAAACAACACCCTCAGTTTTGACAACTTCTTTAACCAGGTAGGACAGGGCAAAACGAGCGACGCCGAAAACCTGCTGGAAACGAGCACCTTTGGTTTGTCCACCGGCTCCCTTTTTGCCACACTGGGGACCGACAACACGTTCCAAGCCGCCCCAGCTATACTCAACCAGTCGGCGGGCTACACGACCGCGGTTCTACACGGCGGTTCCGGCTCGTTTTGGAACCGTGACAACACCTACAAGAGCCTGGGGTACAACTACTTTTTCTCCAACAACTATTTCTACCACAGCGCCAACATGAACACACAGTACGGAATCAAGGATAAATTGATGCTGGCAGAAAGTCCCAAGTACCTGGAACACCTGCAGCAACCTTTTTACGCCAAAATTATTACTACTAGTAACCACATCCCGTATACCATCACCAGCGAGGACTCCGATTTCCCCGATGCCGGCACTGATGACACCACGGTCAACAACTACTTTAAGACCGCGCATTACCTCGACTCGGCTTTGAAAGAATTCTTTGCTTACCTCAAAAAGAGTGGTCTGTATGACAACTCGATCATCATGCTGTACGGGGATCATTATGGCTTGAGCAACGATCGGAACAAGACCGTGGCGCCGTTGCTGGGTAAAAATGCCAGCAACTGGACCGCCTACGACAACGCCCAGATGCAACGCGTACCCCTCATCATTAACATGAAGGGTCTGAAGGGGGGCGTGAACCATACGTACGGTGGTGAAGTGGACGTTCTGCCGACCATCCTCCATCTACTAGGAATTGACAGCCAAAAGTACGTGGAGTTTGGTCAGGACCTGCTCTCACCGCAGCATCAACAACTAGTCGCCTTTCGCGACAACGACTTTGTCACGGAACGTTACACCGTCATCAACGGGAAGGTGTACGACAATAGTACGGGCGCCGTGGCGGATAACCTCACGGCTACCACCAAGGCCCAGCTCAAGCAGGACCAGCACAAAGTGAATAAGGAGTTGCGCCTGTCTGACCGGCTGAACCAGCAAAACTTGTTACGCTTCTACACACCGGCGGGCTTTACCCCCGTCAACTCCAAATCCACGGACTTTGACACCAGCCTGCAACAGGTCATTCAGATGGAGCAAAATAAGGGCTCAGCCACCACGTCGTTGTACACGCAAAACAATAACCAAAGTACCACCAATGATTACAAAACGGATGCCCCTGAGCTAGCTAATCACCAAGATTACATTACTAAATTCCCGGCCAGCGTCCGTAAACAAACACGTGCTAGTGGCAGTAGTGTATCGTCCTCCAGTAGCAGCAGTAGTAGCCAAAACTCAGTTCTGGAAGGCAAGTAACAGCCAGCGACTGGTGCTACTACCATCCGCGCACCACCATTACCAGCAAACAACTTAATCAACTACCAACATGGACCAGTAGCACTCCCCCATCGGGGCCGCCACTGGTCCATGTTGGTATACCCCAGTTATCCCCGGCTGACCCGCGGTTTGGCCGGGAGTCTGACTACCGGTATTCACTAATGTGCACCCGTAAATTCATACATTGTTCAAAGTCGGCCCCTATAATGACAATTAAAGGGGTGATAGCCGGTGCGGTTCCTGGAACGAGTAATGATGGGGTTAGCTTACCACCGTCAAATGAATATTATTATCGCGGTGCTAACGGCGGTTTACACCCTATTTGGTTTATTTTTACGGACTAGTGCCCAAACCAGCACGGCCAACGCCACTAACTTTAGCCGGCGCCTGACCGAAATATCTGGTAGTGGTACCAGTAACGTCGCTAACACCGTCCAGCACGCCCACTTAACCCAGGCCAACTACTACGATATCGCGTTGCTATTGGTGACCATGATCTACCTCGTAGCGTTATTCTTCGTGGCCATGTGGTTCATTCACCGCCAAGAAACTGAAATCGGCGCCTACCTGGGTGCGGGTAAGCGTAGCCTCGACGTGGCCAGTCAGTTCGCACTAGAAGGCGGCATTAGCGCCGCAGCGGGATTTAGCGTTGTAGCCGTGACCGTTAGCCTATTCAGCCAGACGCTGGGCCATTGGTGCAATAGCATCAATCAGTACTTCTTTGTGCACACAATCAACCGCGCACCAGGGGCGAACCACCATGAGCTCATGATGGGCATCAAAACCATGATGACCAACCATATGACCGATTTCAATCCGCAGTCGTTACTGCGGGGTACTGGCAACCCGACCGCCCAGATGCCGACCGGCATCACCGGCTTTGCATTAGTTGGTGTGTACGCAATTGGGTCGGTGATTATCGTTAACCTACTCGTAACGGCAATCCAGGCCCATAATGTGCGCCGTCAGCTTAACTAACCTAAAGGGGGAAGCAAGATGCTTTTTAGCCCACGTAAAAACAGACGCCTGCGGTTAAACCCCGTCATGGACCGGCCGGGCGTATATTTGGTTGGCCAACCAAGCACTCGTGCTGCCAGGGCCACTTTCCATCAATACGCCCAACAACTCGCATCCAGCGATTGGCACAAGCAGTCGGGATTTATCGCCACCAGTAGCACCTTGGTCCCCTACCTACCAGTGCGCTCCAACCTCTTTCTTAACGGGACCGAACACGATTTAAACCTGCTACCCGCGGACATGCGCAACAGCATGTTTTTGAACCAGCCGTCTTCCCAGCTACACGGTATCGACATATTGCTGGTGCAACTGCTGCGGGAGGTCCTCGCTGGTAAGCAGGTTGTGGTGGCGGGCACAATTCTTGACCAGCTATCCGGGCCGGAAATTCGCCGGTTGCTGAATACTGCGCGCGAACTGTGCGTGCATCAGGCAGTAACCCTAGTCATATTGACCACCAACGCCGCCCTTGCGGCTACAGCCGATTATCCCGTAACCGGCACACCACCACTACTCGTTCCGCGTAACGTGGAGGCGTAAGGGCACAGATTTGACCACATTAAAGGATGAGTGACCCGTCACTCGCCAACGAAAATAACCCGGCAACAACAAGGACCAGCAGCCATCCCCTGAAGGATTACTGCTGGTCCTTGTTTTAATATCGAAATTCTAGCGACCGCTAGCCGAACGTACGGACGTATCGTGCCGCCACACACCAGTCAGCAGACAGACCACCACGACAAACGCTACGGCCACCAGCAGCGCCATGCGGGTGGAGGGTACGCAAGCCATGACAACAAACACCATGATCAGGAAGGCCAGTACCAAATAATCGGTGAACGGTGCCCCAGGCAACAGAAATTCATGGCTATCGGGGTGCGCACGCCGATAACGGAGATGGGTCAACACCAGCGCCATCCAGACAAACAGAAAGCACGTCGTGGCCGCTGAGGATGCGGCCGTAAAGATCGATGACGGGATCACCATGTTGAAAATCACACCGAGGGCAATCATGCCGGCACTGGCCGCAATCGCCCGCGCTGGGACCTGACGGTGATTCAAGTGCCCAAAGTACCGCAACAACGGGTGCTGCCCCGTCACGCCCATCCCAAAGAGCAACCGCCCGGTCGAGTACAGGCTCGAATTACAGGCACTCGCCGCGGCCACTAACACCACAAAGTTGATGATATCAGCACCAGCACTGATGCCAGCATTATCAAACACCTGCACGAACGGACTGGAACTAGTGGAAACTGCGTTCCACGGGAACACGGACATGATCACCAACAAGGCCCCAACGTAAAATAAAATGACCCGCATTGGAATTTCGTTGATGGCTTTGGGGATGACGTGGTGCGGGTCGGCCGTTTCGGAAGCGGTCAAACCCACCATTTCGATGCCCACAAAACTAAAAACCACCATTTGGAACGAGGCAAAGAAGCCACCCGCCCCTTGGGCAAAGAAGCCGCCAAACGCAATCAAATTACTGAAACTAGCGTTGCCCTCCCGCGTTTTAACGTGCAAAAAGATCAACACCAATCCGACTACGATCAAGACGATAATGGCAACCACTTTGATCAAGGCAAACCAGAATTCAGTTTCCCCAAAGGCCCCCACACTAATCAAGTTCAGGCACAACAATACGACCAGGGTCACTAGCCCGGACACCCATTGGGGCGCCCCCGGAATCCAATACTTCACGTATAAACCGACCGCAGTAATTTCCGCAATGGCGACTGCAATCCAACAAACCCAGTAGACCCAGCCGATCACCTTCCCGGTCTTAGCACCTAAGTATTCGGTAATAAAATCCACAAAATTATGTTTAGTCGTGTCACTGAGGAGTAACTCCCCCAGTGCACGCATCATCAGGAAACAGACGATTCCGGTGACAATGTACGCCAATAAAATGGCTGGTCCGGCTTGATGAATGGTCTGCCCGGCCCCTAAAAATAGTCCGGTACCGATTGTCCCGCCCAAAGCGATTAACTGTACGTGACGGTTTTTCAGGTCCCGTGCCATCTGGGTGTTGTTATTTTCCGTTGATTGCAAATCGATACCTCCAGTTATTAACCCTTCCAGTATACCGGAGCCGACCCGCATACAACCGCGCTAACCCGATGAAACCTCATCAGTGGTACGTGAGCTTAATTCACCTAGTCATTTGCAACGATGAATTAAGCGCAACTTTCGGGGGGCGCGTCCACCGCCCACACGAAAAAGGCACCAACCCCAGACACGCTGTGGTTAGCGCCTAGACTACATCATACTCACGTTCAAATCACTGACCTAAGCTTGAACAACGACCACCTGCTGGTCAGCCAAGTAGTTAGCCAGAAATTGCTGCAACTCGCGCACGTCACGATTGAACACTAACCGACTGACCCGAATCGAACCCACGTAGGTCCAAACTTCGTTGCGTCCAGCTTTATTACCGGGATGAATTTCCACTTTGCTAATGGCGCCCCAGACCCGGACTGAACTCAGCCCGGCGATGACGGCCCAACTTGCCAGACCACGCCGCCAGCAAGCAAACAAGAAGCACATCCCCGCCACAAACCAACCTAGCACCTGCGTTTCGGTACTGGTAGCGGTCCGCCACGTTACCACCGCGGCGATGATAGCCACTACCAGTAATAACCCCGTTCGTACCAAGCGTGTGCGTGCCGGAATTTTAACGGACAGGTCAATAATTATCGTCGTCAATAAGGTCAATACTAGGACTACGACGTAAAACCAACTTAGCCAGGTCATTTCGTTAACTCCATCACGTCCCGTGCAATCATTAATTCCTCATCTGTGGGCAACAGGAGAACCTTCATGGTGGATCCCGGGGCGGTCAGATCCATATCTTGCGACTGCACGTCGTTATTCCGTTCTTCGTGCATCCGCACACCAAATACATGTAACCCATCAATAATCCGTTGGCGCATCGCCCCATCGGCTTCGCCAATTCCGGCAGTAAAGACCAGTCCATCAACGTGCCCCAATTCGGCAATGTAGCCTGCAACATACTTCACCATCCGGTTAACAAAAATATCAATTGCTAACTGTGACTGGTGCCGCGTAGTGCGGGTGGCTTCCACTTTACGCATATCTAGTGATAGCTCCGAAATACCAAAAACACCCGACTCAGTGTTGAGAATCTTGATCACGTCATCCGGATCAGTCAGCTGCAGTTTTTTCATCAGCGTCGTGACCAGTGACGGATCAACATCCCCGCTACGCGTGCTCATCGTCACGCCGGATACGGGGGTGTAGCCCATGGAGGTATCGTAACTCGCACCATTTTTGACCGCGGTAACCGAAACACCGCTACCCATGTGCATCACAACTAAGTTCATCTCCGAAACCGGCTTACCTAGCATCTTCGCGGTATGGGTGACCACGTAGCGAATACTGGTTCCATGGGCACCATACTTACGCAAGCCGAAATCACGGTAATACTGCATGGGAATACTATACAGGTAGTTCATTTCGGGAATGGTAGTGTGATAAGACGTGTCAAACACCCCGACTTCGGGCGTGTCCGGCATGACCTGCATAAACGCACGAATGCCCTTGGCTTCCGGCGGATTGTGCAATGGTGCCAATTCTGACAGCGCCTCAATCTCATCCAATTCATGTGGACCAATGACTGTTGATGACTTGAAGGTCTCACCACCAGCAACCACGCGGTGGCCCACCCCACTAATTTCGTGGTAATCCTCAATAATGTGCAGGTGCTTCAACTCATGAATGAGCTTATCAACCGCTACATCAACACTTTTGATGTCGGCCTCTTCAACCAATTGCTGCCCATCACCGTACTTGACGGTGAAAGTCGTCCCGGGCAACCCCAAATTATCAACCATGCCCCGAGCAACTACGCGCTCTTCAGGCATGGCAAAGAGTTTCCACTTTAACGTTGAACTACCGGCGTTCACTGCAAGAATTTTAACCAATGGTCTTAGTCTCCTAGTTGAATGTTTGCTTGGTACCACGCTTGCACAGCATTAACAAATTGTTTCATTCCGTCAACATCATCGAGTGATGGAAATTCACCCAGTAACACCTGGGTGGCCTGGCGTGCGCCTGCTCCTGGTTTCTGGAGGAAAAGCAATGATTTTTGCGCATCGGCACTACCAAACATTGCTTGTGGCAACGTAATCAACCCCTGGAAAAATGCGTGCTTCGTGAGCCACTGCGTCAGGGTCGCCGATTCAGCCGTCTTAAACACGTTAGCCGGTACGTAGAATAATCCCAGGCCCCCAGGCTTCAACTGCCGTAAACCCTGCTCGATGAGCAAATGGTGTGCATAGGAATGTCCCGATTTAGCCGCGAGGCCAAAGCCACGGGCACGATCATCGAGCGGATAATAACCAACGGGCAGATCACTCACAACAATGTCTGTTTGCCCAAATACCAGCGTATCCAAGGCGTCTTGATGGTACAAATCCACCCGCAAATCTTGCAGGGTCGCACTAATGCCGGCTAACGCCAACAGATCCTCGTCGTTGTCCACCCCGTAGCCGTGCACCTGCGCCTTGGTCTGTTGGGCCAAGGCGTTCATCACGGCAAACAACAGGTTGCCCGTTCCTACCGCTACGTCCGCCACGGCAAGTTCCTGTGGCTTTGTCGGCAGCATCAAGTTAATTAGGAACGTGGCTAAGGTTGCCAAGGCATCCGGTGTAACTTGCTTGTTAGGCTCAATCGCATCAAATTGCATCACCTTCACCAACACCAGTTGCATGGCCTGCCGAATTTCTTCCGGTTGGTAACCATCCAGTTTGATCGGTTGTAGTAACTCCCGTAGCCGCGCGGTGGTCTCAGCATCAGGCAACCCATCCTCTTGGTGGATATCACCTGCATGCAGATCTTCCGCGACTTCGGTCAGAGCGGCTAACAGTGAACCATCAATGTTGCGCTGTAATGTTGAACTGGCCATACTCATTGCGTTGTACAATTCTTCCATATGCTCATTGGCCACGCAGATCCACTTCCTATCGGTAAATTTACTACACTAATATTACCGATGTGAGACGCTGTTTTCAAGACTATGACCACGTTATTTTCTTAATGTCCGTATTAGCACTTACTAATATCAAGCAGTAAATAAACTCCTATTTACCGGTAATAGCGGCTTTTTGGCTACTACTAGTTGACCTCTTACTGGCTGACGGGTCCCGCCATTGCCGTAGCGCGTTACGATTGATACGCTCTTCCATCTGGTACTCCGTCCGCCAACGAACCATCTTGGGCACCATCCACAGCGTCAGGGCCCCCACTACTAACAAAATTAGTAACGCCGTCACCAGCACGCTCCCCGGGTGTTGCCGTTCACTCATCCCCATTGAGTACCCCACGAAAAGTCAACCCATCATCCATAGTCACTTTGTACGCACACGTATTTGGCGCTAACCCACTCACCAGCAGCTTACGAGCATGCATCAGGATGGGCACGTACCCACCACCAATACCCTCATCGCGCAAAATATTGCCGTTCGCCTGTGAGTGATATTGGTACACCTTATGCTGCACCTGTTGATGGTCAACAAACACCATGGTGCCAGTATCCGTGGTCGTTACGCTACCACCAGCGCAATACGATTCCAACCGCCGCTGCATGGCCTGTAGCTCTACCATTTCCTCATCCTTAGTAGCCATGTTACTTGCTAAATGCATTATTGGTGGCCACAGACACACAGTGGCAGCCAGTACGGCTAGCGCTGCCAAACATTCAACCATGGTGAAGCCCGTACGTATACGTCCACGTTGTTGCTGTTCCATTCTTCTGTACCCTCACTTGGTGATCATTCAGGATGGTCGCGGTGTAGTGGGCCACTCCCAGCTGACTTGATTCTTCACTCTTGCCACTAGCGGCATGCGCGCGCACACAGTTGATGGCAGCACGACTGGCCATAGCATTGTCCCGAGGTTGTAGTACAAACTCTCTGTGGGTTTGGGCAACCACCGCCAACATTAATGCACACACCGCAATCACCATAATGGCCGCGACGTGTTCCATCAACAGCGAGCCACCTAATTGTCGTCGGTATGAACTTCTAATTGTCCCCACTCAATTTCTATGGCAACCTGCCAGTTCGAACCCGCGGTCGACTGAAACATGGCCCTGTGTGGTGCAGTCACCATGCCCTTGTTGGTAATTTTCCATTCCATCGTCCCTCCACCAAAGAACAGCGTCCGCGGGATGGGAATGGCAACGACCGGCGTACTCTCATTACCACCCCACGCACCGCCCCGAAAGGTGACCATGTGATCAGATTGCTGCCAAGATACGCGCACTGGACTGTTATTTGCTTCAGCAGCCGTGAGGTCATACTGCCACTCGGTGCGCACCCGCTCAAAGAAATTGGCTTCTAAACGCCGCTGTTGCCAACGTCGGCCCACGGACACCGTGAACACTGCCATCAGGGCGACGATCGTTAACGCCATGATTACTTCAATCATGGTAAAACCCGACCGCGTACGCATGCTTACTTACCGGTAGGGGCCTTGAGCGTCACCCCGCTACCTGCCGTGCTTACTTTGACCCCTGCATCCACCAACTGACTGTACTGCGCACCACTAATAAACCCTTTGTCCCGCATCTCCCCCAACGATTGTGGCGTACCCGCATCATCCATGTCGGGCGTTTGCACCTCTAGCTGTGCGTTCACACTGCGCACAATTGTGGCCACGTTCTTTGCTTCCGCGTGCTGCATTTGCCCCTTTACCGTCACGATCAACGTAATCGTCAAGATGACGATTACCGCCAAAGCCGCCAGCACCTCGATCAACGTAAACCCCCGCCGTTGACGTTTACCGTTTACCATCATTTAAAATTCCCCCCAAGATTTGAATACAGGGGCAACAGCAAGTTGGTGTACATCACCACGATCTGCGCCCCGATTACTACGAATAAAAGTGGTTGAATCAACGCTAGCATTTTGTTCATCCGGGCCTGGAGATCCATAAAGAGGCCCTTAGCGTACGTTTCGACGGCGTGGGTAAATTCGCCCTCACTTTGCCCCAAGGCCAACAACCGCACGATTCCCTTCGGTACCAACGGATCCCGCAACACGATACTTAACCCGTCACCATCGGCCAAACCGGCCACCACGCGCTGCCCAAACGACGTTAGTGGCCCCGCATCTAACTGCGCGAGGTAACGACAATATCCGGCCAGGTCCTGCCCGCCCCGCAGGAACGTCCCGGCACCGACCGTAAATTCGTACTGGTAGTACCGCGTCATCATTCCACCAACTACGGGGCAATGGCGCAGCATATGGTACCGACCGTTCCGGTCTAGGACCCGAATAAACCAAACTACTCCTACCACCAGCAGTATGATTACGACGGCCGTCAGAATCTGTGGCCAGGGCACTGCCGGTTGTTGTTCGGTCAGCTGGGGCAGCACCCAGTACACAATACCTACCTCCAGACAACCCAAAACCGCCAATAGCACCAGCGGGTAAATTAGCAGTTGCCACAGGCGGCCCCGCGTCCTTTGCAGTAACTGTAAATATTGGGCAGTGGTCATTAACGTGCCCGCTAAATCACCATGCGCCCCCGCCAAGGCTACCTGGGTTGCAACCACGGGCGCAAATCCCACCGCCTGCATGGCCTGTGCTAACTCCGTGCCACTACTGACAGCATCAGTAAGGGCCGTAAAGGTCGGCGCGCGGCGTGGCCACCGGACCGTTAAAAACGTCAGGGCGTCACCCACGGTAAACCCTGAGGTCATCAACGTCCCCATGTGTTCGCACACCTCTGCTTGGATACTAACGGGCAACCGTTTAATCCCCATGACCATCCTCCCGCTCTACCTGAACCGCTGTTTCCTGCCCGTCATACCACCGCCATAACGATACCCGTGGCTGGACGGGTGGCCCGGGCTCCAAGCTTACCTGAGCCGACGCACGTAACGCCCCATCGATCAGGTTGGCCGGGACACCCAAACTGCGCATGCGCAGCGGTACATCCAACGGCCCCCGCGTATGCAAAGTTGCTAGCACAATGTGCCCCGCCAACGCCGCCTCACACGCTGCCAAGGCTGTTTCCTCATCCCGTAATTCCCCGATGACCACCACGTCCGGTCGGTGGCGCAATGCCGCTTTGAGTAACGCGGCATACGTCATGCCCGCTGCCGCGTTCACCTGTAATTGCAGAAACTCCGGTTCGTGGATCTCTACCGGGTCCTCGATGGTCATCACCATCCGGCAGTCAGCCAACACCTTGGCCACCTGGTACATCAACGTGGTCTTCCCTGAACCCGTCGGCCCGGTCATCACCATTAGCCCTCGCTGACGCAAAATTTCCACCAATACCGCTACCACGGGTTGGGTCACCGCATTCAGCGCCGGTACTGGGGCAATCAGCCGTACCACTAGCGATTCAGCGTTTTGAAAGTCCCCAGTGGCACTTAACCGTAAGTAACACCCCACTTCGGGACACAGCCAAGCGCCCTGCTGAACCCGCCGGTGCTCCGAGACGTTCATCCCCGCATGGTACTTTAGATAATTGATCCACCGTTTCCCCACGCTCAACGGCACTTTTTGTACGTCAGCGAGCACCCCCGGATAGCGCACCACCACCCGGTAATGATCACTAGCGGGCAGTAAGTACACATCGCTAGCGGCTTCAACGTGCGCGTCAAACAGCACCGACAAAATTTCGTTCACATACATCACCTCCTCACGCAGAGTAATTTCGCAAAATGGCAGTGTTGACTACCGCAGCCAAAATTTTTTGTCCAACCCTGCGCGCTTGCACGCATCTGCTTTAACCACGCAAAAAAGGTCCCGGACACGCAGCCAAGTGGCTGCCCATCCGGGACCCAATCATCATTAAATTAACAAAGCAATCACGTAAGTGTAGCGGCCTTACTCACTGCCCTTTTTATTCAGCAGTTTCGTCTTCTGGCCACTCGGCGTTAGTGTACACGTCGGTCACGTCATCCAGTTCGTCCAGTGCATCCAGCATGCCTTGGAAAGTTTCCGCTTTGTCAGCCGGAACCTCAACCTTGTTTTGCGGAATCATGGCCAAATCGGCGGATTCAAACTTGTACCCCTTCGCCGCTAGCTCATCGCGCACCGTCGTGAATTCCTTTGGATCAGTCAAAACGGTAAACTCGTCGTCAGTTGACTGCAGGTCATCCCCACCAGCCTCCAAGACGTCTTCGAGCATGTCGTCTTCAGACTTATCCAGGTCCTCACGACTAATAACAATCTGTCCCATACGGTCGAACATGTACGCAACGGCACCAGCGCCAGCCATCGTGCCACCGTGACGGGTAATCGCTACCCGCACGTCTGAACTGGTCCGGTTCTTGTTATCAGTCATGGCCTCAACGAAAATACCAATACCGTTTGGCCCGTAACCTTCATAGGTTACTTCATCGTAACTTGTGTCGTCTCCGCCTTCAGCTTTGTCCAGCGCTCGCTTAATGTTGTCTTTCGGCATGTTCGCGGCCTTGGCTTTGTCCATCATCAACCGCAGTTGGGGATTGCCGTCAGGGTCCGAACCACCTTGCTTTGCAGCCATGAATAACTCACGGGAGATTTTTTGGAAAATTTTGCCGCGCTTAGCATCCTGAGCGCTCTTGCGCCCTTGGATGTTATGCCACTTGGAATGTCCTGACATGAATAAACCCTCTTTCTACGGTATGTGTGAAACGCAAAATCGTTAATAGTATAGCAAATACCCCGCCTTAGTTCAATGCCCGCCGACGCCGGCATGCAAGTAATAGCACGATGACCAGCAACATGCCGCAAACGGCCCCGGTGGTATCTAGAATCACGTCTTGAAACAAAGGCGACCGGTCACCGGTCAACATTTGGTGGAACTCATCCAACGCTGCACAGCCCGCGCAGGTTAGCGGCACCATGACCACGCGTAACCACCAAGCGGGGATGTGGCGGCGGGTTCCCATGTACAGCGACAGGCCCAGGATAAAGTACGAACCAAAGTGGGCACACTTGCGCATAATGAACTGTAAGACCCCAAAGTAGCCCTCACTAGCCACACTCACCACACTGCCCGCATAGTGCCAATGGATGGCCGCCACCAGGTGGTAACCAGGCTTACTCGGCAATAACCGTGCTAATAGTGGGGCCGCATTTTGCTGGTGAAAGGTCATTGAGCTACTGATAAATAGCATTAACAGTACGAATAACGCCAGCACCAACCAGCCGTTGCGCCGTACGCCGCCCCAAAATGTCCGCATCGATTTACCCCCAAAAACAATTTGCCTACGCCCTAGTGTAGCTAAATTGTCGGGCCAAACCAAGTCCACCAGACAGGATGGGGCCATTTTTAATTACGGCAAAGAAAAAAGCCACCCACAGCGGGTAGCTTCTTTGCAATATGGGCACTCGGTGGGTAGTACCTATACCAGGCCGTCACCACTAGCTGACTACTCCACCGTCACTGACTTCGCCAGGTTCCGGGGACGGTCAACGTCGTACCCACGATCCAGACTGGCGTAGTAAGCAAGCAACTGGCACGGAACGATCAACGCTAGCGGTGCCAGGGACGGGTTGAGGTCATCAATCACCAGGTCATCCCCAGGTTCGGCCAGCGACCGGGTAGCAATTCGTAGCACGTGTGCACCACGCGCTGCTGCCTCCGTGGCATTTGCCCGTGTGTGCGCAGCAGTGACCGGATCACTGATCAAGGCGATCACTGGAGTCCCGTTTTCGATCAAGGCGATGGTCCCGTGCTTCAATTCACCAGCAGCAAAGCCTTCCGCCTGTACGTAAGAAATTTCCTTGAGCTTTAGCGCGGCCTCGAGGGCGACGTAATAGTCCAACCCGCGTCCAATGTAAAAAGCATTGCGGGTGGTAGCCAAAGCACTCTTAGCCAATTCGTGCACCGTGTCCTTGGCGTCGACAAGCGTCTGTTGTGTAGCCGCAATCAAGCCCAGCTCGTGGGCAAGGTTCCAATCTGCGGCCGCCTGTACGTGCTTAGCCACACCCAACGCCTTCGCAACCAGCGCCGTAGTGGCCACCTGGGCCGTGTACGCTTTGGTGGAAGCCACCGCAATTTCTGGACCCGCGTGCAGGTTCAACGCGTAATCAGCTTCACGCGCCAACGTGGAGGTCGGTACGTTGGTGATGGTCAAAGTTGGGAATCCTTGCGCCTTAACTTTGACCAGCACCTGGCGAATGTCAGCCGTTTCCCCACTTTGGGTCAGAAAGACAAACATCGGCTTGCCCGCTAACAGCGGTTGGTGGTAACCAAATTCGGAGGCCAAGTAGGCACTGGCGGGCATGTGGGCGTATTCCTCCATCAACGCTGCCCCAACTAGACTAGCGTGGTAGCTGGTCCCGGCAGCCACAAAGTACAACCGGTCCGCGGCCGCCAACGCCTGGGTCAGTTCGGCGGACAAGTTCACCGTGCCGTTCTCATCAGTGTAAGCAGCTAACAGGCGCCGCATGACGACGGGCTGCTCATCAATTTCCTTGAGCATGTGGAATGGGTACGTTCCGAGGTCACCGTCACCCTCACTCACATCAACGATGAACGTGTCACGGCTAACCGGCTGGCCATTGATATCCATGAGTTGAACGCTACCAGCCCGCAGTACGCCCAGTTCCTGGTCGTGAATTTCCATAAATTCATGCGTCCGGTCCAACAGGGCCAACGCGTCACTACCCACGGCGTTGAAGCCATCACCAACCCCAATGAGGAGTGGGGACTTGTTCTTAGCCACGTACAACGTGTCCCCATCATCACGGTCTGCCAGGGCAAAGGCGTACGAGCCATCCACCAGCTGCATCACGTGCCGCAAAGCGTCGGTCACCGTCGCCCCCTCCTGAACGAACCGGGCTAGTAGCTGCACGGCAACTTCAGTATCAGTATCGCTGGCCATCGTCACGTCAGCCAGATACTGGTCACGCAAAGCGGCCACGTTCTGCAGGACACCGTTATGTACTAAGTAGAAACGGCCGTCAGCGGAAACGTGCGGGTGCGCGTTAGCAATCGTGGGCTTACCATTAGTAGCCCAACGCGTGTGTCCGATACCCAACGTGCCCGTTAGGGTCGCTGGCACCTTCGCTTCTAGACGCTTGATGCGACCAACCTCTTTGATCAATTGTCCACCACTGTGCCGATCATGCACAAAAATACCGGCCGAATCGTAACCACGGTACTCCAGCCGCTCTAGCCCCTTCAGCAACACTTGCGTTGCATTAACATTGCCAACCACACCAATGATTCCACACATTTTGCTAACTCCCATTCTTTAATTGGTATAGACCTTATGTGAAATTTTCACATAATTGGTCGATAGGTAGAATGATAGCAGTACCGGCAATTTACGTCAACACATTAAATATTGGTATACCAAGCTAATTTGCAAATTGGTCTACCTTGAGTTAAAAAGTTTCCCCACTAAGGCCCGTAATTACGGGCACCCAACAAAAAAGTGGCCCACCAGAGGTAGACCACTTGTATTAATAAAAAAATTTTGGCATTGATGTTTAGGCGCCCATTTCGGTCCGGACCACACGCGCGATGTCATCCACGTAGGCGCTAACCAGTTCCGGCGTCTTGGCTTCAGCCATAACTCGCAAGAGGCTTTCTGTACCACTAGGACGCACTAACACACGCCCGTCACCAGCCATACGGTCCTCAACGTCCTTAATGGCATCAGTGATGGCCGGGTAGTTCTTCCAGGAGTTCTTATCCTTGACCGGCACGTTCACCAGCTTCTGTGGATAAGTGTGCACCGGCGCCGCCAATTCGGACAGCGTCTTGCCCGTTGCTGCCATCACGGACAACAACTGAATCCCGGTCAGCATCCCGTCACCGGTGTTGTGGTAGTCAAAGAGGATAACGTGACCGCTTTGTTCACCACCGATGTTGTAACCGTGGGCACGCATCTCTTCAACGACGTGGCGGTCACCCACCGCAGTCTGGACGGAGTGCATCCCGTTGGCTTCAATGGCCTTGTACAAGCCCAGGTTACTCATAACGGTCGTCACGATGGTGTCCTTCTTCAACTGGCCCTGGCTCTTCATGTACGTGCCCAGAACAAACATGATCTTGTCACCATCGACAATGTTCCCGTGTTCATCCACAGCAATGCACCGATCGCCATCACCATCAAAAGCCAACCCAATCTGGGCACCCTTGTCCACCACGGCCTTAGCTAGGGCCTCAGGATGGGTGGAGCCCACACCATCGTTAATGTTGATGCCGTTAGGGGCCGTGGCCATGGTCTCAAAATCAACGTCTAGGTCACCAAAGAGGCGACTCACAATACCACTCGTGGCCCCATTAGCCCCATCGAGCACCACCTTGATGCCAGAAAGGTCCTCGTTGACCGTCTGCTCTAGGAACTGCGTGTACTTCTGGATGCCTTCAGGATAAGCAGCCACAGTGCCCAGCCCCTTTGCGCTTGGACGCGGCAACGTATCCACCTTTGCGTCAAGGTAAGCCTCAATTTCGTCTTCAGTATCGTCCGACAGTTTGTAGCCGTCAGGACCGAAGAACTTGATCCCGTTGTCCTGTGCGGGATTGTGAGAAGCAGAAATCTGAATCCCCGCCGCAGCGCCCTGCACCTTAATGAGGTAAGCCACTGCGGGGGTCGTGATCACTCCCAACGACAATACCTCAATACCAACGGACAGCAGTCCCGCAATGAGGGCATCCGCCAACATCTGACCCGAAATTCGGGTATCCCGTGCGACCAATACCAACGGCGTCTCACCGTTCTCCTGGTGCTTCGTGAGCACATACCCACCAGCGCGTCCTAGCTTGAAAGCTAGCTCGGGCGTCAACGTCTCATTTGCCACACCACGTACACCGTCAGTACCAAAATACTTAGTCATTATTTCTCCTCGTTTCTGCGTTTTACCGCGTAACTACGTTTACCATTTTATTACTTTTAGACTACTTTGTGCTACTACTGCCGCTACTTGATGAACTATTCACGCTGCTGGAAGTACTGCTACTTGCCGCGCTACTGCTGCTCGACGAACTCGAACTTACTGATGCACTACTCGCAGAATCACTGCTTGCAGCGCTTGACGCCGCACTAACTTCACCCGCTTCGCTACTATTTTCGGTTGTCACTTTCAGGTTCACCTTAATATCATTGGGGTCCGCGTTCACCAGGTTAGGGTAAATATTCGTCACGCGCACCGTTTTGGTCGTGCTACTCGTCACGTTGCTGACCTCCACCGGTAACGTTAACGTGTCCAGTTTGGCCAGCACGGACCGACTACCATAAATGCGGACACTATCCGTACTGCTCTTGAGCGTGACGGCGCGGTTTTTAGCGACCGACCCGGTTTGCTTAAACTCGACGCCCACCTTTTTGCTTGGCAAGCTGACTGGCAACATGACCTTCACGGTTTCTGGTAACACAATGACGTTCAAAGTATCACCATTACTGTCAACCGCCTGCACCGAAACGGTTTGGGTCACGTCCTTACGCGTATTGTGGCTCAGCGCCACCGTCGCCACGACCTTATTGATTCGCTTGATCTCTTCTCGCGAGCCGGAGACCCGGACGGAGTTTGTCGATAATTTTGGCGTGCCCACCTCGTAACCATCGGCGAGTGCATCCACGTTGTACTTGACCTCAATTGGCATGGTCCGGTTGACCCGCTTTTGAATATTCACGGTGATGGTCGCCGGTGAAATTTTGTAGTTCAAAGTCCGATTCAGGCCCTCCTCCGTCAGCTTGACGCGGTGCTTGCCCACACCTAACTGGCTCAAATTAGCCACGACTCGAAAATTCTGCGTGTTCTTCACCGCGGTCACCAGCGCAGAGCTGCCCGACACACGCACCTTGACGTTTTGCGGGTACCCAGTAATAAAGTACTTCGTCGTATCCGCGTTTAACTGTAGCGGGACCTTAACCGTCGCCGACCGGGTCGCCAAGAGCGAACTGTTGGCCGTACCACTTTGTCGTGTGTTGTTGACCTGCTTGGTGTTCACGTAGAAAAAGATGCCCAGCGCCAGCACCAACGACAGGAGACGGTAAACCCACTTGCTTTCCCAAAACTTATTCATTTGCGCGCCCCCTTCCGGTTAACACCCAAAATGAAATCACGAATTGGGTTGTGCTTCTCCTCGTCCTCAGCCGGGACCAATTGTGCCGTCAAAAAGGCCAGGTAATCCTCGCGCGACAGGTCAATCATTAGGTGGGAATTGTTAGTGATGGTCACCCCACCAGTTTCTTCGGAAACCACGACCGTCACCGCGTCCGTCACTTCACTGATTCCGACCGCCGCACGGTGCCGGGTGCCTAAACTCTTAGGAATCGCGTTACTTTCCGACAACGGCAAGTAGGCCGCAGCCACGGCGATACGGTTATCCCGAATAATAACCGCTCCGTCGTGTAATGGGGTGTTGGGAATAAAGGTGTTGATGAGCAACGCCCCACTGACTTCCGCGTCAATGGGGATCCCGGTCTCTATGTATTCTTCTAGTCCGGTATTCATCTGAATGGTAATCAGCGCCCCAATGCGTCGTTTACTCATGTACTGAATTGCCTGATCGAGTTGCTCCACTAACCGCTTGCCGGTATCGTGCTGGCTTTCCGCACCGTAACTAAACAAACCGCCGCGACCCAGATGTTCCAGTCCACGCCGAATTTCTGGTTGGAAAATAATGACGATGGCCACCACCGACCAACTGATAATTTGGTCCAAAATAAAGGATACGGCCCGTAGTTGTGCGCCCCAGGCAATGAGGCGAATCACCACGATAACCAAAATCCCGCGGAACAGCTGGACGGCTTTAGTACCGCGCAACAACATTATCAAACGGTACAAGAAATACCAGACCACCAATATGTCAACGATGTTCGCTAGCGTTGACCAGGTGAAAAACTGGGTGAATAATTCCTTCATCCTCAATGCCTCCATACAATGCGTAACTGTGGACATTATAGCATGGACCAGGACACGATTGGGCGTGAATTGCCCGTGTGACCATTGATGGGGGCTCCCCGTGCTCAGCCGGCAATAATGAGTCCGGGTGCGCAACACAAAAGCACCCGCCACTGAGTGACGGGTGCTTAACGGACGTTAAATCACACAACTTTCACAATCATTACTACCGACTTCCTGTTCATCATCCGTAAATGTCCGGATGTAGTAGATCGACTTGATCCCCTTATAGTGGGCGTAGTTCCGCAGAATGTTGAGATCCCGCGTGGTCATCTTGTTGGTCCGCCCCTTCTTCCACGGATACAGCCCTTCCGGAATCGTGCTCCGCATGAACAACGTTAACGACAACGACTGATCCACGTGTTGCTGTGCCGCCGCGTACACGTCGATCACCTTACGCATATCGGTGTCGTATGCACTCTTGTAGTACGGCAACGTGTCGTTGGACAAACCGGCAGCCGGATAGAAGATTTTCCCAATCGTCTTTTCCTGGCGGTCCTCGATCCGGTTAATGATCGGGTGCAATGATGAACTGGTGTCGTTGATGTAACTAATTGAACCGTTGGGTGCTACTGCCATCCGGTTCTGGTTGTACAAACCGTACCGCATGACGTCGGCACGCAACTGCCGCCAATCAGCCACCGTCGGAATGTGGATATCCTTGAAGAGCGCCTGTACCTGCGGGTTGTGCGGTTGCCAATCATCGTTGATGTAGCGGTCAAAGTAAGAACCATCGGCGTACTTGCTCCGATCAAAGTGGTAGAACGATTCGCCACGTTCCCGAGCAATTTTATTGGACGCTACCAACGTGTAGTAGTTCAAGCACAGGAAGTAGACACTAGTAAACTCAATGGACTCAGGCGAACCATATTCCATGTGGTTGAGGGCAAAGAACGTGTGCAACCCCATCGCGCCGAGTCCAATCGAGTGTGCGCGGTGATTGCCGTGCTGTACGGACGGCACCACGTCAATGTTGCTTTCATCAGACACAAAGGTCAATGCGCGTACCATGGCCTCGACCGCCCGGCCAAAGTGCTTGGTCTTCATCAGGTTGGGAATGTTTGTGGAACCCAGGTTGCAGGAGACGTCCGTACCCAACACATCGTAACCTTGCTGGTTGTTGATCTTGGAGGGTTCCTGGACCTGCATGATTTCCGAGCACAGATTACTCATGATGATCTTGCCGTCAATTGGGTTAGCCTTGTTGGCGGTATCCACGTTCATAATGTACGGGTAACCGGATTCTTGTTGCAACCGCGAAATTTCGTTTTCCAGGTTCCGCGCCTTGATCTTGTACTTCTTGATTTTCGGATTAGCAACCAACGCGTCGTATTCCTTGGTAATATCCACGTAAGAAAACGGCTTGCCGTACTCGCGTTCCACCGAGTATGGCGAGAACAGGTACATGTCCGCGTTGTCACGCACCAGTTCATAGAACTTGTCTGGCACGATCACACCTAAGCTCAGGGTCTTCACGCGGTACTTTTCGTCGGCATTTTCCTTCTTGGCCCCTAAAAAGTTGATGATGTCGGGATGGAACACGTTAAGGTAAACCACACCGGCACCCTGACGTTGACCCAACTGGTTGGAATACGAGAAGGAATCTTCCAGCAGCTTCATGACGGGCAAGACCCCACTAGCAGCACCCTCAATGCCCTTGATGGGTGCCCCGGCTTCACGCAGGTTGGAGAGCGTCAGACCCACGCCACCACCGATGCGGGACAGCTCCAAAGCGGAGTTAATGGCACGACCGATGGAATTCATATCGTCAGTCACCTGCAATAAGAAACAGGAGACCAGCTCACCACGGCGAGCACGCCCCGCGTTTAAGAAGGATGGGGTCGCCGGCTGGTACCGCTGGTGAATCATTTCCTCCGCGAGGTCGTGGGCTAAGGCCTCGTTACCGTCCGCAAAGTACAGCGCGTTGGCAAACACCCGGTCCTTGAAGTCCTCCAGGTAGTACTCACCATCGTTGGTCTTGAGCGCGTACTGGGCGTAGTACTTGTAAGCGGCCATGAAGGACTTAAACTGAAAGTGTTGATCCTTTAAGTATTGGTACAAGTTTTCTTTAAATCCCGCACTATACTTGTCGAGAAACGCCGCCTCGTAATAATCGTGATCCACGAGGTAGTCCAACCGCTCAGCCAGTGAACCAAAGCGCTTAGTGTTGGGCTCCACGTTCTCGGCCAAAAAAGCTACCAGTGCTTCCTTATCCTTGTTAAGCGGGATCTGCCCGTTAACGGGAATGTTAATTTCGTTATTTAGTTTGTAATATGAAACCTGCTCAGGTGAAATTGATTTAAGTGACATATTGTACCTACTTTCGTACCGTGTGACGGGAAATAAAAAACAGCTGGCCGCCTTTAGACAGCCAACTGCTTCAACACATCCGGACGGAAACCGGTGATGGCTTCCATTCCGTCCGCTTCGAGTACCGGCGTCATCTTGAAGCCCTGATTCTTAAGGTAGTTCACGTATTCAGGTTCCTCGTTGATGTTGTGTTCGGTATAATTAATGTTGTGCTCGTCCAGAAACCGCTTCGTCATGCGGCACCGTGGGCAACCATTTTTGGTAAATAAAGTAACGTTGCGCATATCCATCAGTCCTTTGATTTCGTAAGTATGCCATTATGATACCCAATATAGTGTGCTTGGTCAACCACAACACCACATCTTGTGTTGTGTAATTTCGTGAAAGTGCCCGTATCATCGCATTAATACGTCCAAAACTTTTTTGGCGGCATTTCACTTGCACCATATATAGCATATATTACCCCCAAAAAAGCGCGTTTACACACCATATATTGTGTGCTAATCTAAGGCATACCACCGGTGGTACTAGTATCCGTACATACAATCGCCGTGCCACCGTAATTTAGCGGTAAAACCGCAAGGAGGTTCTTCATTTGACTGATTTAGTAAAGAAGTTCGCGGGTGTTGATGATTACAAGGCGGTGAATTGGGACCGGGTCAACGACGCCATTGACAAGGCGACGTGGGAAAAACTGACCGAACAGTTCTGGTTGGACACCCGCATCCCCGTATCTAACGACATGGACGACTGGCGCGAGTTGGATACCGACCACCAGTGGGTCGTGGGCCACGTCTTCGGCGGCCTGACCCTGTTGGACACGGTGCAATCACAAGACGGCATGCAGGCGTTGCGCCAGAATGTCGTGACCCCACACGAAACCGCCGTTTTGAACAACATCCAGTTCATGGAGTCAGTGCACGCTAAGAGTTACTCCACCATTTTCTCGACGTTGAACACGCCTGACGAAATTGACGAGATTTTCCAGTGGTCCGACACTGAGGACTTCCTCCAGGCTAAGGCTAAGACCATCGTGGATATTTACCGTAACGATCCGGATCACCTGCACAAAAAGGTCGCCAACGTCTTCCTGGAAACCTGCCTCTTCTATAGTGGTTTCTACACACCATTGTACTACTTAGGCAACAATAAGTTGAACAACGTGGCCGAAATCATCAAGCTGATTTTGCGTGACGAATCCGTACATGGCACTTACATTGGTTACAAGTACCAGGTAACTTACGACCAGTTGACCGACGCCGAAAAGCAGGCCCAGGATGACTGGGCTTACGACTTGTTGTACAGCCTCTTTGAAAATGAGACGAACTACGCCAAGCTCGTTTACGACCAGGTTGGCTGGACGGACGAAGTCATGACGTTCGTGCAGTACAACGCGAACAAAGCCTTGATGAACCTCGGTAAGGAGCCCATCTTTGACACCACGGCCAGTGACGTTAACCCCGTCATTATGAACGGGATCAACACCACAACCTCTAATCACGACTTCTTCTCCCAGGTTGGTAACGGCTACCTGTTGGGCCAAGTCGAAGCCATGAACGACGATGACTACCTCATCGGTTTGGACGCAGACGCACAGAAAAATGAGAAAAAAGGTGATCGTTAATGGCAGCGCCAATCAACGTAGTATTTATCAGCATTAGCGGCAACACGCGCGCATTCACCAAGCTGTTGACGCAGTACGCAGCCCAGGCCCAAGCAGCCGATCCGGATGCACGCGCCATCAACTTCTACGAATATACGGAACAATTCGACGAGCGGGTATTGGACGCGGGTCCTTACTTTGTGATGGTCCCAACCTACCTCGACGGTGGTGACGGTATGCACACGGGGTATGAGGAAACGCTAACGGTTGACCTGCGCGACGAGTTGGATGACGGAAACACCGACAACCTTATTGGCATCGTTGGCAGTGGTAACCGTAACTTTAACGCCCAGTTTGGCTTGACGGCTAAGCACTACGCTAACCGGTACAACAGCCCCCTGATCGGTCTGTTCGAACTGCGTGGCAACAAGGAAGAAGCAGAACGCATCTACAACGCGATGGCTACGACCCTGACGGATTACGAACGGACGGGTGTGAAAAAGGCGTTGACGCGCGCTTAAGCTCAATTTGTTTTAACATTGTCGTCAAATGCTATTGACACGTTTCTCACATTGCTATAACATCATTGCCATAGAAGACGAGAGGAGTTTTCCCAATGAAACAAACATTGACCACAGTTACACGCAGTTTTGCCTTTTGGCGTTTCGGGTAATCATCCGGGGGCCAAGGGCTATTGAGCGTGGCACGCGGATGGAATAAAGCATCTGCGTGTGCCGGTGGTCAGCCAGTTTTATTAGGTCAACTACAGAACCACACCAGATGTTTCGCGTCGAGCGAAGTGCTGGGTGGTTCTTTTTTTGCGCCGAGTAACTACCCCTCTCCACTCGGAGGGCTCACGTTAGCTAACCCGAGAGACGGTAGTCCGCTTCCACTCGGCAGTTAGGCCGGGACAGGTAACCAACCACCCACACCGCCGTATCGCCGCACCGTACCCGTGCTCAGCAGCCACTCCCTAGCCCTGCAGCCGCCCACAACCCCGTTTGTTTCCCCAAAACTCGTCCTCATCTGCCACTACATAGGCATTCAGAAAGGAAGTTATATCATGCCCACAACTAAACCAAGTTTGCTTCAGAACCTTGACCACACCTACGACGGCCTTGGGGCCAACCCCATCCGGGTTTTCGACGCCGAAGCCAGCAAAATCCTGCACGTGATCAAACTATCACTCGGGGAACCCGACTTTAACGTGCCCGAACACGTCAAGCAGGCCGCCATCGCCTCCATCAACAACGACGAATCGCACTATGGACCCTCCAACGGTTGGCCCAAGCTACGCCAGGCGGCGGCCGACTTTCTCCAGGACCGCTACGACTTGACCTACGATCCGAACACCGAAGTGGCCATTACCGTCGGCGCCACTGAGGGTCTCCACGCCGCGTTGGACACCCTGCTCAACCCGGGTGACCAGGTGTTGATGCCGAGTCCAACCTTCTCCCTGTACGACCAACTGGTGCGTATTAATGGTGCCGAACCCGTGTACGTAGATACTAGCAGCACCGGCTTTGTTTTTACCCCTGAGCAGCTCCGAGCAGGCATCGCCAAGTGTGATCACCTCAAAGTCGTCCTGCTGAACTTCCCGTCTAATCCCACCGGCGTCACCTACAACGAGGCCCAAGTCACAGCCCTGGCAGACGTCCTGCGCGATACCGACATCGCCGTCATCTCGGATGAAATTTACTCTGAACTGACCTATGAGGGGACCCACTACAGTTTTGCCAAGGCCCTACCCGAACAGACGTTGCTCATCAACGGGGTGTCCAAGTCTCACGCCATGACTGGCTGGCGGATCGGCTTCATCGCCGGCCCCGCGGAACTCATGCGCCGTGTCAGCCTCGCCCACGCCTTCAACGTGACGTCAGCATCCAATCCCGCCATGGCTGGGGCTTACGAAGCCCTCAGCACGGAAGCCGGACGGCAAGACACTTTGGCCATGAAGGCTGAGTACCTCAAACGGCGCGATTTTGTCGTCAAAAAAATGCAGGCGATGGGCTTCGGCATTCCTAATCCCAACGGGGCGTTCTACGTCTTTGCCAAGATTCCTGATGACCTGATTCAAGACGACACCAAGTTCTGTTACGATTTAGTTCGCACCAGCGCCGTGGCCGTCATCCCCGGGGGCGGCTTCGGTCCCGGCGGTGAGGGTCACATCCGGCTCAGTTACGCTGCTTCAATGGCCAACCTCACCGAGGCCATGCGCCGGTTACAAACTTACGTTGACCAGTACCGGGCGGCACACCACGCCTAAGGAGGCCCACTGATGACTAAAATTTTAATGTATAGCGTCCGTGACGACGAGCAACCAGCCATCAAGGCGTACGCCGCCGCGCACAACGTCACCATTGATACGAACAACGTGGTCCTACACGCCGATACCGTCCAGTTAGCCCAGGGCTACGACGGCATCGTGATCCAGCAACGGGGGCCCATTGGTGATGATGCCGTGTATGCCCAACTGGCTAGCTATGGCATCCACCAACTGACCACCCGGACGGCCGGCGTGGACACCATTAACCTCGACGCGGCCAAAGCTGCGGGCTTAACGGTCACCAACGTGCCGGCATACTCGCCACGCAGCGTGGCTGAGCACGCCTTGATGTCCATTTTCCGAATTCTACGGCAAAGTCCCTTGATTGACGCCCGCGTGCGCCACAACAACTTTGACTTTAACGGTCTGCAGGCTAAAGAAATCCACTCCACCACCATCGGTATCATCGGTGCGGGGCGTATTGGTGGCACCCTGGCACGCCTCCTACACGCGCTGGGCGCCACCGTCCTGGCCTACGACGTCCAGGAACGTGATGAGTTGCGCGACGTGGTGACGTACACCACGAAGGCCGACCTGTTGGCTCGCGCCGATGTGGTCTCACTCCACGTTGACCTGAACCCCACTTCGACCAAACTCATCGGCGCTGAGGACTTCAAAATCATGCAGCCCACCGCCGGACTAGTCAACGCCAGCCGCGGCCCCGTCGTGGACACGCAGGCCCTGATTGACGCGCTACAGCACCACGAAATCGCCATGGCCGCCCTCGACACCGTTGAGGGCGAAGCGGCGGTCTTCACCCGTGATTTAAGCAAGGTCGGTCTGGACGCAAGTCCCCAGATCAAGGCGCTTAACGCTATGGACAACGTCATTTTGACCCCCCACATCGGTTTTTACACCAACATTGCGGTTCAAAACATGGTCGATATCGCACTCGATGACGTCCTGGCAATTTTGCGCGGCGATACCCCCAAAAACGCTATCTAATCCTGTGGCGACGCGCATAAGCGTGCCACTACACTGTACTTCCACCACGCTGAACAAGGAGAATCTTTATGAATACACGCACCGCACCATCCCGTCCCGGCATCAAGGCATTTACCCTCGACGTACTCAACGGCAGCAGCCTGGGCGTCGTTCTCGCACTTATCCCTGCGGCTTTGACTAGCCAAATACTGGGACTCTTTCCTGGTAACCACATTGCCAGTGCTATCACCATGATGGTGACCGTCGTGCAGTCACTACTCGGCGTATTCGCGGCCATGGCGGTCGGCCACATGTTACGCCTCGGTACCCTGGATGCGGCTTGTATTGCTTTAGCCACGTTCGTTGCTTCTGGGGCCCTGACGACGACCAAGACCGGCTTTGCCCTTAACGGTACTGGTTCCATCCTCAACATTATGCTGACGACCTTCATTAGTGCGGGCGTAGTAGTCCTGATTCACCAGCACCTAGGCCAGCTCAAAATGGTGGTGGAACCGACCCTCATTTTGATTGTCGGCGGTGGCATCGGCCTCATGACACTCCCCGCCATGACGGCGGTCCAAACATTCGTGGGTCAACTCGTCGCTAACGCCACTCACCTCACCCCAATTCTGATGGGGATAGTTCTCGGCATCATCTTCGGTATCTTGATCGTCAGCCCGTTGTCCTCGGTGGGTATTGCCACCGCGATCAGCCTCACGGGGACCGGTTCTGGGGCTGCCAACGCCGGTATCGTGGTCACCAGCTTTGTCTTAGCTTGGTTCGGTGCCACCGTGAACCCACTTGGGGGCACACTGGCGCACTTTCTCGGCTCACCCAAAATTCAGATGGCCAACATGCTCCGGCGTCCCCGGTTGTTCATTCCGGTGATTATGGGGTCGGGCCTGTGTGGTGGTGCGGCCAGCTGGTTGGGGATGAGCGGGACGCCGTTCTCCGCCGGCTTCGGCTTCTCGGGTCTGATTGGACCCCTGACTGCTCTGCAACAATCACATGGCCAGCTTGTGGGACTACGCGTGTTGCTGGCATTCGTCATCATCCCAGTCATCGTGTCCGTAGTGTTAAAATGGGGCTTTATCGACGGGTGGCACCTCATTGCGACTGATGACGTGCGGCTACCCAACGATTGATGTTCACCAACTCAGACGCAACTAGACCGCTGTCCAGACTGGATAGCGGTCTTTTTTGCCAGCATTCCCCGACTCACACCAAAAATGAGGTCTTTGTTACTTCCCCTTCCCCATGATTTAATCGCGGCGTCATAATAATTTGGCACGACAACGTGCCTACACTACACTGGATGGTGGAAACACGTTCCACTAGCGTCGCAGCAACATCAGCGACCTAAATACATCATGTAAGGGAGTAATATTGTGCCTCGTAAAATAGCAGTTATTGGTGTGGGTCACGTTGGTGAAGCCGTCGCCCACCAAATCGTCACCGAAGGTTTGACCGACCAGTTGGTACTCATTGACAAAGACGTCAAGAAACTGACGGCTGACTACCACGACTTTCTCGACGCGGCCGCTAACCTGACCCGCCACACGGACATCGTGATGAACGACTGGGACGCCGTGGCTGACGCTGACATCGTTATTTCGGCCGTCGGCAAAATCAACCTAATTACCCTCGACCACCCGGATCGCTTTGCTGAACTAAACTACACGTCCACCCAGGTCAAAGTCGTGGCCGAACACCTGCGTGCCGTGGGTTTTCACGGTCAAATTATTTGCATCTCCAACCCGTGTGACGTCATGACCATGATCTACCAGGAAGTAACCGGCTTACCGGCTAACCACGTCATGGGTACGGGGACGATGCTCGATTCTGCGCGCATGCGCCGCGCGGTTGGGCAAGCTTTCCGCGTTGACCCCCGTTCCGTCAGTGGCTACAACCTCGGCGAGCACGGCAACTCCCAGTTTACCGCCTGGTCCACCGTGAGCGTGCTGGGGCGTCCAATCACCGCCATTAAGGACGAGGTTGCGTTGGACCTCGATTCGGTCGAACATCATTCCAGCATGGACGCCTTTGACGTCTTTGCCGGAAAAGGTTACACGAGCTTCGGCATCGCGGCGGCAGCTAACCGTCTTGCGGACACGATTCTACGCGGCGCCCGGACGATGCTACCCGTCTCCAACTGGCGTGAAGATTTGCGGTGCTACCTATCCTTCCCGGTCATCGTGGGTGCCGACGGGGTGGAGCAACAAACCCAGTGGCAACTCACGCCTGACGAGCAGGCCAAGCTGGAGCACTCGGCTGACTGCATTAAGGAACACTTTGAACAGGTAATGCCCGTCAAAGCATAAACCACCACAAACAACGTTACGTAACGCGCAGGAGGCTGTGACCACACTATTGGTCATGGCCTCTTTTTTTGTTAACACCGCCGAAGACAATTATTTTTAGTTAATTATTGCTATTTTCTTGATTTTTTCACATTTTAATGCCATTATTTTAATCGTTAATCAATTCAACGACGAAGGTGGATACATATTATGACGAGAAAGATTGCAATAATTGGTATGGGTAATGTTGGTGGCGCTGTCGCCCACCAGATCGTGGCCACTGGTCTGGCCGACGACCTGGTCATCATCGACGAGCGGACCGCCAAGTCCAATGCGGATGCGCTCGACTTTGCCGATGCGATGGCTAACTTGACCCACCACACCAACGTGGTTGCGAATGATTACGACGCAGTTGCGGATGCCGAAATCGTCATCTCCGCGGTGGGGAAGATTGACCTGCAGTCGGCCACCAACCCCGACCGTTTTGCGGAACTAAACTACACGTCCACCCAGGTAAAAGCGGTAGCCCACAACCTTAAGCGGGTGGGCTTCTACGGCAAGATCATTTGTATTTCTAACCCGTGTGACATTATGACCACTATTTATCAACAAATTACGGGTCTGCCGCACAACCACGTTATGGGTACGGGGACCATGCTGGATTCCGCGCGGATGCGCCGGGCCGTTGGTCACGCTTTGGACCTTGATCCCCGTTCCGTGACTGGTTATAACCTGGGGGAACACGGCAACTCCCAATTCACCGCTTGGTCCACAGTCCGCGTACTGGGCCACCCCATCACGGAACTGGTGGACAGTAAGCACCTCGACCTGGATGCCATCGACCAGGATTCCCGCATTGGTGGTTTCACGGTCTTCAAGGGCAAGCGGTACACCAACTACGCTATTGCCGCCGCCGCGACCCGACTGGCCCGCACCATTCTGGAAGACGCACACACCGAACTGGCCGTCTCTAACTGGCATGAAGACTTCGGTTGCTACCTATCCACGCCGGTGATCATTGGGCGTGACGGTATCCTGGCGCGAGCCGATTTCCACCTCACCGAATTGGAACAAGAAAAACTCGCTCGTTCCGCCCGCTTCATCCACGACCACTACGCCGAAGTGGATCCGGCCAAGGATGAAGTGGCCAGCCGGGCATAAAATCTGTCCGCAATGGCCCCAAAAAATTTAACGATTACGTAACCATACTTGATAGATTAGCATTGACGGGACGTGCACCCGGTCTGGCCGCTAATTCATCCGTCCGCCGACTGGTCGGACACCCCATGAACGGGTTACAATAGTAGTTGTGAATAAATACCGCTGGGACATTAGCCAGCGTTTTGGGGGAACCATTAACACATGGATGATACGGACAAGTTTGCGGCTAGTCGGGTCCAGCGCTACGACCACAGGCACCAGACGTGGTGGCGTTGGTTCATTCGTTTCTTCGATGTCGATTAGGCTTAAAGTGAACACAATAGTAAACGGGACGCGGAAATTAAATTCCGCGTCCCGTTTGCGTTTAATCACACCATTGCCCTTGATGGCCTTGTTATCGCACTAGCCCTCATTGCAGCGCGTGAACACCAATATCCTCGCGGTACGCTAGTGCGTCCGCCCACGGCGCCACGAGCTGATAGGTCGCCCGCACCGCGGCACGGGCATCAGCACCACTACCCACCACGGTGACGACCCGACCGCCACTACTTTGCCACTGTCCATTAACCTGACGCACCGCCGCGGGCAACCAGTGATTCAAAGAGGCGACCAGTGGCGTCATTACGGCTACGGGTGGCTGACTGGTTGCCGGGTATCCCGGGTGCACGAGCACCACCCCGCAATAGGTCCGACCATCGAGGTGCAGCCGTGGTTGTTGCCCGTCCAACAACTGCATAATCACGCTGAAAAAGTCGTCGGTCAACTGCGGCAACAACACCTGCGTTTCGGGGTCCCCCAACCGCATATTGTATTCTAGCACCCGCGGTCCCGCCGCGGTAAACATCAACCCGGTATACAGCACCCCACAGCCATCGAGCCCCTCAGCGTGAATACCGTTAATGGTGCGTGTCACGATGTTCTGCGCTTGCTGCACCGCGGTAGCATCGAATTGGGGTGCCGGACTAATGGCGCCCATGCCACCAGTGTTGGGACCCGTATCACCGTTAAACCGCCGCTTATGGTCCTGCGACAACGGCAACATCACCCAGTGCTGGCCGGCAAAGAGGGTCATGACGGAGGCTTCCTCACCGCGGAGGTATTCCTCCACCAGTAGGGGCGCATCCACCTGCTGCTGGTAGACCAGCGCAATCGCTTGGTCGGCGGCCGCCGTGGTGGTGACAATCTGCACGCCCTTACCGGCTGCCAACCCGTCCGCCTTGAGCACCACGGGCACCCCCATCGTCCGTACCTGGGCTCGCGCAGCATCCGCGTCATGCACCAGCACAGCCCGTGCCGTCGGGATCCCATGCCGGGCCATAAAGTCCTTAGCAAAGGCCTTGCTACCCTCGAGTTGGGCCAACGCTTGGTGGGGACCAAAGATACGCAGGTGTGCGGCGGTAAAGTAATCCACGATGCCTGCGACTAAGGGTACCTCGGGTCCTACGAACGTCAGGTCCACATGTTTCCGGGCAAAAGCTACCAGGCCCGCAAAATCAAGCACGTCAAGCGCAACTGGTTCCAATCCGCGCAACTGCATGCCCTCATTACCAGGGGCCACGTAGACGTGCTCGACTCGCGGTGAGCGCTTGAACGCCACCCCTAATGCGCTTTCCCGCGCACCACTACCAATGACCAATACGTTTTGCACCATCTTTGCCTCCCCTATTAGTGCCGGAAGTGCCGCACGCCAGTCGTGACCATTGCGATGCCGTACTCGTTGGCCTTGTCGATCGACTCCTGGTCGCGAATACTACCACCAGGTTGGATGATTGCCCGAATGCCGTGTTGTGCGGCGTATTCCACCGTGTCACCCATCGGGAAGAAGGCGTCGCTAGCTAGCACCGCGCCGGCAAAGTTGCTGTGCGTTTGCGCGGCGGTCAAGGCAATTTCAGCCGACCCGATACGATTCATTTGCCCGGCGCCGATACCGAGGGTTTGGCCGTCTTTGGCCACCACGATGGCATTGCTCTTAACGTGTTTGACGACAATTTGCGCGAACAGCAGGGCCTGTACCTGCGCGGGAGTCGGCGCCAAATCGGTCACCACGGTCAGGTCGGCCGCCGTCTCCACCCGGTGGTCGGCCTCCTGCACCAGCACACCACCACTCACCGAGACGGTTTCCATCATCCGTGGTGCTGGTTGTGCGTGGTCCGCTAGCTGGATGGTGAGAATGCGGAGGTTCTTCTTTTGGGCCAGAATGGCGAGGGCGTCATCATCATAACTTGGTGCCATGACAATTTCGAGGAATAACGCGTGCATTTTGGTGGCGGTGGCCAAATCTACGTTGCGGTTGAGTGCAATAATACCGCCAAAGATGGAGGTACTGTCAGCCGCAAAGGCTTTATCCCACGCCGCTTCGATGGTTGCACCCTGGCCAATCCCACACGGATTCATGTGCTTCATTGCGACCACGGTTGGTTGGCTGAATTCGTTGATCGTTTGCAGTGCCGCATCCGCGTCTTTGAGGTTGTTAAACGATAATTCCTTTCCGTGTAGCTGGTGCGCCGCCGCAATACTGTGGGGATCAGGATACGGTTCGGCATAGAATGCCGCCGCTTGGTGACTGTTTTCTCCGTAGCGCATCGTTTGACGCTTCACGTACGTCGGCGTATAGGTGTCCGGGAACTCAGCGGTTGTCAGGTAGGCGGCAATTTGGGCATCATACGCAGCGGTGGTGCGGAACACCTTGGCCGCCAGTTCACGACGCATGGCCTGATCATCTTGATCCAAACCAGCTAAAACCTTGGGGTAGTCGGCCGGATCAACCACCGCCCATACGCTATCGGCGTTCTTCGCGGCCGCGCGTAACGCTGAAGGCCCGCCGATATCGATCTGTTCGATGGCCTCAGTCCGCGTGATTCCTGCCCGCTGAATGGTCGCCGCAAACGGGTACAAGTTCACGCACACCACATCAATCGGAGTAATCTCCGCGTTAGCCAAAGCGGCCATGTCGTCCAGCTGGTCACGCCGGGCTAAAATGCCCGCATGGATACGCGGGTGTAAGGTCTTCACGCGGCCCCCGAGCATTTCGGGGAACCCCGTCACCGTAGCCACACTGGTCACCGCGATACCCGCAGCAACTAATTGTTGTTCCGTACCACCAGTCGCCACAATTTCAAAACCACGGTCCACTAGTCCCTGAGCGAATGTCTCTAGCCCCTGCTTATTGGACACACTGAGTAATGCACGCTTCATCTTAGATTGTTCCTCCTTGAACTAACTGACGCACGGTTGCTGGCAACAATTGGTGCTCCACCCGGTGAATTTGGGCGGTTAAATCCTCAAGACTCATCCCGGTAGTAATTGGTACCGGCACCTGGGCAATGATCTGCCCAGAATCTACGCCGGCGTCAACGTAGTGGACAGTGACCCCGGTCACCTTCACGCCGTAGTGCCACGCGTCTTCGATGCCGGTGCGGCCGGGAAAACTAGGCAACAACGCCGGGTGCAAATTAATGATACGTTGCGGGTACGCGTTCAAAAGCGTGGGCCCTAAAATGCGCATGTATCCTGCCAGTACGATCAGATCGATTGGGGGTAGTTGGGCCAAAATACGGCGTTCCGCCGTAGTCTTGCTGCCCGCCGTGCGGTAGTCAACCACAATCACTGGTATTTGCGCCCGAGTGGCTTTGGCCACCACCGGCGCATCGGCATGGTCACACACCAGTGCACGGATAACGATATCGGTGCGGCCGGCAAATGCGTTGACCAGGGCCTGAAAGTTCGAGCCGGTGCCAGAAGCAAAAATGGCAATTGATTTACTCATGTGCCGCCTCCTGCCACACAATAGGTGCCTGCTGGCCCCGCGTGACAACGCGACCGACCCGCACCGCGGTGGGGCAAGCAGCCACCACCGCTGGCCACGTTACCGGGTCAATGGCGGCCACCATCCCCATACCGAGGTTAAAGGTCCGCCGCATTTCCGCCACGTCTAGCTGACCAGCGGCTTGTAACCGCTGGAACAGCTCCGGCCAGCGCCACGCTTGGGGATCCACGCTGGCGGTCAGGGTGGCCGGCAACATGCGGGGCACGTTTTCGGTCCACCCGCCGCCCGTGATGTGCGCCAACCCGTGGATCAATCCTCCTTGGACCAGCGGTAGCAAGGAAGACACATAGATGCGGGTCGGCATCAGCAACGCCGTGGTCATGCTCCGGCCGTCCGAAAGGCGTGCGTTACCCAGATCCGTCCGCCGTAATAGTTGCCGCACCAACGAAAAGCCGTTAGCGTGCACGCCACTACTGGGGAAACCGACTAGCAGGTCACCTGCGGCCACACCTTGCGGCAGTAACCGCCTTTGGTCAGCAATACCGACGCCGAACCCCGCGAGATCAAAGTGACCATGTTCATACATATCGGGCATTTCGGCCGTTTCGCCACCAATGAGCGCCATGCCCGCCTGCCGACAGCCATCCGCAATACCCGCTACCAGCTTAGTTGCCAGAGCGGGCTCGAGGTGCCCCACCGCCATGTAGTCCAGGAAAAACTGGGGTTGGGCGCCATCCGCCAACAGATCATTGGCCACCATGGCGACCAGGTCCACGCCCAACCCGTCAACCGTCCCAGCCGCTTGCGCCAACAGGACTTTGGTGCCGACTCCATCCGTCGCTGCTAGTAGCGTTGGGTGGGCGACGTCCGGTAACGAATAGGCGGCTGCAAAGCCACCCAAACGGGACAATACGTGCTCATTATGGGTCCTGGCGGCAAGTGGACCAAACTGGCGCACCGCTGCGGCACCAGCTGCAATATCTACACCCGCTTCACGATATGCATCCGTCATGCGCTGACCTCCCCCACGTTAATGTATAACTGGGCCAATTCTGACCGCAACGTCGCATCATAATCGTCTAATGGCGTGGGGTATTCCCCCGTAAAGTACGCCACGCACAGCCCGTGGTGTGGGGCCGTACTGGTTAAATTCACACTTTGCTCCAACCCCGCGACCGATAAAAAGGCTAATGAATCCACGCCTAACAGCGTGCGCATGGCCGCCACACTGTGATTGGCCGCCATGAGTTCGTGGGTCGACTGGATATCAATACCGTAGAAACACGGGAACCGCAACGGTGGGCTACTAATACGCAGATGAATTGACTTGGCCCCCGCGTCCCGCAGCAACTTAACGATTTGGCGGGCCGTGGTGCCGCGCACTAGTGAGTCATCCACCAGTACGACGCGTTTGCCAGCGACAACTGGACGAATCGCGCTCAGCTTCATTCGGACACTGCGTTCGCGCAACGCCTGGGTCGGCTGGATGAAGGTCCGGGCCACGTACTGACTTTTGACTAGCCCCATTTCGTAGGGAATGCCGGACTCCTGCGCGTAACCCATGGCCGCAGAAAGCGACGAGTTGGGAACTCCGCACACGATGTCGGCCGCCACCGGTTGTTCTTGCGCCAAGCGCCGGCCCATGCGCACCCGCGCCTGGTGCACGTTGACCCCATGAATCTCGGAATCGGGCCGGGCAAAGTAGATGTACTCCATGGAGCACACAGCCAGCTGCGTGTGCGTCGTGTAGTGGTCAAAACGGACGCCACTCTGATCCACGATGACTAGCCCACCTGGAGCCACGTCCTGGACGAAGGTTGCCCCCACCGCGTTGAGCGCCGCGGTCTCACTGCAAATGACCGTGCCACCGTCAGGTAGGGTGCCCACCACCAGCGGTCGAAACCCGTTGGGATCACTAGCAGCATATAAACCGTGCTCCGTTAACAACATAAAGGCAAAGCCGCCGTGGACCTGGTTCAACGCATCTTTGAGTTGCGCCACAAAGGTGGTCTGATGACTACGGCGAATCAGGTGCATTAACACTTCCGTATCCGACGACGACTGGAAAATGGCGCCTCCTTCTTCCAGCTGGGCGCGCAGGGAACGGGCGTTGGTGAGGTTGCCATTGTGAGCCAACGCCACGTCCCCCGTGGTGGTAAACCGGAACAGTAAGGGTTGAATATTCTCCAAAACGCGCCCACCGGCCGTCGAATAACGCACGTGTCCCAGGGCGGCACGGCCGCGAAGGCTAGCTAACTGCTGGGGTTTGGTGAACACTTCGGCCAGTAACCCCAGGCCGCGATGACGCACCATCCCCGCGTCGGTCAGACCCACGATGCCGGCACCTTCTTGGCCCCGATGCTGCAATATGTGTAGCCCCAGGTAAGTGATATCGGCGGCATGGTCATCATCCCAGACGCCAAACAGGCCGCACTCTTCGTTTAACCCTTTTATTTCATCAGACACGGAATCGCCTCCTCGTACTGTATTTGCAACTCTGCTACCGGTATGTCGATCGTTTCATCCTGCGTGGTGACTGCGAGTGTGTTCGCCGCGGTGGTGGTACCCAAATAACAGGCCTCTTCACCAAGTAATTGCTCAAACGCCGCAATTTGGTCTGGGGCGACCGTGACCAAAAACCGGCTGGGCGTCTCGGCAAACCACAGGCTATTCGGCACAGCATAATTGACCGTCGCCCCGATGCCCCGAGTAAAGGTCATCTCGGCTAACCCCGCAGCCAGGCCACCAACACTCAGGTCATGGGCGGCTGTCACTAAACCCTGACGAATTGCGGCTAAGACGACTTGCTGGCGCCGTTGCTCGGTCGCTAAATCTAAACCAAACAACCGCCCCCGCACGCCACCGGTCAGCATCTTTTGCAATTCCGTTCCGTTAAAGTCCGTGCCAGTGGTCCCCACCAGGTACAGCACCTCACCCGGTTCCCGAAAGTAGTTGGGGGTAACGTCGGTTAGGTGCCTGATCAGCCCCACCATTCCAATCATTGGCGTTGGGTAAATCGCCGCTCCATCGGTCTCGTTGTACAGCGACACGTTACCGGAAACGACCGGCGTGTTCAGCGCCTTGGTGGCGGCCACAATGCCCTTCGCCGATGCGGCTAGTTCGTAAAAGTGTTCAGGGTTCGTCGGGTCCCCATAATTCAGGCAGTCAGTCACCCCTAATGGCTCTGCCCCGGTGGCAACCAAGTTACGAGCCGCCTCCGCGACCACCATGGCTCCACCCCGTTCTGGGTCCAGGTAAAGGTACCGGCCATTGCTATCGGTCGTCAGTGCTAGCGCCCGGTGGGTGCCGCGGACGCGAATAACGCCAGCATCACCACCGGGGAGCACCATCGTGTTCGTTTTGACCTGGGCGTCATACCGCTGGTACAGGCTGCGCTTACTAGCGACCGTGGGTTGGGCCATCAGCGCTAACCAGGTGGCCCGTATATCGGTGACCGTGGGCGTAAAATCACTGGCCGGTTTAGCGAGACGGGCCGGCCGTACCCCCACCTGATGGTAGATGGGTGCGTCGTCGGTCAACAAACTTACCGGCACGTCGCAAACCACCTGTCCGTGCTGCACCAACTGGTACTGGTGCCCGGCCGTGACGCGGCCAATGGCCACGGCATCCAACCCGTTCTGGGTAAAGACGTCCATTACTTCTTGTTCAGCCCCCGCCTGAACACACAGCAACATGCGTTCCTGGGACTCCGACAACATAATTTCGTAGGGTGTCATCCCCGGTTCACGCTGCGGTACCCGGTCGAGGTCGAGGCGCATGCCCGCACCTGCTTTGTCCGCCATCTCCACACTGGAACTGACCAACCCGGCCGCCCCCATGTCCTGGATGCCCACTAGTACCGCCCGGTGTGCGCGGGAGACCTCCAAGCAAGCGTCCGTCAACAGCTTTTCCATAAACGGGTCACCGACCTGCACTGCCGCGCAGTCAGCGTCACCCGCGGCGCTAAATTCGGCGGAGGCAAAGCTGGCCCCGTTAATACCATCCCGACCAGTTTTCGCTCCTACATAGATAATGGCGTTGCCAACCCCGGCCGCCCGGCCCCGCTGAATAGCGTCGCGGTCCATCACCCCGACACACATTGCGTTCACCAGCGGATTCTGGGCGTAGGTAGCGTCGAAATTCGTCTCCCCACCGACCGTGGGAATCCCGATGGCGTTGCCATAACCGCCGATACCAGCCACAACCCGGTCCACCAGGTGCCGTACATGCGCGTCATTCAGTTCGCCAAAGCTCAAGGAATCCAAAATGGCCACCGGTTCTGCGCCAATGGAAAAGATGTCCCGAATAATCCCCCCGACCCCGGTCGCTGCACCCTCGTACGGCTCCACCGCGCTAGGATGATTGTGACTTTCGGCCTTGAACACCACCGCCTTGCCCTCACCAATGTCGATGACCCCAGCACCCTCACCGGGGCCCATTAACACCCGGTCGTTGTGCGTCCAAAATTGGCGCAAGACCGGCTTGCTGTACTTATAGGCGCAGTGTTCACTCCACATTCCTGATGCCAGGCCCACTTCGGTGAAACTAGGCAACCGGCCCAGCTTAGATACCATTCGCTGGTATTCATCCTCAGTGAGTCCCCAGTCCAGGTAGGGTTGTTGCTGCCGGACTGCTTCTGGAGTTAATTCAACGACCCGCATAAGCTGCCTCCTTCGTTGCTGTCAATAACGAGGTAAACACACCCAACCCGTCAGTACCGCCCAAAATGGCCTCCACGGCACGTTCCGGGTGGGGCATCATGCCCAGCACGTTACCAGCACGGTTGGTAATGCCGGCAATATCATGCGCACTCCCATTCGGATTGTGTTGGTACCGGAAAACCACCTGGTGGTGCCGCTCCAGCGACGCAAGCGTATCCGCATCCGCGTAGTAGTTACCCTCACCATGAGCAATGGGCAAGGTGATCTGGGCCCCGTCGGCGTACGCGTTGGTAAACGCGGTGCTGTTATTCACCACGGTCAGGGGGGCCGGTGCACACACAAAGTCCAACTGGGCGTTGCTTTGTAAGGCTCCGGGCAATAACCCTGCCGCCGTCAATATCTGAAACCCGTTGCAAATGCCAATAATGTACCCACCGGCCGCAGCGAACCGTTGCACCGCCGCCATAATGGGTGCCAAGCTGGCAATGGCCCCACTGCAGAGATAGTCACCGTAGGAAAAGCCACCCGGAATCATGACGACGTCAAAGCCAGTCAGCGTCCTGGCACTTGCCGGTACGAGTTCGGCAGTCGCCCCAGCTACTAGGCGCGTCGCCCACAATAAGTCCTGATCACAATTCGAACCCGGAAAGCTTAGTACCGCCGCCTTCATACTGTGGCCTCCCCAACTGGAGTCACCGTGAAATGGTAGGTTTCCATGCTGACATTGGCCAACAGGCGGTCACAAATGCGGTCCACCTGTGCAGTGGCTGCGTCAACATCAGTGGCGGTCAGGGTCAACTCGAAGTACTTACCCATCATCACCGTCGCTACGTTGTCATCACCCAAACGGACTAAAGCTTTATGGATTGCCTGGGCTTGGGGATCCAAAACGGACGGCTTGTAATTGACAAAGATCTTGGCCTTATACATGGTGCACCTCCTGTTGAGTCGCTTGTAAACGCCGTAACACCTCCGCGTAGACCGGCACCAGTGGCCCTTCATCCTGACGAAAAACGTCCTTATCCAACGATGCATGGGTTTGAGCGTCAATTAACCGCATGTTATCCGGCGACAGTTCGTCAGCGAGCACCAACGTGCCATCAGCGAGCCGGCCAAATTCAAGCTTAAAATCTACCAACTCGATTCCGGCACGGGCCCACCGCGCGGTCAGCCAGGTGTTGACCTGATCCGCCATGGTCCGTAACGTGTCCAGTGTTGCGCGAGGGGCAATCCCTAAAGCGACAATCTGTTCATCGTTCATGAACGGATCGTCTAATGCGTCGGATTTGTAGTAAAACTCATGAATGGCGGGATCGAGCACCCGTAATGGCGTCACGTTAAACCGACTCACAAAGTGGCCGGAAGCGCGGTTGCGTACCACCACCTCGAGTGGAATCATCTTGGCCCGCCGCACCAACATGTTTTGGTTATCCATGTCGGTCACAAAGTGCGTGGGGAACCCAGTTGCCGCCAGCTCCTTAAATAGCAAGCCCGAAATATGCAGGTTTAACGTGCCTTTGCCGTCAATTGCCACCTTCTTCTTACCGTTGAGGGCCGTTGCCTGGTCCAGGTAGTACACCCACAATAACTCCGGGTCATCCGTACTAAAGACTTGCTTAGCCTTCCCGGCATACAGTAAAACTCCTTGCTTAACGTCCTGTTTCACGTTACTGGCCTCCTAACTTGACCTGTGCCAACAAGTGCGTTTGTTCATCGGTTAATGGTGCGGTCACGGTGAGGTGCCCCATTTTGCGCCCGTGTCGGATCGCGGCTTTGCCGTAATCATGCACGTGCCACTCTGGGTGGGCTGGCCACTGCGCCCGGGCTGCCAGCAGATCATCGCCCAGCAAATTGCGCATGACCGCGCGCTCTACCAGCCGGACCGGCGGAATGGGTAACCCACAAATACTCAGGATGTGCGCCGCAAACTGCGACACGTTGCACGCTTCGATGCTGTAATGACCCGAATTGTGTGGTCGCGGTGCCAGTTCGTTGACCAGCACGCCGTTCGCAGTCGCAAATAGTTCGATGCCCAGGACGCCGCGCAGATCAAGCCCCACCGCGATACGCGCCGCCAGCCGGTCGATCTGCGCATGAACCGCTGCTGGTAAGTTAGGAGCAGGCGCAATCGTGGTGTGCAAAATATGTTGTGCGTGCCGATTTTCGACGACCGGAAAGGTGCGTACGTAGTCGCGACCGTCGCGGGTCACCATCAGCGACAACTCCCGCTCAAACTGACAACGCCGTTCCAAAATGCACGGACCCTGCGCCGCCAACCGGCGCGCTGCGGGGAGGTCGTCGGGACCATTCACGTCCTGCTGTCCGTGCCCGTCGTACCCGCCAGTAGTTGTCTTTAAAATCGCGGGGTAACCCACCCGCGTAACGGCCGCAGGCAAAGCGTCTGGATCCGGTACACTGGCAAAGTCGGTGACTGGCACCCCAACGACGTCCCGCAAAAACGACTTTTCCCGCAACCGGTCCCTGGTGATGGCTAGTAACTCCGTACCCTGGGGCAGGGCGGCCACGCTAGCGGCGCGGGTCAAAGCCGTTAAATCCACATTTTCAAATTCATAGGTCAGCACGTCGCTCCGCTGGGCCAAGGTCATCAAGGCGTCCTGATCATCATACGGGGCCGTGATCTGGAAATCAGCCACCTGGCTGGTGGGCGAATCCGGTGTGGGCTCCAACGTGCCGACCCGATATCCCATCGCGCGGGCCGCAAGTGCCAGCATCCGGCCTAACTGACCCCCGCCCACGATGCCAATGGTGGCCGGCGGCAAAATCGGCTTATTCATCAATGGTGGCCTCACTTTCCGTGGCACGCTGCGTCTGCGCGGTGCGAAAAGCCTCCAGACGCCCGGCTACCTGGCGGTCAGTGACCGCCAGGATGGCTGCCGCAAAAAGGGCCGCATTGGTGGCTCCCGCTGCGCCAATTGCCATCGTACCGACCGGGACGCCACCCGGCATCTGCACAATCGACAGCAACGAATCCATTCCGTTTAATGTTCGTGTTTTGATGGGCACGCCCACCACCGGCAACGTGGTGTTGGCAGCCAACATCCCCGGTAAATGCGCGGCACCACCCGCACCAGCAATAATGACTGCGTACCCCGCGGCCCGGGCAGAACGACCAAATTTTGCCAAGGTGTCCGGCATCCGGTGAGCCGAAATAACCTTGCTATCATAGGCAATACCTAGTTCCGTTAACTGTTGTGTTGCTAACTGCATTGTGGGCCAATCTGAAGTCGAGCCCATCACCACTGCTACCTTCGTCATCGGTAATCTCCTTTTCCCGTTGTTGCCATGAGTGTAGCACGGAATTATGGACCGTTCAACGCTAAAAGGGAACAATTTTATTGTTCGTATTTTTATTGTTCGTGTTTTGCTGATGTCTAAGCACTCTTGCCAACCAAAAAAGACGGCCAGCCCGCGGCTACATGCCGTGCAGGTTGACCGTCTTTAACGGCGCCAAATTACTTGCGGTACATCTTAAATTCAAGGAACAGGTCGTTGTATTCGCCCACTACTTTGGGTGCCAAATCGTCATAGACTTCTAGGTGCCGCATCGTAGCAGCATCCGGGTAAAACTGGCGGTCGTTGCGCACCGAGGCTGGCAAAAGTGCCCGGGCCCGGTTGTTCGGCGTCGCGTACCCGACGTACTCGGCGTTTTGCGCCGCGTTTTGCGGTTGCATCATGAAGTTCAGGAAAGCGTAAATAGCCTTGAAGTGCTTCGCCGTCCGTGGAATGACCAGGTTGTCAAACCACAAGTTACTCCCCTCGCTCGGTACCACGTAGTGCAAGTGCTTGTTCTCGGCGAGCATTTCGCTGGCTTCACCTGACCAGTCCACCGCAATGGCGGCCTCATCTTGCTCCATATACATTTTGATTTCGTCAGCGACAACCGCCTTCACGTTTGGGGTCAACGTGAAGGCGGTTGGTCGGTAGTGTTCATCGACTTTCCCAACGACACCAAGCTCATCCCCATGATGTCTCGTGCCGAATCAATCAGCATAATGTCACCCCGATACCGGCGCGACCACAGATCATTCCAGTGCTGGATAGCTCCGGGTTTGACGTACTTATCGTTATAAATGATGCCGAGTGTGCCCCAGAAGTACGGGATGGAATACTTGTTGCCCGGATCAAAGCTACGGTTCATGAAGGCTGACCCAAAGTTGTGCAGGCCATGCAGGCGCGACCGGTCTAACTTGAGGAGCAGCCCCTCTTTGCGCATCTTAGCGACCATGTACTCGCTGGGCACCGTCAGGTCATAGTCGGTGCCACCCTGCTTGATCTTGGTGTACATCCCCTCGTTACTATCAAAGGTTTCCAGATTAACGTGGTAACCCGTTTCCCGCTCAAACTTAGTGATTAGTTTGGGGTCAATGTAATCTCCCCAGTTAGCGAGGTTAAGCACATTGCGCCCGGTATCGCCCGTGGACGCGGACAACCGGTGACTACCAACGGCCAAACCCAAGCAGGCCACGATAATGGCCATTGCTAAAGCAATCAGCTTTTTCATGTTACCGGGTCACCCCCCGCTTTTTGGTCTTCCGCGCACTCTGCCCGCGCTGGACAAAGTAATAACCCACAACCAATACCAGGGCAAAGATAAACATGATGCCCGACAGTGCGTTGATCTCGAGACTAATACCTTGGCGAGCCCGCGCGTAAATTTCCACTGACAAGGTCTCAAAACCGTTCCCAGTCACGAAGAAGGTCACCGCAAAGTCATCCAGTGAGTAGGTCATCGCCATGAAAAATCCGGCAAAAATCCCCGGCGTAATGAACGGAATGATCACGTCTTTCAACACCTGCAGATTGGACGCACCAATATCACGCGCCGCGTCAATCAGGCTGGCCGACAGTTCCCGTAATTTTGGTAACACCATCAACACAACAATGGGAATGGAAAACGCAATGTGACTGAGCAGTACCGACATGAACCCCAGGGGTACCCGTAACGCCGTGAAGAAGATCAAAAAGCTGGCACCAATAATCACGTCCGGACTCACCATCAAAATATTGTTGAGCGATAAAATCGTGTTCTTAACTGACGGCCGCGTGGTGTTGTTAATCGCCAGTGCCCCCAGCGTGCCAATGATCGTCGCAACTAGCGCTGATAACAGCGCCACAATCAACGTATCGAGCACGATTTGAATCATGCGTGGATCAGCAAACAGCTCCTGGTAGTGCTGCCAAGTAAACCCGTGGTAGTTGGTCATCCGTTCCCCCTCCGAGAACGAGTAGAGGATCAGGTAGCCAATGGGCAGGTACAAAACCACAAACGTTAACAGCAGATAAAGGTGGGACCACTTAAATTTACGCACGGTGAATCACCCGCCCTTTCCGGTGTTGCCGCTCACTCGTCAGTAGCATGATGATCACCATGGCGACAATAAGTACCACGCCGATGGTCGAACCCATGCCCCAGTTCATCGTGGTGAGGAAATGTTCCTCAATGGCAGTCCCCAGCGTAATCACGCGGTTACCACCAATGAGCCGGGTCAGCATAAAGAGACTCAGACTGGGAATGAAGACGGCTTGCACACCGCTTTTGACCCCTGACATACTCAGGGGCAGCACAACGCGGGTAAACGTTTGCCAGCCACTAGCCCCCAGGTCCTTACTAGCGTTGATCAGACCCTCGTTGAGTTCCTCAATGGCATTAAAGATGGGTAAAATCATGAACGGAATTTCGATGTACGCCGCCACGAGAATAAACGCGGCGTCAGTAAATAGGAACTGATGCGGTGCCAGCCCCAGCACACCCAACACGTTGTTGAGGGCACCGTGCTTGCCCAGGATGCCGATAAAAGCGTACGCCTTTAGTAACAGATTGATCCAGGTCGGCATGATCAGTAACAGTAACCACAGCTGCTTGTGCTTGGTGTAGTGCAAAAAGTACGCCGCCGGGTAACTCACCAATAGCGTCACCGCCGTGATGATGAGGGCGTACCACACCGAGTTGAACGTCATGGCTAGGTAGGTGCCGGATTGGAAGTATTCGACGTAATTAGTCAGGGTAAAGTGCCCGTTGGTGTCAAAAAAACTTTGGTAACAGATCAGCACCACCGGGGCGACCACAAACAACGTCAACCACAGGAAGTACGGGATGTAGTAACCCGCATTAACGGTTTTACGCATGGTTTACTCCTCCTCGTAACTCTCCAACCGGGCATCAAAGTCTTCCTCCGACTCGCCAAAGCGCATCACGTGAATGTCCTCCGGGTCAAAGTACAAACCCACCAAGCCCTTTTCCGGCGCCGGGTTGGTCGAATGAATCAGCCACTCATTATCTGCATCGTCATAGGCCACAATTTCGTAGTAGTCCCCACGGAACAACTGGGTGTCGACCCGTACTGCGACTTTCCCCTGTGCCAACGCCGTAATGTCGAGGTCCTCCGGGCGTAAAACGACTTCCACGGCTTCGTTCGGCCGCATCCCCGCGTCTGCACACTCAAAGGTTTTCCCGTTGAACTGCACCTGGTAATCGGCAATCATACGGCCGCGCACAATGTTGCTTTGACCGATAAAGTCCGCCACAAAGTGGTTGATGGGCTCGTCGTAGATGTCCACGGGCGTGCCACTTTGCTGTACCTGGCCGTCGTTCATGACAAAAATCTCATCAGACAACGCCAGTGCTTCTTCCTGGTCGTGGGTCACAAAGAGGAACGTGATGCCCAGCCGTTGCTGCAACTCCCGCAACTCGTACTGCATGTCCTGCCGCAACTTGGCGTCCAGGGCCGAAAGTGGTTCGTCGAGCAATAAGACCTTGGGTTCCAACACAATGGCACGGGCAATGGCCACCCGTTGCTGCTGCCCTCCGGATAGTTCACCAATCATGCGGTCACCGAGATTATCCAACCGCACCATGTGAAGGGCGTCCTGCACCCGCGTCATGATGGCAGCTTTGTCGACCTTGCGAATGCGCAGGCCGTACGCCACGTTATCAAAAACGTCCATGTGTGGAAACAGGGCGTAATCCTGAAACACGGTATTAACGTCGCGCTGGTTGGCGGGAATATCGTTGACCCGCTGCCCCGCAATCATGACGTCACCACCACTCACGCTCAAAAAGCCCGCAATTGCCCGCAGGATGGTGGTCTTACCGCTCCCAGAAGGTCCGAGCAGGGTATAGAACTTCCCCGCCTCCAAACTAATGTCGATATCCTTGAGGACGGTCGTGTCCCCGTAGTTCTTAAACACGTGACGCAATTCAACGATTGGTGTTGTCAAGGCGTTTTCCCCCATATATGTATCACCCCAACCCGTGGGGTGTACCTGTAATTGATCGTGCGTTAGGACGCATCGTTCGCGTCGGCCAGGTTCACCGCGTTTTCACTGTAACTCACGTCCGCACTCAGCTTGGTCGCCATGCGCGTCGTGATGTAACCATTATCCATTAAGCGCCGAATGGCTGACCGTTCGGCCGCAAAGCCGAGCAGTCGTAGCCGCCGTAATTCATCATCATATTCGGTATTGCGTTGTTGCCCGGCCGCCTTTGCGCTGGCAATACGGTTGCGGTAGTGCACCACTTGTGCGTACACCATCTGCCGGTCGTACTGCGCCGCCGCTGCCGGCTGTTGGCGCATCACGGCACTCAGGTGTTTCAGACCCCCTTTGGCCGTCTCCTTCTCGACCAGCAACTGCTCATTGTAGTGATGACCAGCTCGGCGGTCGCCCAGCCGCAGATGCGCCATACTCCGTTTAACGCGTCGCCACCGGTGCCGCAACCACGCGGACGGGCTGCGCCGCCCGGCGTGGGTCAACGACCGGTCAATGTCTTCGACCCGCTGTTGAATACGTTCGCGGGTGGCTAGGTAAGTATCCGCCAAAATCCGACCATCACGCCACAGTTGCGTGAGCGCCCGTTGCTCGCCCACTAAGCCGATGCGCCGCAAATTCAGCTCGTCCGCTAACAGTGGCGGAATGGCGTCATCGGGGGCGTCGGCGTTGATGTACGCCAGACGCCGAATGCGGTCTTGGTATTCCGCTAACAGGTCCAAGGCGGGTTTCTGGTTGTCCGTCCGCCGTTCGGACTCGATCATCCGCACGGCCGATTGGAGGGTGTAACTTTGCGCCTCTGGGTACGTCAACTGGGCGGCAACCACGGCGTCGTCATCATCATCGTCGTCATTCTGATCGGACGCGGCTAGGGCTGCGGAATCACCACGGCCCTGAACCACGACCCGTTCCCGCGTAATCAGCGGGAGCGCAACGGACGCCATGACCAAGCTCAAAATAACCACACCGGCGGCGACAAAGAGAATCAGTGACCGCGACGGAAATCCCGCTCCGCTGGCCACCGTTGCTGGGAGTGACAACACCCCAATCAGGGTAATAGCACCACGCACACCGGAAATACCGGCAACCAACGCTTGTTGCACCGAGGGCCACCGCCAGGGCTGGCTAGGGTTATGGGTGCGGCGGGCGGTTAGTACCAAATTGCCGTACAGCCAGGCCACCCGGACCACAAGTAGCAGCACGTACATCAACCCGACCAGGAGCAGCGCCTGGATGGTGCTAGCCTGTTCACTGCGAATGGTCGCCCCCATTGCCATGGGCAATTCCATTCCCAACAGCACAAAAATGATTCCGTTCAGCAAGTACACCACGATGTCCCAGGTGCGTTCCGAAACCAACCGTAATTCCGGTAGGACCGAACTTTGGAGACTGGTTTGGCCGTTACTCAGTAACCCTGCAATGACGACCGCGATGACCCCCGACGCGTGCAACAACTCGTCAGCAACAAAGTAAACCACAAAGGGAGTTAAAATTTGTAGTGCGGTGTGCAGGGCGTAGTCGTTGATACCCTGCTTCAATAGCCAACGCCGTAACGCATTAATGCACGTAATCAGTATGAATCCCACGAGTAACCCAACGACGGTGACGTAGGCAAAGTCGCGTACCGCGTTCCGCAGAACGAACGCGCCCGAAACCGCGGCCGCCACCGCGTACTTAAAACTGATCAGCCCACTGGCGTCGTTAATCATGCTTTCGCCGGCGACCAAGTTTAAAACGTTCTTCGGTAGGTGGATTCGCGCCGCCAACCCCTGCACGGCGATTAAGTCCGTTGGGGATAAAATTGCGGCTAACGCAAAGGTGGCCGCCAAGGGAATACCCGGAGCTACCCAGTGCAAGACGTACCCACCCACCACGGTTGAGGCCAACACCAACAGGACGGCGTTACCCAAAATGGGGCCCCGGAGGTACCACAATTGGCGTTTAGGGTAATGTCGCCCATCGTTAAACAGCAGGGGGGCCATGAACAGCAACATGAACCAATCCGTGCTGACCTGGAGCTGAATGCGAAACGCCAGCGCCACAATCAAACCCAAAGCGGCCTGAATCAAAGCTACAGGGACCACCACCAGGTAACGGTTGATGACACTACCCAGGATGACCAGGGCAACCATTGCCATGATACTTTCAATTAACTCCATGGTTGTCCCTCCTCACTCCAACTGTTTATTCTGGGTCGCGCCCCGCGTGGTGTTCAGGGTGAGCCGGTTCTGACCCAATGATACGGACCTCAGGCTGTAAGTCCACGTTAAACATTGGGTCCACGTGCGCCTGTACGTAGTGGATCATGTCCACGTAATCGGTCGCGGTAGCGTGGTCAATGTTAACGATGAACCCCGCGTGCTTGGTCGAAATCTGTGCCCCACCAATAATGTGGCCCTGTAGCCCAGCTTTTTGAATCATCGGCCCAACGTAGTGTCCCGTTGGCCGCCGGAAAACACTGCCACAGGACGGGTATTCGAGTGGCTGTTTAGCCGCCCGTCGCGCGTTCAATTCGTCCATCCGTGCACGAATGGCCTGGGCATCACCCGGGGTCAGGGCAAAAGTAGCACTTAACACAATATCTTCAGTTTGTTGCACGTATGAGTGCCGGTAAGCAAAGTCCATTTGGCTGTTAGTGTACGTCTTGAACTGGCCATCACGGGTCAGCACGTCAACGGTGGCCAAACAATCTTTGACTTCACCACCGTAGGCTCCAGCATTCATAAAGACCGCCCCACCAACGGAGCCGGGGATACCGGCTGCAAATTCCAGGCCAGATAGGCCCGCGGATGCGGCCGCATCGGCCGTATCAATAATACGGGCGCCGGCAGCCGCAGTGACACCACTAGCCGTCACCTGAATATCATGCATATGCGTCAGGATCATGGTCAGGCCGCGGATGCCGCCATCACGGACGATGAGGTTACTGGCGTTGCCAATTACGGTTAGGGGTATGCGCTCGATTTGCGCGTAATCCACCAGGGCGTGAACTTGCGCCACCGTTTCGGGGAAGGCCAGCAGATCGGCTGGGCCACCCGTTTTGGTAAAGGTATAGTTGGATAAAGGTTCGTCCACCATCACCGGCAAACCGGCGACTGTTTTTGTTGCTACTGACACCATCATCACGTCCGTTTCCAAAATGTTCGTGGGCGCCCGCGAGCGGGTGTCCATACTGATGAAATTCTAACATAGATGACGCTCAGCGTGTAGCACCGCGGTGGCACCATTACCACTGGATATTGGCGCGTGTGCTAGCCCCCTACGCCTTGGTGAACCACTCATGATGACCGCTGCCCGGACGCACCCCTGCAACTGGCCCAGTAGAGCCCATTTCCGGCATGATGCAGCACACTCGTTACCTATCGATTCAATAGCCAATACGGAACAACCACGACCGAGTTTTGGAACCAGGCAACGTTATGTTCGCCATACCAGTGTGGGTGATGATACGTATATTTTTTTGCCGCCACTACCCGTGCCCAAAAAACACAGACCACCACGATACGAACTGGCGTGGACACTACCGGTGAGGTTCGTTAAAATTAGGGTAACGTTGTTGCCGCGCTGAGTGGACACAAGAAGGGGTGCATAATGAAATTTATTTCTTGGAACGTTAATGGTCTGCGGGCCGTGTTGAAGAAAAACTTTTACGAGGTCATCCAGACGCTCGATGCCGACTGGTTCTGCCTCCAGGAAACCAAGATGCAGGCTGGTCAGGCTGAACTGGACCTCCCTGGTTACCACCAGTACTTCAACTACGCCGAACGCAAAGGTTACTCCGGGACCGCTATTTTGACCAAACACGAACCAGACGCCGTCACTTACGGCATTGGCGTACCGGAATACGACACTGAGGGCCGGGTGATCACCCTATCCTACCCGTCCTTCTACGTCATCACCGTGTACGTCCCCAACTCTGGCAGTGAGCTGAAGCGGCTGGACTTCCGTCAGGGGTTCGACGTGGCCTTCCGGGAGTACACCAGCAAGCTGGCTGCCGATAAGCCAGTGATTTACTGCGGTGACCTCAACGTGGCGCACCAGACGATCGACCTGAAGAACCCCACTAGCAACCACCATCACGCCGGCTTCACCGACGAAGAACGGACGGACTTTACCGCACAACTAGACGCAGGCTTTACTGACACCTTCCGTTACTTTTACCCTGACCAAAAGGACATCTACTCCTGGTGGAGCTACCGCTTTGGCGCCCGCAAACGCAACGCCGGCTGGCGTATCGACTACTTTGTCACCAGTAATGACCTGCAGCCGCAACTGACTGACGCCCAGATCCACACCGACATTATGGGTTCTGACCATTGTCCCGTGGAGTTGGATACCACTAACCTACTGGAGGCATAATTGTGAATTTTATCGCCATGGATTACGAAACCGCCAGTGGCAAGCGGGCCTCCGCTTGCTCTGTCGCCATCGTGGTGGTGCGTAACGACAAAGTAGTGGATTCGTTCTACAACCTGATCAACCCCGAGACCCCCTTTTCGCCGTTTAACATCCGTATCCACCACATTACTCCGGACATGGTGGCCAATGCACCCACCTTTCCCGAACTGTGGCCCCACATTGCCCCGCTATTTACGCGCACGCAACTAGTCGCCGCGCATAACGCCCAGTTTGACGTCAGCGTCTTGCGTAAATCACTGGAACGCTACGGTCTCCCCACCCCTCAATACCAATACATCGATACCGTGGCGACCTCGCGGAGCTTCTTGCCGTCACTAGCGAACCACAAGCTCGACACCGTGAGTGACGCGTTGGGCATCACGCTGAACAACCACCACAACGCCCTCGCGGATTCTTACGCCTGTGCGCGCATCTTGATGTCCGAAAAAGCGCAGTTTGGCAGTCAGGCCCTGAATAATTTTATTAAACTAGCTTAATTATGCGTTCAAAAAACCCGGTGCTTTGTGAATAAACACAAAGCACCGGGTTTTTGCTGTCCTAACGGTCCCAAATCACGACGCGTTGCGCTGGCGGCAGGTATTCCCCATCACCAGGTTGAGCGCCATACGCACGGTACCACTCGCTGAAGTTCATCACTGGCACGTTGACGCGCAGCGTTGCGGGCGCATGTACATCTTGCCGCAACACGGTTTTAGCGCGCTCTGGCCGCATCTTGGTAGCCCAGGACCGGGCATACGCCGTAAAGAATTCCCGTAGTGCCGCCACGCTGGCATCGGGACCGAGCACGGCTAGCGCAACATCCATTCCCGCATTATCGGCCATGTTCTCACTGACCGTGAGGCGACCGTTAACGGGCACCCCTTCGTAATGGCGCCCGTCAAACTGTTGCGCAACGGCGTCCACGATATGGTCAAACGCGACTTTGTCCGCTTCTTGCCACCAGTTGTTCATGGTCCCATGCTCATCAAACATGGCCCCATTATTGTCAAACGAGTGCGAAATTTCGTGCCCAATCGTGGCCCCCGTGCCACCGAGTTTAGCGGCCCGACTCCAGTATAGGGCGTAAAATGGCGGCTGCAAAATTCCGGCCGGAAACGTGATGTCGTTCATCGACGGGTCGTAACAAGCGTTCACCAGGTGCCCAGGCATTTGCCACTCGCTGCGGTCGACCGGCTGACCCACCGTGGACCACCGGTACGCCGTTTCCTCGCGTTCTAGCCGGACCATTGCGCCCAACAAATCAGCATCCGGATCCACATGCAGGTGTTGATACACCGGCGCTGCGTGGTCCGGGTACCCCATTTTGATGCGCATGGTTTTGAGCTTGGCGATCGCTTGATCACGGGTGGATGGACTCAGCCACGTGTTATTTTGCAACTGCACCTCATACTGCGCGATCAACTCACGCACCAGCCCAGTGATATCCCGTTTCGCCGCAGCACCGAAGTAAGTCCGCCCATAGTAAATGCCGATTGGTTCGGCGAGGTATTCATTAGCCACGGCAAAGGCGTGTTTGTGCCACTCCGTCGGTTGGGGTTGGCCAGACAAATAGCGCTGGTAGGCCCCTGCAGCCTGCCGGAGCTCATCACTCAAATACCGGCTGTGATCGATCAGTTCCTGAATCACCGCCATGTGTTGCCACTGGCCGTAATTGTCCGCCGTCACCAGTCGGTCCAACGCGGCCACGTACCGTGGTGTCGGCGTATTGATGCGCACCGGCTGGTTGGGCAGCACCGTAGCCAACGCGGTGGCCAACGTAGTGTCGGCGGTGACCTCGGCAAAGTCCTGCCAAGATAGTGGGTGATCCCAATTAGTATCAACGGCGAACTCTTCGTTAGTGGGTAGCAACGCTGCGGCCCGCCGATCAAAGTTCAGGGCGTCGTCCACGTAACGGTCTGCAGTACGCCCAGTAATGCCGACCGCCGCCAGCAGGGTGCGCGCCATCTGACTCCACGCGGCGAACATCGCATCATTATCGGCATTGGTCTCCTGATACATAGCAGCATCCGGCAAAATGGGGTCGGGACCACTAACATTGAGCATGTTGACCGTAGCGTCGTGAAAATCGGCCATCACAAAAGTGCTCAGTGGCAACGGGTACTGTTCCCGCCACAACGTGGGTAACGCGGCCCGCCACGCACCAACATCTTGCAGGCTCATTAAATAATCCACCCGCGTTCGGATCGGCGCCACACCAAGCCGATTCCGGGCCTCACGGTCATCCGCCAACACGAATAGCCGCGCCGCCGCTAATAGGGACTGATCTGCTGTGGCGATGGTGCCCGCATTAATAGCGCGCAGGTCCCGCACCAGCTTGGCGCGAATCTCATCACCCAAATCGCTATCGGCACCAATCTGGGCTTTGTCCGGTGGAATCACGGTCTGGGCCTGCCAAGCACCGTTAACCGCCATGTATAAATCGTCTGCTGGTCTTACCGTCATCTATTTTCCTCCTCCTAATGAAAACGGTGGTCACCGTTTTCACAGCAGCCACCAAGTTTTCATTAGAACTCTTCGTATTTACTTGGATCCTGATTCTTCAACCGCCCGTCAGGGGTGCTCAGAGCGTTGATCGTTGCCATTTCGTCATCGCTCAGATTAAAGTCAAAAATATCAAGGTTTTCCCGTTGCCGGCTGGCGTGCTGGGACTTCGGAATTGGTAGCGTCCCTAGCTGCACGGCCCAGCGCAAGATGACCTGGCCCACGCCCTTGTTGTGCGCTGCCGCCACCGCTTTGATTGCTGGGTTTTGGAGCACGTCACTAGCCCGGCCCAATGGACTCCAGTCCTCCGTCAAAATGCCGTGCGCTTCATCGTAAGCACGCTGATCAGCCTGGTTGAAGTGCGGATGCAACTCAATTTGGTTGACCACCGGCAGCACGCCGGTTTCACGGTCTAGACGGTCCAGGTAGTCGGGTAGGAAGTTGCAGACCCCGATGGACCGCACCAACCCGAACTGCTGGGCATCGATCAGTGCCTGCCAGGCCTCAACGTACAGGTCCTTGCGGGGGTTAGGCCAGTGAAGTAAGTACAGGTCGAAATAGTCTAGACCCGCGCGGTACAAGCTCTCCTTGAGTGCATCAATCGCCGCCGCCCGGTGGTAATAACGCCCTGGTAGCTTAGAAGTCACGAGCAGTTCCGAACGTGGTACGCCGGCGCCGCGAATGGCGGCCCCGACCGTCCCCTCGTTTTCATAGTTATAAGCCGTGTCGATCAAACGGTAACCTTGGTTGATGGCACTCTCAATAGCCCGTACCCCGTTAGTACCGTTCAGCTTGTAAGTACCAAAGCCGACTTTGGGCAACTGTAATCCATCCCGTAACCGGTAATATTCCATGTGCAAACCCCTTTCCGTAACGGCCTCAACCGTCACATTTTCCTTGTTACTTATGCAGACAGTCCGTTAATGGCTGCTAGCAACACTTGTCCGCGGTCACCTTCACCTTCAGCGGTGATGGTGCGGCGGTTGTCGTCTTGTTCATCTTTGTGAAAGTGCAACGTGACGTACTCGTATGGCGCACTGGCACCCAAAAAGTCTGGCCACTCGACGACGCTCACACCATCACCATCAAAGTATTCCTCAAGCCCGAGGTCCTCGGCGCCACCACCTTCGAGCCGGTAAAGATCCATGTGGTAGAGCGGAATGCGTCCCTCCGGATACTCGTGAATGATGGTAAACGTCGGGCTTTTAATTGGCTGCGTGATGCCAAGTGCTTTACCGAGCCCCTTAGTAAAGCTGGTTTTACCCGCGCCCAAGTCGCCGTCGAGCAACAACACGTCGCCCGCCTGCAGTAGCGGCGCGATGTGACCGGCAAACGCCCGCAACGCCTGCTCGTTATCAAACGTCCACGTTTTAGTCATGACGGCTGGCCAATACCTGGGTGGCCGTCACGAGCGCGGTCTGGTAAACGTCGTCCGTAGACGCCCCACGGGACAGGTCGGACACTGGCTGGTTGAGGCCCTGGAGAATCGGACCCACCGCCTGAAAGCCGCCAAGCCGTTGCGCAATCTTGTAGCCGATGTTCCCCGACTGCAGTTCAGGGAAGACAAAGACGGTTGCGTGCCCAGCCACCTTTGAGTCTGGTGCTTTCTGGGCCCCAACACTCGGCACAAAGGCCGCGTCAAATTGGAGCTCACCATCGATGGGTACGTCTGGCGCGAGGGCCTGCGCCTTGCGCGTGGCCTCCTGCACCTTCGTCACCATGTCTCCAGCCGCAGAACCCTTCGTGGAGAAGGATAACATGGCCACTTTGGGGTCAATACCAAACGCCTTGGCCGTGGCGGCAGACTCCACCGCAATTTCGGCCAGCTCGTCGGCGGATGGGTCAATGTTAATCGCCGTGTCCGCAAACAGGTAGCGCTCATCCCCACGCTGCATGATGAACGCACCACTCGTACGCGAAACACCCGGCTTGGTCTTAATGATCTGCAGCGCTGGCCGCACGGTGTTGGCCGTGGAGTGGACGGCACCGGAGACCAGGCCGTCGACTGCACCGGTGTACACCAGCATGGTGCCAAAGTACGTGGCGTCGCGGACGGCACTCGCTGCCTGCTCTGGCGTGGCCTTACCATGGCGGCGTGCCAAGAAAGCGGCGGCTAATTGGTCTAGGTCGGGATCGGTTTCTGGGTTGCGGATCGTTACGCCGGTAATGTCAAAATCATGCGCGGCAGCTACCTGCTGAATGGCCGCCGGGTCACCCAGCAGCACGGCGTTGATCACCCCGCGCGACTGTAACTTAGCCACGGCGCCCAGAATCCGTGGTTCAGTGCCCTCAGGAAAGACGATGGTGACGCCTTTACCCTTGACGTTCTGTTCCAAAGTTGCGAATAAGTCCACGATGATACCCCCTATTGTTTGCGATACTTCATTTTAACAAGGCTGGTGTACAAAACCAACCGCCCTAGTCCGTCCGTTCCACGTGTTCGGGCAACCGCCAATCAATGGGTTGCTCGCCCATGCGTTCCAGGGCTGCGTTCGTGCGTGAAAACGGCTTGCTACCAAAGAAACCGCGGTAGGCCGAGAGTGGACTCGGGTGGGCAGACGCAATCACCACGTTTTTGCTTTCATCAATCAGGGGCCGTTTATTTTGCGCGGACCGGCCCCAGAGAATGAATACCACCCCGCCGCGAGCAGATAACGCCTTGATGGCGGCGTCGGTTAATTCTTCCCACCCCTTACCACGATGGGAATTGGCGCGGTGGGCCCGCACCGTCAGCACCGCATTGAGTAGCAGTACCCCCTGTTCAGCCCAGGCCCGCAAGTAACCGTGGTTCACTGGCGGGATCCCCAAGTCATCCTGCAACTCCTGGTAAATGTTCACCAGCGACGGCGGAATCTGCACGCCCGGAGCCACGGCAAAGCTGGCCCCGACGGCCTGATGCTCCTCATGGTACGGGTCCTGATCCAAAATAACTACGCGGGTCTGACTAAACGGCGTCCATTCAAACGCCTGAAAAATATGGTACATGTCTGGGTAAATGGTCTGGTTGCTGTATTCGCTCCGCAAAAACTGGTGCAACCGGGCATATGTAGGGCCAGCAAAGACGGGTGCTAACACTTCTTGCCAGTCATTGTGAATAATTGTTTTGGTCACAAGACACCATCCTTCCGCTCACCATCATAAAATAGTGGCCTCACTGCCCTGGTGCGCCACTAGTGATCGTTTTTGGCCGCCCATTAAGGACTAGGCACTACCAAACGAGTACTGTAGTGGCGGCTTTTTTTGTGCATTCGTCACGACCCGAACGCGGTCCAACGCTGCAGCCACTAACACCGCCGTGACGCTGTCGGCTTCTTTATCCACCTGGACACGCAGGGTGCGCCCGCCACTAGTCATCACGGGTGCCATGCCAAAGACGAAGCTAAACCCCTGAAAGCCGCGGTAAGAGTCACTCTTTTCGGTGCCAGCGATGAGCCACCCACCATGCCGCAACAAGTACAGCGGGTGGCCACCACCGCGCGCGACCCGTACTAAGGTGTTACTTTCCTCGCCCACCCGTAATTCAAAGCGGGCTGCCTGTTCTTCGTCCGCACTGATCGTACCGATCACTTCATGTTCGGGAAACGAAAACGCCCGAAAACCAATGGCCGTGCCGAAACTACGCCGCACGCCCAACAACGTGTGGTTGTCTACGTCACGTACGCTTGCAATCCGCCCAGATTGTAACGGTGCAGTTTCAAAATACAAGTCCACGCATAATCGCCTCCTCACACGAACATATCACTACTTAGTTGCTACTTCCTGGTCGTTCAACTCAATGGCCCGATAAATTGCTTTGGCCACGCCGTCATGCACGTTCGACTCAGTTTCAAACCACGCCAACTCCTTGATGGGTTGTACGGCGTTCCCCATTGCCACACCGTACTTGGCGTCACGAATCATCGACTCGTCGTTAAAGTTGTCACCGATAGCCATGACGTTGTCCATAGTTAGGCCACGTTTCGCCGCATAGGCCGCTACCGCGAGCCCCTTTTGGGATTTAATGTTATTGATTTCGATGTTGTTGCGCGAGCTGCTAGTGACCATTAATTTCCCCGTAGCCAGCAACAACTTCTTCGGTTCACTCAACGCCACCGGGTCGGCCGTGTTGAAGGCGATGATCTTCATCACGTGGACGTTTTCATCCCCAACGATTTCACCATAATCCGTGACGTAATTGATGTTCATAATTTCCAACCGGGCTGAGGCCAACGCCACCGCCATTTTGTAATCCGTATCGGGGTTGAGATTGACCAGCAAATCAGCCACGTTCTGAATCCGCCGGACGCGGCTGTTGGAAAAAATGCCGTGGTCGGTGACCAGTTCGTAGTACAAATTCCGGTCATCCAGCGTCTTCATGGCCAGTTCCGTCATGTCGTCAGCCAGTGGCACTGATACCACCAACCGGCCGTCCTCATCAAACACCTGCGCACCGTTCAGCGTAATGTACGCTGTCCGCAGTTGTTGCTCCTGTAGTAACGGTTTGGCTTCGGTGAGGCCGCGACCCGTCGCCACCATGAACTCAATGCCGTGCGCTTGTGCCGCCCGGATGGCCGCGGCGTTCGCGTCGGAAACCTGCATTTTGTTGTTCAACAAGGTGCCGTCCATGTCGGAAGCGATAATTTTAATCATTTAAGCGTCCCCTTCATTCGCGCATTTACGTTCATTTTAGCATGAATGCGGTTACCGGAACAGCGCTAGCGCCCGGATTGCCCGGTTCTAGCCACCGTGACGGTAGCTGACCGTAAGTCTTGGCGCATGTGCCGGTACTCGTGGTCGAACAACCGCACCCGACCATCCTCCGTGAAACCTTCTCGTGCATATAACGCCGCGGCGCGCGGATTCACCAAGTCGCACAGCAACCCGATCCGCTGGTCGCCGTGTTGCTGGCGCTGCTGCTTGGCGGCGCGTAACAACTGCGTACCCACGCCGCACCCCCGCGCGTTACTTTTTACCGCTAATAGGTCTAAGTACCACTCCCCGGGAAAACTTTCGCGGTCAGGAAAGAGGTCCCGACCATCAGTGATGCCGACGCGCGGTAGAAACGGGGCAAAGGCGTCGTCAATGTGCGCTTCGGCTGCCGCCGGATAACCCACGCAGATACCCACGAGCTCGTCACCTGTGACCGCCACCAAACTGTGAGCATAACTGTAGCGGTACGCACCGACCCGAAAGGCATCCGCAAAGACGGCATTCACCGCCGCATCCGTCATCGCCATGATGGTAGGAATTTCCATTTCGTCAAACACTACTTTGATCAGCGGTGCCGCCTGCACGCCATCGGCAGGTGTTGCTGGTCGAATTTGCATATTAATATTAATCCTCCTGTACGGCTACACCTTCAACGCTAGTAATGCGCGGCGCAACCCCCAAATTCCGTAAGAACCGCAGTAAGTCTGCTGAACTGATGACCACCAGCTGGTCGGCAGCGCCCAAGTCAAAAGCAAGGGCAGCCCGCCCCACTAACTGGCGACTCAATACCACCGGCACGTGCGTGTCCTCGGGTAACGTCAACGCACTAACGTGGCCCGACGTCGCGCCGACTGCTGTCAATTGTGTGGGAGTAGCTGGCTGAATACTATCAGCGTCCACCCCGTAAATCGTGGCTAACTTGTGCCTGTCTACCTGGTAGCGTGCAGCTTGTAGCACCAGGACGGGTTGGCCCTGCACCGCCAAGCACTCGTTACTAACAACCATTACTTTGGTTCCAGTGGGAGTTGGTGACGCCGCCGCCGACCCGACCACCTCATAGTGAATCCGCAAACTATCTAACCGTTGAAGATATTGCTTTGGTAAAGCCATCTGCCTCATTCCACCTTTGCCTTCCATTGTCGACCAACCCGGCAACAGGGTCAACGGGCCAAAGTCGGACTTTACTCTCCGTGACCCTGGTCGTGTTGTTCCTGCACCCGAACCACGTAGGCGTCCAGCAAGATACGGCTGATCACCTGGACGGGTAATCGTGAGTGCACCTCATAATCAGGAAAGTAGGATTCAGCCGACTTATATCCGGTCAACAAAATATCGGTGTACTGGGCCAGCGAGGCGTCCGCGTTGGTGGTGATGGTAACGATGGGTACGCCGTGCGCCCGTAATTTACGGGCGGCCGTCACCAGCTCTGGAGTCTCCCCATTCAGCGAAATAAAGATGGCGCACGCCGTGGTGGGCACGCGCTCGGCTAACGTCATGATGATGTTGGGATCGTGCAGGGTTTGCGTGTACTTCCCCGCCAACTGAAACTTTAACGCCATTTCGTCGGCAATCATTTCCGACAACCCACGGGCAAAAATGTACAGCATCTGCGCACCGGCAAATTGCTGCACGCTATCTTCAATCGTGGCGATGTCTAGTTGGTTGATAGTCTGCTGTACCTCGCGTAGATTGGCGGTGATGACCTGCCGAATATTACTATCCGCTTCCCGCAACACCGCCGGCTCCACCTCATGTTGGCGACTGACAGAATGCCGAAAATCGGTGTACCCGGAATAACCCAGTTTCTTCATCGTGCGCACAATCGTGGCTGTGGACACGTTCGCAAACTCCGCAAACTCCACGATGGACATGCCCATAATATGATCCCGCTGCCGGTGGATCAGATCCACCACGTACTGCTCACTAGCACTAAATTTACTCACTTGGGGCCTCCCGTAAACTTTTTCAATTTTGACGTCATCGGCCAAACTAATTAGAAAACATTTTCAGGCATCGCTGCGTTATGCTCTTCTTGTAGACGAGGAGGACAACGCATGCTTTATACACTCACTTTGAATCCAGCAATTGATTTATTTATTGATACACCACGGCTGGACGCCGACGTGGTCAACCGTACCAATAGTTACGACGTCCAGGCCAACGGTAAGGGTGTCAACGTTTCTTTTATTCTACAACGCCTGCACGTACCGAACCAGGCGTTAGGGATCGGTGGTGGCTTCACCCTAGCCTACATTCAGCAACAGCTTTCAGCGGCCGGGATCACCAACGACTTTGTCGACGGTGGCGGCATTACCCGCATCAACGTGTTCGCACACGTTCAGGACGGGCCCCGCGAATACAAGCTCGTTAATCCGGGCCCGCAGGTCACCCCCACAGCCCGACAACAGCTGCTGACTAAGCTGGAACAACTGGGGCGGGACGATACGTTGATTATTTCGGGAAGCTTTGCGCAAGGCATCCCCGCTAACTTCATCGGTACCATCGGTCAGCAAGCCGCCAGCCAGCACTTCCAGTTCGTGATCGATACATCATACCCGGAAGTGCTCGACGCCCTGCAATACCACCCGTTACTGGTCAAACCTAACAACGTCGAACTAGCCAGTTGGTTTGATCAACCGGCCGACATCGACGCCGACCACCTGATTGAGCTAGGCCAGGAGCTCCGTCGACGTGGTGCCCAGAACGTCCTCATCTCTCGTGGGGGCGCGGGTGCCATCCTCGTCGGCGACCGTGTCTTTACGGGTACGGCTCCGACCATCACCGTTCTCAATTCAGCTGGTTCTGGGGACACCATGCTGGGCACCTTTGTTGCCGGCATGGTCACCGGCAAGGCACCAGCGGCCAACCTACAAATGGCACTGGCTGCCGGCAGTGACACCGCCCGCAGTGCTTGGATCACCGACTTCCAGCACGTTCCGGAATTGGCGGCGCAAATCAACGTGACAGAAGTGAAGCATTCGCAGTATTAATGGAGGAGGCAAACATTATGGCAAAGTACGATTTAATTGCTGCGACTGGTTGCGCAACTGGGATTGCGCATACCTACATGGCCCAGGAGGCGTTGGAACAGGAAGCCAAGCGCCGGGGTCTGACTATTAAAGTGGAAACCCACGGACAAACCGGCGTGGATGACCCGCTGACCCAAGAGGAAATTGACAACGCCCGGGCCGTCATTGTGGCGTCAGACATCGATGTAGACGCGGACCGGTTCGCCGGTTTGCCCCTGATCATGGTGCCAGTTGCTGCTGGCATTCGTGATCCGGGTAAATTGTTTGATGAGGCGCTGGCCAAAGATGCACCCATCTATAAAGCCAATACCACTGCCAAAGCCGCTGCTAGTGACAACGAGCAGGGTGGTGGCCTGTGGCACCTGATCTACACCAGTCTGATGAACGGGGTTTCGCACATGCTACCAGTCGTTGTGGCTGGTGGTGTGCTCACCGCCATCTCGTTTTTCTGGGGCATCTATTCTGCTGACCCCAAGAGTGACCAGTTCAACGCTTTTGCCGCCATGCTCAATTCGATTGGTGGCACGACGATGAACCTGATGGTCCCCGTACTGTGTGCCTACATTGCTGAAGCGATTGCTAAGCGTAGCGGTCTGATTGTTGGCTTTGCGGTCGGCATGATTGCCTTCACTGGTGGGACTGGTTTCCTTGGCGGGATCGTCGGTGGCTACGTTGCCGGGGGTGTCATCATTCTGCTGCAACACCTGCTGAAGCCCCTACCTGACAAGGAGTTCCGCGGCCTCAAGGCGATTTTCCTTTACCCAGTACTGGGCGTGTTCATTGCCGGGGTCATCATGTGGGTCATTACTAAACCAATGGCCGGCATTAACACCGGGATGATGAGTTTCCTGAAGGGCATGCAAAACTCTGATCCCATTATTCTGGGTCTGATTGTTGGTATTATGTGTGCTTCTGACTTTGGTGGTCCCATTAACAAGGCGGCTTACTTAACCGGGACTGCCCTACTCGCTCAAGGCAACAGTCTGTTCATGGCTGGGGTTTCGGCCGCATGTATCGCTCCACCAATCGCTACTGGGATTGCCGTATTGCTCAACCCCAAAGCTTACACTAAGGACGACCGGAGTGCGGGTTACGTTAACTTCCTGCTGGGTTCAACCCACATTACCGAAGGGGCCATCCCCTTTGCCGCCAAGAACCCGCTACTAAACATTCCTAGCTTCATGATTGGGTCGGCCATTGCTTCGATTCTCACCTACATGAGCAAAATCAAGGTCCCAGCACCACACGGTGGCTTCATCATTTTGCCGCTGGTTAACCACCCAATTCTTTGGGTCGTGTACATTCTAATTGGTGCCGCGGCCTCCGGCGTCCTACTAGCCCTGATTGCTGGACACTCCGCCCGCAAGCACGGCGTCACCCAGTCGTCCGTCTCGTTAGCCGGTTTGACCGGGGATGAAGCGGTCGCCGCGATTGCACCAGACGCTACTGCCGCTTCGAACCAAGGCACCACTACCAGTAATGATGATGCTAACCTAGGTGACATTTTAACCGACGATAACATTGTCCTAGATGCCACCGCGACCTCGCGGGATGATGCCTTGCACCAGTTGGCGGAGTTGGCCGTTAAAAACGGCATCGCCACGGACGCAGAAGCGGTCTACCAAAAGTACCTACACCGTGAAGGCGAAAGCTCGACCGGGATGGAACAAGGTATCGCGATCCCGCACGCCCAAGACGCATCCATCAAGCACTCCGCCATGTTGGTCGTGCGGCTACAACAGCCAGTCAAATGGCAAACATTCGATAACCAGCCAGTCGACACGTTGATTAGTTTCCTAATTCCGGAGCACGATAACGGTGCGCACCTGCACTACCTGAGCAACACCGCAAAGCTGTTGACGCACCAGACCTTCATCAAGCAATTGAAGGCCGCCCACACGCCAATGCAGATCCTCACGTTGTTCAAAGAATAATGCATAGCCGTTTGTGTTCAATTTAACGGTACAGAAAGGGCGCCACACCTCAGTGTGACGCCCTTTGAATTGCTCAACTAACAGGCCTTACAGGAACGCCGTCACGACACTCCCTACGACTACCAGTAGCAGCCCCAGCAACGTGTACGTCATGGCCCGGCCGCGGCGTGCTTCGTGCAGAATGAACATGCCACCCAGCGTGGAGATAACCACGTTCAGCTGTGTGATCACGTATGCAGTGGCCACACCGTTGGCCTTGGCGGAAAAAATGTAGGCCAAAGCCGAAATGCTGAACACGATGCCAACCAGACCGTTCTTCCAAGTGGTGGCTTCACTGAACGCTTTACCTTTGGACACCACCAGTGCGTACACGGACGCACCCAAGAAGATGCCGAGCATCTGCGGGAAGAAGTAACTCATCCCACTCTTATCAGCCAACAACGGAATCTTCGGTAAGGCACTGTACACCCAGTAACCAATGGACGTAGGCAACAGCGTCGTCAGGGCTGGGCCCCAGATGCTGTGGGTATGGCCATCAGACTTTTCTCCAACGGTCGTCAACAGCACGCCAATGATGATCAAGGCAATGGCGGCAAAGCCCAACACGCGGGCGAGGCTGCCCTGCCATTCACCGAACATCAGCACCCCAATTAACGAGGTCCCCACCAGTTGGAAACCAGTCGACAGTGGCATCGTTTTGGACACCCCAATGCGCCCAAAGCTGATGTACTGACCAGTTTGGCCAATCACCCAGAAAGCACCGGACACGAGGCTCAGCCAGAAGGCCGCCCCGGTCACCATGCGCGTCATGATGAGGGTAATTGCGCCGACGAGTAATGCACCGAGCCCGGTACCGAGAATTTGGTTGGTCTCACGACCACCCATCTTGCTAATAATCATGGGCTGGATGCCCCAGCCAATTGCCGGGATCAATGCGATGAGGATATTCATTTGAACTTTGTCATCCTTTCTGTAATCACTTTGCCATTAACAGTAACGTCAATGTACACACTGGGTCGGCTTGCTGGCCGTGGTGTCACATTATGAATTTGTTTACCAACGATATATTAGGTGCTTTGTAAGCAGTTAACTATACCATTCTACGCAAAAGGTGCGGACCAATCAATTCTTTTTTTGCTTAGCATGTAACGGTAACGTTATTTTATATGTAATGTCACCCCATTATTTTAGTTCAACCAACAAAATATCCCGCCATGATTAGCCGATGAATGAATACAATTCATCGCCCAGTCATGGCGGGATTATTTGTCAGTCAACCGCAACCAAATGCCTGCTGTTGGCCACCATCAAACGTAGTATTTAGTACCGTTCCTTAATGGCCCGTGCAATCTCTCGGTCCTGGTCACGCCGCTTGAGCGTTTCCCGTTTGTCGTAGTTATGCTTCCCGGAAGCAATGCCTAACAGCACCTTAGCATAACCGTGCTTCAAGTACACCCGTAGCGGAACAATGGTTAAACCCTTGCCCGCGGTGGCTTCATCGAGCCGCCGAATCTCCTGTTTGTGCAATAACAGCTTACGGTTGCGCAACGGGTCGACATTGAACACATTCCCCTCCTTGTAGGGACTAATGTGGACATTTTCTAGCCACGCCTCACCGTTGCGAATGCGCGCAAACCCGTCCTTCAGGTTCATCTTGCCAGCCCGCACCGATTTGATTTCGGTCCCGGTCAACGCCAGGCCGGCCTCGTAGGTATCGCCGATGTTGTAATCATGCCGTGCCTTCTTGTTTTGCGCCAGCAAGTTTGCCGGCTTCTGCCGATGCTTTTTAGCCATGTTGACGCCTCCCTTCTGGCAACGTACGTACTACTTACGCTTCATGTGAATCTGGTTAAACGGCTGCTTGCCGTGCTTTTGGCCCCCACGCGGGTGCCGGTTACCACCGCGCCCGTTACCCTGATGGTTCCGGCCACCAAAGCTGGGCTTACCACCATGGCTGTTATTCGACCGCGGCTGGGGCTTCTTGATGTCGCTGGTATCAAAGTTAGCGGCTGGTGCCTGGTCCGGGTCAACGATGACAAAGTCGACGTTGTGCTGCTCCACGTCAACGTTTTCCAACCGTACCCGCACAGGCTGACCGATCCGATACATCCGGTGTGAACCCGCACCAACCAGAGCCATCTGCTGTTCCACAAACTGGTAATAATCATCAGTCATGTTGCTGATGTGCACCAGCCCCTCAACCGTGTTCGGTAACTCGACAAACATCCCGAAACTCAGTACAGAGGAAACCACCGCGTCGAATTCCTGGCCGACTTTGTCCTCCATGTACTCAGCCTTCTTCAGGTCATCAACGGCGCGTTCAGTGTCCACACTCCGCCGTTCGGCCGTGGAGGTTTGCACCGCGATGTCCGGCAAGACCTGCTTCCACTTCGCCTTCACGTCATCACTGGTGCTGTGCGCATATTCACGAATCATGCGGTGCGCCACCAGGTCAGGATAACGCCGAATTGGCGAGGTGAAGTGCGAGTAGTACTTCGCGGCCAACCCAAAGTGGCCCAGTGGGTCCGGTGAGTACCGGGCCTGCTGCAGGCTCCGCAAGAGCTTGACGTTGACCATGGCTTCTTCTGGGGTCCCGGCGACGTCCGTCACTACTTGCTGCAACATCCGTGGCGTGACGTCTTTGCCCTTCACGTTGTGAATCTGAATGCCAAAGGTCGCCAGGAAGTCCATAAATTCCTTCATGGAATCCTTGTCGGGCTGCTCGTGCACCCGGTAAAGGAATGGCAGGTGGGCATCGTAGTAGTGCTTAGCGACCGTTTCATTAGCTGCAAGCATGAAGCTTTCAATCATCCGTTCCGAGGTGCCACGTTCGCGAAGGACGATATCGATGGGGTGACCCACATCGTCCACAATGATCTTGGCTTCATGTTCTTCAAAGTCGATTGCGCCACGTTCATGCCGCATCTTGTACAAAATCTGGTGCAACTGGGCCATGTCTTGGAGCATCGGCAACAACTCCTGGCGGTCACCTAACGCACTAGCATCCCCGTCAAGCGCCTTGTTGACGTTGTTGTACGTCAAGCGCCCATGTGAACGAATGATGCTTGGGTAGATGTCGTGATTGACCACGTGGCCCTGCCCATCAATTTCCATATCACAGCTCATTGCCAACCGGTCAACGTCAGGGTTCAGGGAACAAATCCCGTTACTCAACCGGAATGGCAACATCGGGATGACCCGGTCCGTCAGGTAAGTTGACGTGCCCCGGTCATACGCTTCATCATCAAGCGGTGTCCCCGGACGCACATAGTACGAAACGTCGGCAATGTGGACACCCAAATGGTAGTTACCGTTGTCCAAGCGCCAAACCGTGACGGCATCGTCAAAGTCTTTGGAGTCATCACCGTCAATCGTCACCACGGCCTGGTCGGTAATATCGCGCCGACCGGTCCGGTCACTGTCCAACACGTGGTCGGGGATATTTTGCGCCTGCGCTAATACTTCCGGTGGAAATTCGGACTTAATGTGGTTGGACATCACGATACTCATGATATCTACACCTGGGTCGTTCTTGTTTCCGAGGTTCTGACTCATCATCCCCGTCATGCTGGCTGGATGCAGGTTATCTGGGTAGTGGGTAATTTCCACCATCACCATGTCCCCGGCTTGGGGATGCATTCCCGTATCCTCCACCATGATGGGGTACTTGTGGATCTTCTTTTCGGGACTCGTCACCGTACCAATGAAGCCGGTTTGCCGCGCTTCTTTGTCCGAAAACGGCTGAAATTCACCTACTAATGACGTGTACTTGTGTCCCGTGACCTTGGTTACTTCGCCATCAGCCCCCCGCGGATCACCCGGTTTGGCTGGGTGCAGGATGTTGATTTCAACCGTATCCCCGTCAATAGCGTGCTTCGTGTTTGGTGGGGCGATAAACACATCCGGGTCGGTGGAATCATCCACGCTCACAAAGCCGAAACCCTTATCGTTACCACGGAAAGTACCCACGATGACAGCCTTCGGGGCACCCAACGAGTACTGCTCCTGCTCGTTCTGATGAATAAAGCTTTCCTTCATCAGGCCGTTCAACGCTGTCACCATGTTCTTAATGTCGGCACTATCCCTTAGCTTCAGTGCCCGTTGCAATGACGCCACGGAGTAGTTCACCTTGGCATTGCGCCGAAACAACCCTAATAATTCATTACGTATGTGACCAACAGTGGTCATGTTCTACCTCCAGATGGGGTGCGCCCAGCGCGACCCCACTTCTTCTTTAATTAGATTTATTAATTAACAATTTTAGAGCCGGGCCAAAAATGCCAACACGTCGCGACTCAACTGGGCCTGGCTGTGGGGATCCGCAGTCAGAATGTGGTTGGCCTCCGGGTACCACGCCAATGACGCGGGGGCGCCCCGGAATAACGCCAGAGACCTCAACGCTGTCTGCGGTGTGATCACAGTGTCCTGTCCACCCTGTGCCAACAAGACCGGTACGTGAACGGATGGTGCCGCGGCAATGGTTAGATGCGCTAGGTGACGCAACGCAGCGCGCTGATGCTCAATTGCGCCCTGCGCGGCCCCAAAATCCGCTTGCTGGTCGGACTCGCGCACAATGTAGTCCATGTACCGGTGTACCGTCCGCGCAAAGTGCGGCGAACCGTCCACCAGTGGCGTGGCAAACGCACCGCCAGCCACGACCCCCGCCATCGTTTCGAGGGCGCGCAGGGCAAAGTTGCCACCCATGGAAAGACCGAACGTCACCACACGACCGTATTCGCGCCGCATCGCGCGCACCGCTGCCTGGGTCTCCGCCAGCCACCGGTCAGGGCCAAAACTCAATGGCCCCAACGGCGTCTTGTCGGCGTGGCCACTAAAGATGGGTGCCTGCACGGCGTAACCCGCCGCGTTTAGATCATTGGCCAGTAACCGCATATCACGGCTACTACCCGTAAACGAATGTAGTAAGACCACTCCGGGCAAGTCCTTACGGCCCGGCAGTGTAATTGGTTGCGGATATCTGAGCACAGGGTAACTCCTTTCGATGCACCATTGTTGCCTGTATGGCGGTTATCGTCACCACACGGGTTGAACCCAGATAATCGACCAACAACCCTTCTTCAACAACCCACCAGTAATATTGAGAACAAACTGCACGTCCAGCCCGACGGCAGCCACATAACAACGCCAGTATAACAAAAGTCCCCCGCAAATTCCGGGAGACTTCGGTCGTGGCGCTCTATTTAGTGCGAAGCAATGTATGCCAACGCAATGGCCAACCCGAAGAAGACCACACCCAAAACCAACGTGACCTTTTCCATGAAGGCTTCAAAGCCCCGGGACTTGGTGTGACCAGACGGATCCATGGACCCGCCTGATAGTGCGCTCAGAGCATCCTGTTGCTTGGATGGCTGCATCATCACCGCAATGATGATCAGCACTGAGTCTGCGATTAGCAACGTGGTTAATAGTGATTGCACGATTCTTCCTCCGTGTCCGTTCAAAATACTAATGATATGCTACCACAAAAGCCTTCAATTGCATAGCGTTAACTGCAGTTTAGTCCCATCGATATTACTCGGTGAGTGGGCGCGCCGCCGCGCCGCCGATCACCGCTCGTACCCGCGCCTGGCGACTACCGTCAGTCATCACCACGAGGGTATCCCCCGCGCGAATCATGGCCGCGCCTTGTGGGACCAACCGGCGCTCACCCCGACGAATTTCGACCAGCAGGCTCCCCGTTGGCCACGTAAAGTCACGCACCTGGTGCATGTCCAACGTCGAACCGGCAAAGACGGGTACTTCGAACGTCACCGGGTGGTGCAATTGGCTTAAACTTTCTGGCACCGTCATCCGGTTCAATAGCGCCGCATAAATTGGCTGGCCGCCAAAGATATCCGTGGTGACGTACGCTACCAACGACACCACTGCCAGCGGTAGCAAGTGACCGAGGTTGCCCACCATCTCGGTGATGAGCAGAATGGCCGTAAATGGTGCCTTGCTAATACCCGCAAAGTAACCAGCCATCGCGAAAATCATCAAGTTAACCACGTACTGTTGGGGTAAGAGTCCTAGCCGCACCATGGCCACACCATACAGCGCACCAAGCACCGCCCCTAACGTCAAGATAGGAAGAAAAATCCCCCCAGGCAGTCCGGAACCGTACGCCATCATCGAAAAGACGAAGCGCACGACAAACAGGAGGCACAGCGCCGAAAGGACGGGTATCTGACCACCAAGGTTGAGAATCACCCCGTTGCCACCACCCAGTACCTGGGGCATCCAAAATCCTAGCGGAATGATCAGCAACAACGGTACAACGCCCTGCGCCACGCGGGGAATGGGTAAGTGGCCATACCAGCGTGGCAGTGAAAGCAACGTGGCGTTATAGAGCAAGCCCAACAACCCCAAGATGATTCCCAACACTACCAGGTGCCAGTATTGATTCATCGGCAAACTATGCGCATAAGTGATGTGGAGCACCGGTGTGAGCCCGAAGACCCGCATGGACACGTAGTCGGCGGCCACCGCAGACGCCAGGCTACTCATCCACACCAACGGGCTAAAGTTATGGTAAACCTCCTCCAAAACGAACATCACACCCGCAATGGGTGCGTTAAAAGCCGCGGCTAACCCACCAGCTGCTCCGGCCGCAATCAGGACGCGTCGTTCACTGCCACTTTCGTGACGGCCAGCAGCGACCCCCTGACCAATTGCGGCCCCTAATTGAATGGAGGGACCCTCCCGGCCCAGGAACAAGCCGGAACCAATCGCCAGGACGCCGGCGACAAACTTGCGCCAAAGGATCCCCCACCAGTGGAACTCCATGGTGCCTTGCAACTGCCCCTCTACCTGGGGAATCCCGGAACCGCTGATGTTGGGCTCCTGACGCAACAACACAGCGGCAATGATACTAACGACGATGCCCAGTACCAACACCACTGCGAGACTTGGCCAGCTGGGGTGCGCGTAAATGCCCTGGATCCACGCTAACATGTGTGCAATGAACAGCCTGAACAAAGCCACCGTCGCTCCCGCTAAGGCCCCCACTACCAGGCCCCAACCAATGAAGTGCAATCGTGATCCATCAATTAGCCGTCGCATCGACTGATTCATCCCCCTAAAAAATCTCAATGTTTCCAGTATATGCCTTACCGCAACGATTAGTCAATGACAATTATCAATTGCTACAGACATGGCACAAGCCTTGGTGCTTCAACGCAGCAAAAAATCCTACCCGGAGGCAGGATCCATACGGCGTTCTTCAACAACGGCTACTCCTCACTACCTAAGAAACGCGAAGCAATTGCGGCCAAAGCACCCCCAAGTTCCGGTGCCAGGATGTAGACCCACAGATCACTCAGCGCATTACCCCGTGCAAAAAGGGCCGGACCAATCGACCGGGCGGGGTTCAACGACCCACCCGTGAGGTTAAGCGCAACGACAATTAGTAGGGCCAAACTGATGCCAATTACCAGACCAGCAAACTGGTCGTTGCCGTGCTGGACACTAGTAACGTTGAGAATTACCAGCACGAACAGGAATGTGACCAACGTTTCCACTACGACCGCCATCCAGGGCTCAATCACGGTAAAGTCCGTTTGACCCAACTGACTGGTTGATTGTCCCAGGGCGTTAACAAACAGCGCTACAAAGGCACTCCCAACGATACAACCAAAAATCTGCGCAATGATGTATCCCACCGCATCTTTGCCACTAATACGCTTATTGATCAGCATGGCAGTGGTCACTGCGGGATTGAAATGGCCACCAGAAATTCCGCCAAAGGCGTAGGCGGAAATCGTAATCGCCAACCCAAAAGCTAACGCAATGGTCAGCACCTTACCATTCGCGATAACCACTGCGCTCGTACCAATGAAGACCAGTAAAAAGGTGCCCAAAAATTCTGCGCTCAATTTACGCACATTGCTCACTCCTTCCAACGTTCAACCACCACTCCACCTTGTGATTGTATGTACATATATCATAACGGATTATGCTGGCTGCACACAAGGGTGAACCGTTATTTTGAGCCACAATCAGCTGACCACGGGTATAATGTGGCCAAATTCACGCATAGCCCGGTTGGCAGCCATATTTGTTTGAATAACCAGTATTAAATAACAAACGTAACTGATTAAGACTGGGGCAAATGCTGGCATATTCACCGCAAAATGTCTTAAGATAAACGTATACATTTTGAGAATAGCATTAATTATGAGCACGATCTGTTTCACAGGAGGATGAACGAATGGCTACATATAAACACAGCAATTTCTACAAACACGGACGTCGCATTAGTAATAAGAAGAAGATTGCCACCACAACCACTACGCTGGCAGCATTACTCACCATGGCAGGTGGTTTCAGTCAGTTAAAAACGCCAGCTGCCCAGACGGTTAAGGCCAGCACAAGTACCACTCCCGTCACGGGTTCTGGCGCAACTTTAGCGGTCAAGGGCACTAGCAGTGCAGCTAGTTCCGCCGCCAGCAACGGTAGTACCACCGCCTCTACTGCTAGTATTGCCTCATCAAGTGCTAACAGTAGTGCGGCTACATCCACGGCTAGCTCAGCAGCATCGAGCGCCAACAGCGCCACTAGTAGCGCCAATTCTTCGGTAAGTGCGTCATCCGCGGTCACTAGCAGTGCTACAAGTAGCGCTACCAGTTCAGCCGCCCCAACCAGCTCCAGTAACGCGACGAGTACCAGCGCGGCCACTAGTGCCGCTTCATCAGCTACTCCTTCCTCAGCCGCCAGTTCGGCTGTCTCCAGTAGTACATCTACCGCGTCAGTTTCTAGCGTTGCCGCCAGTGACACGAGCAGTAGTGCCAGCGTGACGGTCACCAGCACCGCGCCTGCATCGTTAGCCGCCGCTAAAGCATCAGCAGCCGCAACTTACGCTCAGACTGGCCAACCACAGCAGATCGTCATGACGGATGCAACCGCCGTAGTTGCCCAGCCAACCTTCAGCAGTACCGCACGTTTACAGAACTTCATTGAAAGTGTTGAAGATGGAGCCATTGCCGGTTGGTCTGAATATGGTGTCCTACCTTCCGTCACGGTTGCTCAGGCAATTCTGGAAAGTGGCTGGGGTCAATCATCATTATCTACCAGTGCCCACAACCTCTTTGGTATCAAAGCTGACAGTAGTTGGACCGGTAGCACGGTCAGCTACCCAACCCAGGAATACGTCAATGGTAGTTACGTCACCGTCAACGCGCGGTTCCGGGCCTACGCCAACAACTCAGCCAGTGTTGAGGACCACGGGGCCTTCCTCAAGGAAAATTCCCGGTATAGTAATATCATTGGCAACACTAGCTACACATCCGTAGTCAATGACCTGCAAAGTGACGGCTACGCCACCGACCCGAGTTACGCGCAGTCTCTGTTGAGCTTAATCAAGGAGTATAACCTCACCTCTTTGGACACCATTGCCCTGAATGGTGAAACTATCAGCGGCCACACCGCTACCAGCACGAGTACCGCTACGTCAGCCACCACTTCAGCCACTAATGCCGGAACTGGTACGGGCTCCAGTAACACCAACGTTTACTACACGGTCAAAGCTGGTGACACCCTGAGTGGTATCGCCGCGAAGTACAGCACGAGCGTTAACACGCTGGCTAGTTGGAACAGCATTAGCAACGTGAACTTGATTCACGTGGGTGACGTGTTACTCGTGCAAAAGGCCGCCACTACCACTAAAGCAACTACGACTACCAGTACGACTAGCGCCAACACTTACTACACCGTCAAATCTGGTGATACGTTAAGCGCCATCGCGGCCAAGTACAACACGACCGTTGGTACCCTCACCTCCTGGAATGGTATTAGTAACGCAAACCTGATTCTCGTGGGCCAGAAGTTACTGGTCAAGAAGGCTACCGTTACAACCACAACCACTACGGCAAAGGCGACTACCAGTACGACCAGCGCCAACACTTACTACACCGTTAAATCCGGCGATACACTCAGTGCCATTGCGGCCAAGTATGGCACCACGGTCAACACGTTAGCCCAGAACAACAGTATTAGTAACGTTAACTTGATTCGGGTTGGCCAGCGGCTGCTGATCAGCAAGGGTTCATCAACCACAGCGACGCAAAGTTCCGCAACCGCTGCTAAGACCGCCTCGACCGGCACCACTTACACGGTCAAGTCTGGTGATACTTTGAGTGGCATCGCCGCTAAGTACGGAACCTCTGTCGCTAGCCTGGCATCATTGAACAGTATCAGTAACGTCAACCTCATCCGCGTTGGCCAAACACTCAAGGTGACCGGCTCTAGCAGCGCTACTACTAAGACTAATACTAGTAACAGTAGTAGTACGTACACCGTCAAGTCTGGTGATACGCTCAGCGGCATTGCGGCTAAGTACGGTACATCCGTCAGCAAGTTGGCATCGCTCAACGGTATCAAGAACACCAACCTCATTCTTGTTGGTCAGTCCTTACGGCTAAACTAAGTTAATCAGCCTCAATTTACGGACCCGTGCTTAATTGTCACGGGTCCGTTTTTGTACATACGTTAGGACATCATGAGTAAGACAAGGGCATGAATAACGCTTGTGTAACAAGCTATACCATTAGCTGAACGCCTGTAACCAAACTGTAACATTAGGCTAATTGATGACACTTTTTCACGAGCAAAACGTATGTTTGCGCCCATAACCACCGGTATTATCGCATTTTTAAAAAAACACAATGTACCCCTTTATCGAACAAATACTTGCATGTTACACACACTCGTTGCCCATCTGGTCGAAAAGTTAAGAAAGTACTAACGTGATCTTGCACGATGTTGTACAATTACTTTGACGATTTCTACACGAAATGTGTTGAGGAGGAAATCAATATGGAAAAATACAAACACGCATTCACTGGCAATGCGCACGTGCCCGATAAGAATGTCTTAGCAACAACTTCAACGATTGCGGCGGCAGTTGCGGTTGCGAGTGGGTTGGGTTTAAATCATGTCAGCGCGCACACTATGAACGCTAGTGCGACTACTCCCACCACTGCGAGTGCCGCAGACACCAACAGTAGTGCTGCGTCGTCAGCAACATCTGCGCAGAGCGCAAGTACGGCTACAAGTGCCAGCAGTAGCACAACTGACAGTCAGGCTACAAGTACTGCGACTAATAAGAAGGATGCGCAGGCAACTACAACGTCAAGCAGTACCGCGACGAGCGATATGGCAAGTACCACAAGTAGTCAGGCGTCCAGTGCAAGTACTAATGTAGCCTCCAGCGCAACCACTAAGTCAGCGTCTAGCGCGGCATCAAGTGCAGCTACTAAGCCAGCGTCCAGCGCGGTATCCAGTGCCACTACCAAGCCGGCGTCCAGTACGGCATCAAGTGCAACTGCTAAGTCAGTGTCTAGCGCGGCATCAAGTGCAACCACTAAGTCAGCGTCCAGTGCAACGTCAAATATCGCTACTAAGCCAGCGTCCAGCGCGGTATCCAGTGCCACTACCAAGCCGGCGTCTAGCGCGGCATCAAGTGCAACGACTAAATCAACGTCCAGCGCGGTCTCCAGTACCACTACTAAGCCGGCGTCTAGCGCGGCATCAAGTGCAGCTACTAAGCCAGCATCCAGCGCGGTATCCAGTGCCACTACCAAGCCGGCGTCCAGTACGGCATCAAGTGCAACTGCTAAGTCAGTGTCTAGCGCGGCATCAAGTGCAACCACTAAGTCAGCGTCCAGTGCAACGTCAAATATCGCTACTAAGCCAGCGTCCAGCGCGGTATCCAGTGCCACTACCAAGCCGGCGTCTAGCGCGGCATCAAGTGCAACGACTAAATCAACGTCCAGCGCGGTCTCCAGTACCACTACTAAGCCGGCGTCTAGCGCGGCATCAAGTGCAGCTACTAAGCCAGCATCCAGCGCGGTCTCCAGTGCCACTGCTAAACCAGCATCCAGTGCTGCTTCCAGCACCGCCACTAGTCAAGCATCCAGCGCCGCTTCCACCGCGACGACCAAGCCGGCGTCGAGTGCAACATCTAGCGCAACCGCCACACCGGCGTCCAGTGCCGCCGCCAGTGCAACGACCAGCCCAGCATCGAGTGCCAGCACCAGCGTTGCTACCCAGACAGTGGTTACGGATGATATTAACGTCGTGAACGCCGCCAAGTCGGCTGCAGCCAAGGCGTATGCTACCACGGGTCAAGCACAACAGATCGTGGCCATTGATGATGCGGTGACTTCCGCGCAGCCGACCTTTAGTTCGACTGCCAGATTGCAGAACTTTATCGAGAGTGTTGAATCCGGCGCCATCAGTGGCTGGCAGAAGTACGGTGTGCTACCGTCAGTCACGGTAGCACAGGCTATTTTGGAAAGTGGTTGGGGGACCTCCTCACTCGCAACCGCTGCCCACAACCTCTTTGGTATTAAAGCTAATAGCAGTTGGACGGGTGCTAAGGTCAACTACCCTACACAAGAGTACGTCAACGGGCGGTACGTCACCGTTAATGATTACTTCCGCGCCTATAGCAATAACTCCGCCAGCGTCGAAGACCATGGTGCCTTTCTCAAAGACAATTCGCGTTACGCCAACGTCCTCGGTAACACCAACTACCAGTCAGTGGCTAAAGATCTACAGGCGGATGGTTATGCAACCTCGCCAACCTATGCTAGTTCGTTAATCAGCTTGATTCAGACCTACAACTTAACCGCCCTGGATAGCATTGCTCTGAATGGTAGCAGCATTAGCGGGCACACTTCCAGCAGTAGCAACGCTAACTCGGCCACGACCAGTGCTACCAATGGTGGTACTGGTGCAGCTGGTTCTGGTAATGGCAATGACAGTAACCACTACACGGTTCAGTCTGGTGACACCCTGTCCGGGATTGCCAACCAGTTTAGTACAACGGTCAACACTTTGGCTCACCTGAACAACATCAAAAACGTTAACTTGATCCATGTTGGTGATAATCTGTTGGTTAAGCAGGCTAACGCAGCTACTACTAGTGCCAAAGCTACGGCGGTGAAGGCTACCACAACTACTACTGTTGCTAAGGCTGCTCCAGCCAAAACAGCAGCCAAGTCCTCGGTTACCGTGACACCGACAGCGACCGCCACTCAATCGACTGCAACAACCGTTAAGCCGCAGTTTAAGGCATTTGTTGACGCAACGTACACGACGGTCGCAGCTGCGAACAGCGCCAGCTCTGCTCAAGATACCACTGCTGCCGTATCCTCTGCTAGTACTTCATCGGCTACTACAACCGAAGCTACTAGTTCGGACGCGATGGTTACCACAAAGTCAGAAGCAAACAACGACCATGGCTCGCAGGCAACTAATTCGGCAGCGTCCTCTACCGCTAGTTCCTCTGCTACCGGTTCTTCTGCCGCTGGTTCTTCTGCTACCAGCCAAGGAGCATCAGGGGCATCAACCACAAGTTCCGCTGGGAGTAAGGCCGCCTCAGCGTCCTCGAGCACCGCTAACAACGGTGCGCAGAGCCAGGCAGCAAATGGTTCTCAACGACCAGTAGCACCCGCTACTAACACCAGTGCTACTGGCCAAACGTCATCGGCACAGAGCATCGCGGCTACTAATACAAATAATCAAGCAACATTCCCGCAGACTAACGATGATACCACGCGTGCAGCTGTTCTTTCCGGTGTGGGTGTTCTGTTAACCCTCTTCGGACTTGGTGCTTCACGCAAACGTCGTCGCGACGAAAAATAGTTAATTAATTGAATAGAGTTTGAATTATGCGTCACCGTGATAAAGCGGTGACGCTTTTTTATTTGGCCGCTAGGAACATACCTTGATTTTGCCAAAACCATCATTTAGAAAGGTCTACGCTGCTTTCGTTGGGCGAACCGCACATCAACATATATATCCCCCAGGCGTCTACGCATCATCACCAGACTGTCACATTGGACTCCCTACACATAAAGGCAACCAGCCCCACGAGAGAGCCACTCTGGTTGATCACTCTTCATCGGTTTGAACTCCCCCATCACCATTTCGTTGTACAAAAAAACGTCCCGCTACAATGCAACGGGACGTTCGTCGTTAAGGATTGAAGCTCAACGCAAGGTAAAGACTACTTTACGTTCAGATTCTTAACGTTGTAGAAGGAATCAAGGCCACGGTACTTGGAAGACTTACCAAGCTGGTCTTCAATCCGCATCAACTGGTTGTACTTAGCGATACGGTCAGTCCGGCTCATGGAACCGGTCTTGATCTGGCCAGCGTTAGTAGCAACAACCAGGTCAGCAATCGTGGAGTCTTCAGTTTCACCGGAACGGTGGGAAACAACGGCGCTGTAGCCGGCTTCCTTAGCCATTTCGATAGCTTCGAAGGTTTCAGTCAAAGTACCGATTTGGTTCAGCTTGATCAGGATGGAGTTAGCAACGCCCATGTCGATACCCTTCTTCAGGTAGTCAGTGTTCGTTACGAACAGGTCATCGCCGACCAACTGGACCTTGTCACCGAGCTTAGCGGTGATCTTCTGCCAGTCTTCCCAGTTGTTTTCATCCAATGGGTCCTCGATGGAAACGATTGGGTACTTGTCAACGAAACTAGCGATCAAGTCGATGAATTCGTCAGTGGTGTAGTGCTTGTCTGGGTCGCTCCAACGAAGAACGTAAGTGCCAGTCTCGGCATCGTACAGTTCGGAGGAAGCAACGTCAAAGGCCAAAGCAACATCTTCACCAGGCTTGTAGCCGGCGTTCTTGATAGCTTCAACCAAGATTTCAAAGGCTTCTTCGTTGTCCTTCAAGTTAGGGGCAAAGCCACCTTCGTCACCGACGGAAGTGATGTCACCCTTGGACTTCAGGAGTGCCTGGAGTGCGTGGAACGTTTCGGAACCCATACGGATGGCTTCGCGAACAGTCTTGGCACCAACAGGCATAATCATGAATTCCTGGAAGTCAATCGTGTTAGTGGAGTGTGCACCACCGTTGATAACGTTCATCATTGGCGTTGGCAGCACGTAGCTGTTAGGACCGCCAAGGTATTCGTACAGTGGCAGACCCAGTTCATCAGCAGCTGCACGTGCAGCAGCCAGAGAAACACTCAAGATGGCGTTCGCACCCAACTTGCCCTTGTTAGGGGTACCGTCCAGGTCGATCATAGCCTGGTCGATAGCACGCTGGTCGGTAACATCCATACCGATAACAGCCTTGGCAATCTTGTCGTTAACGTTAGCAACGGCCTTCAGCACACCCTTGCCGCCGAAACGATCCTTGTCACCGTCACGCAGCTCAACGGCTTCGTGTTCACCGGTGGAAGCACCGGAAGGAACCATGCCGCGGCCAAAGCCACCGTCTTCCGTGTACAATTCAGTTTCAACAGTTGGGTTGCCACGAGAGTCCAAGACTTCGCGAGCATAAACATCTGTAATGATAGACATGTATATTGTCTCCTTTTTCTGAGTATGACTACATTTTAAACTAACTAGCAACACTTAGTCGAGGTGCTACCAGTGCGTTACCAAAAATTAGTCTTGGAAGTGAGCCAGGGCCAAGAAGCTTTCTGGGTCCATGGAAGCACCACCGACCAAACCACCGTCGATGTCTTCTTTGCTCATCAATTCCTTAACGTTGGCAGGCTTGACGGAACCACCGTATTGAATGCGGACGTTCTCGGCAGTCTGTTCGTTGTAAAGAGAAGCAACGGTCTTACGGATGTGTGCACACATCTCTTCTGCCTGGTCGGCCGTAGCGGTCTTACCAGTACCAATTGCCCAGATTGGTTCGTAGGCAATAACCAGGGAGCTAACCTGTTCAGCAGTTAAGCCGTCCAGAGCAGCCTTGATCTGACCTGCAACCCAGCTCTCAGCTTCGCCGGCTTCACGCTGTTCCAGCGTTTCGCCACAGCAAATGATTGGCAGCATGTTGTTGCGGAAGATGGCCTTAGCCTTCTTGTTGATGTCTTCGTCCGTTTCCTTGAAGTACTGGCGACGTTCGGAGTGACCAATCACAACGTAGTCAATGCCCATTTCGGACAAAGCCTTCGGACTAGTCTCACCGGTGAAGGCACCAGCATCTTCAAAGTAGGAGTTCTCAGCTGCGGTCTTCAGGGGTTCGCCCTTAGCACCAGCAACCAAGGTGCTCAGGTCAATGGCCGGAGCAGCAATGACAGTTTCTACCTTGCTAGCATCTGGCAGCTTGCCCTTGACCCCATCCAGAAACTTTTGGGTTTCTTCAGGGTTCTTGTTCATCTTCCAGTTACCGGCAATAATTGGGGTACGCATGGATGTATTACTTCCTTTCACTAACGTTTACCGACAATGCACCGTTATTGCGGCGCAATGTCACTTACTTGTTGGAAATAGCGGCGATCCCTGGCAGTTCCTTACCTTCCAGGTATTCAAGGCTAGCACCACCACCAGTGGAAATGTGGGTGATCTGGTCAGCAACGCCCAATTCCTTGGCCGCAGCAGTGGAATCACCACCACCAATGATGGTCGTAGCATCCTTCAATGCACCGAGTGCCTTACCAACTTCGTAAGTACCCTTAGCAAAGTTGCTCATTTCGAACACACCCATTGGGCCGTTCCAAACAACCGTCTTGGCACCATCCAGGGTCTTCTTGAACAGTTCGATGGACTTAGCACCAATATCAACGGCCATGTAGCCATCAGGAATGTCGCCTTCAACCGTCTTGGCTGGAGAATCATTCTTGAATTCCTGCACAACCACGTTGTCAACAGGCAGAACCAGCTTATCGCCAGCTTCGTCCATGATCTGCTTAGCGAGGTCGATCTTGTCCCTTTCAACCAGGGAGTTACCAATCTTCAGGCCCTTAGCTGCGTAGAACGTGTAGGTCATACCACCACCGACGATGATCTTGTCAGCCTTTGGTACAAGGTTACGGATAACACCAATCTTATCAGAAACCTTGGCACCACCCAGGATAGCAACAAATGGGTGCTTCGGGTTCTCAACGGCGTCGCCCAAGAACTTGATTTCCTTTTCCATCAGGAAGCCAGCAGCCGTCTGTGCCATGTTGGAGGCAATCCCAACGTTGGAAGCGTGGGAACGGTGTGCAGTACCAAAGGCGTCGTTAACGAACAGGTCGCCAAGGCTAGCCCAGTACTTGCCCAATTCAGGATTGTTGCCGGATTCCTTCTTGCCGTCCAGGTCTTCGAAACGGGTGTTTTCCATAACCAGAACGTCGCCATCGTTCATGTTGTTGATGGCATCTTCCAACTGCTTGCCACGAGTGGCTGGGACGAAGGTCACGTCCTTCTTCAGCAGGTCGCTCAGGTGCTCTGCGACTGGACGCAAGCTCAACTTAGCCTTGTCTTCTTCAGTCTTAACACGACCCAAGTGGGAAAGCAGGATGGCCTTGCCACCGTGCTCGATTACGTACTTGATGGTTGGCAGTGCGGCAACAACACGGTTGTCGTCACCAATCTTACCGTCCTTGATCGGCACGTTGAAGTCAACGCGGATCAGGACCTTCTTGTCCTTGACATCAAGGTCAGAAACAATCAATTTTGCCACGAGATAATGCCTCCTAAATATTTTAGTTAACTGTTTTAAGTACCGCCCGCGCGTAACACGGGCGTTGGTACACCCCGCACCCCGAAAAAAAGAAAGCGGAGGGAGTAAACCTCCCTCCGCTCTCGGCAGTGCGGTGTTGCTTATTAACGCAACGTGCCACTAATCGAAATTAGTCAGCAAGCTTTGCGAAGGCAAGCAGGGTACGAACCATCTGGCAAGTAAAGCCGTATTCGTTGTCGTACCAAGCAACCGTCTTAACCAACTGGTAGTCACCTGCAGTAGTAACTTCAGTCTGGGTTGGGTCAAAGATGGAACCGAACGTCGTACCGATAACATCGGAAGATACGATTTCGTCTTCGTTGTAACCGAATGATGGGTTGTCAACGGTGTGCTTCTTGATAGCTTCGTTAACTTCGTCGGCAGTAACCTTAGTCTTAAGGATAGATACCAATTCAGTCAGGGAACCATCAGGAACGCTGACACGCTGTGCGTGACCCTGCAGCTTACCCTGCAGTTCTGGGATAACCAGGCCAATAGCCTTGGCAGCACCAGTGCTGTGAGGAATAGTGTTGTAAGCAGCAGAACGTGCAGAACGCTTGTTGCCACCACGTACAGGGGCATCCAGCAACTTCTGAGTACCAGTGTATGCGTGAACAGTAGTCATGGTACCTACTTCAAGACCGAATTCCTTGTTCAGGAAGTAAGCCATAGGTGCCAAGCAGTTGGTCGTGCAAGAACCAGCAGAAACAATGCGGTCATTTGCATCCAAGCTGTCGTGGTTAACGTTGTAAACGATGGTCTTGATCTTGCCGGCAGGAGCAGAAATCAGAACACGCTTTGCGCCAGCGTTGATGTGAGCCTGGGCCTTTTCTTCGGAAGTGTAGAAGCCAGTGCATTCAAGGACGTAGTCAACACCGTCGTTCTTAACCCAAGGAATGTTGTTTGCGTCTGGTTCAGCGTAAACAGGGTATTCCTTACCATCAACAACGATGGAGTGGTCAGTAGCACTAACTTCGCCAGGGAAAGTACCGTGGGTTGAGTCGTACTTAAGAAGGTGTGCCAACAATGCTGGAGTAGTCAAGTCGTTGATAGCGACAACTTCAATGTCGCTGGACTTAGCACCCAATTCGTGAATCCGACGGAAAGCCAAACGACCGATACGGCCGAAACCGTTGATACCAATCTTAACAGTCATGCTAAAATTTCCTCCTTTAGGAAATAAAAAAGTTTTATTTTAAAGGGCGTCTAACCCATTAAAATCGATTGTGCAGCACCCGCATCCGTGATCAACCACGTTTGCTTAGGTGCGTGTTGCATGTACGCCTGAATTGCTTGGGCCTTGCTCTGGCCACCCGCAATTGCAAAGACATACGGAATTTGATCAAGATCCTTAATCCTCAAACCGATTTTCGGGATCTTATACACCACGTTGCCCGCCGCGTCAAAAAACGTACCAAACGCTTCGGCCACCGCGTGATGGTCGCGCAGCAATTGCAAAATATCATCCGACATCCGTCGGCGTTCTGCCATTGCTAACGCTTCCCCTACACTATGAATGACTACCGAGCTCTTGTCAATGAGTGCTAAGACTTCCTTAACGCTCGGCTCATTGAGTAACGGCTGGTAAGTCTCCTCGCTGACATTTTCCGGAATGTACAACACCCGGTAAGTGCCCCCGGTCGACTGGGCCATCGCCGCCGCCACTGAGTTGGCTTGAATGGCGACCGTCTCACCAACCCCGCCCCGTGCGGGGACAAAGGTCAGTTCTCGGCCGGCAGACAACTGGAAGTTCATCCGACTAGCAGCTCGTGCTAACGTCGTACCACCCATGACCGCGATAATTTGCTCACCTAACGGCAACATCACTTGCATGGTTTGTGCTAACGCCGTACCCATGTCATCCAAAACCCGTGCACTTTGATCGGCATCACCAGGTACGATCAACACATGATCGATTCCCAAACGTTCAGCTAGTTGTTTCTCACTATCCTGAACACCAAGCATCTCGTTCATGAACTGATCCATACTGGTGAAAACATCCCGTCCCCGCGCAGTCAGCACCACCCCACTTTTGGAGCTGTCGAGCAATCCTTGCTGCCGCAGAAAATCAATGTCCGTACGCATAATCCGTTCCGACACGTGCATTTGGTCGGCAAGTGAACGTCTTCCCACCGGTTCCATCCAACTAACGTACTGAAGAATCTGATAGCGTTTCGTCACTACCGCGACCATATCGGGCGCGATCGATCCCAGCCATGCGAACTCTGAGTTCATCGTTTGTTCCTTCTTCGAGTGGGACATTATGCGGCCAACAGGCCCACATAGTGACCCATCGTCAACAAAAAAATTAAGGATTACCGGTCTGTATCCGCTCTCCTTACCAACGGTTATAATTATAGCACGGCAACCGCCATAATCAACCTTTTACCGGTTAAACGCGCGCAAAAGCGCCCAAAAATTCGGCTTTACGTAGACTATCTGTCCATTTCACAAACAAAGTTCGTGTTTTTGCTCGTAGGGAGGGCCATTTACCCCCACTTGGCCAGTTCGAAGTTCGTCGACCGACTAATTCTACTTTAATAATTGGTCAATTCTTGCCCCATGGGTCGGAAATTGTCCCTCCGCCATCCATCACTGAAGCCGTAATGGGCAAACAAAAAAGCATCGCCCAACGAATGGCGATGCTTTTACTCTTAATCAAAACGATCCGATTACTGATCCTTGTTCTTGTTAACCAGAATGTCATCGATCAAGCCATAATCCTTAGCTTCCTGGGCAGACAAGTAGTGGTCACGTTCAGTATCTGCACGGACCTTCTCAATGTCTTGGCCAGAAGCATCAGCCAGCATCTTCGTCAGCTTCTCACGAGCCTTCAGAATTTGCTTGGCAGCAATTTCGATTTCAGTCTGCTGGCCCTGGGCACCACCAAGTGGCTGGTGAATCAAAACTTCGGAGTTAGGCAAAGCAAACCGCTTGCCCTTCGTCCCACATGCCAACAGCACACTGGCCATGGAGGCAGCCATACCAATGGCAATCGTCTGCACATCGGACTTGATGAAGTTCATCGTGTCCAAGATCGCCAGGCCGGAAGTAATGACCCCACCTGGAGAATTGATGTAGAGGTAAATGTCCTTAGTGTTGTCCTGCGCGTCCAAGAACAGCAACTGTGCAATGATGGAATTAGCCATCTGGTCGTTGATTTCACCAGACAGCATGATGATCCGGTCCTTTAACAGACGGGAATAGATGTCGTAAGCACGTTCGCCCCGACTTGTTTGCTCAATAACTGTAGGTACAAGCATGGTTTGTCCCCCTTTGGTTGATACATTAATTTTAGCACTATTTAGGTTACAGTGCTAAGAGTACACTAAACGTCAGCAAAGGTCAAACTAATTTGGCATAAACCTCACCTACGTTACCCGGCCCCAAAATATTTGCGTCTCTACCGTCATCCGTCATTCTCATTAAACAATGCTTTACTCGTGGTAATCTCAACTCTTACTGTCACTACTTTGTACCTACCGAACTAGGACTAAGATTAGCAAAAACGACCCCACCCCTGGTAGCATGCAAACAACGGCGTTGAAAGTCCCCTAAAAACCGTTAACGATAGGCAAACACTTTTTTTGCGCTAAAAAAAGCCTGATTGCTCAGACTTTTCTTTGCGGTACTTTGCGTTAAATACCTCTATACTGCGCAGCCCGGGAGTCGAACCCGGATTTCGAGAACCGGAATCTCACGTGCGATCCATTACACTAACCGCGCAAAAGTACTTAACTATATTATCGAACTGGCAAGAAAAATGCAACCATGTATTATGAATAACTTTCCACAAACGTGATTTTGTTGGTGACCACGTACCGCAGTCTACGTTCCCTCATGACGAACCCGGTCCGCCATTTCGTTGAGCTTGCGCAGCCGGTGGTTAATACCCGACTTGGAAATGACGCCGCCGGGGGCCATTTCCCCCAGCTCCTGCAGTGACACATCGGGATGGGCCAACCGCAAAGTCGCGGTCTCCCGTAACCGTGGTGGGAGGTTGTCTAATCCCACCGTCTCGGCAAGGAAGTTAATGTTTTCGATTTGGCGCTGTGCCGCGTCAATGGTCTTGTTCAAGTTGGCCGTTTCGCTATTCACCAGCCGGTTAACCGAATTACGCATATCGCGAATGATGCGGACATCCTCAAACTTCAACATGGCACTCGTAGCACCAATAACGTTGAGAAAATCGGCAATTTTTTCCGCCTCTTTAAGGTAGGCAATGAACCCACTGCGGCGTTGGACCGCCCGGGCATTCAAATGAAAGTGGTTCATCATGGTCAAAATGTCGGCGTTGTGGTCCTCATACAGGGAATAAATCTCCAGATGGTAGCTACTGGTCTCGGGGTTGTTGACCGAACCGCCCGCTAAAAACGCACCGCGCAAATACGAACGCATCCGCTGTGGCTCTGACATGATGGCGTCTGAGATCGACGTGTTGATCGTCAACCCCGTGGCGGCCAAAATATCCATATCCTGCAGCATGGGCTGCACGCCCTGGACCAGCCGCACCACGTACTGATTATTCTTCTTCAGCTTCATTTTGCGCCGCACGCTCAAAGTAGCTTCCTGATGGTAGACCTGCTTAATTAGCGAGTAAATGCGGCGCGCAATCGCCGGATTTTCCGTGACCACGTCTAACCCCAGCTGGTGGCGAATGATAGTCAACGTACCATTCATCCGGATCAACGCCGACAGTTCGGCCTTCGCGTGTTCTGGGTGCACCTCTAACTGCGTTAGTTCTTTTTTGACCAAACTGGCAAAACTCGCCACGGGATCAACCCCTTCGCTGTGAACCCACCTGTAACTCCAGGTTCAAAATTTCTCGTGCTACCTTTTGTCCATCGTGGAACACCCCACCGTCGCGGAGCTTCAGGAAGTCAGATGAAATCACCCGACACCCCATCGCCCGGAGGCTAGCGTAGTCGGACTGCACCGGTGTGGAAATTTCCACGTAACGGTCACGGTCCAAATAGTCAGCCGGTACCGGCTCGATGTTGACCAGGACGGTATCCACAAACTTTTGCCCCAAATGCCGTTCCAATACCCGTACGTGGTCGGCATCAGTGAAGCCCTCAGTCTCGCCCTTTTGGGTCATGATGTTAACGATGTAAATCACTTCTGCTTTGGTCTTTAAAACCGTCTGGCCCAGATTATGGATCATCAGGTTCGGCAAAATGCTGGTAAACAAACTCCCCGGGCCTAAAACCACCACGTCCGCATCCATAATGGCACTAATCACCTGGGGTTCAGCCATCGGCAACGCTCCTTGCGAAGCATCCCCATCGTTAGGCGTGACCCACACTCGCTGGATATGCTTACCGGCCGCCGTAATTTCCGCCTCACCAGCCAGGGTCGACCCGTCACTGAACTGCGCGTTCAGGGTCAACGGCGTGTTGCTCGCCGGGTAGACGTGCCCATCAACTTTGAGTATCTTGCTCAGCTCCTGCACGGCCGCAAACACCCCACCGCGCATTTCGGCCAAAGCCGCGATTACCAGATTACCCAGTGCATGACCGCTGAAAAACGAATCGTCACTATTAAACCGGTACTGAAAAAGATCCCGGTATAACTGCGGCTGGTCTGACAGAGCCACCAAGACGTTGCGAATATCACCAGGTGGGACCACGTTAATGTAATTGCGGATGATACCACTAGAACCCCCGTCATCGGCGACGGTTACCACCGCAGTGACGTCAGCATCCTGCTCATGCAGACTCTTCACAATGACAGGTAGGCCGGTACCCCCACCAATAACCACAACTTTCGGGCGCCGCGCATGAACCAACTTAATCTCCTCCAAATCGCTCATGACCGGTTCACCCCTTCTTTATGCTTATTGACGTCCCGGTGCGAAATATCGACCGTGTAGTGCTTGCGCAGGTGTTCGCCAATCCGCCGGGCAAAGGCGACGCTCCGGTGCTGCCCACCAGTACAACCAATGGCAATCGTCAGGCTAGTCTTGCCTTCCTTTACGTACGCCGGCATAATCGTATCCAGCATCGTAATATATTGCTGATAAAACTTTGCGGCTAGCGGGTTACCCATGACGTAATCATACACACCCTTGTCCAGACCAGTTTCTTGCTTCAGTTCCGGAATATAGAAGGGATTGGGTAAGAACCGTACGTCCATTACGATATCCGCGTCGATTGGCAACCCGTACTTAAAGCCAAAGCTCATGACTTCGACATGGAATGTAGTTTGCTTCTGGGTCTTGAACTCGGCAAACAGCCGTTCACGCAATGCGCGCGGCGTCAACGTGGTGGTGTCGATCACTAGGTCAGCGTGGCGCTTCAAGTCGCCCAACAGGTCCCGTTCCTTAGTGATGCCGTCCATGAGCCGACCATCCATCGCTAACGGATGAGCACGCCGCGTCTCTTTATACCGGGAAACCAGTTCAGAATCGGTGGCATCTAGAAAGAGAATGCGGAGGGTCAACCCCGGCTTGTCGCGCATATCGACCAGAATATCACCCATCTGGTCGTAAAAAGCACGGCTACGCAGGTCAACTACCAGGGCAACTTTGCTGACCTTACCCGTTTGCTGCATGAGTTCCCAAAATTTTGGCATCAGTGCCGGGGGCATGTTATCGACACAGAAATAACCTAGGTCTTCAAAAGACTGCATGGCAACCGTTTTGCCGGCGCCAGACATTCCCGAAATAATGACAATTTCCATTTTTTCCGCCATTGTCAGTTTCCTCCGTCCTATCCGTATAACAGTATACCAAATTGACGCCGCGTCCAAGGGCCCAACTCAGTGCAAAGAAAAGCCATTACCACTGACCGTAGTAATGGCGCATACATATACGTAACAGAAATCGCCTACTGTGCCCGCGCAAACGCGACCAGGATGGCGTTAATGCCAAACAAAATCAGGTAGATGGAGACGATGCTGGCCAAGGATACTGCGGCCAGCACCGGCTGCATGAACAGCAGGAGTGCGACCAGCAAGGTCAGGACGTCCAACACGATTGAGACCAGCATCCACCCAGTACCAAAGTTGCGCAGGTGCCCGACGTTTAGCAGGTTGGCCACCGAATCGATTAGGAACCACACCGCAAACAGTGCCGTCAGACCCGCAATGCCTGCTGGTACGTTGAATAGGAACAACACACCAAGGACTAAATCCACGAGCCCTGAAAGCAGTGACAACCAGGACAGGCGCCGGTTAAACTCACGTAAGTGCGAGAATCCCGCCAGAACGGTGATTCCCCGGATAATCGCCACGCTCGCGAATAGTAGCGTCAACGTCACCAAACCGATCTGCGGATGCCGGATGAAGAAAATACCAGCGACAATGAACAGCACTCCCGTCAGTAATTCGCCCCAGTCGAAGCCCCAGGCCCTGCGCGTGTTAAACATCATGGTCAATACCTCCAATTTGCCTTTACTGGCATTGTGCCCGTCTAACCGCTGAAATGCAAGCGCATTCCGTTATTTTTTCGCCTGCGCTGCCGCCCGCGCTTTGTCACGCTTAAGCATGGGGCCCAAGTACTGGCCCGTGTAACTTGCCGGCACCGCGGCGATCTGCTCCGGCGTCCCCGTAGCCACGACGGTACCACCGCCATCGCCACCCTCGGGACCGAGGTCGATGACCCAGTCGGCACACTTAATGACGTCCAGGTTGTGCTCGATGACCAGCACGGTGTTGCCCTCATCGACCAAGCGCTGTAAAACGCCCATTAACCGGCCAATGTCATCAGTGTGGAGCCCCGTGGTGGGTTCATCCAAAATGTAGAAGTTCTTACCCGTACTCTTTTTCTGCAGCTCACTAGCGAGCTTCATCCGCTGCGCTTCACCACCAGACAAAGTGGTAGCGGATTGACCTAGGGAGACGTAACCCAAGCCAACGTCGACAATGGTCTGCAATTTCCGTGCAATCTTAGGAATTGGGGCAAAAAACTTCACGGCCTCATTGACGGTCATGTCCAACACTTCAGAAATGTTCTTGCCTTTATAGGTCACTTCGAGCGTTTCGGAATTGTAACGCCGTCCATGGCAGACCTCACAAGGCACATAAACGTCAGGCAAGAAATTCATCTCAATCTTGATGATCCCATCACCCTTACAGTTTTCACAGCGACCGCCCTTAATGTTGAAGCTGAAGCGGCCCTTCTTGTAGCCACGCAACTTCGCCTCGTTCGTTTGGGCAAAGAGACCGCGAATATCGTCAAAGACACCCGTGTAGGTCGCCGGGTTACTCCGCGGAGTGCGGCCAATTGGCGACTGGTCCACGTCCACCACTTTGTCGAGGTTTTCCCAACCGGAAAGGGACCGGTATGCACCAGGCTTGTTGGAATTGCGGTTCAGCTTCTGCTTCAGCACCCGCTTCAGGATGTTGTTGACCAGTGTCGACTTGCCCGAACCAGAAACGCCGGTGACCGCCACTAACTTACCCAGCGGAAAGTTGACGTTGATGTTCTTGAGGTTGTGCTCCTTGGCCCCTTTGAGAACAAGCTGTTTACCGTTACCTTTGCGACGCTCAGTCGGCACCAGAATAAACTTCTTGCCGGACAAGTATTGGCCCGTCAATGAATTAGGGTTAGCGGCCACTTCGGCCGGCGTCCCGGCGGCCATGACGCGACCACCCTTTTCACCGGCACCCGGACCAATATCGATGATGTAGTCCGAAGCACGCATAGTATCTTCATCGTGTTCAACAACGACCAAGGTGTTGCCCAGGTCGCGCATCTTTTTCAGTGAACGAATCAGCCGGTCGTTGTCCCGCTGGTGCAACCCGATGGATGGTTCGTCCAGGACGTATAGCACCCCGGACAGGTTAGACCCAATCTGGGTAGCCAACCGAATACGCTGCGCTTCACCACCAGATAGCGTCCCCGCCGCCCGGGACAGCGTGAGGTAATCCAACCCCACGTTGATCATGAAGGTCAAGCGGTCCACCACCTCTTTAACAATGGGCTGTGCAATGACCGTGTTCTGCTCTCCCAGCTTAATGTGCTTAAAGAACGGGAGGGCGTCCTTGATTGACAAGTCACTCACTTCAGCAATGTCCTGGCCTTCAACCTTTACAGACAGCGCGGCACGGTTAAGCCGTTTGCCGTGGCAAGCGGGACATGGTAACGCGGTCATGAACATCCGCATCCGTTCCGTATTAAACATGCTGTTATCCGCGTGGTAGCGCCGGTCAACGTTGTTCACGACCCCCTCAAAGGTCGTGTCCAGATCGCGCACCCCACCAAAGTCGCTGTTGTAGTGAAAGTGGAACTTGTGCTGGCCGTTACCGTACAACACGATGTTCTGTTGCGCCTTGGTCAGGTCCGCAAACGGCACGTCCATGGGAATGCCAAACGCGTTGCAAGCTTGTTCCAGTAAGCTCGGGTAGTATTGCGTACTGATGGAGTTCCACGGCGCAATGGCCCCCTGTGCAAGCGTCAGAGTGCGGTCGGGTACGACCAGGTCCACATCGACGTTGAGTTTCTCACCTAGACCATCGCAAACCGGGCAGGCCCCAAACGGCGCGTTGAAACTAAACAACCGCGGTTCAACTTCACCCACCGAAAAGCCACAAATAGGGCACGAATAGTGTTCGGAGAAGATCAGCGGTTCCCCACCGATCACGTCCACGTTGGCGTAACCATCGGACAACCGCAGGGCGGATTCGACAGAATCGAAGAGACGGGAACGGACTTCGGGCTTCACCACGATGCGGTCCACGACGATATCGATGTCGTGAAACTTGTTCTTATCCAGCTCGTACTTGGGGTCAACATCGACAATTTCGCCGTCAACCCGCATTCGCACGTAGCCTTCACGCTGAATCTTGGCGAACACTTTCTTGTGTGCACCCTTTTTGTGCCGCACGACTGGACTCATCACCTGAATACGACTGTGGTCCGGTAACTTCATCACGCGGTTGACCATCTGTTCTACCGATTGACTCTCAATCTTGGTACCGTCATTAGGACAGATAGGCGTACCGACACGTGCCCACAACAGCCGCAGGTAGTCGTTGATTTCAGTCACCGTCCCCACCGTACTACGGGGGTTCTTGGACGTTGTTTTTTGGTCAATGGAAATAGCGGGCGACAACCCATCAATAGAGTCCAAGTCCGGCTTGTCCATTTGCCCTAAGAATTGCCGGGCATATGACGATAAGCTTTCAACGTACCGCCGCTGTCCTTCAGCGTACAGCGTATCAAAGGCCAATGAGCTTTTACCCGAACCGGACAGGCCGGTCATCACCACCAGCTTATCCCGGGGAATCGTGACGTCGATATCCTTCAAGTTATGGCTACGTGCACCGTGAATAACAATCTGATTATTTGACAAATTCCTTTACCTCTACAAACTAACCACACCACAACGCATGGCCCTCTGGATTACTTGGCTGCTTCCAGTTCCAGGATCGTATCCCGCAGGCTCGCAGCCTGCTCAAAGTCGAGCTTCTTGGCGGCCTGCTGCATCTGCTCGCGCAGGTTCTTGACCAACTCAGCCCGATCCTCTTTGGACATATCCTCCATGTCTACCTGGGTGACACTCTTACCCGCATCATCGTCCGTCGACTTCTCCACCGCACTGATGGCGTCGCGGATTGGCTTGACGATCGTCTTAGGGGTAATGCCATGATCCCGGTTGAACTTTTCCTGAATTGTCCGCCGCCGGTGCGTTTCGTCGATGGCGGCCTTCATGGAGTCCGTCACCTTATCCGCATACATGATCACCTTACCATGTTCGTTCCGGCTTGCGCGCCCAATCGTCTGGATCAACGACCGCTCGGCACGCAGGAAGCCTTCCTTGTCCGCGTCCAGAATGGCAATTAACGACACTTCCGGTACGTCGATCCCTTCACGTAGCAAGTTGATTCCTACTAGCACATCAAACTTGCCCAACCGTAAGTCGCGGATAATTTGGGCCCGCTCCAGGGTCTTGATATCACTGTGCAGGTACTTGACCTTGATGCCCATCTCTTTGAGGTAATCGGTCAGGTCTTCGGCCATCTTTTTGGTCAAAGTCGTCACAAACACCCGCTCGTGCTTCTCGACCCGAATGTTAATTTCGGACACCAGGTCATCGATCTGGCCCATGATTGGCCGCACTTCGATCGTAGGATCCAACAACCCGGTCGGCCGAATAATCTGCTCGGCGATGTCCTTCTTGGGTACCCGGTCCATTTCGTACGGACCCGGGGTGGCAGACACGTACAGAATTTGGTTGACGTGCTTTTCAAATTCATCAATTTTCAGCGGCCGGTTGTCCAGGGCGCTCGGCAGACGAAAACCGTAGTCGATGAGTACCTGCTTGCGGGCCTGGTCACCGTTATACATACCGCGAATCTGTGGCATGGTCACGTGGCTTTCATCAACCATAATCATGAAATCCTTCGGGAAAAAGTCGAGCAACGTGTACGGTGGCTCACCCGGTTTACGGCCATCCATGTGCCGTGAATAGTTTTCAACCCCGCTGGTGTAGCCCATTTCGCGCAACATCTCAATATCGTAATTGGTCCGCTGTTCCAACCGTTCGGCCTCCAGCAACTTACCCTGATCACGTAACTCCTTGAGCCGCGCATCCAGTTCGGCGCTGATACTATCAATGGCACGTTCGAGCTGATCTTTATTGGTCATAAAGTGCGTCGCCGGAAAAATGGCCACGTGGTCACGTGTTCCCAGCACCTCGCCAGTTAATGCGTCCACTTCCGTGATCCGGTCAATTTCATCACCAAAGAACTCGACGCGGATCGCGTGGTCGTCAGTGTTAGCCGGGAAAATTTCGACCACGTCACCCCGTACCCGGAACCGCCCACGTTGGAAGTCAATGTCGTTACGGTCATATTGAATATCAACTAATTGCCGTAAAAGGGCGTTACGGTCAATCTCCAAACCAGGATGCAAACTGATCAAGTGATCAAAGTATTCCTTTGGATCACCTAACCCAAAGATGGACGAGACCGACGCTACCACGATTACGTCGCGGCGCTCCAGCAGGGCACTGGTGGCCGCATGCCGCAATTGGTCGATCTCATCGTTAATGGACGAGTCCTTTTCAATATAGGTATCAGAACTCGGCACGTAGGCTTCGGGCTGGTAATAATCATAGTAAGAAACAAAGTATTCGACCGCATTATTCGGGAAGAATTCCTTGAATTCACCATACAGTTGACCGGCCAGGGTTTTATTATGTGACAAAATCAGCGTCGGCCGGTTTAGCTGGGCAATGACGTTACTCATCGTAAACGTCTTCCCGGTCCCGGTGGCCCCCAGCAAAATTTGTTCCTTCTCGCCGCGCTTAAAGCCATCAACGAGCTGTTTAATCGCCTGGGGTTGATCCCCTGCTGGCTTATATGGTGACTGTAAATCAAACAATTGCTCGTTTTGTTCTGCCATAACAACACCCTCCTCACAACAACCATACGCCATTGATGGTCACAAATAACTATTTTAATTAACTAACGCCAAAAATAGAGCGTCGCGGCAGGTAACCCTAGCGCCACGCTCTATGGTAACTGGTGCAACTCATGTTATCAGCGTACAGCCATAACACTCTGCGCTTATTTTAGCATAGCGAACATATTTTCGCTACCTGTAGTCGCGGCGTACTGCCGGTGTATCTCATAATCGCCAAAATGTAGCATTTCCCACACATTCCGCTACTTTGCTAACGCTATTGGTCATCGGCTTGCGCCAAGGTATCCGCCGTCACCGACTCCAGGTGCTGCTTATCGGCAAAGTTTTCGTGTAACATGTCGGGCAAAATGTGGTCTAAAAAGTACTGGACGCAGGCTAATTGCCGAAACTGCAAAATGGTCTTCAGGCTTTCCCGGTAGATATCCAAGAAGACGGGTTCAGGATTACCCTTCTCAATTTCACCAAAGCCCTCGTACATTAGGTCCACTTTGTCCGCCACGCTCAAAATCTGACCCTCGAGGGTGTCATCCTTGCCCTCACCTAGACGGCGCCGATAAACGTCCTGAAATTCAGGCGGAATTTCACCCACAATAAAGTTTTCCGTCATGGATTCCTCAACGTCTGCCAGCAGGGACCGCAACGACTTGGTGGCGTATTTGACCGGCGTTTTAATATCGCCAATGAAACGTTCCGTGTAGTCGTGATTCAACGCCTTTTCGTACAAGCGTTGCCAGTTAATGGTGTGTCCCGCCTCCTCCTCAATGTCGCCCAACATTTGGGCAATTGAGGCAACCTTGAAACTGTGTGCCGCTACACTGTGCTCCTCATACTTGAAGAAGCCGGGTGCCCGGCGCAACGTTTCCAGGTTTGTTAACCCCGTAATGTATTGGTGTAACCCCATCGTCATGACCTCCTCGCTTAGCCGGCCACATGTGCCAACCGTCGCTAAATTGTTCCAAAGGATAGCACAAATAGCGCATGATTACCAATCGGGGCAGCCTGTCCGCAAATCCGGCTAGTTGATGGAGACCTTCATGAAATTACCCCGTCACTGATTGCTACCTGTATCGGCTCACCAAATAGACGCCGGCCCCACGCACTGACGACAGCACCAAAAAGGGCGCGGACCCCATCTCGGTGTCTGCACCCACAAAACAATGCCGATTGACGTTATTCGGCTTCAGCCGCAAAGGCGTGCAACGCGTCAGCGTAACCCGCCAACTTGTCTTGCGCTGCCTGCTCACTGTCACCTTGGACCCCAATGTAGAATTTCACCTTGGGCTCCGTACCACTTGGACGAATGGCAATCCACGTGCCATCAGTCAGGTAGTACTTCAACACGTCGGACTTGGGCAAGGTCAACTGACTGGTCTCACCCGCACTAGTCCGGGCTTGCCCACTCAGGTAGTCTTCCGTCCGTTCAATGGCTGTGCCCGCAAACTGTGTAGGGGCCTCTTCACGGAACTTAGTCATCAGCGCTGCCATTTGCTTAGGACCGGTCAAACCACTAAATTCTAGTGACGTTGTCCGTTCGGAAAAGTAACCGTACTTGGCGTACAAGTCATGCAGCCCGTCAGCCAAAGTCTTGCCCTGTTCCTGGTAGTATGCAGCCACTTCCGCCAGCAGCAACGTTGACTGGACGGCATCCTTGTCCCGTACAAATGGCTTGATCAGGTAACCGTAACTTTCTTCAAAACCAAACAGGAAGGTGTGGTCATGGTGCTGCTCAAAGCCGGCAATGGCATCCCCAATAAACTTGAAGCCAGTTTCTACCGTGATCATCTGCACACCATAGTCAGCACAAATCTTGTCAGCTAACTCGGTCGAGACGAAACTCTTCACTACCGCACCATTAGCCGGCAACGTACCAGCCTGTTTCTTAGCTTCCAGAATGTAGTGTAGCAATAAGCTGGCGATCTGGTTCCCAGTTAGCAGGTGGTACTCGTCACCAATACGTACCGCCGCGCCCAGCCGGTCAGCGTCAGGATCGGTAGCAATCAGTAAGTCAGCCCCGATACGCCGGCCTTCCTTGATGGACAGGTCAAAGGCTTCCGGAAATTCTGGGTTCGGGTGGGTCACCGTAATAAACTCAGGGTCATAGATGGCTTGCTCCTTAACCATGGTGAAGTTAGCAAAGCCGGCGCGCTGTAGCGAACGCATTACCGGAAACTTCCCGGTACCGTGCAGCGGTGTATAAACTAACTTCATCGTGGCCCCAACACGCTTAACCAAATCGTGGTTGATCGTGACCGTAGCTACGTGATCCAGGTAATCCTGGTCAACATCCTCACCAATCAGCTGCATCATGCCGCTGGTCCGCAACTCGGTTTCGTTGGCGCGGTCAATGCCAAACAGATCGGTGACTTTGCGTACATACGTGGTGATTTTGTCGGACGCTTCTGGTGGCAGTTGCCCGCCATCGGCTCCGTACAACTTGTACCCGTTATACTGCTTAGGGTTGTGACTGGCCGTAATCATGATACCCGCAAAGGCGTGCAGGTCACGCACGGCAAATGACAACTCCGGTGTTGGGCGCAAACTGTCGAAGACAAACGTCTTGATACCAACCGCACCCAGTACCTGAGCCGCAACGTGGGCAAACATTTCCGAATTGTGCCGGGAGTCAAAACTGATAGCGACCCCCGCCTGCTTGGCATCAGCACCAAGTTCATCCATGTACCGGGCCAAGCCAGCAGTCGCCTGCGCTACCGTGTACTCGTTAAACCGGTTGATTCCAGCACCATAGGTACCACGCATGCCGGCCGTCCCAAAGGACATCGGTACGGCAAAGGCATCCTCGCGCGCCTCATCATCATGCGCAAGCCGCTGCATGTCGGCCCGCAGTTCTGGCGAGAGGTGCTCCTGCGCCGCCCATAACTTGTATGTATCTTCAAAACTCATTGAATCCCAACCTCGCTTTGTATTATTGACGTCCCAACGCCAACTTCAATGACAACATACATATCATACCAGATGAATTCGCTTTCGCAACGCGGTTCGCCAACGAACAGCCGCTTTTTAATTAAATTGAAAGACACGGGTAATACGTTGGACTTTTTTGACGGTCAAACAGCTTATCGCGTTTGATTACTAGCGGTACATGGCAGGGCACAAAAAAGGCCAGCCCCGCGAGGACTGACCCAACCTCAATCAAATTAAACTTACTTGGCCACCGCTGCCAGGTCCTTGTCCGCCAAGTCCTGGATGTAGTTAAAAGCACCCTGACCAGCGAGCCCGCCTTCACCAACAGCCGTAGCGATTTGCCGCAGGTTCTTAGCACGCACATCACCAATTGCAAAAATTCCGGGTACGGTAGTCTTCATCTGATCGTCAGTAATGACCCAACCTTGGTCATTAAGGATACCCAGGTTCGTGAAGGCGTCCGTCATCGGCTTAATGCCGACATAAATGAAGACACCCTTAGCGTTCAGTTCGTGCTCTTCGCCAGTCACCTTGTCGCTGTAACGCACGCTGGTGATGGCGTTGCCGTCGCCCTGAATTTCTTCAAAGTTGGCGTTCCACACAAACTTCATCTTGTCGTTAGCAAACGCCCGCTTCTGCAGAATTGCCTGCGCACGCAGCTGGTCACGCCGGTGAATAACCGTGACGCTCTTTGCCATTTGGGTCAGGTACAAACCTTCCTCAATGGCCGAGTCACCACCACCGACCACAACGACGTCTTCATCCTTAAAGAAGGCTCCATCACACACGGCACAGTAGGAAACACCTTTGCCGGCGTATTCTTCCTCGCCAGGCACACCCACGTGCTTGTGTTCGGCACCCGTTGCGATGATGACGGCCTTGGCAATGTAATCACCATCATCCGTGTGCACGGTCTTGGTGGCGCCATGATCCTCGACGCTCGACACGTTACCGTAACCGTACTCCGCACCAGAATTAGTGGCACTGGCGTACATCTTTTCGCCTAAATCAGGACCGAGAATGGACGTAAAGCCCGGGTAATTTTCAATTGCAGCCGTGTTGTTCATCTGGCCACCGTAAATTCCCCGATCCAACATGAGCACAGACAGGTTAGCCCGTGCGGCGTACAAAGCTGCAGTCATCCCACCGGGGCCGGCACCAATAATAATCACATCATATTTTTTTGCCATGCGTTTCATCCCTTATCCCTTTGTCGTTTCACTTACGTTTTGTAAGTCGTTACAGTCAATATACACGCATTCTACCAAAAAGTAAAGGCATTGTCCCCTAACCAGCAGAATTGGGCACCCCCCAATACACAAACAGGCGGTCCAACAACTTGTGCTGGACCACCAGTGTGTGCAAAGCGTGATCACTCTTTGAAATTAGTTATCAAACTCCGGTTTAGCATCGCGGGCCATGAGTTCCTTAATAACGGTATTAATGGGCTGCTCTTCATACAATACCGAGTAAATGGCGTTCGTGATCGGCATATCAACGTGTTCCTTCACGGCCAATTCGTGGGCCACTTTGGCAGTCGAAACCCCTTCAACCACCTGCCCCATGTTGTCGAGTACATCCTGGAGCCGTTCACCATGCCCAAGCTGGTTACCAGCACGCCAGTTACGTGAGTGTTCACTCGTGGCGGTAACAATCAGGTCACCCACCCCGGACAAACCCATAAAGGTCTGTGGGTCAGCACCCATCTTGACACCTAAGCGGCTAATTTCAGCCAAACCACGCGTAATCAGGGCCGCCTTAGTGTTGGCGCCGTAACCGAGGCCAACCGCCGCACCCGCACCAATGGCAATCACGTTCTTCAACGCAGCCCCCATCTCAACACCAATGACGTCGGTATTGGTGTACAAACGGAAGTAGTGGTTAGCAAAGATGGCCTGGACCCGCTGTGCGGCCGCCAGGTCCTTAGAGGCAGCGGTCAACGCCGTTAAGTCCTTGGTAGCCACATCTTCAGCATGACTGGGGCCAGAAACAACCACCACGGCCTGTCGGTTAGCGGCAGGAATCACGTCGTCGATCACCTGCGAAATGCGCATGTAGCTACCCTTTTCCAAACCCTTAGCGAGTGAACCCAAAATCGGCTTGTTGCCGGTCCTTTGCAGAATTGGCAGTAACTGTTCAGCAGTGCCCCGGACGACGTTCGTCGGCACAACGAACAGCACTAATTCCGCACCATCCACCGCCGTAGCCAAATCAGATGTCGCTTTCAGGTTAGGGTTCAGCCGGAAACCGGGCATATAGTGCTCGTTGGTGTGTTGGTCATTAATTTCACGAGCATCCTTTTCCAGGTACGCCCAACTGGTCACATCATGACCGTTTTCCACCAACATGTTCGCAACAACGGTCCCCCAGGAACCAGCACCTAAAACAGCAACTTTTGTAGACATAATCTGATTTTCACTCCTTATTATTGATCGCAGCGTTGAGATTACCCTCTAAGTACCAGGGTGCAGCGCTCCGATAACGACGATAGATCCACACGGCCAGGGCCCCAACAAACAGGATGACCGACAACAACTGGGACACGCGTAGGTTACCCACGAGGTACAAGCTATCCGTGCGCATGCCTTCAACAAAGAACCGGCCAAAGCTGTACCACATGACGTAGGTGAAGAATACTTCCCCCTGCTTGAACAGGTGGTGCCGGTGGCGAATCAACATAATAATCACAAAGCCGATGACGTTCCAACACGACTCATACAGGAAGGTCGGTTGCCGGTAGGCCCCGCCGATGTACATCTGCTGGATGATCCAGTTGGGGATATGGAGACCGGCCAGAAACGCCCGGCTGGTGACCCCACCAAAGGCCTCTTGGTTCATGAAGTTGCCCCACCGCCCGATAGCTTGGGCAATCATCACGGTGGGTGCCGCAATGTCGAGCACCAACCAGATAGACAGGTCATGAAGCCGACAGTAAATGATAAACACCAGTGCGGACGCAATCAGGGCACCATAAATGGCAATGCCACCGTGCCATATTGCAATGATCTGGTCTGGATGTTGACTGTAGTACTGCCACTCAAACGCCACGTAATAGGTCCGTGCGCCAATAAGTGCAAACGGTAGCGACCATAATACTAGGTTGAGAATATGGTCCTCGCTTACGTCACGCTTTTTGGCTTCCCGAATCGCTAAGTATATAGCTAGTAACACCCCACAGGCGATGATGATGCCATACCAGTGCACTTCCAATGCGCCCAACTGCAACGCAATGGGATTTAAAGCTGCAAACATCGACAAACTCCTTTAATGACTGGGCCTGTTAGTGCGCCTCATCTTCCGCTTCGTTATGCGAGATGAGTTGCGCCAAGTTGGCCTTGAATTTCTCCGTCGCGTCAAAACCCATCCGCTTGGCACGGAAGTTCATCGCTGCGACTTCAATAATGATGGCCAAGTTACGCCCAACACGGACCGGCACGGTAATTCGTGGTACCGGTACGTTCATGATTTCCTGCGTATCCTCTCCGGTACCTAGCCGATCAAACGTCTTATCGTCTGACCAGTTCTCCAGGTGCACGATCAGCGAAATGCTAGTAGCCGACCGCACCGCGCCAGCGCCAAAGAGGTCCATCACGTCGATGATCCCGACCCCACGAATTTCCAGCATGTGGTCCAAAATTTTCGGTGCTTCACCAATGACGGTGGTTTCATCTTGCTGGTGCACGTCCACACGGTCGTCGGCAATCAGCCGGTGACCACGCTGCACCAATTCCAACGCGGTTTCAGACTTACCAATGCCAGACTCACCGGTGATCAAAATCCCCATCCCGAAGATTTCCACCAGGACTCCGTGGATGCTATCACGTTCAGCTAACTCACCATCAAGGTAGTCGGTAATCAATGAAACCAACCGGGTCGTTGGTAGCTGCGAACTCAGCACCGGAATGTGCGCCTTAGTGGCAGCTTTAATCATTTCTGCGGGCGCGGATAACCCCCGCGAAACCACAAACGCCGGGGTGTCAGGGGCACACATCTGCTCCAACACCTTGATCTGACTGTCCTTGTCCATGTTTTTGGTATACGACGTTTCCGTCCGCCCAAACAGCTGTAACCGTTCGTGCGGATAATAATTGAAGTACCCGGTCAGCTCCAAACCAGGGCGAGAAATATCACTGACGGTAATGCGCCGCTCGTCCAGGTACTCCTGACCACTCACTACATCCAAATGACCGGCCTTCACCAGGTCGGCAACCGTGACGTACTCAGCCATGACGTAACCTCCGTTTCGTGTGTCTACGGTAATTTTACCATAGAAAGGCGCACCTCCGGCTAATGCGTTACATCACTACCCCAATTTATTGGTGACGCCGGGCATCACGGCGTCCCCATCGCAAGATGACTACTAGCGCCACGATCAGTAATCCAAACCCCAACACAAAGCAGGCGGCAAAGAATCCTTCCGGCAACACGTTGATGATTGGATCCAACGCCGGGTCAAACTCCCAATCCTGGTTACGGAACAGCACTTCGTGAAAAATGACGAAAAAACCGTTAAAGTTGATGCCCATTGCCACCAGTAAGGCCATAATCACGGCGAGCCCGCCCCAAGCGCTGGTGCGTAACACGTACCCTTGCTGATTTCGCCGCAACTGTTGCAGCCACCGCCATGAAAGTGGTAACGACACGACCATCACTATTAGGTTCAAGACAAACAAATGCTGCACGTCGGCAAAGTGGGTGGCACCGTTAACGCTCACCCGAAAATCAGGCAACCATAACCGGTGCACCCAGGGCATGTACAGGTAGGACCACATATTGAGGTAATTATGTAACAACCGCGCCGGACTAACGCCCGCCACACGGTCCAGGTGGTCCCAACGAATCCACCCCACGAAGAGCGGGATGGAGCACAGGGTCACCACCACGATGATGGTACTAATTAGCGCTAACCACAGTAGCAACAGCCGCCCCCAGCGGCGCCCGCGGCTAAGCATTAAACCTCCCAGTCATCCAGGCTATCTACCTGGTCGGTTGGCTGGATTTCTTGCCGGGCTACTTGCTCCTTGGTGGAAATGCCGGTGTACACGAGCAGGGTGCCCGTTCCGGCGTTGATTCCCGCTTTGATATCCGTGTTGTAATTATCACCAACCATCGCCACATCCGCAGCGTCCAAACCCATTTTTGCCAGCGCGGCGTCCATAATTGGCTGACGGGGCTTTCCAATGTAGAATGCCTGTTGTTGCGTTGAGCGTTCCACCAGCGCAATCACCGAACCAGCACCAGGCACCTGCCCCCGCTCGTTAGGCAGGTTGGTATCCTCGTTGGTCCCGATGAACATCGCCCCGCGCTGAATGGCCAGCGTGGCCAACTCGAACTTGTGGTACGTCACGTCGTAGTCCAACCCGACGACCACGTAATCAGGATCGAGTTCATTCATCTTGATGCCCGTGCTCAAAATGGCTTTCTTGAGGCCAATTTCACCGATGATGTAAATTGACTTGTTGCTAACATCCCCATGGTTGACCTTCAACAAGTAACTGGCCGTCGCTAGTGATGGCGTATACACTTGATCTGGCGTGACGTGGATATCATGCTTGGACGCCAAAAACGCGCAGACCGTCTCTGGTGTCCGCGTCGTGTTGTTCGTCAAAAACAGGAACGGAATACGCGCTACCTGCAGCCGCTCGATGAAACGTTTAGCGGCTGGGATACGCTCGTTACCCCGATAAATGGTACCGTCCAAATCAATTAAATAGCCTTTGTATTTACTCACGATTAATAATCTACTCCATTATTTACTTTGTTTGTCATCCAAGCGCCGAATTGTAAAGCGCCGCCCTGATTGACCCTGCTTCGTGGTTGCCACTTGGTGGTGTCCCCGTTGCGGCTGCTTTGGTTCCGCCCGGCGCTCAGTATACGGATGCTGTCCGGAAGATTCATGGTGCCGCCGCTCACTGCGACGATGTTCAGCGTGTCCGTCACCATTATTGCCGGCTTGCGTATGCTTATGCGCATCATTGTTGCGCCGACGCCGCCGGTGACCTTCTTCTTGACCCTTACCAGCGTGCTGGTTGGACTGCCGGGTTTGCTTACCATCGCCTTGGTTTTGCCGGTCCTCACTGTGACGCCGCCGACCACGTCCACCCCGGTGGGACCGCTTGCGCTTGGGTTTGGCCGCTGGAGCATCCAGCCGTTGCAACACGAAGTACGCACAGCCAAAGTTGCAATACTCGTAAAGATAATCCTCCAGGTGACTAATTATCTGGTCAGACGCAGCCTGATTATTGTCGTCGTTATAGAAGCCCCGTAACCGTAGCTGGTCGTAGCCCCAATCACCGACGATATAATCATACTTAGCCAGGATATCATCATATCGCGTGTTGATAGTCTCCCGGTCAACCGCGTCCTTGTAGTCATACACAATTTGGTAGCGTCGACCATCGATGGTCAGCATGTCGGGCGCCACTTGAATGACACGCGGCGGCACGGTCGGTGTCTCCGCGGCCGCCTTACTAGCTGGTTTTTCTTCTGCTTGAGCCAATCAACTCCACCTGCCTCTCTCCTATTAAGTACCTAGTTTTACATACGATTCTTAGCGTTAGCCGCCCACTTAGCCTGATAAATGGCCTCAATTTCCGGAACGGTCAACGGGCTGCCCCACGGTAATGGGTGCGGTAACAGCGAACGTTCAGGCGAATCCACCCCCACATTGATGTTCTCCGCTTGGTACACAGAGCTGTTATGAATGTGACCGTGCAGATTCAGAACCTGGTGCACAATGCCCATCATCATCGGATAGTGGGTCAAAAATAGCTGCCGATGGTCGGCTTTGATAATGGTACCCACATCATGAAACGTGAATTTATCCTGACCGTGCCATTGTGGATCGTGTTGGTGCAGGTACTTAAACAACGCCCGGTAGTCGTGGTTGCCCTTAATTAGCACCATGCGACCATGTAGCTGCTCCAGAATGGCCAAAACCGATGCGTTAGTCGGCACGTTTTCCGGGTTCATGGCGATATCACCCAAATGGTACACGATGTCATTATCGTCCACCCGGGCATTCCACGCGTCGATCATCGCTTGGTTCATCGCGTCAGTCGACGGAAACAGCCGGGGGGCAAATTGGTTATTACCCAGTAGGTCGCGGTGAAAGAAGTGTGTATCCGCAATAAAGAAAATCATAAACACGCCTCCTACATAAGCACCATTCTAACCCTTCTGCGCCCGACCCGCACGTGCACGGCGGCCTACCACCCAGGTGGTGACGGGCACCGTCAGCACAACGGCTACCACCGAGAAAAGCACAGTCAGTAATTCCGCTACAAAAATCTTGTTGTTGAAAACCTCCCATAACGGGTACTTAAGTTGGCTGAACCAGATGAACAATCCTGCAAAGCCGCCAAAAAAGCCGAAAAACAACGTGTTAATAGCCGTGCCGATAATCTCCCGGCCCATGCGCACAATACCCGCATGATCACGCTCCACGTCCAGTTCGTTGATGCCCGCAGCTACAGCAATCGCCGCCTCCGCAATTGCCCCCAAAGTACTGAGCAACGAGGCCGCAATCATGATTTGCTGGAAGCGCACGCCAATTAGGAGCTCCATGCCCTCGAGGTCCTCGCTGTCCTCGGCCCCGAAGCCAGCGGCGTGACTGTGAATCACTACCACTAGGACTAATACCAGCAGGCCCAACATAACAATAATGGCTGAGACGAACGCCGGGCCCGCCACGTTGATGTCGCTGTTGGTCAAGAAAATCGTGGCCGCTAAAATTAGCAACCCGGCGACAGCGGCTACCCACACGGGTGAAAAACCGCCAGCCATCAAGATCACGCTGATCATCAGCACCAGACTATTTAAGATCAGGCTCATAAAGATGCTTAAACCGCGTTTACCACCGACCGCCACTAGGAGAACGAGCAAGGCCAACACTAGTAACAGCATACTATTATTCATCAACCGCCACCCCCCGCCGGTTACGGGCAAACAAGGCCGCCAAACCACTAGTAATGGGTACGGCCAGTACGATACCAAAAGCGCTGATCAGGGACTGAGCAAAGCCGAGCCCCATGACCCAGTCAACTGTCTGCGCAATACTATTGCCATTGCGTAGCCACAGAATGGATTCGCCAAAGGTGTCGGCAATAAAAATCATGAACAACACGGCAATCAGTGGACCCATGACTGCGCGCCCAATATCCATCCCGGCTTTGAACCGTTGCCGCGCACCACCGTTCAACTGGAAAATGGCGACCGAAATATCGCTCGTTTCGTCGAGTACGGCCCCCAGGGAACCCACGATGATCTCCACGTAAAACAGTAACGCCGGTGACTGGGTCACGTACCGCACCTGTTGTAAATGAATGCCGCCATAATTGGTGGCCGTCATAATGCCGTAGCCAAGCGCGACGGCACCAATCGTCGACAAGAGGGTCGCCGCCCCGATGACCAAGCCCACGGGTCGCCAGCCAATGACGAACAGGACGGTCACGATGGTAAAGATGACGACCAAACTAGTAAAGATGGCCCCACCATAATTACCGCCAAGGTGCAGATCCAAATGAATGGCCCCAAAAAAGAGCGCCGTGTTGGCCGCAATCGAGACGATGATCACCACCGCATGCTTCGCTGCCAGCAGGCAAATCAACAATAGCGTGATGGCTAACAGCACACCTAAAACGACGTCACGCTTATTATCCCGAAATTGGTAACTGTGCCCAGAATGAGTCAAAAACACCTGGTTGCCCACTTTCAGCGGACTGTCTAAGGCACCGGAGCGCGTATAAGTATTGCTAAAACGCACGGTTTGGCCACGCCGACCAGTGTTCAGCAACCGGCCAGTCACCGTCTGCTCGGTTTGGTAGTCAGTGTTGTTGTATGAATCAACTTCCTTTTGTGCTTTATGGTTGTGCACCGCCGTAACCTGCGCAACGGGAACTGAGTAAAGGCTGGCATCGTGCCGTAACCCCACACCCACCATTAATACCAAGGCGGCGGCTACGAGCCACCACCACCAGTGATTCTTCATCATTAGCCTTCTTTCACCAATTAACATTATTTATACTGGTTAGACTGGTCGAACGAGGGCCATTTTGTCCTGCATGTAAAAACGCACCACTATATGACTACTGAATGTGGTTAGCCCGCAAAATTTCATGATAAGCGTCAGCGATGGGGCCAGCGGGTTTATCCCATTCTTCCCAGTGGTCGGGTTTTAGACTCGGAAATTCATAGTGGTCGTTAATGTACTGTTCATACTTGCGCACCGCGGTACTGTGCGGAATGTTCAGTTGCATGATCCGTACTTCTTTAATGTACCCATCCAGGGCGCACCGTTCCGCCACACCATTCATGTAAATATTGCCGAGTTCAAAGTAACGGCTACCGTCGTTACGCATAATTTCCTGAATCAAGTCAAACGTTTGGTACTGCGCCAAAATTAGTGTGCCTCCTTGAGAAATGCCGTCACTGCATCCGCACTGGGGATGGACGGCTGACCACCGGCATGCGCGACGGCAATCGCCGACGCGGCGGTCGCATAATCGATGGCCGCCGCAACATCGCCCTGACCATACTGACTCAAAAACGCGCCGATAAACGTGTCCCCAGCGCCGGTGGTATCCACCGCCTGTACGGTATAGGCTGGAACGGAAAAATCGCCACTCGGGCCAGAGTAATAACTACCACGTTCCGCCAGGGTAATAATGACCTCACCGGCGCCCTGTTGCCGCAGGGTGGCCGCTGCTTCAGCCGTCGCGGCTGCGTCCACCATGTCGATGCCGGTCAGCGCGGTGGCTTCACCCTCGTTGGGGATGATAATATCCGTGGCTGCCAATAGCCCAATCGGCACCCCGTGACGAGCTGGTGCGGGATTCAACACGGTCTTGACGCCATGTTGTTTAGCAGCAGTAAACGCGTCGGTAATGGTCTGAATGGGGGATTCAAAGGTGGCCATGAGAAAGTCATCCGGGCCCAGTTGTTCCAGAACCGGTTGCACGTCCGCCATCGTCACGGCGGCATTGGCACCACTAGCCACCACGATCCGGTTCTCACCGGATGGCTCTACCATGATCACGGCGCGTCCCGTCGGCTCGTGCGTGTCGGTGATCAGGTGCGTGGCCTGAACGCCTTTGGCCACTAACGACTGGCGCAGGGATATGCCGCTGCCGTCGTCACCCACGCGGCCGATAAAATCAACGTCCACGCCGTTCAAGGCCGCAGCCACTGCCTGGTTAGCACCCTTACCACCGGGTGCTTCGGTCAGGCTGTCCGCGATGAGGGTTTCGCCGGGGTGGGGAATCTGTTGCACAGCAAAAATCTGGTCCAAATTAATACTACCAATGATTGCTAAAGTCATTTTTCTCTCCATTCACCGGGTCCATCCCGGAAATAATTTGCCATTTTACGTTTTGTATGTAGAAAAACTGTGCCGTTGCACACTACACATCATACCAAATACCACTTGGGCCTGCTACGGGGTCAAAACGCCGGGGCAAAATGAACTGCCAGTATCTCGTGCCGGTATACATTGTATTGGCTATGTTTGCAAGCCAGGGATCAATCGGATCAATCGACGTCGGTGCGTGAGGATCGTAGCTCTGCCTTGGACACACCTAGCGACTGGAGACAATAACCGCCCTCGCGCACCGTGGACTCACGGGTAAAACTACCACGGTCAAGCGCGTATAATGGCCCGCATGTGGTATTCTTAAACCAAATATTGATTTTGTACCGCTACTGCACCACCCGAAGGAGGAATTCACCATGGCCATTGATTACGCGGCTGCGGCCGCTAAGTATCGTGATGACATCATCGCGGATCTGTCCACACTCGTTGCAATTGATTCTGAACGCGACGTTGAACACGCCACCCCGGAGGCACCACTCGGTCCTGGCCCCGCGCGAGCGCTGGCTACTATGCTGAAAATTGCTCAACGTGATCAGTTCACCACCGCTGACGTGGAACACGTTGCCGGACGCGTTGAACTGGGTGCGGGTGACGAGATCTTAGGACTGCTCGCCCACCTGGACGTCGTTCCGGCTGGCCCTGGTTGGACCCGTACCCCGTTCCAAACCACCATTGAAGGTAACCGTATTTACGGTCGGGGCACCGCCGACGATAAAGGCCCTGGCATCGCCGCTTACTACGCTTTGAAAGTTATTCGTGACCTCAATCTGCCCCTACACAAACGCGTCCACCTGATTTATGGTACCGACGAAGAATCTGAGTGGTACGGTATGACCCGTTACATGGCTACCCAGGAAAATCCTACATTAGGTTTCTCGCCGGACGCCGAATTTCCTATTATTAATGGCGAAAAGGGCATTGCGGACTTCCAGATCAGCCTCCACCACGTGGCGGCACGGCCAGCAACCACAACTCTGCAAGGCTTTACGGCTGGGATCCGCGACAACATGGTACCCGTCACCGCGACGGCTACACTGACAGGTACGATTCCGGATAACCTGCAATCACAAGCTACAGCGTTCGACCAGCAAAATGATACGCACACCGCCTTTACCCCCGTCAACAACGGTGTCACCATCACTTTGACCGGGCGGGGCGCACATTCGTCCATCCCTGCCGGTGGGATCAACGCCGGTACCTACTTGGCCGCCTTCATCCAGACGCAAGGGTTACAGCTGGATCCCGCCGGTGCGCAGTACCTCGGCGTGATCACCGACTTCTTGCACGCGGAAACTAACGGTGCCCGGCTCAATATCGCCCTAACCGACCAAAAGATGGGGCCATTGACGGCCAGTCCCGACATCTTCCACTTTGAACAGGACGGTCCCCAAACAATTCTAGTTAACATCCGTTATCCACACGGAACTGACGCCGAAGCCATTCGGGATACCATGGAAAGTACTATTGGTTCAGACCTGGTTGACGTGGATATTCACGGCCGCGTTGAGGAACCCCACTACGTACCGGCTAGCGATCCACTCGTTCAAACGCTGCTGGCGGTTTACACCGACCATACCGGCCTACCGGGCCAAGAAGGTATCGTTGGCGGTGGTACTTACGGTCGGATGTTAAAACGGGGCGTTGCCTTCGGCGCACAGATGCCCGGGGCACCGGAAGTCATGCACATGCCGGATGAGTACATCACCATCGACGACATCATGCGGGCCGTGGCGATTTACGCAGACGCCATTGTGCGCCTCGCCCAGTAATGGCACGCGCGGATGACCTGACGGCGGCGCTGGCCGCCCAGGGTGTGAACATTCCCTGCGAGCACGTACCGACCATTGATTCCACCAATGCGTGGGCGGAACGTCAACTAACCAGTGGACGTCGAGCCCCCTTTGCCCTGCTGGCGGACGCCCAAAGTGCCGGGGTCGGACAACGGGGGCACCAGTTCGATTCACCAGCGCGGACCGGCCTGTACTTCACCGTCGTGCTACCAGTGACGAATTCCCAACTGACCCTGTTAATGCCCGCTGCGGGTGTGGCCGCCAGCCGGGCCTGTACCAGCGTGAGCGGAACCACCCCGCGCTTGAAGTGGGTCAACGATCTGTTCGTGGGTCACAACAAAATTAGTGGCATTCTGGCTTGGATCCGCCAAGATCCAAGCGGACAACGCGTCGCTGTCCTCGGCTGGGGCCTTAACCTGGCTCTGCCCCGCACACAGCCAATTGTGGCCAACCAGCCGGTGGGTGCGTTGTGGGCAACGTTGCCGCACACCGACCCACGACCCGCCCTGATCACCGCCTTTCTCAAACAGCTCCACCAGTTATTGGCCGAGCCCGCCACCATTATGCCCGCTTACCGGCAGCTAGCATTGGGCCTCGGTTGGCCGGTGCATATCGACGACGGCCAGCGGCAACTGGACGGGATCCTTAGTGGCTTTGCTAACAACGGTAACGCAATTGTAAAAACCGCCACGACGACGGTGGCCGTTGCCCATGGTACACTTAGGTACAAACAGTTTTAATTGAGCACTTTAATTGGCATGGTAACCACCCTTTGGTGGCTACCCTACATATTGTACTGGGAGACTTCAACGTGCGTAATTTTTTCAATAAACTGGGCCACAGTTGGACCCGCATTGGTCGTCGCATTCACCGCGGCCTCCACCATCAAGGACGTCATCAACGGACGTCCGGCACCAAAACAGCAACGCAGCCAGCGCCACAGACGGTCAAGCAACCGGTAGCCAACCCGCTGCCGCCGTTTTCGCGTACCACATGGACGCTTTACGCTGATACCGTTTTGCAGACGATTCGCCACCTGGTCATCGCCCTGTTCGCAGGCCTGGTCTGCGCTGGCTTTCTGGCTTTGGGGGTCGGACTAGGCTACTTTGCCTCCATTCTCGACAAGACCCCCGTACCAACCGTGAGCGCCATGACGCGGCAGGTTACGAACACCGAAGACTCCGCCACGCTGTACTACGCGCACAACGTCAAAATGGCCACCGTCAAGAGCGACCTGGTCCGCGAGTCCGTCAGCAACAAAAACATGTCACCATGGGTGCGTAAAGCCATTGTGGCCACTGAAGACGCCGACTTCTACAAGAACAATGGGGTAACACCCAAGTCACTCCTACGCGCGATCATTTCCTCAGTCACCGGCGTCGGCAGTCAGACTGGTGGTTCTACGCTAACCCAACAACTAGTAAAGCTGCAGTTACTGTCCAGTGAAACCACGTTTAAACGTAAGGCCAAAGAGATTGTGCTCGCCATGCGCGTGGACAAGTACATGACCAAATCGCAAATTCTTAACGCCTACCTCAACGTTGCCACCCTCGGACGCAATAGTGATGGCGAAAACATTGCTGGTGTGGAATCGGCCGCCGAAGGTATCTTTGGCGTCTCGGCCAAGCACCTCAACATCGCACAGTCCGCCTTCATTGCGGGCTTGCCGCAAAGTCCCTTTATTTACACGCCATACAACGCCGATGGTTCCCTGAAGGATAACCAGAAGTACGGCGTGGAACGCGAACGGGAAGTGCTGTTCCGTATGTACCGTGCCGGGTACATCACCAAGAAGCAGTACCAGCAGGCCAAGCGCTTTAACCTCGTCGCGTCGTTCCGGCGGACGGGCACCAACGCGACCGATGAATCCACCAGTGGCTTTGCCTATAACTCCGTGATGCTAGAAGCCGAAAACACCCTTACCAAACAGTTAGCTCATAACGATGGTATCAGTGCAAAGAAGTTGAACTCGGACTCCTCCCTGAAAAAAGAGTATACGGATAAGGCGACTACCCTGCTCACCACCAAGGGCTACCACGTCCACACGACACTGATTAAGCCAGTGTACGAAAAGATGCAAAGCATTATGCGGGAATACCGGGATAACTGGGGCACCACCCACACCTATACCTACACCGACCCGAATACCGGGAAGACCGAAACGGCTACTGAACCGGTCCAGAACGGGACCGTCCTGCTGGATAACCACACCGGAGCCATCCTCGGCTTCGTGGGTGGGGTCAAAAAAGGCATCAACCACATCTACTCGACGCGTTCGTCCGGTTCAACCATCAAGCCCATGGCTGTGTACGGACCCGCCATCGAAAATCAGTTGATTGGCTCGGAATCAGCAATTGCTGACTTCAAGACCAGCTTCACTAACTACTCCGTTAGTGACTTTGGCGGCACCATTGCTAACCGTTTCATGCCGGCTAGTTACGCCCTCGCTAACTCATACAACATTCCCGCCGTTAACCTGTACAATGTTCTCAAGCAGAAAGTTAACGTGGCTAGTTACATCAAGAAGATGGGCATCACCACCTTCACCAAGGAGGATTACTCCAAGCTCGGCTTTGCTCTTGGTGGTTCTGACTACGGTGTCAGCGTCAAACAGGAAGCCAGCGCCTTCTCCACCTTTGCCAATAACGGCCGGCACGCGACCGCCTACATGATCAGTAGCATCACCGACCCTTCTGGTAAAGCCATTTATAAGCACAAGGGTGGCTCCACTAAGGTATTCAGCAAGAGTACCGCCTACATCATGCAAAAGATGCTGCACGGAGTCGTGACGCGGGGGACTGGGACCACCGTCAATTACCTGGCCAACTTTAATACCGACAACATGATTGCCAAAACCGGTACCAGTAACGATGATAAGGACATCTGGTTTATCGGCAGTACCCCCGGCCTGACCATGGCTAGTTGGATGGGTTACGACAACAACTACGGTCATTCATTCTCCCTGGGTGCCAACCAAAGCCGGTTGAATGAGACCTACTGGTCCGCGTCAATGAACGCCATTTACCAGCTGATTCCCGGCAAATTTAAGCTCCACCAAACGTTGGCACGACCAAGCAACGTGAAGGCAGTCAAGGTCAATGCGCTGACTGGGTTGCCAAATGGGTCCGGTACGTTTAACGGTAAAACGGTGAAAACCAGTGGCGACACCGTCACCAGCCTGTACAATGGTTGGACGCCGAGTGCCTTCAAGCCTGAGTTTGCCATCGGTGGTACCTTCAACAACTACCGCCTGTTCTGGAACTACATGGATGGTGCCAACAACGGGTACGGGAAGGTCACGTCCGTGAAGTCCGCTGACGCTAGCGCCAACGCGGAGACGACCACCAAGGCCGAACAGGACGCCGCCAAGAAGGCCGCGACTGCCAGCAGCGCGGCAAGCAGCAGTAGTAGCAGTGTCAGCGCCGTCAGGTCCAGCAGTTCAAGCATTCTGTACAGTAGTAGTGCCGCGGCCAGCTCCAGTAGTTCGGCATCAAGTTACTCCGCGCCGACAACGCCGGCTAGTTCGTCCTCTGCAGTTAGTTCGTCAGTGTCAACGCAACAGTAACAGTACGATCACACACCACACCGTCACTCTAGGCATAGCCGGGATTGACGGTGTGGTTTTGTTTTGCGTAGCCCTAATGTTCGACGCTACGGGCGACCAAAAAAGGCTCCCCCACAGGGAGGAGCCTTATCAAGGTATCATGTTCAAATATTACTACTTGGTCGTGTTCCGCTGGGTGATGTCAAAGCCGAGGCGCACGGTAATTTCGTCGATGCCCTCTTTGTTCATCAACTTCGTCAGCAGGCGCATTGCCACGGCCCCGATATCGTACAGGGGCTGATCCAACGACGTCAGTTGTGGCCGCGTCATCTGCGTCAACTTCGTGTTGTTGCTACTAATAATCTGGAAGTCGTCTGGTACCTGCACACCGGCATCCAAAGCGGCGTTCAGCACCCCAACGGCCATTTCGTCGTCACTGACCAGGGCGGCCGTAGCACCCGTCTTTTGAATCTGCTTGAAGACGGCTAACCCAGCCTGGTAACTATACTCAGTTTCAAAGACTAGACTCTCATCATACGCGATGCCAGCTTCATCCAAAGCCTGCTTGTAACCACGCAGACGGTACTTCCCGGACAGCGGCTCGGTCAGCGGTCCAGTAACCAAGGCGACCTTCTTATTGCCAGCGTCCAACAGCTGCTTGGTGGCACCCTTAACGGCGGCCACGTAGTCGATATTGACACTCGCTAACTGTTCATCCGGATCAACGGAACCCGCCAGCACCACCGGCGTCTTGCTCCGTGAAAATTCGGACCGCAGTTCGTCGCTGATCGAACGACCCATGTAGATCAAGCCATCCACCTGCTTGGCCAGTAACGTGTTGACCACTTGGACTTCTTTCTGGTTGTTCTCATCCGAGTTGGCCAAAATGATGTTGTACTTGTACATCGAGGCCACGTCGTCAATGCCCCGCGCTAAGCTGGAATAGAACATGTTTGTGACGTCAGGAATGATTACCCCGACCGTGGTCGTCTTTTTGGAAGCTAATCCCCGGGCGACCGCATTTGGCCGGTAGTCAAGACGGTCGATTACGTCCAATACCCGGCGACGAGTTGCAGCCTTCACGTTCGGGTTACCGTTAACCACCCGGGATACGGTGGCCATCGACACCTTTGCTTCACTGGCAACGTCATAAATTGTAATTGCTTGTTTCTCCATTGTTTCAAATCGTCCCTTCAAATTACTATCTTTATCATCGAATGCTGATTGATTTGTCTTGTATAAGATAGCAGATAACCGGCCGGAATGCAAGCGTTTTACCGCTATTTACACCGCTTTTTTCATGACATTTTCAATAGTATTTGGCAAAGGCGCTTCTAATCGTTTGACACACGGGCGTTTTCATTTAACCGTTTCCATTCGCGTAACACTAACGTTTTGTTTTTCTCATATGCTATACTATGAGCAGACGTCCAACGACGCTAACCAAAGGAGGAACACATTCATGAATGAACACTTACAGCAACTCACCCAGTGGCTTCAAGACCAGCAACTGGACATTGCTTACATCAGTAATCCCACCAACATTAGCTACTTCAGTGGCTTCTTCCAGGATCCTGAGGAACGGGTGACTGCCCTGTTCGTCTTTCCCGACCACGATCCGTTCCTGTTCACCCCAGCCCTCTCCATCCAGGAGGTCAAGCGCAGCGGGTGGACATACGATGTCCAGGGGTACCTCGACCACGAGGATCCCTTTGGCTTGATTGGCGACGCCATCCGCAGCCGTGTGGGACACCCGGCTCAGTGGGCCATCGAAAAGGATGACCTGCCCGTCTACCGCTATGATGCCATTCGCGCGCAGTTTCCTGACGCTACGTTCCCGGCTGATGCATCACGGTTCATTGAACAAAAGAAACTCATCAAGTCGCCAGACGAAATCGCGTTGCTCGAAGCAGCCGGTCAAGAAGCTGACGCCGCCTTTGCTGCCGGGTTCGCTGCCCTCCACACCGGCGTAACTGAGCAAGCCGTCGTGGCGGAGATCAACTACGCCATGATGAAGCAAGGTGTAATGTCCATGAGTTTCGACACCATCGTGCAGGCCGGCCCGAACGCGGCCAATCCCCACGGCGGCCCTGAGCTGAACCAGGTGCAGCCAGGCCAGATGGTCCTGTTTGACCTGGGGACCGTTCACCAGGATTATGACAGTGACGCGACCCGGACCGTCGCCTTTGGTCAGGTGGGTGAGCGCGAGCGCGAAATTCATGCAGTGTGCCTGGAGGCCAACCTCGCCGCCATGGATGCCGCCAAGCCAGGGGTGACCGCAGCTAGTCTGGACAAGATTGCCCGAGACATTATCACCAAAGCCGGTTACGGTGAATACTTCAACCACCGCCTCGGTCACGGTATCGGCACCAGCACCCACGAATTCCCGTCCATCATGGAAGGTAACGATATGGAGTTACGGCCCGGTATGTGCTTCTCCATTGAACCCGGCATTTACGTACCCGGCTTTGCGGGCGTCCGCATCGAGGACTGCATCCACATCACGGAGAACGGTAACGAACCATTTACCCACACACAAAAGACGCTGCAGGTCATCGAACCTTAGTGGTTAACCACAAAAATAGACGTAGCAACCGTTGTCCATTGCAGGACGTACGGTCGCTACGTCTATTTTGATCTACTTTACCCGGCTAAGGCGCTTGAACCCGCCACAAGTTGCGTCGGGTGGTCGACGACTTTGTTCGCCCCAGCATCTACTAGTTCCTGCCGGTCGCCAAAACCATAAGTCACGCCCAGCGTTTTCACCCCGTTGGCCTGACCACCTTTGATGTCAGTAAAGCGGTCACCAATCATCACGGAGTGGTCCTGCAGGGCGTGCTGGTTGCGCATGGCGTAAGCGAGCACGTCGGCCTTCTTCACGCGGGTGTGCTCATCCATGGACGCACCGTAGACCCCGTCGAATAGTGGACCCAAGTCAAAGTGGTCCACTAACCGTACGACCATTGCTTCTGGCTTCGAGGACGCCACGGCCGTGTGGAACCCGTCTGCCCGTAATGCCTGCAAGCTATCCGTGATGCCACGATACAAGTCAGCCTCAAAGATGCCCCGTGCTTCGTAATAGACCCGGTAACTTTCAATGGCCCGGTCCACTCCGGCCGCATCCAACTCGGGGTAAAACTGATTGATGCTGTAGGTTAAGCTGGGCCCAATCCAGGTCCGGTACTGCGCGTCAGTCAACGGCTTGAGTCGCCGTTGCCGCACCATGTACTTGATGCTATCCACGATGCCACGCTCGGAATCGGCAATGGTACCATCGAAATCAAAAAAAATCGTCTTGTCCGTCACTACTTTACTCCCCATTTCGTTTGCATATGGTTGGTCCGCTTAACGTATAAGAAAGCTGTTACCAACCCGAACCGGATCATGGTAACAGCTTTCTTATTTGGTCAACGACCAATAAAGTGTTCGTCTACCCTTTGCGCCTGCCTACTGGTTGTCCGTCGGTGTGTCCGCGTCAGCAGTTGGTGTGTCCGCAGTCGGGGCATCACTACCAGCAGCATCGCTACCAATCGTAGCGGTTCCGTCAGTCGCTACCTGCGTGTCAGCAGCCACGTCGGCGCCCTCCGCATCACCAGCGGTCGCTTCTGGCGCTACATCATCAGCCGCCTCAACCCCGGCATCCTTAGCCTGGCCAAAGGCGCTCTTACCGTCCACGACGATATCATCAAAGTCGGCATCATCATCAGCGCTGTTACCAGTTAACTTGGTCCGAATGGCCGCCGTTGCGTTGGTAAAGGCGGAAATATCACCGTCTTCATTCGGCGTAATTTTGGTCTTGAGACCCGTCACGAACTCTTCGGCACTCGTCCGAAAGTCTTCCGTGGCGTCCTTGGCAAAGTCAAAATAGTCAGCTGCCCGGTCGGATAGCTCATTCGTACCCGACTTCAGTTTTTTCTTCAATTCATCGGTTGCTTGTGGTGTTAAGAGGTAAGTTGCAGCCAGCGCACTAGCGCCACCTAAAATAAAACCTAGCAAAAAGTGGTTCTTTTTAGACATTAATGGGACCCCCTATTCCTCGTTGCTATTCCGGTTCTTAGACATTGTTTTTCGTAACACGCTCCAAGCGGTTCGGCCGACCCGGAAGGCCGCCAATCCGCCCGTCGCCTTTGCGGTCTTATTGATACTACCAGTCAAATCACGGGCAGCATGGTTCAGGTCCGAAACACTCTCACCGAGATCGCCCGTTGCGGTGAACACCGGATCGATGGTCTTGACCTTACTGTTAACGTCGGCTAACAAATCATTGGTCTTCACGAGCAGTTCCTCCACCTCATTGGTGACGGTACCAAGCTCCCCGTTAATGGTTGCCAACGTCTTGTTTGTTTCGGCGACCGTGTTCTTCAAATCCTTGCTGACACTCCCCAAGTTAACGCACACAATGAAAATGCCGAGGGCAATAATCAAAAATGCGACTGCCGCAATGATGAGTGCAATTGTTCCACCAGTCATGGCTCAACTCCCTTTCGCTGTCATCATTAATAGGTGACGCTAATAATAGCACGACCACCAATTAAATACAGAATATCATCAAATGAACACGCATTCAATTTTTTGTGCCGGTTTTATCAATTAAAATTAAGTGGAAATGGTCAGCAAAGCTGTAGTTAGGCGCGACCCCGTCGACCTTTTTTGCTAAAATTAAGTGAACGTTTCACGAGGGGGAATTGATCGTGCCAACCATTAGCGCTAAAGCCACCAGTCAGTCGGTTACCACCACCGTTACCAAAGCCGACCATTGGTTCAACCGTATTGACTGGGCTAACATTCAGGCCACCGTCATTAGCCGCGCCATACTCATCGCCATTGCCAGCGTACTCTTCTTTCTACTAAACCGTGGTGGTAAGTACTTGATTCGGCGCATTTTTAGCCACTACGAAAATAGTCAGTTAGCCGGTAGCCGTTTTGCGACCGTTAAAATGCTGATTCTGAACATCTATGGGTACGTAATCATCTTCTTTTATCTATACACCCTGCTCAGCATCCTCGGCATCCCCGTCGGTACACTCCTTGCTGGTGCTGGGATTGTCGGCATTGCGGTCGGCTTAGGTGCCCAGGGCTTTATCAGTGACATCGTCAACGGCTTTTTTATCATCCTTGAAGGCCAACTGGACGTGGGCGACAGCGTAAAACTCGGCGACATTAGTGGGACCGTTCGCGCCGTCGGTCTTCGCACCACGCAGGTCGTCAGCTCTGACGGGACACTGAACTACATTCCTAACCGCAACATCACAATTGTCCAGAATTTGTCGCGTAACGCCATGATTTCGCTGGTGGACCTGCCAGTCGGGGGGGCGAGCGACTCCAGTAGTATTGAAACGGTCGTTAAAGCAGTCAACGCTAAGCTGGTACCTGAAGAACAGGACCTCATCAAAGAACCTGAGCTGGTTGGCCTCGTACCCTCCCAATGGGGTAACCTGGTTTACCAGGTGCGCCTCACGGCTAAGCCCGGCACTCAGGCCGCGGTGCGGGCACGCTTCCTAACGGCCTACGTTGACGCGTTACAGGCAGCCGGGATTGCCGTACGCACCGCACCAAGCACCAACAAAGCACCGCACTAAATTCAGTGGGTAACAAAAATTCCCCCAATCACCTGAGCCACACCGGTCATGCCGGTGCCACGGGTCATTGGGGAATTTGTTTGCCGTTTATTGATGGTGACCAGCGTGAACCGTCGTCTTCGGGGTCACCTCATAGTCCTTGCCTAAATCATGACAAATGTAGTTAAGACTCTTCATCCATTCACGCCGGGTCACGATGCCGGTGAATTCACCGGTACTTGCGACCACCGGCAAGAACGGATCATTGACCAGCAAGTGCATGACTTCCTCGAGCGCGTATGGGTTGTCGACCGTCGTCACGTCCGTATCCATCACGTCGCGCACGCACATGTCGTCAAGCTGTTCAATTTTGAGGCTGTCTAACCCCAACATGGTTTCGGTGACCATGGGTAGGGAGATGAGGCCCACGAACTGGTCACCATCCAGCACGGGAATCCGTGCGTACCGAACCTTCGTTAACACCAAAAAAGCGTGGGTCAGCGAATTATCGGCTTGTACCGTCGCCACCATGGAGGCCGGAATCACGTAATGTTCGCGGTTCACCATTAGCATATCCTCAACGGTTTTGTCTAACATGTATATTCCCCCAAACTATCATGGTTGCAATGGGTGCGTACTACCACCCGGTTGTTTTTTGTAAGCGATTGTATGCTTGTCAGGCTGGCGTCGATTGCCGCCCTTGAATATTATTGTACCCTGTCCATTACCGAAACAACAGGGCCAACGAGAAGCTTCAACCTTTCTTCAATCCCGGCGCACGAACATCACATAACCTTCACCACACGTGGTTTCATCATTACCGGGCGCAGCAATCTCTGGATGACACTAGGATACAAATCTGGTACACTGTTAAGGTTTGTGAATCGTTACATAAGTAGCACCTAAATCAAGCTCGTAATTTCAAGGAGGATTTACTCGTGACATACGCTTTAGGCACACGCCTGATCGCCGAATTTATCGGTACCGCCATCATGGTAATTTTGGGGAACGGGTCCGTGGCCAACGTGGATCTCAAAGGGACCAAGGGTAACGGATCGGATTGGCTAGTCATTGCATTCGGTTACGGTTGTGGGGTGATGATCCCTGCCTTACTCTTTGGGTCCATTTCTGGCAACCACATTAACCCTGCCTTCACCATCGGCCTAGCTGTGGCCGGCCTCTTTAGCTGGAGTGAGGTACTCCCGTACATTCTGGTACAGTTTGCGGGTGCCATCGTGGGCCAACTCATCGTGGTGGCTGCCTACAAGCCGCACTACGATATGACCACCAACCCGCAACATATCCTGGGCACATTCAGCACCATCAGTGCCAGTAAGAGCCGCCTCAACGGCTTTGTCAACGAATTTGTCGGGTCCTTCATCCTCTTCTTCGGGGCCCTGGGGATCACCAAGGCACCGTTCTTTCAGAATAACCTTGGTACAGCGCACCTGGCCCTTGGCTTCCTGGTCCTCACGCTGGTCGCCAGTGTCGGTGGGCCCACTGGTCCGGCACTAAACCCAGCCCGTGACCTCGGACCACGCATCGTGCACGCACTGTTACCGTTGAAGCACAAAGGTAGCTCGGACTGGGCCTATGCCTGGGTTCCGGTTGTGGCGCCAACGCTGGCCAGTATCTGTGCCATCTTGCTGTACAAGGGCGTGTTCATGAAATAAGGCCACTAACGCAAATACGGTTCGCCCCATGATGGGTGAACCGTATTTTTGTGTACTTAATTAGGCTTTCACACTGCAAAGGTGCGCGTTAACTTGGGGATGATGCCCTGCGTCCGGGTACCGTACTCTACGCGCCGGCCATCATCATCGACGGTCACCACTGCATACATGCCTCCCAACGACGCCAACTCACCCCGCGGCTGGCTAATGCTACCAGGGTTAACCACCAGGATGCCCTGATGCACCTCAGCCAGTGCCACGTGCGTGTGGCCGTACAGGATAACGTCTGCACCCACCGCCTGACCCGCTGCGACGAGCTCATCACGGCGCCAGCCAACAGCGTACTTATGGCCGTGTGCCATAAAGATGGTGTGTCCCGCAACGTGAGCAGTCAAGGTCAACGGAAAATCGGGGTCGTAGTCCATGTTGCCTTGGACGGCCTGCCACTGCTGGAAGAGCGGATTGCTAGCGCGTAGCTCGGAATCACCACAGTAAAAATAACCATCCATGTGCGGATACTCCGTCAATAATTCCTGCAGGATCAAATCATCCCCGTGAGTATCACTCGCCACCAAGATTTTCATTGTTACTCCTCCTCCAGGTCCTCGTTCACCTGTGGCTCCGTTGTGGGCTGTGTGGTCGGTTGTTGCGCTTGTTTGGGTAAGCCAAAGCGGACCGGATCAGCATCCATCAATGCGGCCAAGGCCCGTAGCGCATTACCACGATGACTGTACCGGTTCTTTTCTGCGGGCGACATTTCCGCCATGGTTTTACCCTGTTCCGGAATGTAAAAGAACGGGTCGTATCCAAAGCCGTTATCACCTGCGGGCATCACCGTGATCCGCCCATCAACTTCGCCGTCAACTTCAACGTCGTCATCTGGCCGGGCTGGGTCCACCCACACCAACGTCGTGTGGAAGTGAGCCGTCCGCTTGGCCGTGGGTACACCGGCGAGGTTGGCTAACATTTTGGCGTTATTAGCTGCATCATTGTGGTCACCCGCGTACCGCGCCGACAAGACTCCCGGGGCCCCGTCCAGGGCATCGATCATCAACCCAGAATCGTCAGCGATGACCGGCAACCCCAGCGCCTCACTGTAACCACGGGCCTTGAGCCGCGCGTTTTCCAGGAAGGTGGTCCCGGTTTCGTCAACTGTAGGCAAGTCGTCAAAATCAGCCAAGCTCCGCACATTAATACCGCGGGGCCCAAAGAAATCAACAAACTCCCGGACCTTACCCGGATTTTTCGAAGCCACGACCACCGTCTGCTCATGCCCGGTTGCTGCTGACTGCGGGATCGAAGCACCAAGTTCAGCGACAGCTACAAAGTGGTCAGGCTCGTGCTCAATGTCCACGTGATGCACGTCCAAATGATCCAAACCTAACCAGTCGCTAGCAATATCTTTGAACATCGCCGGACTCGCCGTGGTGTAAAAATGGCGGCTACCATCGTGGTCAGCATGATTTGCGAGCCCCAGGTAATCCAACACGGTACCTAACTCCACGACCGTTTCACGGCCGGGGTCGATCAGGGTCACGTCATCGCCGAGAGCAGCCTGAATAAACGGCCGCAACAATGGGTAGTGCGTGCACCCCATGACGACCGTGTCGGGATGCTTAGCCGCCAGCGGGGCCAATGTGGTCGCCACCACTTGCTTGGCTAGCGCCGACCGGTACTCGTTGCTTTCGACCAGGGAGACAAACTTAGGTGCGGCTAAACTGCTGACCGTTAACGCCGGATTTTGCTGGTGAATCGCATCATCGTAAGCACCACTAGCAACCGTGCCTTCAGTAGCTACCACCCCAATGTTGCCACCCGTGCTGACCTTAACGGCTGCCCGGGCGCCCGGGACGATCACCCCAATGACGGGGATGTCGAGCCGCGACTGGATATCGTGCCAAGCAGCTGCCGTGGCCGTATTGCAGGCAATCACCAACGCCTTGATGTGTTGCGTACGCAGGTAGTTGACCATTTGCCAAGTAAATGCCCGCACTTGTGCAGCCGGACGGGGGCCGTACGGTAAACGCGCTTGATCACCTAAAAACAGGACGTTTTCGTGGGGCAACTGCCGTAGAGCTTCCCGCACGACCGTTAAACCACCCACACCAGAATCAATGAAACCAATTGGTGCCGTTGCATCCATTATTTTGCCACCTTTACTATCCATTTTGTTCGTTACTCCTATTGTTCACCGCCATCACGATAAGTTCAACTATTCACCTACCCGGGTTTAACGAAAATTACGGTCATTGCATACTGCTTTTACCGCAATATTTCGGTATACTGGTGTAGTCAAACGAGGAGGAACCATCATGGCTGACGCACAATACTTAGAATTACTACAAAACGCGGATCAACACCCCCACGCGGGGGAAATTCTGCTCCGGGACCTCATGCTACCGGAATTGTTGGGAGAACGGGCCGAGGGCATCTTATACTTTGCTGGTCGGAGCTTAGCCGCGCACCTCAACGTACCTGAGGACCAAATTGCCAGCACCTTTGCGGCCATGGGTTTTGGGGAGCTCAGCCCTGAAAAAATCAAGAACAAAGTACGTACATATACACTTGGTGGTCCCGTGGTAAACCAACGCCTGCATTTGCGTGGCAACGCCACCGATTTTCGGCTCGAGGCTGGTTTCCTGGCACAGCTGGTGCAGCAAGCGCTCGGCCACACCGTCGAGGGGGCCTGTGAAAACCACCATGATCACGTCATCTTAACGCTGAGTGTCGATCCGGGTGAAGAGCAACCCTTCTACAACGATTTATCAACAAGGAAGTCTTAATTGTAAACCATTACCGTGGTTTTGCAAGATACGGTAACTGCAACGCCGCGCCACCAGCACTGGCGTAACCAGCGCCGGGCGCCGGCTCGGAATGGTCCCACAGTAATTAACCTGTGGGACCATTTTTTGTACAAAAAAAGCATCCCCACCAAAGGGACGCCTCAAACACGACCAACGCTTACTGATCAGTGTACTTCTTCAAGATGCTGGCCAACTGGTCACCGGTATGGTACCCCGTGATCCGCTCAACCACTTCGCCATCCTTCTTTACCAACAACGTTGGGATGGCCATAATACCAAAATTCTTCGGGGTGTCCGGGTTAGCGTCCACATCCATCTTGGTAAACTTCACCTCAGGCATTTCTGGCTCCAACTTCTCAATCACTGGAGACTGCATCCGACACGGGCCACACCAAGTTGCCCAGAAGTCGGTCAGGGTTACGCCAGTACCAGTTTCGGTAGTAAAGTTGTCATCTGTAATTACCTTAACCATGCTATCACGCTCCTTCTTACCTTTTGTAAGTCATTATATGCGCATCAGGGGAGAAAGTAAAGCACTGAGTGTCATCATCAGTTTGCTTCACTGCCAAACCCCGTTACGTTCCAGT